>JAFSYU010000003.1 GCA_017443595.1 Clostridia bacterium
AACTACCTCGCTTTAAAAAGTGTGTCTATGTAACGGCTCTTGTTAGGAGACGGGATCACGATTTCGCGTTCCGCCTGTGATCCGAAGGCAATGGAACGTGTGCGGTGATTTCGTTAGCTCACCTCAGGCATTGTCGGGCGTAAAGCCCGCTAAATATGTTGACACTATTATTCAGTTTTTGTGCTCTTCCCGCATAAAGCGACAAAATCACAAATATCATTATACAGAACATATGTTCGTTTGTCAAGAGGTTTTCTAGAAATTTTAAAAGTTATCCTTTTATGTCAATGCATTTTCTCAACCAATACAACCAAAGGTTGATTTTATTCTAATATACAGTCATTGATTTTGTTACAATGCAGAGATATAATATAACTATCAAAGCGCTTTGAAATAAAAAAACGGAGAAAAATATGGCAAATATCAATTTAGGATTAAAAATCAGAGAATTAAGAAAGAAAAAAGGTATCACGCAAGAAGCGCTTGCTTCCTCGCTGTCAGTGTCGCCTCAGGCAGTATCAAAATGGGAAAGCGGGCTCACATATCCGGATATGAGTATGATACCTATCATTGCCGGGTACTTTGAGGTCTCGCTCGACACTCTGTTTGATTACGATCTGAAGGAGCTTAAAAGTAAGATCAAAAAGATAATAAAAGACGCAAACGTTTATTTTTTCAGCGATATCAACCGGTATATTGAAATTATCAAAACCGCGCTTGCAGAATATCCCGGAAATGAAGAGTTAACTTTTGCGTTGCTTGACGGGTATGAGTACGACCTCCGTGAAAACGGAAACCGCGGCAGACTTGATGAAATGATCGAAATATCACAGCGTATCATTTCTGAAAGCAGCAATTACGTCAAAGTCTGTTCCGTTAAAGACGTGCAAGCGGCGGCGTATCTTGAAAAGGGTGAGTATGAAAAAGCAAAGACGGTCCTGGAATCGCTCCCTGCCGGAATAACGCTTCAATACGACGCCGTCTCTTTCCGCCTTTCCGGTAAGGATAAGCTGAATGCGGCAATAAACGCCCGATGCGAACATCTTCAGTCTTTATATCAAGCGTGCTTTCAGGAAGGCAATGCTTGGCTTGAAATGGATAAAAAGAGAATTCCGTTAGGCGATACCCCGTTTGAAGATTATCTGAAGATGGCGGAAAATGCATACAGAAAAGGATTGAACGTCTTAACCGAATTTATGATTCCAGAATGTTCAGGGCAGGGTGCGTATCTTTGGGACGGAATGCAGACGTTTCATTACAGTTTTCATCAATGCATAGCCGCGTGCCGCAAACGCTCGGGCGATATTGAAGGATGCAGGAAAGAAATCGACGAAGCGTACAGAATCGTATCAACATCTTGGGATGATTTTGACAGTGATCGTGACGAGTATATGAAATACTTCAATCGATATCTCGTCGATCTTGATCTTGCGGAATATGTAAAATGAGCCCTTAGAAATAGTACTTCCCGCCTCGATTGCGTCTTTTAGTGCAAAATATCAAATTTATCCACTATACGTAGATTTTTTCTACCGTCAAACCACTTCGCGGTTATTTACAAACGTTTTTTGGCATGGTATAATACAATCAGAAAGCGAGGTGCGAATATGGATAATTGTCTTGGAAACAACTTAAAAAAGCTGCGCAAAGCGCGAGGTAATACGCAGGAGGAACTTGCGAGATACTTGGGAATTTCGGTGCAGTCGATCAGCAAATGGGAATGCTGCGACGGTATGCCAGATATCACGCTTCTGCCAAAAATTGCGATCTTCTACGGTGTGACGGTCGACCGTCTGCTTGGCGTTGACGAGGTCGTGCGAACAGAGCGCATCCGGCAGATCACTGAGGAATACAGTAAAATCAGAGAGCGACCGACGCAAGACGGACTGCCTGACGTCGATTATCATCTTGTCGAAGGCATTAATCTTCTGCGCGCCGCTGTGCGTGAACTGCCCGATTGTTGGTTCTTTTATCAATTGCTTGCGTCAGATTTATGGCAGTACGCTTCAAAACTTGAGATCGACAAAAAGACCGCATTTCTTTCCGAAGCGGAAACGCTCTGCCGCTTGATCCTGCAAAACTGCAAGGAAGACCGCTATCGCCATTGCGCGAATGAGATCCTTTGTCTTGTTCTGCACGATCAAGGCAATCAGGAGGAAGCGCTCACTCTCTCCCTCTCGCTGCCTGATGCAACCGGAACGAATGATTTTATGCTCACCTTTCTGCTCGACGGAGAAGAATTGCAGAGACAGCTCTGTATTTGCACAGGAATCTATCTGCGAACGCTTTATCGCTGCGTAAAAAAAATCGAGGAACAGGGCTTTGACCCTTCATTGCTTCGAAATGATGATAATCGGTTTTTGCTGGCGGAGATTCAAAGGATTTGCTTGTAGAAAACAAATAAAAAACTGATGAGGCAGGGATCACTCTCCTCCTCGCTTTGAAAGTGCGCGTTTTCTGTCAAGACAGCCGTGTATTTCTGTGATATACTGAAATCACAAACGATCGGCCGGCGTTTGAAAACTAAAAACACGGAGGTTTAATTATGGAAAACAGTGAACTTGTTACAAAAGCGCTGCGGTATATATGCAGCCAAACGGGAAACAGCGAACTGACGATAGAGGAGATCGCGGAACATGCGGGATTTTCGACCGACTATTTCAACCGGATATTCCTCGCCCACACGGGATTCAACGTAATGGAATATCTGCGGTTCTGTCGCTTGAAAAACGCGGCGATACAGTTGAGAAACACCGGCGACAACGTATTGGATATAGCGTTGAAGAACGGTTATGAATCACACGAAAGCTTCACGCGCGCATTCAAGAAGCAATACGGGATTTCTCCCGTCGAATACCGAAAAAAATATATAAAAATTCAGCCGCGCTACGGCGAGTATCATAACGATACTGTCTGCAAACGACTGACGCACGAATTCGGTGATCTTAAACCGGCAGACAGAGACGACGTCATTGACTGGCTGCTTGAAAAGGACGCGATCAAATACGGTTATACTGCCGCTTCTCTGATCGTAAACGGCGGACCGGTCCTGTATACCGGAGATGATTTCCGTAACGGATGCGTATGGGTAACGGAGTGGTCTGACGGCTTTGAATGTGACATAATTTGCGACGACTACGAAAAAGCCGCGGAATATATGAAGCTGTTTGACGACGACCGTTTCCGGATCGTATTTTTTACCTTTGATAACGATGAAACGATAGTCGGCAAGTTTGCCGAGCACGGAATAGAGGTGACGTCTATCGACCGCGCATACGAAAACGTTTACATCGGCGATCCGTTTGACGCGGAAGCTCCGCAAGGGATATATATGCGCGAGTTGAAGTATGAGGATGCGGATATGCTTAACCGTTTAAATGAAAAAAGAAGCAAAAAAATGCAAATGATAAACGGATTGATAAACGTTATGCACCAGAGAGACGTTCTTGGAGTTGAGGACTGCATGGAGTTCTGTTTCGGTATATTCCGCGACAGTGTAATGATCGGTTTATCCATAGCAAGTCTGCAAAACGCACACGGATTTACTATAAATAACTGTATATATACCTATTTTATTGACGGCTATGAGAGCGAAGACCTGTATGTCTATACATACAAATACGTTACCGACCGGGTATTGGAAAAAGGCGCCTTGCCCTTTGACGATGTTCAAACGTCGCACACAGCGCCTGAACACCGTTTCGGCAAATTCAATTCAGTTGATCTCGGCTATAAGCTCTCTTTGTGCCGATGCGAGTTAAAGTACCGAGTGAAATAATAATTATCATACATAATGAGGCGGAGAATCACTCTCCGCCTCGTGTTGCAAATATGTTACAAATGTTAATTGTAAATGATTTCGTTTAAGACGACTTCCTCCGCGCGGTTGCGAATTGAATTCATCCTTTGAACCCAGCCGAGTTGATCGTGCCTTTTGAGCACTTCGTCCACACCCTCGTCCTTCGCCATTTGTTTTACAAGCTGAAAGAGCATTTCTTCCGCCTGTTCATTGATATCGGCAAGGTAATCCGGCAGTTTGTCTTCGATCTGCAGCGCCATATAAGTCGCTTTCTTGTACCGTCTGAGGTACTGAAGATGCCTCTGTCCCCATATTCCGATGGGACGGTGCTCTTCCGGTTCTTCGTCTCCGGCGAGAAAATAGTAGTCGCCTACCAACTCATACTTCAGCCCGGTTTTTTCGTCTGTAATGTACTTTTCAAGTTCTTTCATGATCTGAAACCTCCGTTTTTTCTTTATTTTACCTGGTTGTTTCAGATAGGTCGAATGTGCGAATCGGTCGGGTATCGGAATGTGTGTCGCGCCGGATTTCATCATAAAATTCACTTGCGTTATGAACACTCCGACCATAACGAAAAGACGCCTTTTGGCGTCTTTTCGTTATGGCACTGATAGTATATAAGAAGGACTTGAACCAGCGTTAAGAAAACGCTTCGGGGAAGCGTTTTTAGCGGTGACCGAAGGTTTTTGCAAGGCACACAAGAATGAAATCTGCACTTATGCCTTGCAAAAACCAAGAACAAGTCCTTCTGCCCCTGTAAAACAAAAATGACGCTAAATAGCGTCATTTTTGTTTTACACACAAGCTTCATAAGAAGGACTTGAAGCAGCGTTAAGAAAACGTGCCGGTGGCATGTTTTTAGCGGTGACTGTAGACGAGCCTTGCGCCGCCGGGGGCGGATGAAGCAAGGCGAGGAAAGCGCAGCGGTCGAAAGAAATCAAGCACAGTCACGGCAGTGACGCGCAGATTTTTTCGGGCACCGCAAGCGGTTTTGCAAGGCACACACGATGAAGTTTGCACTTATGCCTTGCAAAAATCAAGAACAAGTCCTTCTTTTTAATCTGTTCTCTTGCGGCTTTAGCCGCGCGCGTGTGTGTCCCCCCCCACCCACACACGCGCTTATTTATTTCTCTGCTTGACATATTCACACTTTTTCTGTATAATAAAAACAGCCGATCAAACCGGCATTTTCGGAGGTCTTATGAAAACTGTTATAACGATCCAACACACGCAATCAGTTCACCATACTAACGGAATGGTCGGATCATGGACTGATTGGCCGCTTACGGATATTGGAATAAATCAGGCGAAAAATATCGGTATCAAACTGAAGGCGGAGCTATGCGGAAAAGATTTTGTTATGTACTCCTCCGATTTACAAAGAGCAAGACAAACTGCGGAATATGTTGGAAGCTATCTTGGATCGACGCCTGAATTACGGTATGAATTAAGAGAAAGGAATCTCGGAAAATGCTGCGGAAAATCAGTTCTGTGGCTACGAGAAAACATGGAACGTCAGGAAAAAACGATAGACGACAGAATGTTTTCCGACGCTGAAAGCAGAAGAGACGAATGGAACAGATTAAAACCGTTTTTTGACGAGATGATGTCGTCTGACAAAGAAAACGTTATTATCGTATCGCACGGGAATTTGCTGAGCGTTTTCAACGTTATGTTTATCGGCTTGGACGTTGATGCTCTGAACGTTTGTGAAATGCACGGATCAGCAGGCGGCGTTTCCCTTATGATCGAAAACAATGGAAAAAGGATAATAAAACGCATCAGCGATATGAGTTATATTTTATAAACCAAGGAGATAATATGAGCTACACCGATATTAACTCGCAGACCATCGACCGGTGGGTCGAGGAAGGCTGGGAATGGGGGATACCCATTGACCACGAAACATATGAAAAAGCAAAAGCGGGAGTGTGGGACGTTGGGCTTACGCCTACTAAACCCGTGCCTCACGAATGGTTCGGCGAACTTAAGGGAAAAAAGCTGCTCGGTCTCGCGTCCGGCGGCGGTCAGCAGATGCCGGTCTTTTCCGCTCTCGGCGCCGATTGTACCGTATTCGATTATTCCGAGCGTCAGCTTGAATCCGAAAGACTCGTGGCGGAGCGCGAAGGGTACGCCATTAACGTCGTCAAAGCCGATATGACGAAAACGCTTCCCTTCCCGGACGGATGCTTTGACTTAATCTTTCACCCCGTATCAAACAATTATATAAAAGACGTTTACCACGTTTTCCGGGAGTGTTACCGCGTGCTGAAAAAAGGCGGTATCCTCTTATGCGGGCTCGGCAACGAGGTGAATTATTTAGTAAACGAAGACGAGACGATGATAGTGAATAAAATGCCGTTCGATCCGCTGCAAAACCCTGACTACATGAAGCAGCTTATGCAAGACGACGACGGCGTTCAGTTTTCACATACAGTGGAGGAACAAATCGGCGGTCAGCTGAAAGCCGGATTTACTCTTACCGACATATTCGGCGACACAAACGGATACGGCAGGCTGCACGAGCTGAACGTCGAGGCGTATTTAGCGACTCGCGCCGTCAAAATATAAAAAAGGGCGAACACATCGCCCTTTTGATTTTAATCGTTAAGCGGTACGTCGGGTAATTCGATGCCGCCCTCTTCGTTCGTCACAAACCACGTGGGTTCCGTTTCCACCGGCTCTGTTACTTCAGCCGCGGTCGTCTCCGCCGTTGTTACTTCCGTTTTGGCGGTCTCGGTCTCCGTTTCTTTCTCCGTTTCTTTTTCCGTTTCCGTCTCCGTCTGTGTTTCAGCTGCGGTCTCCGTCTCGGTATCTGTTACAGCATTCGTTTCCGTTTTTGTTTCCGTCTGCTTTTCCGTTTCCGTTTGATCTTCGGCCGTTTCCGCTGTTTCCGTTACGGTTTCTTCCGCGGTCTTGACTTCCGTTTCCGTCGCCGCGGACTGCGTTGTTTCTTCCCCGTTGCCGCCGCATCCGGCAAGCGTTATGACAAACGCGGCTAAAAGTGTTAAAATGATGATCTTCTTCATTGTCTTAATGTAATGCCACCTCTTCATTTAAATCTATTCCGTTTACAAGCATATCGTTATATGCTTTTGCAGAATCTCCGTATCTCATCATAGCCTTGACAAGATCTCCGACCATAGCGTCGTCTTTCTTTGAGAAGGCGTATGATTCAACGCTGTACTGCAGCGTCTTGCTTATCTGAGTCGTGCCTCTGTAAGCCGTTACGTATATTATTTTTCTCATTTCTGCGGCGTTCAGACCGCTGAAATCAGCGCGGTAATATCCGCCGGACGTTGTAAAGCTGTTTATTTCCGCAAGAACGTTCGCACCGGCTTCGTCCGGCATTTTATCCGTTATTTTTACGGTTATTCCGTCCGTGCCGTTGACCCCCGCGAGCTCAAATCCGAAACGCATCGTTATGGAATCTTCAAGCCTTAATGAAATTGCTCTCCATCTTATCTGACGCAGATCGTTATCAAGATTGTTTTTGACTTCCGAATAACCGGTCATCTCCGGCACCGTCTGCGTTCCGATATTTCCTATATTATCGTTTGCAGGCGCGGCGGTGTTGTGACCCGTATAACTCTGAGCGGCTGCGCCGTAGTTCAACGTATCGGCTATAAGCGTCCGGAGCTTTTTGCGGTTTGCGCTCACGCAGTCTGCGGTTTTATCAAGGTTTGTGTCGCAGTATTCTCTTATGTTATAGGAAAGCGTGCTGCTTTGATATTCGGTGCCGGCGTACGTTGCGTACAGGGTTGCCTGTATAACGTCCGTCATTTTATCCGGCGCTATGTTGCTGAAGCTGAATTCATATTTGCCGTTGTTGACCGCAGGCGTGACGTCTATCTTGTCCTCGCCTATGATAAACTCGGCGCGCAGGGCCGTATATCCGGCTTCGTCAAGAACGGATTTATCCGCTTTGAAATTCATCTGGAAGTTTTCTTTAAGCGAAAGCGATACAGTATTGAATCTGAGTACCGTTTCCGGCTCCGTTGTCTGATATCCGCAAACGGTACACGTGCGCGTTCTTGTTCCCTGCGCCTGATCGTAGACCCAGGCTCCCGTATGAGCTTCTTTGCTGAAATGATTATTGCATCCGGAGCATTCATACCAGTGATATTCTGAATCGTAACGGACCGACAGATCGTGTAAGTGATCGATCACGTCAACACAGCCGTTTATGAGTTTGTATGCGACGGTTTCCCAGGTCTGATCCGCCTTGAACACGTCCTCGGTTTCTATCTTTGCTTTTATCGGTATAAACGATCCGTTTTCCGCGTTATCAGCCACTTTGAATCTTACCGTGGCGAACACAGCGTCCTCACCCGCGGCGTAATCGTTTGCGTAGTTGACCTCGTCTTCAAGCGCCATCCAGTTCAAAATCAACTCTCTTTTTGACTCATCGAGCTGCGCTTCGCTCACCGCGGTCAACACGGACGGATTGTGCTCGCAGATATCAAACGTTACCTGCGGCTTTCCGTTGAGCGTTGTGACGTTGAGTTTTTCTCCGTAGGAAAGCGTCATTTTAAGTGAGCTTAACGAATCCAGATTTAAAAGTTTTATCTTAACGTCAATTTCGTCGCCGGGAGACGCTTTATTATAGCCCGTACCGCCGTCTATAACGATATTGAGTTTGCCGTTATCCGTCACACCGAATTCTCTCGGCGCAGCGGCTCCGTAAAGCATTATGCCGGGGCCGCCGAGCGAGGAGTCGCTTGTTATATTATTGCCCGTGATCTTGCATACGGCGTCATAATATTCTCTTGAAGACGCGAGAATAAAGTATGAGCCGCCTACGATGCTCATTTGTACCGTGTACGTTCCTTTGCCGTACGCTTTGCTGAAATTAACGTCTGCAAAGCCCTGAGCTAAATTCACATGGTCTCCGCTTATTGTCTGATTTGCAAGAGTTTCAAGAATATTGCCGTCTTCATCAAGCAGTTTGGTTTGTATGACGGCGGGGCTTGCCGCATCCGCGTAGCACGCCATTTTAAATCCTCTGAACGCGCTTTCGGACGTGAACGTAAAATTGATATTTCCGTTTGCAACGCTTGAATTTATACCCGGACCGATCTGCCAGCCAAGTGTATACGGCAGACCGCAGCAGAACCAGACGTCCGGATCCACCGCGGGACCGAGAAGCTTTATCGCGGGAGCGGGATTTGTCAGGACGTTTGCGGTATTGATCGCATCCGCGGGGATACCGCTTACTGTAACGTTTACACCGTTATCTTTTTCACCTGCGCGGAGAACAAAGTACTGATCGTTTGCACTTTCATGAATTATCTTTATCGTATACGTTCCCGCCGGATACAGTTCCGGGAAGTTTATTATCTTTTTACCTTCAGCCATTCCGGTCTGTATCGTCGGACCGAGCTGGTTATTGCCGCTGTCAAACAGTTTTACCATAGCGATCATTGATCCGCTTGCATGTGATTCCATCTGGAAGCCGTAAAAAGAATTCGGGGTCGAAAAAGTTATGTTCATTTCGTTGTCGTTCTGATAGTTTTTCGGCCACATCCACCAGCCTATCGTCGCGGGACCGACTTGCTTATATAACGAATAACCGCCTTCGCGGACTGCGGGTTCGTCACCTATAAGGATGATAGCGGGAGCGTCGTGTATACCGGTGTTGTTTGCAAAGTTACCGCCTACGGTAACGTCAACAGTTTCGTTTGCCTGTCCTTTCATCATCCAGAAAAAGCCGCCGCTTGCTATGCCCGCGTCAACGATCTGAAGTATGTACGAACCTCTTTCGTAAGTTTTACTAAACGAGTGCATAAAAGCAGAAAGCTCGCCGTTGTTGACGTTTACGTTAAAATATTCAAGTACGTTGCCGTCACGGTCAAGCAGATATGCATCCATATTGACCGCGCCGTACGTCTGATACATAAAGCTTATCGCGCTGAAACCGCTCGGAGCGAAAAACGACGTGTTAACGTAACCTACAGCAGAAGAATCGGCATAACTATCTTTGACGTAGGGACCGATGCCCCATGCCGGATTCTGCGCGACTACAGTTCCTTCCTTATAAAACCAAATGTCAGGGCTTTCTTCAACGACTTCGGGAGGTATCGCGCCTATAAGCTTTATCATAGGGGCGCCGTTCGGGTACGTTCCGCCGTAATTGTAAACGCCTCCGGTAACTGTTACCGGCATTGCGGCGTTCGCCGCAGTACCGCGTAAAATAAAGTGCGGATGCGCAGCCAAGATCTGAATTGAGTACGTTCCCGCCGGATACGCTTTACTGAAATTTATAGTATTCCAGCCGCCGCCTATCAACTGGCTTATTTCCTCCAGTATGGCGCCGCTCTTTTTGAGCAGTCTTATTGTCATGGTCGGATTGCCCGAATCGCAGTTCATCATAAAACCGCTGAACGCGTTCGGTGTTGTAAACCTGATTTTTATATCGGTTTGATCGGCTATATAGTCACCCGAGTCAAGCCACAGCCAGTAACCCATTCCGGTTGCAGTAGTACCGGTCGTATCATAGAAATACGTGTCCGGATCTTCGCCGGCTGCGTAAAACGTTACGGATGACAGTACTGATATGACAAAAACGACGGAAAGAAATACGGCAACTATCTTTTTCATGCTTTTGTTCTCCATGGCATTCTTTGATTTTAGCACTGATTAATCTCATATCGTCAATTTATTCATAATTTTTAGCGCAATAGTGCTATTTAAGTATATTTTATACTAATAACATTAATATTAGTTATTGATATTGTCTCTTATATATTTTTTAATTGTAAACTTTCTTAATATCAAACAGCGCCGTTTTATCGGCGCTGCTGTATTTTTTTATCTTATACGTACTTTTTGATTATTTCATCCATAAGAGATTTTTTCTTTATCATATCTTTTGCTAAAGCTATCTGACATCTCGTGCGGACAATATTATGCTCAGGATAATTGAGTTTGAAATACTTGTCCCCGTCAAGATAATCGTGCAGAAACCTTACCGCAAGCTCTATCGTCATAACTATCGCGCCGTCCGAGAGCGTTTCAAGCTCTTTTTTCGTCGCGGTGTTTTTGATCTGTCCGACAAAGCCTTTTGTAAACGCCTCAAATCTTATCAGATCCAGTCCGGTCTTGCTTATATCCGGCTCGTCCTCATCCGAGAAATTGGCGCCGAATCTTATAGCGTCGCCGAAATCGTAAGCAACAAGTCCGGGCATTACCGTATCAAGGTCTATTATGGCAAGCGTTTCTTCTGTGTCTTTATCAAAAAGAATATTGTTTCCCTTTGTATCGTTATGAGTCACGCGTACGGGAAGCTCGCCGCTCTCAAGTAAATTTACGAGAAGCTCGCCGGAGGCTCTTACTTCGCGCAGAAATTCTATTTCTTCCCTGCACTCCTTGACTCTGCCCGCCGGGTCTTCTTCAACTTTTTCAAAAAAGGCTTTGTATCTTTTTTTCGTATCGTGGAATCCCGGGATTATCTCGTAAAGCGTGCTTGCGTTATAATCGGATAACAAAAGCTGGAATTCTCCGAAAGCGGAGCCCGCGGATTCAAACAGTTTCGGGTCGGCAAAAGAGTCAAACGTGACGGAATTGGGCACGAAGCCGTAGCCGCGCCAGAAGCCGCCCTCTTTATCTACGTAATAGTTTTTGCCGTCCTGCGCTTTAAGATAGTGAAGCACGCCGCGTTCTTTACGCTCTTTAGGCAATTTATTGTAAAGATGCTCCGTAACGCCGTCGATATTAGCCATTATATGCTCCGGCGTTTTGAAAACGTACGTGTTTATCTTCTGGATTATGTAGCTGTGCTCTTCTCCGTCTTTTATAAAATCCACTTTATAGGTTTTGTTAATATTTCCGTTTTTCAGCACCGTGCAGGCGGTACATTCGCCGTCAAGCATAAACGCTCGGTATATCTCAGATAGTTCCATTATTATCCTCTTACTGTTTTATATTTTTTTCTATTCTTCTGTTGATCTTCGCCGTTACAAGCTCCGCAGACTGTCTTATATATGAAAGCGCGGATGAATTGAGCTTTTTAAGCGCTTTGTCAAAATCCGGGGCGCGGCCGGTAAGGTCGTGCGTGTCCGTGCCTATAACGAATTTAAGCCCGGACGCGTCGTAGTCCCTGAAAGGATCACGCGCAAAAACTCCCCTGAACACTTCCGTATTTATCTGGAAGATAAGATCCTGATAGTCAAATATGTTTTTGCATACGTTTTTTTCGTATGATGCGACGACTCTGTTCATATGTGCTATCATTATCTTCATATCCCGCTCAAACATAAGCGTTTCAAGCAGGTCCGTCATCCAGGCTCCGTACGGCTCACGCGGGAATTCTATCAAAACTATGCCGGTGTGTTGAAGTTCAAGCCCGGAAAAGTCGTAATTTTCCATGCCGCGGGACATATATATTTCTGCGCCGGTAAAAAGCTTGGGCATTTTATCCGGCTCGTATACGCTCATAAGCTCTTCATACGCTTTTTCTCTGCGCTTTATAAAATCTTTATTTGACTCAAATCTGAAATCAAAATGAGACGTGAGAAAAACCTTGTCAACTCCCTGCTTTTTAAGCATCAAAAGTTGCTGTCTGCTTATTCCGGTATCGGCCGCGCCGTCGTCTATGCCGGGAAGTATATGGCTGTGAAAATCAATGTTTATCGCGTTTTTTTCAGGCATAAAGCGCCTCTTTATATTTTATTACGCCTCTGTAAGCAGGTCGGCGGCACGCAGCTCTTCAATGAATTTTTCCGTATCCGCTTCCGCCGTATTTTTGTCAATTTCATATTCGGATAAAAGCGCGTTTACAAGAGACGCCTTGTCCGTATCTGACGTAAGGAGCTGCCACAGCAAACGTCCCGTTACGTTCAGTATTATCGGGTCGTTCTTTTTGTCAGCCGGCACGTCCTCGGTTATTGCGTAGATCGTACCGTTGAATTCTCTTAACAGATATTTGTCTTTAAGCTTCATAAATATGACGCTCACTCCTTGTTGGCAATGTCAAGCCATGCCATACCTATATCAAAAGCCTCGAAAAAGCCTTGTTTTACCACGCTTTTAGGCGGCGTTTTGTCTGTAGGGTCGGTAGGCATTATCTGTATCATGACTCTGTCCGGGATAGAAATGCCGCGCACGGCTTTAACGGACATTATCATCATAAACAGAATATATTTGTCGCTCATGCTGCCGTAGCAAATAACGTTTTTTTCTCTGACAAGAGGCTTGCCTCTGTACATAAGATATTTGCCGTTTACTATCGGTTTATCGTTCATTTTATCACCTCTTATTCGGTCTTGTTTACCTTATCCATAAGCTTATGTATCCTGTTTACGGGATTGAGCAGGTCGCTTATGGTCATATCGTGGTTCAGTGTATCTATTATAAGTGCGACGTACTTGCAGAGATTGACCTCGCAGTACCATTCACGCTCTTTTAATTCGGGGGTTCTGTATATGAGGTTTGTTGTGAATATCTTGTTTATGGCGCCGTCCTCGTACGCTTTATCCATTGTGGCAAGACCGTTGCAGAAAAGTCCGAAGGTTGCGAAAACGAATATGCGCTTTGCTCCTCTTTCTTTAAGCTGATAAGCTATATCTATAACGGAATCACCGGACGAGATCATATCGTCAACTATAATAACGTCCTTGCCGGAAACGTCGTTTCCTAAGAATTCATGCGCTTCTATCGGGTTTCTGCCGTTTACGATTATGGTGTAATTTCTGCGTTTGTAGAACATACCGAGCTCTAAGCCGAGAACGGATGAATAATACATACAGCGCGACATACCGCCCTCGTCGGGAGATACCATCATCGTGCTGCCCGCTTTGAGTTTGGCGTCGGGCACGTTTTTGACAAACGCCTTTATCATCTGATACGTTACCTGAACGTTGTCAAAACCGGCAAGCGGTATGGAGTTAGCAACGCGCGGGTCGTGCGCGTCAAACGTTATGATGTTTTCAACGCCCATATCGACAAGCTCGTACAGCGCCTGCGCGCAGTCAAGAGATTCTCTTGCGGAACGTCTGTGCTGTCTGCCCTCGTATAACATGGGCATTATAACGGAGATCCTTCTCGCCTTGCCGCCTATCGCCGCTATTATACGTTTGAGGTCGGAAAAATGATCGTCAGGCGACATACGGTTTACCTGTCCGTACATTTTGTATTCGGTCTCCGGTCCGTAATTGAAGCAGTCTACGATTATATAAACGTCCTTGCCTCTCTGAGTCTGCCGCAAAAGTCCTTTAGCCTCACCCGTACCGAATCTCGGGCACTCCGCGTCCGTAACGTACGTATCGCATTCATGTCCGCGCCAGTCACATATGTAACTGTCCACCTGATCGGTAAAGCTTTTGCAGCCGCGCATACCTATGATCTCAAGTTCACCGTGAAAAAAGTCCTTCATATACTCCCGTTTCCCGACGTTTTTTATTTTTTCCGGAAGCGTACCGTCGCACACGCTCCGGAGATTGTTTATTTTGTAATCGTTACCTTTTTAAGCACCTTTGATTCGTTCGGGTCTATATCGCGTATGACAGTAAGTTGATAAGCGAAAAGCTGAACGCATATCGCAAACATGAACGGCGCGGTGTACGAACCGCTCTGCGGCGTCAGGATACCGAACTTTTCGGATTTGTAAAGCTCCTCGTCGTTCGTTACGACAAAGACCTCTGCGCCTATCTCATGCAGGCGGTCTATCATCGCGCGGTCGTCGTCTGACGTCGCGCCTTTGCCAGATATGACTATAACGAGATCGCCTTCTTTTATCTGCGCTATGGGGCCGTGATAAAAGTCGCTTATGGCGGCGCCTTTCATTTTGATACCGTTCGTTTCAAGTATCTTAAGCGCGCCTTCAAGCGCTATCGGATATTCAAGTCCGCGTCCCAAGATGAAAGCGTTTGTAAGATATCTGTAACGCAAAAGCTTTGCCTCAAGCGCGGACGGCGCGTATTTCAAAAGTGAAGCCGCGTCTGCGCTTATGCCGTCAAGCTGTTCTTTAAGCTCCGCATCACCGGATATCTTCTCACACAGAAGCGCCAAAAGGAACATCTGCGCCGTAAAAGTTTTTGTAGCGGCAATGCTTATCTCCTCGTTTGCCGCGCAGAACAGATGATATTTCGCCTCAGCTGCCATGGGTGAGTTTTCATCGTTCGTAACGGCCACGGTAAGACAGCCCTGCTCGTTCGCCTGCTTCAGCACCGCCAGCACGTCAGCGGCTTTGCCGGACTGCGACACACCGATAACGACCTGCGACCCGAAATCAAGCTTTGCGCCGTATTTCGTTATTATGCTCGGCACTCCGAGTGAACACGGTATCCCGGCGACTATGCCGAAAAGATACTGTGCGTAAATGCAGGCGTGATCCGACGTTCCGCGTGCGGCGAAATATACGCCCTTTAATCCTCTTTTGCGGTATTCTTCCGCTATTTGCTCAGCTGTTTTTTCATTCTTTTGTGTCAATCTGCTTAAAACTGAAGGCTGTTCGCAAATCTCATCAAAAAGTAATGACATTTTCAGGCCCTTTCTTATTTTAAATAATCCGGCAAAAACTGACGGTCTACGTAGTCCGTGACGAATTTTTTGAGCTCCGCCAGTCTTATTTGCTTTTTTTCAATATAATTATACGCGTGTTTTTCCGCAAGCTCGTCCGTAAAGTCGGAAAGCAGATACAGCTTAAGATCCGTTCTGTCTTCGAGCTTCATTGACGACGTGTATACAAAATACGTTACGGTAGGGATGACTCCCGCGTTTTTAACTGCAAATCCGTTGTCTTCTTTTACAACGTCGAACTGCAGTATAAGTCCTACCATATCTCTTGCATATTCCATGGTGGATACGAAATTGCCGAGAGAATACGCGCAGAGCATTTTTTTGCCGTCCGGTCTTTCTATGTATTCTATCTTTCCGGTAACGTGGCTGTGCATACCTACTACGGCGTCCGCTCCGCATTCAGCGAAAAGCTCTGCGTATTTTTTCTGAGTTTTGGTGACGTCAAAGCTGTCTTCCTTGCCCCAGTGCGGCAAAACTATTACGACGTCAGCTTTTTCTTTTGCAAGCTTCATCTGACGCTTGACCGTATTTTCGTCAAGCAGCGGTGTAATAAGTCCGTCCGCGCGTCTGTCGCTGTTGATCATCTCCGTGTATGCTAAGAAAGCTACTCTTACGCCGTTTACGTCTATCGTTCTTATGTTGTCGTAATCCGCTTTGTTTTCATACGCGCCGACGGTCAAAACGTCTTTTGTTTTCCAGTAGTTTATGCAATTCTGATATCCCTTGGTCTTGTTGTCGAGCATATGGTTGTTGGCAAGCGTTATAACGTCGTAACCGAGCGTTATAAGGTCGTCGCCCATCTGCGCCGGAGTGTTGAAATTGGGATATCCTTTTATGGCGGACGCATCGCCCGCTATCTGCGACTCCTGGTTTATAACGGCGCAGTCCGCTTTTTTGATTATATCGGCTACGGCGTCGTATATAGGCAGGAAATTGTATTCTTTTCCCGTTCCTTCCGCGTATCTTTTTGCGTTGTTTATAACTGCGTCGTGACAGAGGTTGTCTCCGCAGAACACGAAAGATACAGCGGCGCCGTCCGGCGCGTCGTTACGTTTTTCCGTTACGGCTTCCGTTTCTTCTTTTGTCGTTACGGGCTCCGTTACGTCCCCGTGCGTTTCGGGCTTGTCCGTATCTGCAGGATTTGTTTCGTTATTCTCCGTCTGATCCTCGCCTTTTGTCTGCGCCTCGCCGGTATCGTCCGGCGAATCTATAGGCGCAAGCGTTTCAAGCGGCTGAGGCGACGTGACCGACTGACGGGTTTCCGTACCGTTATCCGTATCCGTTACTGTGCCTTCCGGCAAACATCCGCAAAGAAGCAGCGCGGACAGCGCGACAGCGGCAAATTTTATGATCTTTTTCATTTCACTTTAAATAGTCCGGCAAAAATTCCGAAGCTATATTATCCCTTATGATATCGTAAGCTCTTTGTACCGTTACCTTTTTGCTGTCTTTGCTGTTGCAGTGATGTCTGTTTGCCGTATCGTCAGTCAGCTCCGATAACGGAATGAGTTTTATATTGTTGTATCCGGACGTCATCACGTTGAAGGTAGGTATACAGGACGCGTTTTCTATCCTTGTACCGTCTTTGTCTTTGACTATGTCAAAGCTCGCCGTGACGCCGACCATGTTTCTTAAATGATCCTGAGCGTTCAAGCCGTTGCCGAGCGAATAATAGCAAAGCGTTTTGTTGCCTTCTCTGCCCTCTATCCATTCGATCTTCTGAACGACGTGAGGGTGGTGGCCCAGAATAACGTCCGCTCCGCAGTCGGCTATGAGCTGCGCGTAGTTTTTCTGTTCTTCGTTTACGTTGTGGCTGTCTTCCGTTCCCCAGTGGATAGAAACCATGACGAGGTCCGCAAGCTTGTTTGCCGCGGTCACCTGTCTTTTGACCGTTTCTTCATCGTAAACGGGAAGATACGCGCCGACTATACCTTCCGGCTGAGTTTTCTTGTGGAAGATGTTAGTCTCATACGTGTACGCCAGAAACGCGATCTTAACGCCGTCTTTTTCATAAACGCGGATATTTTCAAAATCTTCCGCATCTCTGTAAAGACCTATGATGAACGCGTCAAGCGTATCCGTAAAGTCTATCATATCGGCAACGCAGGATCTGCTGTCATATCCCATATCCGCCATATGATTGTTTGCAAACGATATGACGTCAAAACCCATTTTTATCAGGTCGTATCCCATTTGGTTCGGCGTGTTGAACTGCGGGTATGAATGATACCCGTATTTTTCACCGCACATGGGCGTTTCCTGGTTTATGAAAGCTATGTCCGCTTCTTTTATAAACGATCTGACGCTGTCGTTATACAGCGGAAGAAAATCGTAGCTGCCGTCGCTGTTTTTCGCCTGCCGCATGGTGCAGTTGTAAATAATATTGTCGCCCATGCCGACAAACGATAAACGCACCGGGTCTGTCTCCGGTTCGGTCTCGGCCGGCTCCGTTTCCGTTTCTGTCACCGTCGCTATTACCGCGGTATCCGGCTCGTCCGTTACGGTATTCTGTATATCCGCCGACGTCGTTTCATCTTCCGTATCGTCTTCTATTATCACCGTCTGTATAAGACAGGATGACAAAGAAGCCGAAAGAACGACCGCCGTCAGAACTGACAGCACCCGCCAAAATGCTTTTCGGCGGGTATTTTTGTCATTTTTCATTTGATAAGCTGCAGAAATCTGCCGTACGCCTCATCCCACATATCTTTGTTGCCGTTAGGCTGATATTCTTTTATCTCAAAGCTGTTTCTGATAACGTGGCGAGCCTCGTGCAGATCCTTTATCTCACCCGCGGCAATAGCCTGAACGAGCAGGTTGCCTATTGCTGTGCCTTCTACGGGACCGGCGTATACGGGTCTGTCGCAGCTGTCTGCGCAGAGCTGGCAGAGCGGCGCTTCTTTGCAGCCGCCGCCTACGATATTGATGAACGGCGTGCGTTTGCCCTTCATATCGTCTATAGCTTCGACCGCCCATCTGTAACGGAGCGCCAGAGAGTCGAATATAGCACGGACTATCTCGCCGACGTTTTCCGGAACGTGCTGACCCGTCTTCTCGCAGTATTCGCATATACGTTTGGGCATATTTCCGGGAGCTACGAACGCGGGATCATCCGGGTTGATGAGCGACTGGCACGGTTTTGACGCCATGGCCATATCGGAAAGCTCGTCAAACGTGTAGGATACGCCTTCGCGCTTCCACTGACGGCGGGATTCCTGCTCTATCCAAAGACCCATTATGTTCTTTAAGAATCTTATGCTGCCGGCGTAGCCGCCCTCGTTTGTGAAGTTGTATTTGAATGATGAATCGCTGATGATCGGTTCCGGTATCTCGGTACCCATAAGAGACCACGTGCCGGATGAGATGTAGACAAAATCGTCTCCCTTTGCGGGGACGGCGACTACGGCGGAAGCCGTATCATGCGCCGCTACGCTGACGACGTTCGCTTTTATGTCGCCGAGCTCGTCGCGCAGCGACGGGAGCAACGGTCCGACTTTGGTGCCGGGCATTACTATATCCGTAAACCATTTTCTCGGTATACCGAAGGAATCTATTATATCATAAGCCCAGGATCTGCTCTTTGCGTCAAGCAGAGCGCCGGTTGAGGCTATTGAATATTCCGTCTGCTTTACGCCGGTAAGGAAGTAATTCAAAAGGTCCGGTATGAAAAGCAGTTTGTCAGCCGCCGCGCAAAGCTCGGGATTGTCGCGCAGTTCGGCTACGAGCTGGAACACGGTATTGAAATCCATGAACTGTATACCGGTCGTTCCGTAGAGTTTTTCCGCCGGTACGGTCTTAAACGCCTCCGGCTGTATATTTAAAGTTCTTTCGTCTCTGTAATGAACGGGGTTGGTCAGAAGTTTGCCTTTTTTATCAAGCAAACCGTAGTCAACGCCCCAGGTGTCTATACCTATGCTTTTTATATCCTTATCGGAAGACAGGGCGCATTTGTTTATTGCCTGCTTTATCTCGTGGAATATCCTCATAATATCCCAGTTGAACGATCCGGCAATAGTCACCGGCTCTGAAGCAAAACGGTGATTTTCCTCCAGTGTGAGTTTTTCCCCGTCAAATCTGCCTATTATACCGCGGCCGCTTGAAGCGCCTAAGTCAATGGCAAGCATTTTAAGTTCCGCCATTTTTTACTCCTCCTTATATTTTTACGTATTAAAATTCTCTCCAGTCGTCGCAGACGTTTTCCGGAATATCAACAAGTCCGGCTTCGATCGCGGCGTTGTGGATAAAGTCGCAAATATCCTCGCTTATAGTGGATTCTATAAGTTCGCACTCGCATCTTTCGTTCAGTTTGTTCAGTTTTTTTACCGTGCTTTCAACGGCTTTCATTATAGCCTCGTCATTCGGTTCTTTTGATATGGTAACAAGATCGTCAATATACTTTTCAAGGATGGCGCTGCATTTTTCAACGTCTTCCATGGTGCATATATCGTCGTCTATCAGATCGTCGTCCTCTTCTTCAATACTGTCCTCGTCAAAAAGGTCGTCAAAATAATCGTCCTCCTCCTTGACGCCTAAGTATTCTATCATATTGTTTATAATAGGGTCGATCTCATCGTAATATTTTCCTACTGCCATAAAACAAATATTTCCTTTCTTTATGCTGCCGTCGTGATTATACCAAATATAATTATATAAATAAAGTCTATGAAATAAATTTTTTACTAACTTGCATTCTATTTCAGTTTAACTATTGTTACGCCGTTGTCTCCCTCGCCGTAAACACCGTCACGGAAACTGTCAACGCGGCGGTCGGCTTTGAGCTTTTGACGCAGTATCTCACGCAGCTTGCCCGTGCCTTTGCCATGTATCAGAGTTACCTGGTTGAGATGGCAAACGGACGCGTCGTCAAGATACTTGTCAACGTCTATCCACGCTTCTTCTCCGTTCATACCGCGCAGGTCGATCTCGGATCTTATGGTCTTAGGCGCGCTTTCTTTTATCTGCACCTTTTCCTTTTTCTGCTTTAACAGGCGGTTTGTATATTCTTCTCCTATCCTTATTTCGGATAAGGAAACTTTCATTTTAAGCACTCCGGATTCAACGGTAACTACGTTGTTTTTGTCCGGCAGAGATCTGACTACCGCGTTTGATTTGAGCTTTCTTACGTAAACCGTTTCACCTATTTCGGGAAGACGCGGCAGCTCGTAATCGTCATCGGGCTCCGCGTACGTTTCGCTGTCGTACTGATCGAGTTTGCTTCTTATGTCGGCTCTTGACGCGGCAAGAGAAGCCGCGCGTTCTTCCTTTGATTTTTTCTTGTTTGCGCGGTCAAGCTCCGCGTAAATAAACTCCGCGGAGGCGCGTGCGCTTTCCACCGTTTTTCTCGCCTGCTCTTTGGCGCGGGCAAGTTCTTTTTCCGCGTTATCGTACGCTTTGTCGGACGCTTCTTTTATCTGTTTTCTGTAAGTCTCCGCTTCCGCCTTTGCCGCTTCCGCTTCCTCTCTGGCTTTTATCATGGCGTTTCTCTGCTCTTCAAGCTTTGAGATAACGTTCTCAAACCGCTTGTTGTCAGAGCGGACGGCGTACTGAGCGCGGTCGATTATATCCTTTGACAAACCTAATCTTTCCGCTATGGCAAAAGCGTTTGATCTGCCGGGAGAGCCGATTATCAGCCGATAAGTGGGCTGAAGCGTCTGTACGTCAAACTCGCACGATCCGTTCATAACGCCTTCCGTATCAACGGCGTACGCTTTAAGCTCCGCGTAATGCGTTGTGGCTATGCAGAGCGCGTTTCTGCTCCTTACTTCCTCAAGTATGGATACGGCAAGCGCCGCGCCTTCCACCGGATCCGTTCCGGCGCCGAGCTCGTCAAAAAGCACCAGAGTTTTGTCCGTGACGTTATCGAGAATATCAACGATATTCACCATATGCGCGGAGAAAGTGGACAAAGACTGCTCAATCGACTGCTCGTCGCCTATATCCGCGGATATTCCGTCAAACACGCACAGAACGCTGCCCTCTCCGCACGGGATATGAAGTCCGGACTGCGCCATCATTATCATAAGTCCTACAGTCTTTTCGGATACGGTCTTACCGCCCGTGTTCGGTCCGGTTATGACAAGCGTATCGAATCCGTCGCCGAGCGTCACGCTTATAGGCACGACTTTAGATTTGTCAAGCAGCGGATGCCTTGCTTTGTTTAGCTTTATCATCCGCTTTTCCGTATATTCCGGTCTTATGGCGTCCATTGATACGGACAGTTTTGCTCTTGCAAAAACGTAGGAAAGATATACGATATTCAGATAATTCAGTTTAAGATTTTCCGATTCCGACGCTACTCTTGCGGAAAAATCGTATAAAATACGTTCTATTTCCGCTTTTTCCGCTCTTTCAAGCACTTTCAGCTCGTTGTTCGCGTCCACCGCCGCCATAGGCTCTATAAACAGTGTGGCGCCAGAGGACGACGTATCGTGGACCAGACCTTTTATCTCGTTTTTATGCTCCGCTTTTACGGGGATAACGTATCTGCCGTTACGCAGAGTTATTATATTCTCCTGCAGATATTTTGCATACGTTTCGCTTGTTACGAACCTCTGCAGAGTTTCTTTTATTTTATTGCTCTCATTTTTGATCTTTCTTCTGATGTCGGAAAGAGCCGGGCTCGCGTCGTCCGCCATAAGCTCCTCGCTTATTATAGCGGACGTAATGTCGCGTTCAAGCGTTCTGTCAGGCGTCAGTCGCTCAAAAACCTCGTCAAGCGAAGTTTCAAATTTGCGTTCCGTTTTATAATATTCGGTAACGCCTCTTACCGTGCGTAAAACGTTGGCGCAGTCAAGCAGCTCCGCCTGAGAAAGCATTGCGCCTTTCTCCGCTCTTTCAAGCATCGGAGTTATATCTTTTACGTAGCCGAAAGACGGCTCGCCTTTTCCGCGATACAGCTTTTCCGCATCCGACGTTTCCGTCAGAAGCGCTTCTATCTTGCGTATATCGGACGCGGGTTCCGTTGCTCTGCAGAGCTGTTTTGCGCCTTCCGTCGTTGCACAGCCGGACAGCATTTCAAGTATTTTATCAAACTGCAGCGTTACCGCGGCTTTTTCAAATTTGTTGTTTTCGTTCATTTTTGTTACAGTGCAGATATTTCCTTATAAAATTCAAGTGTTTTATAACTTCTTTCAAGATGGTTCAAAAGATATTTTTCAGAGGCTTCGCAAAGACGTTTTTTAATATCCCGATCCGCCGGTAAAGAAAACATCTTTGACTTTTCAGCGTTTATCAGACGGTTTGCCGCGTAGACCTCCGCGCCTGACATAAGAATTATTATACGGGCCGTGCCGTCGTCTTCCTTTGCTTTGCCGTTTTCTTTTCCGCCGCAGTCGCGGCAGGTCAGCTCTCCGTTCATAACGTCAAGATAGTACCAGCTTTTGTCGGCTTTTCCGCATCTGCAGCAGCCGGACAGGTCCGGATAAATGCCGAGCCGCTCTATGAGACGCCATTCAAACACTGTCTTTACGACGTCCGGGGCGCGCTTGCCCTCCGAGAGAACGTACAGACAGTTGAGACCGAGATCAAGCGTTTTTTCATCCGGCTCTTCCTCAACGGAAACGTCCGTCAAGACCTCGGCAATATAATCGGCCAGAGCGGCGGCGCAAATATCTTTCTGCAGACCGAAAAACGATATTTTCGCATTTGCTTCCTGAAGTATATTCAGCTTGTCCGTTTTGTTTATAACGTAGTCTCCGTAGCTGAATTTAAGCGACGCCGTCATGAATTTACTGCTTATCCTTCTGCCGCCTCTGCAGTATACGGACATTTTTCCGTACTGCCTTGTTATAAGAGTCAGCATTTTATCGGATTCTCCGCAGTTTATTGCGTTTACTACCAGACCTTCAACAGAAACGACCATTTTCAGTTATCCGAATATCCGAAATTCTTTGCCGCGGAAACGCTGTCGCGCCAGTTCTTTTTTACCTTTACCCAAAGGTCAATGAATACGCGGCAGCCGAAGAATTCCTCTAAGTCTTCTCTTGCGTAAGTGCCTATCTTCTTTATCGTCTCGCCGTTTTTGCCGATAATTATGCCCTTGTGCGACGCTTTTTCGCAGAATATCTCCGCGCGTATGGAAATAAGGTCTTTCTTTTCCTTAAAATCCTCAATCGTAACGGCTGTGCCGTGCGGTATCTCGTCGTCCGTCAGGCGCAGTATCTTTTCGCGTATGACCTCCGCCGCTATCTGTCTTTCGGGCTGATCGGTGATCATATCCTCCGGGAAGAAGAAGCGGTCGTCTTTGAAGTGGCGGCAGACTTCGTTTAAAATAATATCAACGCCGTCGTTTTTAAGCGCCGAAACCGGTATAACGTCCGTGAAATCCATCAAAGGCGAATAGTCAAGTATGGTCTGCCCGAGCTTTTCCTTGCTTTTTACGTCAATTTTGTTTATTATCAGATACACAGGCAGACCGGATTTTTTGAGCGTATCTATGATCTTCTGCTCCGTGGGGCTCGGCTTTGAATCAGCCTCAACGACGAAAAGCACGACGTCCGCGCCGGAAAGTGACGAAAAGGCGGATTTTACCATATAGTCCCCGAGCCTTGTACGCGGTTTATGTATACCGGGCGTGTCGATAAAAATATACTGCGTATCGTCTTTTGTGAGAATGCCCGTGACGGACGTTCTCGTCGTCTGCGGTTTGCTTGAAACTATTGCTATCTTTTCGCCGAGCATGGTGTTCAAAAGCGTTGATTTGCCGACGTTCGGCTTTCCTATGATCGCGACAAAGCCGCATTTTCTGTTATTTTCCATATTTTTTAACCCTGTCTGAATCTTTTCATTATTTGCTCCTGACGGTCAAACATTTCTTTTTCGTCTTCTTCAGAAGTCTCATGATCGTAGCCGAGCAGGTGCAGCGTTGAATGTACGCACAAAAACGCGACTTCCACGTTTATATTGTGACCGAGCGCATTTGCCTGTTCCCTTGCTTTTTCAAGCGATATTACTATATCGCCGAGCGGCAGGTATCCGTCTATCATATCGGCGTCCGTGTATTCTCCGTCAAGGAGCGGGAACGAGAGCACGTCCGTCTCCGCATCCTTGTTTCTGTACTGCGCGTTCAATTTTTTAATGTTTTCGTTATCCGTAAGCGTAACGGATATTTCGCAGTTGTCTTCAAATTCCTCGTATGAGAGCGTATCTCTGATCGCCGCCTGTATATACGATCTCATAGCCGGCGTATACGATTCTTTATCCTGTTCGTTTTTAACGTAGATCCTGTGCTGCATTATTTGCTCCTGATATATCTTTTAGCTCTTGCGGCTTTTTCTTCCGCCGCTTTTATTTCGTTTTGTCTTTCGTATTTTTCGTACGCCGTTATTATGCGCTGGACGAGCCTGTGACGCACGACGTCCTTTTCGGTAAAGCGGTGTATCGCTATATCTTCAACTCCGTCAAGTATCTTAACGGCTTCCTTCAAGCCGCTTTTTTTGCCGAACGGAAGGTCGGTCTGCGTTATATCGCCCGTTACTATCGCTTTTGAATTGAAGCCGAGACGCGTAAGAAACATTTTCATCTGCTCCGGCGTGGTATTCTGCGCTTCGTCAAGGATTATAAACGAATCGTCAAGCGTGCGGCCGCGCATATAAGCGAGCGGCGCTATCTCTATAGTTCCTTTTTCAACGTATTTCTGATACGTTTCCGGTCCCAGCATCTCATACAAAGCGTCGTATAACGGGCGCAGATACGGGTCTATCTTGTTCTGCAGATCACCGGGCAGAAAACCGAGTTTTTCTCCTGCTTCAACCGCGGGACGCGTTAAAATAATACGGTTGACCTCTTTTGCGCGCAGAGCCTTTGTTGCCATGGCTACGGCTAAAAACGTTTTGCCCGTACCGGCGGGACCTATGCCGAGCACTACCGTGTTTTTCTTTATCGCTTCTATATATTTTCTCTGCCCCACGGTCTTTGCCTTTATCGGCTTGCCGCGCGTCGTTATGCAGATACATTCTTCGTCGTATGAGGCTAATTCTTCCGTCTTTCCGTCGGAGACCATGGATATGACGTAATCCACGTTCTGATCCGTTATATCGTCGTTGTACCTTGCAATCTTTAAAAGAGAGTTTATCGCGGACGCGGCTTTTTCCACGTTTTCCGGCTCCTCACCGGATACTGTGACGGCAAGTCCGGCGGTCTTTTCCGTATCTTTGCCCGCTATCCGTACCGAAAAAGCGTTTTCCAGCCGTTCCGCGTAACAGTTATATACTCCGAAGACTTTTACCGCCTCGTCCATCGTATTTGTAAGTATGGTTTTTGTTATCATTTTTACCTGCCGAATATAGTATTACAACGTTATCATAACATATATTTTTACGTTTTGCAATAGCTAAAATAAAATTTATGATAATTATATATTATTTTGCTATATTACATACAATGACTACTTCGCAATACAGGCAGTATTTGCCGTTTTTTCTGTATTTTTTTATATCCGTGCTTTTTATTTCAGCGCCTTCGGTTATATCTTTATACTGTTTTTCGTACATCTGTTCAAGCGTTTTTTCCGCTTCGTCTTCGCTTATTTTTCTTTGTACGGTATCGTATTCCCTGTACGTTTTCGTGCTTACCTTAAGCGGCAGATCCACTAAGTTAAAAACCGTCACGGTCTGCTCGTCAGAAGACTGTTCGTATCTTTCCGGATCGTAGCCGCCGTCTTTGCCGAACTGATGCGAAAACAGCGTCAAAGTCCGTTTTACGTACTGTTTTCCGGTATAGATTTTTTCAGTTACGGTATCGTCGCACTCGCATAGAAAACTCCTTTTTACAAGCGCGTAAACTCTGCCCTTTGCCTTTACCGTAACGGTGCCGTGATGAAACGTGTCGTACGTTCCGCTTATCAGCACGTCGCCCCGTTTTACCGTCTGTCCCTTTTCGCAAACGGTCCGCCCCGCGTACGTTTCGTATCTTATTATATATCCGTCCTCGGACGCGCAAAGATCCGTTTTTTCCGTATCTTTCGGTTTTGTGAAATTCAGCCGCTCATCAGTAACTACCGTTGCAACGCCGCCGGATAAATTTATGTTTACGTATGACACGTCCGGGCATTTGAGCATGACAAGATTCTCTGTATGATCCTTGTCAACGCCGGATTTGAACGCGCCGCTTACAAGCCCGCTTTCGGCCGTAACTTTTTCTATCCGCTCTACGTTTTCGCTGCCGCCCGGGGAGAATCTTACGTCCCAGATTATAGAATCGGACAGTATCAGCGCACCTGCAAGAAGCGCCGCGCCTATATATAACCCCGGCCGCCTGAAGCTCCTTTTCAAATCGGGGATAATGCCCTTGATATCTATCACTTCGGCATACCGCAAAAGCGTTTTGTCCTTTACGCTTTTTCTTAACACCGTAAAATACGCCGCGCCGTCTTTTTCATGCAGATCCGTGAAAAAAACGCCGTTGTTCTGCATATAAGACAATGCTTTGTTTTTGTTTTCCCGATCTGCTCGCATCTTTGCCGTTCCGGCAAAATATTCAATCAGCCTTAACATTTTTTACCCCGTATTTCACACCGTCTATATGACCGCTGACCTCACTTACGCTGCGCCCGGCGCACCTTACCGAAAGCGACCTACCGTAAACCGTTAAAAGCCTCTTTTTACCGGGCAAAGAAAACACTACTTCGTTATCGGAATACTCGTAGATCTCAGCGTTTCCGTCTATCACCGCCGTTCTCTGACCGTATATGTAAACGCCCGGCTCGTTTATTTTGAATCTGTCTTTTTTCGTTGTGTTTTTATCTTTCAAAGCAGCCTCCGAGTAATAAAGATCTTTGCTTTTTAATAATATTGAAAAAACGCGCCGCGTATGAATGGACCGGGAGAATTCTGTTATGGCAAAGAGTATAAAATACGTATTAACGGTCGTTTTGATCGGTATTTTTACAGCATATCTTTTGTTTTTCGGAGCGCAGTCAAAAAAAGACGCGGCAGAAGGACTTTCGGTTTGCGGCAACGTCATTTTAACTACCGTTTTTCCGTTTTCCGTCGCCGCGCAGCTGCTTATTACATCGGGTGTCTGCGGGCGTCTCGGCTCGCTTATAAAAGCTCCCGCGTCGTTTTTATTCGGTCTGTCACCGGCGGGCGCGGGGGTGCTTTTGCTCGGTTTTATCGGCGGTTATCCGAGCGGCGCCTCCGGCGCTTCCGAGCTGTATAAACGCGGTGAGATAAGCAAGGACGAGGCGGAGGTCGTAATATCATATACGAACAACGCAACGCCGGCTTTTATGATAAACTTTATAGGTCTGTTGTCAGGTTCGTCAAAGCTCGGTTTGATATGTTATCTGATAAATATTCTCTCCGCGCTTTTATGGGCTTTTATTCTGAGGAAAAAGACCGGAAAACGCTGCGTAAATCAAACAAAAAACAATGATTTTTCCTTTATTTCCGCGGTCACGTCAAGCGCGTTTTCAACAGTTTACGTCTGTGCTTTCGTTATTATTTTTTCGGTCATTTCCGGCGCGTTTTCAAGACTGCCTTTACCGTATATCTCTTTGATCCTGCCGTCTTTGTTTGAGATAACTACCGGAGCGGTGATGCTGTCCGGAGCGGGACTAAGTGTACGGATCACCGCCGCCGCGCTATGCGCCGCCGCGTCGTTTTCGGGTCTGTGCGTAGCGTCGCAGGTATTTTCCGCCGCTGAAAACGCAGGGTTTTGTGCAAAATATTACATACCGGGCAAGATTTTTCAGGCTTTTGTCTCGTTTTTTGCGCTTTATCTTATTTATCCTTTTATAACGTATTGACTTTTTTGCCGTTTGGTGGTAAAATGTCGAAAAAAGGGAAAGGATATACGGCAATGGAAGCTGAATACGAAAAGATCTGTCTTTACTGTGAGCACGCGGCGGAAACGTACGATCCCGAGCTTATGTCGTGCGATCTGAAAGGCGTTGTAAAAAGCGGCTTCGTCTGTCGTAAATTCTTATACGATCCGCTCAAACGCATACCGCGGATACCGAAAAAACTGACGGAAGAAGATATGCCGCAAATTTGATAAAAACACCGCGATCACACGGTGTTTTTTGTTTTTTAAAACGGGTCGCCGCGGGCGCCGACCCCTGCAATTCTTTACCTTCCGTCCGATTATTTCATATAATATAAATGCGGGCAACCGCAAAAACTATCGGGAACACTTTATATGAAACACAGATATTTCGCGTTCTCTTCCCTGACTTATGCGTACAAGGGAAAGGACGCGCTTGACAATACGGGTATAAGATCAAAGATAATAAGACTTTCGGGCAATGAAACAAAAAAAGGGTGCAGATACGGGATAGAAGTAAGCGAAAAAGACAACTTTGACGCAAAATCCGCGCTTTATAAATACGGAGTACCGTTCACGGAGCCGCTTTGATATATTTTGACAACGCCGCGACATCCTACCAGAAGCCCGACCGTGTTAAAAAAGCCGCGGCGTCATTCATTGAAGACCGCTGCGGCAACCCCGGCAGGGGCGGGCATATAATAGCGATGAAAGCGGCGGAAACGGTATATGAATGCCGCAAAAAACTCGGCACTTTTTTCGGCGTGACGGATCCTTCGCTCGTATGCTTTACCGGCAGCTGCACGGAAGCGCTGAACACCGCGATATCCGGTTGTCTCGGAAAGGGCGACAAGGTGATAACGAGCAATATCGAGCACAATTCCGTAAGGCGTCCGCTTATCGCCGCGGGGTGTGATATACGCACTTTTGACGCTTTGGCGGGCGAAGATGAGATACTTTCACAGGTCGATAAGCTCATAGCCGGCGGTGCAAAGGCTCTTGTCTGCACGTGCGCGTCAAACGTCTTTCCGGTAAGCTTGCCTGTAAGAGAATTAGGACGGCTGTGCCGCGGGCGCGGCGTTTTGTTCATAGCGGACGGCGCGCAGGCGGCGGGACATTTTGATATTGACGTTATAAGAGATAACGTAGACATTCTCTGTATACCGGCGCACAAGGGTCTGTACGGCATACCCGGCTGCGGCGCGATGATATTCTCGCCTTTGTTCAATACGGAAAGGATGAAGCCGCTTTTATACGGAGGAAGCGGCGTCAATTCGCGCGAGTCATCTATGCCGTTTTACCCGCCGGAAAAGTTTGAAGCCGGAACTTTGCCTACCGTAGCGATAGCGGCTTTATCCGCCGGGATAGACTTTGTAAACGAAGTCGGTATAGACGAGATAAGCCGCCGTGAAAAAACGATAAGCGAAAGGATATTGAACTGCGTGTCAAATAACGATAACGTCGTTTTTTATCACGGAAAACCGGGCTCGCTTCTCTGCTTCAACGTAAAAGGCGTGCCGTGCGAGAAGACGGCGGCAGCCCTGAACGAGTACGGCGTCTGTGCGAGAGCCGGGCTTCACTGCTCACCTGACGCACATAAAACGACCGCGCCGGACGGCGCGGTCAGGATAAGCTTTTCCGTTTTCAATACGGAGGCGGAAGCGGACGCTTTCTGCGATATACTTGCCCTTATATCTTAAAAAGCCGCTTTGCGTTTTCTTCCGTTATCCGCTCTATATGCTCGGGCGAATCGCCTCTCGTCTCGGCTAAAACGTCGACGATATAGCGGATATTAAGGCTTTCGTTGCGGCTGCCTCTGTGCGGGATGGGCGCCATATACGGCGAATCAGTTTCAACTAATAAAAGCTCGTCCGGCACGACCCTCGCCGCTTCTCTTACCGAGTTTGCGTTTTTGAACGTCACCGAGCCGGAAAACGACACGTAATGTCCCATACGGCAAAGCTGGCGCACGGTCTCCGCGCTCTCGGAACAGCTGTGGATTATCGCAGTACCTTTGAAACTGCGCAGACGGTCAAAAACGTCTCCGTGCGCTTCCCTGTCGTGTATGACTGCGGGAAGACCTAACTTTTCGGCTAATTTCAACTGTTCTTCAAAATACGGAAGCTGCTTTTCCTTCGGCGAAAAATCGTAGTGGTAATCAAGCCCTATCTCGCCTAAGGCACGCACGTCGTTATCCGATATTATGCGTTCAAGTTCCGAAAGACTTTCATCAAGCGACTTATACCTGTAACAATCGGAAGGGTGTATGCCGAGCGCGGCATACATCCTTTCGTACTTTTTACACAGTTTAAGCGTTTCCGGTATGTTTTCAAGGCACGTGGCGCAGTTTAAAATGCCGGATACGCCGCCCGCAAACTGCCTTTCTATCGTTTCTGTTTGATCTTCTTCAAATTTACTGTCGTCGTAATGCGCGTGGGTATCGAATATCATCAGCTTATTCTCTGTCCGTTGGGGGTAGCGGGATCAAGAAATACTACTCTTACCGTATCGTCCTCGGCGCTTGACGCAAGGACCATCCCCTTTGACTCATAGCCCATCATCATTCTCGGTTTGAGGTTTGCTGCGACTATGACCTTTTTGCCGATAAGCTGCTCGGGTGTGTAATACGGCGCGATGCCGGAGAGGACCTGTCTTTGCTCGTAGCCTAAATCGAGCTTTAATTTATACAGCTTCTTAGACTTCGGCACCGGCTCGCATTCAAGGATCTGTGCCGTTCTCATTTCAACTTTAACAAAGCTGTCAAATTCTATCTCCGGTTCGCCTTCCGGCTTTTTCGGCTCCTCGGGCTGATCCTTCTGTATCTCTTCAAGCACTTTCGCCTCGTCAAGACGGCTGAACAGCGCTTCACCTTCTGCTATCACTCTGCCCGCGGCAAGCTTGCCGAAGCTTTCCGTGCTTGCCATATCGTCGTCGGATTCGCCCAGCGCTTCAAGTATCTTTTCCGCGCTGTCCGGGACAGCGGGTTTGAGCGCGACGGCGCAGATGCGTATCGTTTCAAGCAGATTGTATAAAACCGACTGCAGGCGCACTTTACCTTCTTCTGTTTTTGCAAGCACCCACGGCGTCGTCTCGTCTATATATTTGTTTGCGCGGCGCAGAGCGGTAAACACGGCGTCAAGTGCGTCGGACACCATGAATTTGTCCATGAGTTCTCTGTATTTTTTAACGGATGAAATTACCGTATCTTTCAGATCGCGGTCAAGGTCGTCCTCGTCCGACGGCGCGGGTATCACGCCGTCAAAATACTTGACGGTCATGGATTCCGTGCGCTTTACGAGGTTGCCTAAAATGTTTGCAAGATCGGAATTATAGCGGCTGATAACGTTTTCGTAAGTTATCGTTCCGTCGCTTCCGTAGGGCATTTCGGCTAAGGAATAGTAACGGCAGCCGTCACGGCCGAAGAGTTTTATAAGATCGTCCGCGTATATGACGTTGCCGCGGGATTTTGACATTTTGTCAACGCCGGAGAGCAGCCACGGATGCGCGAATATCTGCTTAGGCAGAGGAAGTCCCGCCGCCATTAAAAATATAGGCCAGTAAATGCTGTGGAAGCGCAGAATGTCTTTACCGATAAAATGAACGTCCGCCGGCCAGTATTTTTTAAACGTTTCCGGCTGTTCCGCGTTTTCCGGGTCGTAGCCGAGCGCCGTGATATAATTTATAAGCGCGTCCATCCAGACGTACAGCACGTGCTTCGGATCGTTTTTGACCGGGATGCCCCATTTGAAAGAGCTGCGCGTTACGCAGAGATCCTGCAAGCCGGGTTTTAAGAAGTTGTTTATCATCTCTTTTTTGCGAGATTCCGGCAGGATGAATTCGGGGTTTTCGTCGTAATACTTCATCAAAGCGTCGGCGTATTTGCTCATTTTGAAGAAGTACGCTTCTTCCTTTGCGCGCACTACGGGTCTGCCGCATTCCGGACATTTGCCGTCTGCTACCTGAGTATCGGTGAAAAACGTTTCGTCCGGTACGCAGTACCAGCCTTCGTACACGCTTTTATAAATATCGCCCTGCTTTAAGAATTTGTCAAAGAGATTCGCGGCGGCTTTCTCATGGTGAGCGTCAGTCGTTTTTATAAAAACGTCATACTGAGCGCCGACGGCGTCCCATATGCGCTTGACTTCGTTTGATACGCTGTCCGCGTATTCTTTAGGCGTCATCTTGCTTTCCGCAGCGTATTCTTCTATTTTAAGTCCGTGCTCGTCCGTGCCGGTGCTCAGATACGCGTCGTAACCGCAGAGCTGTTTATATCTTTTGATGCAGTCCGCTAATATAATATCGTATGTATTGCCTATATGAGGCTTTCTTGACGCATACGGTATGGCGGTGGTAAGATAATACTTAGGTTTCATTTTCTTTTTTCCTTTCGGGATTTTCCAGATAATATAAATACTCGCCGACTTTGGCGCAGCTGACTGTCATATACGGCAGCGTATACGCGAAAAACAGCACGCCGAAGGTCAGGATGCTAAGGAGTATCAAAGGTAAAAATGAGAATAAAAGCGCGTAGCAGCGCCAGATGCCGCAAAGTGCGGCGGACGCGCTTTTTTTATAAAGTTCCGCGGCGCCTGCCCCCCTGTTCTCCGCCATTACGAAAGGCATGGGAACAAAGAGCATTATGAAAAACACACACGCAAACGCGGAGCACAGCACGACCGTAAGCTCAACGAAAAACACGGATATACGGTCAAGTTCCGTCATCTTTATGAAAGAAAATACAAAGACCGACGGCAGAACTGATACGGCAAGCTCAGCCGCTAAAATAAGATACAGACAAAACGTGCGCCTTGCGTTTTTTAAGCTGTTGAGCGGTATAAGCATTGAGGAAAGCGATGCGAATCTCGGCGCGCCCGGTTCTTTATCCGGCTCATCCTTCATTTTTGACGCCAATACATAAGCGCCGAAGAAAAACGCAAAGAAGAACGCGGAAAATACGGTATAAAGTATGACGTTAAGCGTTAAAGACAGCGTATTTACGGCTTTTTCGCTTAAAAAATCCGAGAAAAACATACTTGTCAAAGACGGTATATAATAGGTCAGAAACAGAAACCCTCCGCTTGCGGCGCCTGCTATGAAGTGCGAGATAACGGCTTTATAAAAGTTATCCGCGGCAAAAAGCGTTCTTTTGGCTTCAGACTTAAAATATTTATTCTGTTTTCCGCTTTTTCTTTTTTGTTCAGACTGCAATTCGCCTATAAAGGCAAAGTTATCATTTGTCATGCTGCTCTCCGTTTTTTTCTATTATTGACAGACGCGGCAGTTATTTTCAGTTTTGTATTATTTTTCCGGCAGCTGTTGTCAAAAGTACGTTTTCTTTATCCGTAAGTATCATATCCGCGCGTTTGCCGACTGTGATCGAGCCGGTCTTGTCGTATATGCCTACCTGCTTTGCCGGGTTTGCCGTGGCTGTTATGACAACGTCTTCAAACGGCGCGTTTGTAACTTTATACAGATTTTTCAATCCGTCAAAAATATTTGTCGTAGAGCCGGCTATCGCTCCGTCGTTATTTACGGCTTTTCCGTCTTTTACGTTAACCTGCATACCGGACAGATAATATACTCCGTCCTCCATGTCAGCCGCGGCTATGGAATCCGATATTATAACGAATTTTTCACAGCCTATAGCACGGTATGATATATCAAGCACGGGTGCAGAAACGTGGAACAGATCGCATATAAATTCAGCGTAGGCTGACCCGGACAGAGCCGCGCCGACCGTGCCGGGTTCTCTGTGTTTGAGCTCGCGCATGGCGTTATACGTATGCGTAAACGACACGCAGCCGAGATCGAGCGCGCGCATGGCTGTGTCATACGTGCAGTCACTGTGGCCTATGCCGACGGTGGCGCCGTTCTTTATCAGCGTTTTTATAAACGTATCCGCGCCTTCAAGCTCCGGCGCGACGGTAAAGTGCGCTTTTTTCGGCATTATACGTTTTGTAAGCTCTTCAGCTTCGTTACAGTAAAGCGGGCGGAGCTGTGAAACTGCGTGGCAGCCGGGGCGTTTGGGTGAAACGTACGGTCCTTCAACGTGTATGCCATCCACGTTGATATCGGTCTTTGTGTTTTTGATATTATCTATAGCTTTCAGTATATCGTCATACGGCGCCGTCATCACGCACGGGAAGACCGTCGTAATACCGTGTTTTAAATATAATTTAAAGCAATCGCTTATCCGTTCGGGCTCAACGCTCATAAAATCAACGCCGCCTCTGCCGTGGGTGTGAACGTCTATAAGACCGGGCAGAAGATACGCGCCTTTTGCGTCTATATCACCGTCTTTTTTGTTTGAAATTTCCGTTATAATGCCGTTTTCAAAGTCAACGGAGCCGGGGAAAAATCTCCTGTTTTCCGTATCGTATACCTGTGCGTTAAATATCCTCATTTGTTATCTCCGCGTAAACCGTAGATTTGGGTAAGTTCCTGTCCTTTGCCGCCGCTTTTATGGCGTCCATTTTGGTCATACCTTCGTCCATATATTTTTGCACGTGTTCTTTTATGCTGATATCAAATTCCGTTTTTGTATCTTCTTTTGCACCTTCTATGACAAGTACAAATTCTCCGCGCGGCTTGTTTTCGTTATAATACGCCATAGCTTCGGTAAGCGTCATTATCCTTGCTTCTTCGTTAATTTTCGTAAGCTCGCGGCAGAAAGCGACGCGGCGGTCGCCGAAAGCCTCGTAAAGATCGTAAAGCGTACCGCAGAGATGATGCGGCGCTTCGTATATTATAACCGTGCGCGTTTCCTTTGCAAGCTCTTTAAGACGCGTTTTTTTATTGCCTTTTGCATACGTGAGAAAGCCCTCAAAGCAGAAGCGTTTTGTTGAAAGACCGGATAAGGTGAGCGCCGTTATCGCGGCGCAGGCGCCGGGCAGGCTCGTTACCTTTATTCCGCGCTCTATGCATAAAGCCACAAGATCCTCGCCGGGATCGCTTATAGCCGGCGTTCCCGCGTCCGTGACGAGCGCGCAGGATTCGCCCGATTCTATACGGGAAACTATATATTCTCCCCTCTGCCGCTTGTTATGCTCAAAATAACTGACAAGCGGTTTTTTTATGCCGTATTTCTGCAAAAGTTTGGGCGTATTGCGCGTATCCTCCGCGGCTATGAAATCCACCTCTGACAGCACTTTTACGGCTCTGTACGTTATATCCTCCAGATTTCCGATAGGCGTGGCGACGAGATACAGCGTCATAGGCTCGACTTTGTTGCGCTCGCTCTGGTCTTTATTTTCCCATTCGTTGGTTTTTAAACTGCTCATTTTGTTAAACTTCTTATCCTGTCGCGGTACGCGGCGGCTTCTTCAAACCGCAGCTCTTTTGCCGCCTGACGCATCTTTGCCGTAAGCTCCTCTATCAGCTTGCCGCGCTCGTTTTCATTAAGCTTTTTATCGTGCTTTTCGGTCCTCTTCTTTTTGCCTTTATCGTCCTTTTCCGCTATTTCTATAACGTCGCGGACGGATTTAACGACGGAATGCGGCGTTATGCCGTGTTCTTCATTATACCTTTTCTGGATCGTTCTTCTGCGCTCCGTCTCGTCTATCGCTCTTTTCATGGAAGACGTTATCCTGTCCGCGTACATTATGACTTTGCCGTTTTCATGCCTTGCGGCGCGGCCTATAGTCTGTATGAGCGAAACTTCGGATCGCAAAAGTCCTTCCTTATCCGCGTCAAGTATCGCAACGAGAGATACCTCGGGCAGATCAAGTCCTTCACGCAACAGGTTTATGCCGACGAGCACGTCGTAAACGCCTAAGCGCAGGTCGCGCAGTATCTCGGTTCTTTCCATAGTCTCCACCTCGTGGTGGATATACTGCACTTTTATACCGTGCGTCCTTATATAATCGGTAAGGTCCTCCGCCATTTTTGTTGTAAGCGTGGTGACTAAAACTCTTTCTTTACGATCCGTTCTCTGCTTTATTTCACCTAACAGATCGTCCACCTGGCCTTCTATAGGTCTTACCTCTATTTCCGGGTCCGTTAAGCCGGTAGGTCTTATAAGCTGTTCGGAAATGGAAGCAGAGTGTTCTTTTTCATATTCTCCGGGAGTGGCGGAGACGAATACAGCCTGATTTATTTTGTTTTCAAATTCTTCAAAGACAAGCGGTCTGTTGTCAAATGCGCTCGGCAAACGGAAGCCGTAATCTACGAGATTCTGTTTTCTTGCCCTGTCGCCCGCGCTCATGCCGCGTACCTGCGGCAGCGTTGCGTGAGACTCGTCAACGAACAAAAGATAATCGTCCGGGAAATAATCGAGCAGACAGTACGGAGTCGATCCCGGTGCTCTGCCCGCGAATATGCGCGAATAGTTTTCAACGCCGGAGCAGTAACCGACTTCGGATATCATCTCAAGGTCGTATTCCGTCCTCGTTCTTATCCTCTGCGCTTCGAGCAGTTTGCCCTGCGCCTCAAAGAATTCGACTCTCTCCTCCATCTCGTCGCGTATCTGATCGAGCGCGGATAATCGCTTGTCGTCCGATATCGCGTAGTGCGACGCGGGGTATATAGCGGCGTATGAAAGGCGTCTCAACACCGCGCCGGTAATGGAGTTAATTTCGGATATCCTGTCTATCTCATCGCCGAAAAACTCTACGCGCAGCGCGTTTTCTCCCTCGCTTGCCGGGAAAACTTCCACCGTGTCGCCTCTGACTCTGAATTTGTCGCGGACAAAATTTATATCGTTTCTCTCGTAGTTTATGGATACGAGACGGCGCAGAAAATCGTTTCTGTCCATCTGCATACCGGGTCTGATCGAGACCATAAGATCGCAGTATTCCATAGGGTCGCCGAGAGAATATATGCAGGAAACGGACGATACGATTATAACGTCTCGCCGCTCAAACAAAGACGACGTCGCGCTGTGGCGGAGCTTGTCTATCTCATCGTTTATCAGCGAATCTTTTTCTATATATAAGTCTTTACCGGGTATATATGCCTCCGGCTGGAAGTAATCGTAATATGATACAAAGTAACCTACGGCGTTTTCCGGGAAAAACTCGCGGAATTCAAGGCACAGCTGCGCCGCAAGCGTTTTGTTGTGCGCTAAAACGAGCGTCGGACGGTTCACTTTTTCAATGATATTAGCCATCGTAAAAGTCTTGCCGGAGCCGGTGACGCCGAGAAGCGTCTGCATACGGTCGCCGCGCAGGATGCCGTTGCTGAGTTCTTCTATCGCGCGGGGCTGATCGCCCGTCGGCTTATAGTCGGATACGAGTTTGAACTTATCCATACATTTACACCGTTTTGTTTATTACCGTGCAGTATTTGTTTTCCGCAACGATAAAATGATCTATGAATTCTATTTCAAGCGTCTGCAGAGCCGATCTGATATTTCTCGTAACGAGTATATCGTCGGGCGACGGAACAGCCAGTCCTGACGGATGGTTATGTGCTACGACTACGGCGGCGGCGCGTTTTTTAAGCGCGGTCTCCGCCATTTTGCGCACGCTTACGGCGGCGGAGCTGACAGAGCCTTCATGCACTTTTTCAAGGCTTATGACGCAGCGCTTGTTGTCAAGCAAAAGCATATAAACGGTTTCTTTTACAACGCCTACGTATTTTCTTACGAAAAACTCTCCGATATCGGTAAGCGCCGCAAGTTCTTTTCTTTCCGTTATTTTGTCGCTCTGATAATATCTTGCCGCCTCCGGCAGAAGTTTAAGGAAAGTTGCCGTGTGGTCGGATATGCCGTCCACCTCGAGCAGATCGTTGTAATCCGCGTCAAGCACGGCGGAAAAGCTCCCGAATCTGTCAAGCAGACGGTGAGCCAAAGGATTTGTATCGTTTCTCGGCACGGCGTAAAACAAAAGTATCTCAAGCGCGTTTATCTCATTGAAATTATCAAGACCGTCTTTGAGAAATCTTTCTTTAAGCCTGCCTCTGTGTCCTTCCGCCATATAAGACAGCTCCTTTCGGGATCATTGTTCCGGTTCCGTCTCCGGCTGTGATTTTGATTCTTTCTTGACATAGCCTATGAGCTTTACGTCGTCGCGTTTGTATACTTTGGGCGCGGCGTCCGGCGACTGTGAAAGCTGTACTTTTACAAGCCCCTGAAGCGGCACGGTCTCAACGACCACGCCGTCTCCGTCGTCGGTCCTTACAAGAGAATCTATCTTGGGAGTCTTTCTGATCTCCTCCTCATACGTTTCGTGTTCAAAACGCAGGCAGCACATAAGTCTGCCGCAGGTACCGGAGATCTTAGAAGTGTTGAGCGAAAGATTCTGTTCCTTTGCCATCTTGATCGAGACCTGACCGAAATCATCTAAGAAAGTATGACAGCAAACGGGTCTGCCGCATACGCCTAAGCCGCCTATCAGCTTTGCCTCATCTCTGATGCCGATCTGGCGCAGCTCTATCCTCGTTCTGAAAACGGACGCGAGATCCTTTACCAGATCTCTGAAATCCACGCGCTGCTCGGACGTGAAATAAAACAGCATTTTGGAGTTGTCAAACGTGCATTCGACCTCTATGAGCTTCATTTCAAGCCCGTGCTGTTCTATCATTTCCTCACAGACTTTGAAAGCTTCGGTCTCTTTTACGTCGTTTTCCTTTTTATGCACGTCGTCCTCCGGCGTGGCTTTTCGGATAACGTTTTTCAGCGGACTGACTATCTGAGAAGCGCTGACGCTCATATCGGTATATACCGCTTCTCCGTATTCAAGTCCGCGCGCGGTCTCAACTATGACGAAATCACCCGCCGACATTTCTATCTGCCCGGGATCGAAATAATAGACTTTTCCGCCTTCTTTGAAGCGTACTCCTGCGACCGTTACGTATTCAACCTCCGGCTGCTGCACGGGCTTTTCATAAAAGCTCTCCGGTAAAACGAAGCGCGGCGCTTCATATTCAGACGCCGGTTTCTTAGGTTTTTCCTTTACCGGGACTGCAACGGGGTTTTTAGGCGCGTGCATAAAATGCCTTTTATGTTTTCTGTCGTTCACTTTTTTTATTTCCTTTCATGCGGTAATGAGCGTTTTCACGCCCGCGTGTCATAAATCATCCGGTAACCGCGCCGGGTGAAGTTTTAACGCCTTTATGGCTAAATAAGATGCGCATCCCAGACTCTGCTTGCGAATTCCGTCATTGCAAGAGCGGGATTGAGCGGGACGTCGGATATTGATAAAAGCTCCGATATAACGTCGCTCGTCTTGATCACGGCGCTGTCCGAAATATGAAGCGAATATTCCTCCGCGTCCTCGTATCTTGTGAAATATACCGTGTTTTCCGAGCAGCCGAGCTTGCACGCCATAACGTCGCGCAGGGCGCTTTGAAGAAGCGCGTAGACCTTACACAGCTCGTCCGTTTTTTTGATGTTTTTCTGATGTACGGTTATAAAAGACAGCTTGTCCGAGTCCGGCAAAAGCAGCGCTTTTATCAGCTTATCCGCCGTATCGCGCAGTTTTACCGCGTCCGCTCCGTCCCCGTATATGCGCATAGCCTCACCGGCTGAGCCGTTTGCAAGCGCTATCGCGTCTTCTCTTTTTTTGTCGTCCGGGATACCTTTGCGGTCAAGGACGGCGCGCATCTGTTCACGGTCAAGACGCTCCGTTCTGATAATCAGCGCTCTTGATCTTATAGTCGGAAGAAGAGCCTGCGCGTCTGTAGTCACTATAAAGAAATACACGTTTTCCGGCGGCTCTTCAAACAGTTTAAGAAACGCGTTCTGCGCGCTTCTGTTCATATTTTCCCCGTCCTCTATTATATACGCTTTGAACGGGATGTCCGCGGGCATGAGCCCCACGCTGTCATATATACCGCGTATGAGATCCACCGTCAGTTCCGTTTTGCCTTCAGCCGGTTTTATGGTACGGACGTCAACGCAAACTCCCGCGTCAAGACGTATGCAGCTTCCGCATTTACCGCACGGGGCGTAGTCACTTTCGCACGCCATGGCTTTCAGCAGTTCTTTTATAAGCGTACGTCTGCCGCTGCCCGAAGCGCCTTCTATAATATAGGCGTGGCTCAAATATCCGCCGTTTAACGCGGATATAAAATATTCCTTTGCTTGATCAGAACCGATCAGATCAATGAAATACTTTTTCAAAGCAGTACGTCCTTATATATTTATCAATATATTATAATCTATATTAAGAATTTTATTGTTATAAGTTTGTGTCAGACTTTTGAATTTATTTCTTTTTTTACATTTTTTTGAATTTTGATTTTATTTTGACAGTACCGTCAATAATCGCAAAAAAGCGAAAGGAAACAGAATTATGGAACTGAAAAACAGTAAAACTTTTCAAAATCTCATAAACTCGTTCGCGGGTGAATGTCAGGCTCACGTCAGATATAAATTCATGGCGTACGGTGCAAAAATGCAGAAGCTTTACGAGGTGGAATGCGCGTTGAACGAAATATCAAAAAACGAATTTTACCACGCGAGGATGTTTTACACCGCCATACAGAGCGCCGACAGCAAGATCATGAGCGATCTTACGGTAAACGCGGGCTATCCGTTTAAAGAAAAATGGGATCTGATGCAAAATCTTGAGCTTGCCGCGCAGACGGAATACGACGAGAGCGTGAAGATTTACGCGGAATACGCAAAGATCGCGCATGACGAGGGATTTTGTGAGCAGGCAAGGCTGTTTGAGCTTATAGCGTCGGTCGAGCACTGCCATATGATGCAGCTTAACAATATACGCATACAGTTAAGCGAAGGCACGATGTACCGCCGCGGAACGCCGACAAAATGGAAGTGCGGCAACTGCGGACACGAACAGGAAACGGAGGAAGCGCCTTACAACTGCCCTCTTTGCAAATCGGAACAGGGCTACGTCAAACTTATGCTTCCGGACAATTAAAAAAATCCGGGCGTCCGGTCAAACGGACGCCTTGATTTTTGATCTTCGTTTTTTATTCAGTATTATGCCTAAAACAAGCATGGATACTAAAGATATCGCATACAGCACCTTTGCCGCGGTACTGCCGAAATACGGCTCGGACCGGGCTGAATTCAGATGCGGCAGATGCATTGTCAAATGCAGCAAAAAGTGGAAAATACCGCAGAAAAGCGCGCTGCCGGAGCTCATATGAAGCTGTATTTCAAAGTATCCGATAACAATAACGGCGATCACCGATAACGCTAATACCGCGTCTTTTTCTTCCGATAACGCAAGCTCGTACGCAGCCATTCCTGCAAGCATTATTATGACTCCCGCCGCTTTCAGATCCGCTTTATGTAAAAGCAGCGTACATCCGGCGGCGCACAGTATGAAGTCGTCCGCAAAAGCCGATAAAAACGAGTCGAGCGTATAAACCAGATTCCGGTCCGCCGGATTTATTTTATCCGGCAGATAAAAGAAAGCGGCAAAAAACAATGCAAGCGGGATCAAAGCAAAGATAAGATGCTTGCCGACGCTTTTCAAAAGCCCCTTGCCGCGGTGTTTTATGATCAATACCGAAGCCGCGATGATAAACACAGCCTCAGTTATCATTTCCGCCGGTTTAAACGGCTTATATGATGAGAAATACGCATAATCGATCTTTCTTGCGACAAAAGTAAGAACGATCAAAAGCACCGCGGCGGTGATATACGCCGCGGTGCTTATTATAGTGTTCTTTACTGAACGTGCGTTTCCCATCTCAGGATATTATTTGTTTGCTCCTACGCCTAAGGATTGAGCAAGCTTTGAAGCGGGCATCGTCTGGACCACTATTTTGCCCGGACCTCTGACTATTGTATTGAAAAATCCTTCGCCGCCCAAAAGCATATTCTTTGCGCCTTTGACCGCAACGATATCCATAGTGCAGGATGCGTCCATAACGGCAAGATAACCGGTCGCTATGATCATCTCCTGACCTGCCGCAAGCTCGTATTCAACAGCGTGGCCGTCTATTTCAAGAAACGCCATGCCGTGTCCCGTGAGCTTCTGCATGATAAATCCTTCGCCGCCGAAGAATCCGGCGCCGATCTTTTTCTGGAAATGTACCGAAAGCTCAACGCCCGTTTCGCTTGCCAGAAAAGCGCTTTTCTGTACTATTATCGGTTTATCCGGAGTTATCTCCACCGCACGGATGGATCCGGGGAAGCTCGATGCAAACGCTATGGTGCCGGGGCCGCCCTCAGCGGTATAACGGTTCTGGAACATAGATTCACCGGAAAACATCCTTCCGAAAGCCTTTCCGATGCCGCCGTTGCTCGTTGTCTCCATTTTCATGTTCGGAGTCATCCAGCTCATGCCGCCGCTTTCGGTTATCATCTGTTCGTTTGTTTCAAGATCGCAGATAACTACGGGAAGCGGTTCTCCTTCAATTCTGTACTTCATTGTAATTCCTCCTTAGAATTATTTCTTTGTCTTGTTAAATCTTTTACCCACCTGTGTTTTCTGAAATGCAGCATAACCCACGGTATTTTTCCGATCTCGTCAATACAGGTGAAAACGTAAACTACGTAAATATGCCAGCCGAACACGAACGCGGACAAAAACGAAAGCGGTATCGCAATGCCCCACATCGTGGCGGCAAGACTGTACATATCAAATTTAGTGTCTCCTCCGGCGGCAAAAACCCCGTTTATAACAATGGTATTTATACAACGCGCTATCATATAGACGGCCATTATAATCATCATACCTATAAGGTTTTTGCGCGCGGTCTCGGTAAGCTCCGCGACAAGAAGCACGGCGGGTATCAGCGCGATTATTATAACGGCGGTTATTATCCCGCATATAACGGAGATGACAAGCAGTTTATCGCCGTATTCTCTGCCCCTTTTTAAATCTCCTTCGCCTAAGCGGTTGCCCACGGCTATGCCGCCCGCCGACGCCAGACCGTTACAGGCGCAGCACATAAGATCGCGCACGACAGCGGAAACGGAATTCGCCGCCGCGGCGTCACCGCCCAAATGTCCCATGACCGCCGTATATGACGTAAATCCGACGCCCCACAAAAGCGACGCGCCGAGCACAGGCAGACAGCATTTGCGGAAATCCGCCGACAGCAGTTTGTCCCGGAAAAACAAACGCTTCAGATCCGGTCTTATGAAATTCTTTTTAAACGAAATGCCGACGGACAAAGACCATTCGACGATACGCGCCGTCAGCGTAGCTATCGCCGCGCCTTTTATACCGAGCGGCGTTATGCCGAAGAGCCCGAATATCAAAACGGCGTTGAGCCCGATATTCAATACCACGGCGCCGGAGCTTATAACGGCGCTTACACCCACGTGATCGCTTATCCTCATAACGGAAAGATAGCACTGGGAAATACCGGTCAAAAGATACGACCATCCGGCAATACGCAGATATTCCGCGCCGTTTGATACAAGTATGCTGTCATGCGCGAACATATACATAAGATACTGCGGAAAGAACACGCATCCGATAAAAAACAGAACGGAAACGGCGGCGTTTATGCGCAGCATCATGCAAAAAATATCGTTTATGGTCTTTTTGTCGCCTTTTCCCCAGTACTGTGCGCCGAGGATCGTTCCGGCGGCGGTCACCGAGTAGATGACCATATTCTGTATGAACTGTATCTGCGAGGCAAGCGAAACGCCGGACATGGCGTTCTGATCCAACCTGCCGAGCATAAACGCGTCCGCCGCCGCGACAGACGCGAGCATAAGACTCTCAAAAGCAAGCGGCAGAGTAAGTGCGATCAGCCTTTTGTAAAATAATCTCTTTTCTTCTTTATTCATCTTGACCGGATCATTTTGTATTTTATAATATTATAAATAAAATTCCTATATTTGTCAAGTATTTACTTGACAATTATATTCCAATACTATATAATAAACACCGGAGGATAAAAAATATGGCTTTTATTTCTTTAGATTTTTACAGCGAAGCTCTCGGTATGCAGAGCGAGGTGTTCGTCGTGATACCGCAAAACGGCGCTCTCGGCGAAATAGGTATAGACAACAACGGAAGCGATAAAAAATTCAAGGTCTTATATCTGCTGCACGGTCTTTCCGACGACCATACCATATGGATGCGCAGGACGAGCATAGAACGTTACGCTTCAAGATACGGCATATGCGTCGTGATGCCTAACGGCCACAGAAGTTTTTACACGGATATGAAATACGGCGGCGATTATTATAAATACATATCAAAAGAACTGCCTATGCGTATGCGTGAATTTTTCAACGTTTCGGATAAACGCGAGGATAATTACATAGCCGGACTTTCAATGGGCGGTTACGGCGCGCTCAAAGCCGCGCTGCGCGAACCGGACAGATTCGCCGCCGCGTCCGCTTTATCCGCCGTCACGGACATATCCGAATTCTGCGGGGAGCGTTCGGAACTGTTTACCGCCATTTTCGGCGAAGGACAGGCCGTGCCCGACGAGGACGATCTGATAAAGCTCGTCGACGCTCATAAAAACGATAAGGTAAAGCCCGATATATTTATCGGTATAGGAAAACAGGACGGATTATACGCGCAGAACGTCAGATTCAAAAAGGTACTGGAAGACAACGGCTACGATCTGACGTACAGAGAGTCGGACGGCGTACACTGCTGGGAATTCTGGGATGAATACATACAGTACACATTGCAGTGGATGTTCGGAGGAAAGTAATTCGGAAAATCAAATCACATCATATACGATAAAACAAAACAATCGGACTGTCTGAATTATCGGCAGTCCGTTTTTATAAGCGCGCGGTGTGATGGGGAACCCCTGTTACGCACGCGCGCTTATTTTTTATATCACAATTTTACCGTTAGTTGATATATAATTATACCATATAGAAAATCGTTCCATTGACATTATTCAAAATTGACGTTATAATATAGGCGTAAGCTTACAGAAATAAACGCAAGGAGATATATAAAATGGAACTTGGTAAAACAATTTTGTATTTAAGAGGAGAAAAAGGATATACGCAGGAGAGGATCGCGGAAATGCTCGGCGTGTCAACCGCAGCCGTATCAAAATGGGAATGCAATAATGCATATCCCGACATCACGCTGCTGCCGAAAATAGCGGAAATATTCGGAGTATCTGTCGATTATCTGCTCGGATATGATATGGCAAATAATAAAACAACAGCAAATGTCATAGCCGAAATAAGCAGCTTGTACCGCGAATTTAAAATTGAAGAAGCGGAAAGCCTTATAGAAAAAACGCTTGCAAGATTCCCGAACGATATGCTATTAAGATTTTCGCTTTCACATCTTCGAATCATAGCCGCGAACAAATGCAAAACGAAATCGGAACGCGACATATTATACGATAAAGCGGCGGACGGATTTAGGTACGTTGTTAAGCATGAAACCGATAAATCCCGCCGCGACTGGTCACTGAAATTTCTCTCGGGAATCTACTTTGTAACAGGTGAATACGACAAAGCTTCGGAATATAATGATATGCTTATCACACCGAAAGGGATCTATCCACATTCTATGGCGGCTATCATTAAGATGCGTAAGTCAAATGATGAAAATGCACTTAACGCATTGAAAGAGGAGCTTTATGGATATTTATTCGGAATGACGTCTGTTTTCCCGTACATTGCATACTACTATTATAGCAAGGGCGATTATGAAGCGTTTCTCAAAGAAAACCTCCGCATGGTAAAGGTTTATGAAGCGTTCGCTAAGGACGCCGCTTGGATCGAGGATGAGTTATCATGCTGTTACGAAGGTATAGCGTACGCTTATGCACAGAAAAAGGAGTTTGATGTTTGTCTCGATTATCTTGAAAAAGCATATAACAGCGCGGTAATATACGACACGGAAGGATATAAAGCTTTGAGTATGATCAACCCCGTACCGGACGATCTTTTGATCGAGGAATATGTGACCGGTCCTCGTTCTTGTTGTTCTATGTATGATGGGCTGACTTCTTCAGAAAGGAAAGTATATGCTCCGATACGTGAAACGGAAAGGTATATGACAATCATTAACAATCTGAAACGGTGGCAAATGAAGTAATTTTTCGTTTGTTTCCATTTTCAAAACGAAAAACTCCGCGATATTTCGCGGAGTAATGAAATAAAACAAGCGCACCGGCGGTACCCACTCCGACCGGTGCGCGCGGCTTACAGCCGCTTTTTTTATTTGTTTTCAAACAGTTCTTTATACGTATCAAGCGCTTTCACTTTTGCAAAGTACGGCAATTCAAGCATATTCTTTATCTCTTCCGATTTCGTTTTTGTACCTGTTACATACCATTTTGAAGTATCTTCTTTCAACAGATAAAACAGGGGCGCATCGTATGAATATTCTCCTTTCAGGCTATCGGCTTTCTTTGCATATTCAAAAGCTTTTTTCAAACTTTCCTCTGCTCCCTTCATATCATCCTCATCAGTCTGCCATTTTGCCCTTCTGCAGTAAAGATCTGATAATACACAGAACGAATAGTCACCTATAAATCCCTTTCCCGGGAAAAACAAACTGTAAAGCGATATCGCAGTCTCTGTCGTCGCTTTGAAATCTTCATCATAACGGTATTGATATACAAGAAAAACCGAAAGCTGAGTTAACAGTTCCAACAAATACCGCTGCTTTTCTCTTTTCTGTTCATCACCCTCAAGACAATTAAGATATACGGTCTGCCTTTGATTCATTATCGGCTTTATTTCCGGAAACTTTTTAACGTATTCAAGCGCCTCTGCTTTTTTGCCTGCACTCCATAAGCACTGACATATACCTATTATTGAGCCGCATTTTATTTCATCGACATCTGTTTGCTCTATAACGCTTTTGAATACTTCTGCTGCTGTTTCTCTCGCTTTTTCAAATTCTTCTCCTTTGAGCCTTTCTATCGCGTCACACCAAACGCCCCAGCCGTAATTGTCAAGCCATTTCATATCTGACGGAAATTCCTTTACCGCCTGTTTTGATATTTCAAGTCTGTCCTGAATGTTCCCCGTTTTGAAAGTCTCGTCGTATTGCTTCTGCAGTTCTTCAAGCCGCAGTTTGTCGGCTGTCGCGGAAAAGTCGAACAGTTCATCCGTCGTAACACCGAAAAAACGCGCAATAGGCACGATAAGCGACAGGTCGGGACACGCCGCACCCGTCTCCCATTTTGAAACGGTCTGATTTGATACGTTCAGCTTCTGCGCGACCTGCTCCTGCGTCATACCGCGGCTCTGCCTTAGCTCTTTTATTTTTGCACCTAATTCCATAATAAAATCTCTCTTTCATATTTTTGAAAGCAATAACGCGTTTTTCTTTCTGATAAGATTATATCAAATATAAAAACGAAAGTCAATAACGCGTTATTTGAGATTTTTCCGCTTATAAAGCGGAATTATTATATAGAAAAAGGTCGTTTATTATCCCGAATCTGAACTCAGGATTTTAAACAACCGCTTAATCTATCTATTTTATCACCGTTTTATTCATTTTATGGTGCTGCTCTTTCATTTCATACATCCGGTCGTCCATCTCCTTCATAAAGGTATCTATGTTTCCTTCTTTGAAAAAGCTGATACCGTATGATACCGAAAGCCTGTAAGGCTTATCTTCCTCCTCCGGTTCCTCAAGCTTTCTGTTGACTCTGTTCATATACGCCTGAAGCTCATCCGGCGTATTCGTCAGTTTGATTATGATGAACTCGTCACCTGCAAAACGGAATATGAATTCACCGCCGAGACAGCAGGATTTTAACACCTTTGTCAGATTCTGTAAAGCTCTGTCGCCTTCGGAATGACCGAAACAGTCGTTTATCTGTTTGAATTTATCCATATCAAGCATTACGCCGGCAAATTTTCTTCCGCGGCTGATCCATACAGAAAGGATATGGTCAAGATACTGTCTGTTATACGTATTGACGAGGGGATCGATATACGCCATCTCGTTCTGCTGCATCATAAACAATCCTACAATACCAATCGCCGACGCAAGCCAAGCCAAAGACAAACCGTATATAAAGAACTGCAGCCCGCATCCTACTATGACCGGGACCAAAAACATATTGAAATTCAAAAACGCTTTTGCACCGTTTTCTTTTTCATACCGTTTAAGCATTACCATTATTGTTACGCAGTAAAATACGATAACGGCGTAATACAGATATACAAGCGGTCTTCTTTCATATATATTCCGATCGTTTATATAAAAAGATAAAGGAACAAAAATGTTTACTATATTCAAAGTGATCATTGTGATCGCTGTAAAAATCTGCGGCTTGTATTTTTTCCAGATCCGTCTCGGATCACCGTATAAATACAGATCAACGTATACGATAAGGCTGAAAGGCAGAAGCATATTTGCCGTAAACAAAAGCGTGTTTACAAAATAACTCAGTATTCTCGCGCCCGGAAATACAGTTCCGTCCAGGATATATGATACTATCTCCAGCGCGGAACCGAACATAACGCCGAAAACCATAACGGAAAAGATCTTGTCTTCCGTCCTGTATCTCAGCGTTCTTGTGCGGGACACGTAGTACAGTATAAGCAGAATCACTATGCTTATACTGTTAGTGATATAGTAAGATTGAAGGTCCATACGTTTAAACCTCAACAATTTATTTCTGTTGTTTTCTTGTCCTTCTTCTTTACTGCCTTCTTAACTTGATATATTTTAAGAAAAAAATCTCAGGTAAAGTTCCCGAGATTTTTTGTGTTAGCATCGACCTATTTTTCCGGCTCGTCTCCAAGCAAGTATTTTCGGCATGACTGAGCTTAACTGCCGTGTTCGGAATGGGAACGGGTGGACCCTCAGCAATAAAGACACTAACTTAGAAGAAACAGCGAACGTAC
>JAFSYU010000017.1 GCA_017443595.1 Clostridia bacterium
TATATATATATAACAGATTTTTGATGTATAATTCATTTATACTCAAATAATCTATAAAAAAGGAGTAATAAAATGAAAAAACGCATTATTGCAATTATGATCGTGACGCTTATGCTGATCTCGGTCATACCGTTCCAGGCGTCTGCCTCCAACAACGAACCGATAACGCTTGAGCTCGGCTACGGCGAATGGACAGGCACCGGCTTTACCGGCGGATATCTTGAGACTCCGCATATAGGCGGCGAGCAAATCGATCCGTTTCCCGACGATACGACAAAACGTCTCAACGCCGCCCGCTCTGACGTAGATGAGAGCGCTCATCTTCAGGATTCGCCGTACAAAGTAGTATGGGCAAAATGGGGCGCTAAAGAAGTTGACGAATATAATAATAAAACAATATTCGGATGGGCGACCTCCGCAACGCTTCGTTTCACGCTGGACGTATTTTCCGGCTGGTATATTCCGTTTGACGTCGTTGAAGGAAAAGAAGTGCTCCGCCCCGACCGCATCACGCTGAAATTCAACGGCTCTGAACTGGGCGGTTACGAGCTTACCGGTACGTGTGAAGGTGTTCGCGGGGAAAGCGTCAGATGGGAGATGGTGCTGACCTTCACAAAACAGATAGTTACTTACGGCAACTTTGAAGCGCAGTTTGTCGTGGCAGGAAAGCTTCTTACCGATTTTAAGGTAGGCGACGAGTTCCCCTGCAATTACAAAGTAATAGGAGATAATACGAATTTCTATACCGTTGAAACAAACTGGTATTACGCTGAAGGCGAACGCGGAAACTACACTCGCGGCGCTAAGGTGACCGAGGATACGATCGCTGCCAACGTTGCGTATGACTGCGAGCTGACGTTCAGACTCAAGGACGACGCTCCGGCGTCAAAGCATCAGATACTGAACGACGCGGAATGCGCTCTGTTAACATCCGGCGAGAAGATTGACGGTTACTTTGCCTGGGCGAACATAGCGGGATTAAACGACAGACCCGACGACAAAACGCTTACCGTCAGAAAATTCATGGTCTACCGCAACGTTGTTAAGGACGTTGTTGTTGAGGGTATCACCAATCCCGTTATCGGCGAAAAGCCGGTAGATTACGGCATAACCTTTGCGGCTCCGTTTGACGACTGGAGCATCAGAAGCGCAAAATGGTCCGGCAACTTTGCGGAAGACGGATCGTTTATGCCGGGTGAAAAGTATTATCTCGATCTCGACATCAACGGCTACGGCGATCTGCGCGAGCTCAGAGAATTAAACAATAATTCCACAAAGCAGGGCTACAAGCTTGCGTCAGCCAACACCGGTACCGTTGTCAATTTCCAGGAAGAAGAGCTCGGACTCTCTATGAAGATCGAATTCGTGGCTGAGCCTGCAAACCTGGGCAGATTCGTGATCGATATGAGCGATGGAAAGACGACTGTTGATTTTACGGATAAAAACAAGGATGCGTTTGACGCAACGCTGGCGGCTATGAAAGCGGCGGGCGATTTCGTATACAGCGACGTGACCGCTCTGGAACAGAATTTCGATATCGACGGTGACGGAAACTGGGACGTTGTCGTACAGAACGGCAACAAGTATCAGCCGCACAAGGAAGCGTCGGTCAGCGGCGAATACACCGTGAAATTGAGCGATTTCGCTTATTCCAAAATAAAGAGTGAAAACCAGCTTGCTTATTATTCAAAGATAACCTTTGTCTTTGAAGAAAAAGAAGGTACCGATACCGATACGGATACGGAACCGCCGTACGCGAGAGGCGACTGCAACAGGGACGGAAGCGTTGACAATAAGGACGTTGTTGAACTGTTCAGATACGTTTCCGGAACCGAAAAAGCCGAGGACGAATACGTTTACGATTTCAATGAAGACGGAACGGTCGATAACAAAGACGTCGTAGATCTGTTCAGAAGCCTGAGCACGCGTTAAACTAAACTAAACGCGGGGTTTTTGCAAATCGTGATCATTGCGTTTGGCTCCGAATAAATATAATAAAAATCAGTCTCACGTATAAAAAAATGAGACTGATTTTTTGTTTGTATCAAACGTGCTGACCGCAGTTTTTTGATCCTGTGCGGCGGCAGCGCGTATATTATACCGGCGGCGGATGATTCGGAAAAAACCGGGATCCCGATGCCTTACCGTCCGCCTCTCGGCGTCATTTGGTTGAAGCGCAAAAATCCAAAAAAACTTTTTTATACGTTTCCGTGTCTACTAAATACGATAGGCCGTGCGGCGCGCCTTCTATTTCTACAAGCGTGACTTTGTCCGGATTTGCGTCGCGTATATCGCGGCTCATATAAAGCGGTACGAAATTGTCCGCGTTGCCGTGGATTATCAGTATCGGTATTTTCGTCGCCTTAACGGATTTCAAAGCCGAAGAAGACATAATGTTGAAATGAGCAAAAACAAAAGCGCTGAAGACTATACACGGATCAAGAAGTCTGCCAACGTTGAACATACGTTTTGCAACAAGAGAAACTATGCCGAAAGGACTTGAATAAGGGCAGTCCGCCACTATGCCGCGCACGTTAGGCATAGGCAGATCAGACGACATCAAAACCGTAGCCGCGCCCATTGAGATGCCTTCGAGATAAACGGGTACGTCGCCGTAGTTTTCGGATACGTAATTTACCCAGCTTTGCACGTCTTTGCGTTCTTTAACACCGAAGGTAATTATGCTCCCGTCAGATCTGCCGTGACCGCGCTGGTCCGTAAGTATGACGTTTCCGCCGGACTGCAGCGCCAGCTGAAGCCCGCCGCTGAAATCGCGCAGACCGTTGCCTCTGTAACCGTTGAACTGAATGTGAAAAGGAGCCGTCGGGTCCTTTAAATACAGCCTGCCGTACAGTTTTTTTCCGTCGTATGACCGTGTGTTTATTTCTTCAAACGGTATCTTTGCGGCGGTCTTTATAACGTCAAGCATCTGATCGCGGTAAGAGTCGTACTCCTTGCCTCTGAGCACTTTGTACGTAACGTCTTTGCGGTTGCCGTTATAATACGACTTTATAAACACGGCGAAGGATACGGCTAAAAAAGATATAAGAAGAAATGCGATTATGCCGCATAAAATATATACAAAAACCATTTTTTGCCTCTTATTTGAATTTTATATCAGGCTTGTAATGCTCGAATATTATAACGTCGCAGTCGGGCTGAGCTTTGGCGTCGCGTACGGTCCAGATAACGTCCATGGCCCCCGCTTTTTCAGCAAATCTGACGGCGGGCGTTTTCTTTCCCTGCTTATGCGCTATAAAATGAGGCCTTGCAAGGAAGTTGAAAAGCACGTTTCCTAAAATGAATCCGACGGCTTTGGAAGTTCCCGATCTTACAAAATCTACGGGCGTTTGCGTAAGCTGACCGCGCAGTATGCGCGGAGCGTGGAACCTGAACCATTTGACGATAAAAGGATCAAAACTTTCTATACAGTACGTGCCGTTGTAAGCGGATAAAAGCTCGTACGTTTTTTGACAAAGCTCTTTGTTGCGCTTTCCGGTCTTAAGCTCGACAATAAGCGGAGTTTTGTCGCCTACCGATCTTAAAACCTCGTAGAAAAGCGGTATGCGCTCGTCTGTACCAAACAGCGGCAGTTTGCGCAGCTCTTCATAATCAAGCTCGTCTACGCGACGGTCCACGCCGCAGACGCGGCTCAGCGTGTCGTCATGGAAAACGACAACGCGCCCGTCGCGGGTGAGCTGCACGTCAAGTTCTATACCGTAACCGCTCTTTTTCGCCAGATAAAACGCGGCAAGCGAGTTTTCCGGCACGCTCTGATCCGCCTCATAAAGTCCTCTGTGCGCGATATTTCTGCCGAAAAACTGCGCTTTTTTTTCTTTTTTCGCGTGTCCGGGGAAAGTAAGATACACAAACAGAAGAACAGGCAAAAGCAAAACCGCAATAATTATAAATATCATATCAGTCTCCGTCTATGGCTTCAAGACCTTTTGCGTTTTCAACCTTTTTGGCTTTTATGTTTTTGACAAGTATAGTAAATACAATAAAGCTCGCGGTAAGAAGCACGGCGCAGTAAATGGGCAGCGCCCACCATACGAGCGACGCTTTGAAAACGAGACCTAAAAGCACCGGCGTGATGGTCTGCGCGGACATACTTGCCGCGTAATAGTAACCGGTAAATTTGCCGATCTTCTTGCTTGAGCAGAGCTCCACGACCATCGGGAAAGAACAGTTATGCACAAGCGCCATGCCGAAGCCGCGGATCGCTCCTACAACGTAGAGCAGAGGAGGGAATGCAAACTCGCCGTTGACTCCCGTAACGTTGCCTGTAGGCTTAACGAAGCACATAAGTATCATACCGAGCACCGTTATGCCGAGACCGCACGATATAGTCCATTTTCTGCCTATCTTGTCTGCAATTATACCCGCTATCGCAAAGCCTATGACGCTCGCCACGCCGCCGACTATAGTCACTATCATCGTAGCGCTCGATACGGAGTTGAGGTAATAAATAACGTAGTTGCCTATGTAAGTACCCATGGCGTTATCCGACATGAACCACAAAAACTCTGCGCCTAAAATAGCTAAAAGCATTTTTTTGTTGGCTGCCGACATAGGCGCGTCGTCGTCAACGGGCGTTTCTGTCGCCGCCAGTTTTTCGCCGAGTTCAAGCTCGTCCTTCAGCTCTTTTGCAAGCTTGTTTTCTCTTATCGTAAAGAATAAAACAAAAGCGGAGATGACCATAAGTACGGATGCGACGATGAACGGTATCTCTATTATCCAGAGTTTTCTCGCGCTGTCTTCAACGTTTATGTAGTTGGAGAGCTTTAAGAATATGCCGAGCACCGTTGCAAACGCGCCGCCGAAATAACCCATTATGTTTATTATGCCGTTTGCTTTTGCGCGAAGCGGTTTGGGCGTTATGTCCGGCATAAGCGCAACGGCGGGGTTGCGGTACATCATCATGAATATAAGTACGATGACCATTATAGCTATCATACCTATCACGTTGTTGTAATGGAAAAACAGCGGTATGAACGGGAAAGCTATGGCGGATACCATGGTACCTACAAGGATAAACGGCATACGCTTGCCGATAGGCGTTTTCGTCTTGTCGGACAGGTTGCCGAAAATGGGAAGCAGGATAAGCGCGGCAAGGTTGTCGCACGCCATTATGATACCGACTATCCACTGGACGTTTAAGATCTTGTCCGGATCTCCGGCTTTGAGCTGCGCGGAAGACAGGTCATACATCTGCCGTGCAAAGATGTCCGTTAAAAACGTGGGACACCAGGAATCGTACACCTGCCATAAAAGCAGGATGCCGAAAAACGCGAAGCCTATGAGAAACGTTCTCTTTAAATTCAGCTTCAAACCGCCGTTTGCTTTTGTGCTCATAATAATCTCCTTTAAATTAATAATTAAGGTGTCGGCAGAGCCGACAATCTGTGCGCCTTTCGGCGCCTTTGGGTGGTCCCACCCCTCTCGTGAACCCCCATTGCAAAACAAGTTTGCAATGGGGAACCCCTCGAACACCCCCCAAACCCCCTCTTACCCCTCCCTCAGAAATATCTGAGGGGGCAGCGGACGAGCAATGCTCGCCGCTACAAAGGCGCCCTCTTTGAGGGAGCTGTCAGCGGAGCTGACTGAGGGAGTTACTCCTTCCGTCACGGCAAAGCCGCGACACCTCCCTCGGAGAGGGAGGCGAGGCGCCGACCCCTACCTCTTCACTATTCACTCTTAACTCTTAACTCGGGAGGGGAAACCCCTCCCCTACAAGCGGGTCGCAGTGATGCTGCCTCTTAATTCTGAATTCTAAATTTATCTACCGTTTTCGTCGCTATAACGTCCGCGCCGGTGCCGCAGACGTTTTCTATTATAACGTCGCCGATCTTGACAGGGGCTTCTACGGTGGTTTTGCGTATAACTTCCATCACGTCAAAAATCTTTTCTTTCGGAATATCCGTTTTTGTTTTGACGGACAGGCGCGGCAGGACCCCGTCTGTAACCGCGACGGTGGACGTCACTGTGCGCGACGGATGAAGCACCTCTTTTTTGCCGTATTCCGCGCCGCGCGGGCAGGTATTGCCCGTTACGGTCACAGCCTCGCCGTCAACGCTGACGGTCAGCGCACAGCCGAGAGGGCATTGTATACACGTTATCTCATACGTTTTCATGATCTCAGTCCTCCACGCAGACCTTTATACTGTCGGGAATACCGTCTGTAAAGCTGTCTTTTTTTATTATTATCTGCTCCATCTCTCCCGGCGCCATTATGCGCTTTTTCTGCTTCTTTACATGTTTGTCGCCGTAATAAAGCGCAATGCTTTTATCACGGTAAATATCGGCAACTCGGAAACGCACCACAGTCTGCTCACTCATATTCTTAACGTCTATCATCTGCGGAACGGTGTATCTTACGCCGAAGCCTGTATACAGCTTGACGTAACCGTCGGCTGTGCTGTTTCCCGAAAGATAACTCGCCGCCTGAGCTCCGGCTCTTTCCGCTTCTTCCGACACGTAGTCGACAAGATCGTGAACGTGCAGAACGTTGCCGCACGCGAATACGCCGGGCACGCTGCACTGCAGTCTGTCGTCAACAACGGGGCCGCCGGTGACTCTGTCAAGCGTTATGCCGGCTGATTTTGAAAGCTCGTTTTCCGGTAAGAGTCCGCAGGAGAGGAGAAGCGTATCACAGTCAAAATATTCCTCCGTACCCGGGATCGGGCTCCTTTTTTCGTCAACTTCAGATATGGTAATACCCGTCACGCGCTCTTTGCCGTGAATCTGTGTTACGGTGTGTGAGAGCTTCAGCGGAATATTGAAATCGTTCAAGCACTGTACGATATTTCTGTTTAAGCCGCCGGAATAAGGCATAAGCTCCGCAACGGCGCATACCTCTGCGCCTTCAAGCGTCATACGGCGCGCCATTATGAGCCCTATGTCGCCGGAACCTAAAATGAACACCTTTTTGCCGACAGACTGCCCCTCTATATTCATAAGCCTCTGCGCCGTTCCGGCGGTGAAAATGCCTGCCGGACGGTAACCCGGAAGCCCGAGCGCGCCGCGCGGACGCTCCCTGCATCCCATTGCGAGGATTATCGCGCCGGCTTTCACCGTAACAGCGCCTTCCTCGCCGTTTACGTACAGTATTTCACGCTCAGGTGAAATATCCGCGGCTATGGTCTTGAGCTTGTACGGTATCTTCGCGTCAAGCACTTTTTTGATATATCTTTCCGCGTATTCCGGACCCGTCAGTTCTTCTTTAAAAGTATGAAGACCGAAGCCGTTGTGTATGCACTGGTTAAGTATACCGCCCAGACGCTCGTCACGCTCGAGTATGAGAATATCAGATACTCCGGCTTCGTGCGCGGATACCGCCGCCGCCAACCCGGCGGGTCCTCCGCCGATTATAACAAGATCATGATATTTCATAGCTTCTCCTTTATCTGCTCCGAACCGGGTCTGTTTTTTGTGACTTCGCTTTCCGGGATACCTAACTCTCTTGCAAGTATCGCAATAGTTGCAGGTGTGCAGAATCCCGCCTGACAGCGGCCCATTCCGGCTCTTACCCTGCGTTTTACGCCGTCTAAGCTCACCGCGCCGGGTTTGCGGCGTATCGCGTCAACGATCTCGCCCTCTGATATTGATTCGCAGCGGCAGATGATATTGCCGTATAACGGATTTTTCTTTATCATCTCCGTGCGCTTTTCCGGCGGCATTTTTGCAATATGCGGAATGTTTTTGCGCTCTGCGATATAGTCTGTTTTAAGCGCCGCGCCGCTCTTTTTTGATATGAGCATGGCAAGATACTCGCCGATCGCGGGCGCAGAGGTAAGCCCCGGCGATTCGATGCACGCCGCGTCAAAAAATCCGTCCGCTGTCTCGCCTATAATAAAATCGTCGTCACCGCCGTGCGCGCGAAGCCCGGAAAAGCCCGTTATCACTTTGTTATACGGTATATTCGGCACGCTTTGAAGCGCGCATTCTTTGATTTTAGCCGTAGAGGCTGCCGTTGTTTCCGTGTCTTCTTTATCGTCAATATCCTCCGCGCTCGGTCCGACAATAATATTGCCGTGTACCGTGGGGGCGACAAGGACGCCTTTGCCGAGTTTTGTCGGCAGCTGAAAGACCGTATGCTTTACAAGATCGCCGACTTCACGGTCAAGCAGAACGTATTCCCCGCGTCTTGCCGTTATTTTTATTTTATCGTCGCAAACGTAATTGTGAATAACGTCCGCGTAAACGCCGGCGGCGTTTATAACGTATTTTGTATTTATTTCGCCTTTATCCGTTACTACCGTATAACCGGGATCGGATTTTTTTACGTTTTTGACTTCCGTAAGAAAACTGAACTGCACGCCGTTTGCCGCGGCGTTTTCCGCAAAAGCGTAAGTCATACCGAACGGGCAGACTATTCCGGCGTCTTTTGCATAGAGCGCGGCAACTGCGTTTTCGGATACAGCGGGTTCAAGCGCTCTCGCCTCGTCGCCCGTTATGACCGACAGCTCTTTAACACCGTTTTTGATACCGCGCTCGTAGAGCGTATTCAGCTTAGGAATATCCGCTTCGTCAAAGCATAAAACGAGCGAGCCGTTCTGGATATAAGAAAAATCAAGCGTCTTTGATAACTGTTTTATAAGCTCCGCTCCGCGTACGTTCATTTTTGCTTTGATCGTACCGGGGACCGCGTCGTATCCGGCGTGCGCTATGGCGCTGTTCGCCTTGCTCGTGCCGGAGCAAACGTCCTCTTCCTTGTCTATAACTAAAATATTCAAATCGTATTTTGATAACTGCATCGCGGCGGCGCAGCCTACAACGCCGGCGCCGATAATGCATACGTCGTATTCATTCATCATCATTTTCTCCGTCCGCCCAGCATAACGCGCATTTTACGGCGCGGCGCCAGCCTTTCAGCAGTTTTTTTCGTGTATCCGCATCTATCTGCGGTAAAAATTCTTTTTCTTTTTGCCAGTTCTTTTTGATCTCGTCCTTGTCCGCCCAGTATGATACCGCAAGTCCGGCAAGATATGCCGCGCCGGTAGCCGTCGTTTCAACGCAGCTCGGACGTTCTATTTTCAGATCCGATATATCGGACTGGAACTGCATCAAAAAGTTGTTTGCGGAAGCGCCGCCGTCGACCTTGAGTGAGGAAATGTCAAGTCCGGATTCCTCTTTCATAGCCGTTATCAGATCGTTTGTCTGATACGCGAGCGATTCCACGGCCGCGCGTATGAAATGATCCTTTGATACGCCGCGCGTCAAACCTACTACCGTCCCGCGCGCGTATTGATTCCAGTAAGGCGCACCCATGCCGGAAAACGCCGGAACGACGTAAACGCCGTTGGTATCCGGAACGGATAAACAGTATTCTTCGGATTGGGGTGAGCTGCGTATCATCCTCATCTCGTCGCGCAGCCACTGTATTGCCGCGCCGGCTACGAATACGCTGCCCTCAAGCGCGTACAGCACTTTATCGCTGTCACCCGCGGCTACGGTAGTAAGAAGTCCTTTTTCTGATCTGACGGCTTCGCGCCCGGTATTCATAAGCATAAAACCGCCCGTGCCGTAAGTGCTTTTTACTTCTCCCGCGGAAAATCCGCACTGCCCGAACAGCGCCGCCTGCTGATCGCCCGCAACGCCCGCTATCGCTATATTGCCGCCGAATTTATCCGTATATCCGTATATGAAGCTTGACGGATAAACCTGCGGAAGCATACTTTCGGGTATATTGAAATACTTTAATATGTCCTTGTCCCAGCAGAGTTTTTTGATATCGAAAATCATTGTACGCGAGGCGTTTGTGTAGTCTGTCGCGTGGATTTTGCCGTCGGTAAGATTATAGATGAGCCAGCAGTCGACCGTGCCGAATCTCAGCTTGCCCGCGTTTGCTTTTTCGCGCGCGCCGGCAACGTTATCAAGTATCCAGGCTATTTTGCTTGCGGAAAAATACGCGTCCGGCACAAGCCCGGTACGGCTTTTGATAAGATCCGTAAGCCCGTCCGCTTTCAGCTTTTCTATCATATCCGCGGTGCGTCTGCACTGCCAGACTATAGCGTTGTATATTGGTCTTCCCGTGTCCGCGTCCCAGATGACCGTCGTTTCACGCTGATTGGTTATGCCTATCGCGGCTATCTCGTCCGCGTGCGCGTCAATTTTTTGTATCGCTTCCATGGCGACGCCCATCTGCGTAGACCAGATCTCCATGGGATCGTGTTCCACCCAACCGGGCTTGGGGAAAATCTGCCTGAACTCTTTTTGCACAATGCTGACCATACCGCCGTACTTATCAAAAAGCACCGCGCGAGAGCTTGTAGTACCCTGATCCATGGACAGAACGTATTTTTTATCCATATAGCCGCTCCTTTAACGTTATCTTATAATATAATACCATATAAAATAAAAAAAATCAACACCAAAAACAAAAATAGGCGCTGTTTGAATGACAAAATCAGCGATTCTTATATTCCTCTGATACGGTTTTATCGGCCTTTTGCAGGCAAATGATATATTTATTTTAGTAATATAAAAATATTGGTAAATATCACTATTTACAAATAGTTATATTTTTTTCATAATATGTTGTTGTCAAAGTCACAATATATTTGTAAAATGTAAATGTGAAGATTTATTGTTATGCTCTGAAAATTAAATTTGAAAGGCAAATGTCACAGATGAAACTGAGATTTCCAATAAAAGCAAAAACAATAATATTTATCGTTCTTTTCGCCATGACACTCGGTGGAATTTCACTTTTGATCTGCGGCAGAGTACTTGCAAACACGGTTGACAGAAAGTACAGAGAAGACGCGACGAATATTTCCGCTACTGTCGCAAAAGTTGTTGACGCGGAAAAGGTCAAAAACGTAAGAAACAAAGTTGCGGATATATTCAATTCCGCCGAAAACAGAGTAGTAAGCGACGAATGGGGTACGGATGAATTCTATGAATACATAGCATTATTCGATTCTGTAAAAGATGATGAAGATTTCAAATATTTACTTGGTTATTTAAGTGAAATACAGTCCGTAAACGACGTGGACTGTCTGTATATCTCATATCTTGACGTACCGACAGAATCGTTTGTTTATCTGGTAGACGCGTCGGAGGAGGACGCTTGCCCTCCCGGCTGCTTTGACCCTATATATGATCAAAACAAACAGCTTTTGACAGATCCCACCGTTGGATTCCCGGCTTACATAACGAATACAGAGGCGTACGGCTGGCTCGTTACCGCCGGCACGGCTATATACGACAGTGAAGGCGGCGTTGTAGCTTACGCGATGGTCGACATTTCTATGAATGAAATCAGAGCGGAGCAGGCTTCAAACATCCTGATACTGTTCTTATACCTCGCTATAACAACAATAATTCTTATAGTCGTCATAGTTATCATAATAGACAATATGATAATCAAGCCGATCAAAAAGCTCTCTGTTTCCGCCGCCGGTTACTATACCGACGATAACGCTATAGAACACGACGAGTTCTCAAAACTTGACTTCCATACCGGAGACGAGATATCGGCGCTTGCCAATTCCATGAAGAAGATGGAAAACGACCTTAACGTCCATATCAAAAAACTGTTATCCGCAAATACCCAGCTTTCCATATCAAAGAGCGTTGCAAACCGCATGACCGAACTTGCAACGAAAGACCAGCTGACCGGATTGAGAAACAACACCGCTTTCGAGCTTGATATGAAAACGCTTAACAGGCAGATACAGGAGGGTGATACTGATTTCGGCATCGCCATGATAGATCTGAATTTCCTTAAATTCACAAACGACAACTACGGGCATGAAAGCGGCAACGCCGCGCTCGTAAGCCTGAGCAGAGTGATAAGCGAGGTGTTCGCACACTCTCCCGTCTTCCGTATAGGCGGCGACGAGTTCTCGGTCATTCTGACAAACGACGATTTTGCAAACATCAAAGAGCTTGAAGCTGAGTTCAATAACAGGATTGCCGCAGCGTACGGCGATGAGACGCTTGATCCGCCTATGCGTATTTCCGCGGCGATCGGCTACGCGCTGTTCGATCCCGCACAGGACAGCTCCTCATCAGACGTTTTGAACCGCGCTGATAAAGAAATGTATGAGCATAAACGCGCGATGAAAAGCAGCGGGATATCTCCCATAAGACCGTGAACGTAATATAATATAAACAAACAGAGGCGAGTATACCGCCTCTGTTTTGCCGTTTATACCGCCGGTAAAAACTTGACAAACCGCGCCGCGTATGGTAAAATTATTTTAAAGGAGAATAAACGGTGCCTCTGAATCTTTTGATAAAACCCTGCTCATCCTTATGCAATATGAAATGCGACTACTGCTTTTACAATGATGAATGCGAAAACAGAGAAGTACGTTCATACGGCGTAATGGACGAAAAAACGCTTGATATACTTATATCCCGCGCCTTTGAGTATGCAAAGGGCTTTGTTTCTTTTTCTTTTCAGGGCGGGGAACCGACGTTGTGCGGGATCGAATTTTTTGAAAAAGTAATTGATATACAAACAAAGTATAATAAAAACAAAATGCCCGTCTATAACAGTATACAGACGAACGGTCAGTTGATAAATAAAGAATGGGCGGACTTTTTATCAAAAAACAAATATGCCGTCGGTATTTCGCTTGACGGCACGAAAGCTGCGCACGACAGATACAGAAAAGACAAAGACGGAAAAGGAACGTGGGACGAAGCCGTTTTCGCCGCGGAGCTTTTGATAAACGCAAAAGTTGACGTAAACGTTCTCTGCGTCGTAACGGAATCGGTCGCAAAAGAGCCGGAGAGAGTCTATAACACGCTGAAAAAATATAAATATCTGCAGTTCATACCGTGTTATGATCCCCTTGATAATACGGGCAGCGGCGGAGATCTCCGCAAGACCCCCTCTTTGAGGAAGCTGACTGAAGGATCATCACACGGACGCGGGTCATATTCTTTGACGGCAAATGCATATAAAACGTTTTTGAATAAAGTTTTTGAGCTGTATTATAAAGATTATTTTTCAAATCACCCGGTTTATATCCGAGCGTTTGATAATTATATAGGTATTCTACAGGGCAAAGCGCCGGAAATGTGCGGCAACGCGGGGCGTTGTACCTGTTACGGAGCAATAGAAGCGGACGGCTCCGTTTATCCGTGCGATTTTTATATGACGGATAAATACAGGTTGGGAAACGTAAAAGAAAACACGTTTTCCGAAATGTTCAACTCGGATACGGCGAAAAAATTCACGGCAGAGTCAGCCGCTCTGCCGGATGAGTGTTATGATTGTAAATACCGCCGTTTGTGCGGCGGCGGCTGCAGAAGAGAAAACAGAAAATATTGCTCTTCGTACCGCGGTTTTTTTGAAAAAAATTACGGGAAGTTAGCGGAGCTTGCTATAAAAACAGCTTTTCCGTCCGTTTGATGACGAGCTTTAAAAGCAAACCGTTTATCACGCCGAATACGACGCCTGCGACAAGCAGAACGGGCGTATAATAAAGTACCGCGCCGGACGTCAATAAAGCCGATACGCCAAGCTGCGCCGCGTTATGGACCGTAGCGCCGGAAACGCTTACGCCTATCTCGTCAAATACTTTATATTTTTTCAGCACAAACATAAGTAAAAGGCTTAATACGCCGCCCGCGAGACTGTATAAAAACGACGTGAAATTGCCGAATATCAGCCAGGATAATACTATACGAACGGCGGAGACCGCGGCTGCGTACGGAAGTCCGAGCATATAAAGCGCCGCCATGATCACAAGGTTCGCAAAACCCGGCTTTATACCGGGAATTCCGATCATATCAAACGGTAAAAGAAATTCAATATAGGAAAACGCAAAAGCAAGCGCACACATAACGCCGCATAAGGCGATTTTTTTTGTCTTTTTCATAGTACGAAATCGACTCCTTCGCCCAAAACGCGTATAACAACGCCGTTCGGCAGGCAAATAATACGCTCGCCCGCCGTGCTTACCGGTTTGTGGTGAACGCAGTCTTTGCCGGAACACGTCGAATCCGTGACGGACACCGCGCAGTTTTTGACCTGTACCGTACAAAGTCCGTCAACGTCTATCGTCATATCCGTATCAAGCGGATACGTGCCGTACAGCTTGCCGTTTACGGTTATCTCAAACGATATACCGGCGGATCTTCCGGCGTAGAAGATAAAGAAAAGAGAAGCGGATAACGCGAGGATAGATACGATAAGTATCGCGTTGCGCAAAACGGTTTTATTCATAAGCAGAAAATCCCGCGGTGCGTACAGGCGTACCGTCCGATTTGATCCATAACGCCTCGGCGTCATACTGCTTCAAAAGCGCTTCGCCTTCTTCCACACTCACAAGAAACAGCGCGGTGGAGAGCGCGTCCGCTGCCGCAGCGTCCTTGCAGATAACGGTGACCGAACTGTAGTTTTCAGCCGGATACAGAGTTATCAGATCTATTATATGATGATATTTTTTGCCGTTATATTCATAACAACGCTGATAATCGCCGCTTGTGACGACGGAAATATCGGAAACTTTGACCTTTGTATAAAGTCCGTCGCCTCCCGGATCCTGCACGCCTATTTTCCACAACCCGTCCGGCTTTTGCCCTGAAACCACGACGTTGCCGCCGATATTTAGTGCAAAATCGTTTACGCCCATGCTTTTGATCATCTGTGAAGCTATCTGAGAAGCGTAACCCTTTGCCGTTGCTCCGACGTCGATCTTTAAGTCTTTATCCGTAAAATAAACGGTACCGTTATCAAGCTTTACAGACTGCGCGAATATATGCTTTGCCGCTTCTTTCAGCTCTTCATCGGTCGGTATGCCGCTGCCGCTCTGTCTGTATTTATGCCACACGGACGTGACGGCGCCGGCAAAAATGTTCATTTTGCCGTCCGTTTTTTCGCAGTATATCAGCCCGAGGTCTATCAGTTCTATTATTTCTTTGCCTGCTTTCTGCGGTGAGTCGCCGCAAGTGCGGTTCAGATACGCAAGGTTTGTTATACCGTCGTATTCGTTATAAATATCAAACAGCCTGTGAAGCCGCAAAAGCTCCGCCTGGAGCGCGTCCGATACCTCGTTGAATTTGCTTACTGAGCTGCAGTAAGCCGTGAATTCCGTTACCGTGTCAAATAAGTCCGTATACGTTACGGAAAATTTTGATCCGGAAGAAGAACACGCAGGCGCTGATACCAGCGCCGCGCATATAAATATTAAAATCAGACTTTTTAATAACGTTTTACGATGATCTTTGACGGACATTTTTCAGCACACGCTCCGCATCTTATACATTTGCTCTGATCTATTCTTGCTATGTTGTTTGTTACCTCAATAGCTCCGGCGGGGCAGGTGCGTACGCAAAGACCGCATCCTATACAGCCGTCGGAACAGGCGGATTTGACCGCCGCGCCTTTGTTCAAAGACGAGCATCTTACCACGTACATCGCATCGTCCGGGATTATATCTATTAAATGCTTGGGGCAGACGGCGACGCATTTGCCGCACGCCTGGCATTTTTCCCTGTCAACAACGGCAAGACCGTCTATTATCCTTATAGCGTCGTACGGGCATACCTGCGCGCAGTTGCCGAAACCGCTGCAGCCGAAAGAACACTTCTTTGAACCGTGGCCGGGCGCAAGATACGCTATCCTGCAATCTTCCGTATCGTCAAAATTGTAATTCGCCGGCGCTTTTGCGCAGTGACCGTGGCAGCGCACGTAAGCGACTTTTTTGCCCGCCGCTTCCACCTGCACGCCCAATATCTCGCTTATGACTTTCGGGTCCGCGGCGACGCAAAGACCGGGATCAGCTCCCTCATATACGACTGCTTTCGCATAAGCGTCACAACCCGCGTAGCCGCAGCCGCCGCAGTTTGATCCGCCTAAAGCGGAGCGCAGTTTTTCTTCTTTAGGATCTATTGATGATTTGAATTTTTCGGACAGCACGCAAAGCCCCACGCCTATCAGTATACTGATCACGACTATAACGCCGCATGCTGTCAGAACAGGTATCAACATTATATTAAACTCCTTTATCAGAACGATACGCCTTTAAAACCGAAGAACGCTATTGCCATAAGTCCCGCGGCGAGCAGAACTATGGGCATTCCCTGAAACGCCTTTGGTATCTTGTTATACTGTATCCGTTCGCGTATGCCGGACATCAAAACTATTGAGACCAAAAAGCCTACGGCGGTACCTACGGAAAATACCATGGTATCAAAGAAGCCGAAGCCCTTTTGCGCGCTGTCTATCGCAACGCCCAGTACCGCGCAGTTAGTTGTGATAAGCGGCAGATAAACTCCCAAAGCCTTGTAAAGCGCCGGAAGTTTGCGCTTCATAAGTATTTCGACCGCCTGAACGAGCGCCGCGATTATCAGTATAAATACTATTGTGCGCATATATACGAGATCAAGCGGGATAAGTATGAATCTGTTTATTACGTAAGTCAAAGCGGAGGAGATAGTTATGACCGCTATGACGGATGTTCCCATACCTACAGCCGTATTCGTTTTCTTTGAAACGCCTAAAAACGGACAGAGCCCCAAAAAGCGGGAAAGAACAACGTTGTCTATTAAAGCATAATTGATTATTCCCAAAATGAAAGCGGTAAGATAATTCACTGTTGATCATCCTCCTTCTTTCCTATATTGCAGGACGTATCCATGCAGGAGGCGCAGTGACCTGTGCAGTATTTTTCCGGCAACGGCTGTTTTCTTTTCATCATAACCGCGTTTCTTACGGCGCAGAGAAACGCTAAAACGAAGAACGCGCCGGGAGCCATTATCATAATAGACACAGGCTCGTAGAAGGAAGGCATTATATTGAAACCGAAAGCCGTGCCTTTGCCGATAAGCTCGCGTATCAGACCTATAACCGTTAACGCAAGCGTGAAGCCTATGCCCATGCCAAGACCGTCAAACAGAGACAGAAGAGGCGGGTTTTTGGAAGCGTACGCCTCGGCTCTGCCTAAAATTATGCAGTTGACGACGATAAGCGGGATGTAAAGTCCGAGCGACGCGTAAAGACCGCGTACGTACGCCTGCATCAAAAGATCAACGACCGTAACGAGAGAAGCGACGACTACTATATAAGCCGGCATCCTTACTCTGTCCGGTATTATTTTGCGGAGCAGGGAAATAATGAGGTTCGACATTATAAGAACCGCGCATGTGGAAAGTCCCATACCGAGACCGTTTATCGCCGACGTTGTAACGGCAAGCGTCGGACACATACCGAGCATCAAAACGAAAGTCGGGTTTTCTTTTATGATGCCGTTATAAAGTCTTTCAAGTATCTTTTTCATTCGGCAGACCCTCCTTTCACTTCCTGATGACGGTGCTGCATACCGAACGCGTGACCTTCGTTCACGGCTTCAAGCACCGCTTTCGTCGTTATCGTCGCGCCGGTCAGCGCGTCTATTTCTTCCGGCGCCTCCGCGCCTTTTTTAGTATATACTAAAGTTTCTGAACTTTTGTATTTGAACTGAGCCTGCCATGTTTCATTCTGACATTCCGCGCCAAGACCCGACGTCTCGCTCATGGACGTGACTTTCATTCCGGTTATCACACCGTCGCTGTCAACGCCTAAGGAAAGCGTTATATCTCCGCCGTAGCCGTTATGAGAAACGACCGATACCACGACTCCGATAAAATTACCGGTTTTGTCATACGATCCAAACGCGGAAACGATATCCGCGCCGCCGGATCTGTTTTCGTTCCAGTCCTTTACCCACACGCTCATATCCTTGAATTCATTTGCGTCGGGCATTACGGTATAGAAGGAATCCATGCGTTCTTTTTCTTCAGCTTCCGCTATCCTGTCCTTTGTAACGGCGTAAACGACCGAAAGACAAAGCGCGGCGGTAAGCGTTATTGCGACGAGGATCAGCGTGCTTTTGATTATTTTTTTCATTTCTTTTCCGCCTTCTTTCCGTATGTACCGAGAGGCTTCGGATACGTCAGCTTTTCGATCATCGGCGTCAGCAGGTTTGCCATGATTATAGCAAACGAAATGCCCTCGGGGCTGCCGAAACAGCGTATCACCGCGGTTATCAGACCGACGGCTATGCCGTATATCGTTCTGCCCCATTTTGTGACCGGAGACGTCGTATAATCCGTAGCCATAAATACCGCGCCGGCTAAAAGTCCGCCGCCCATTATCTGAACGGAAAGGTAATTCAAAGTGACCGGCGTTTCGCCCTTCATCAGCGTAAACACAGCCACAAAAACTATCGTTGAGCCTATAACGTATAACGGTATACGCGGGCTTATAACGCGGCGTATTATAAGATACGCGGCGCCTATAAGTATAGCCAGCGCGGACGTTTCGCCTATGGAGCCGGAATGGTTTCCGAAAAGGAGCGTCGTATAGCTGACAAATCCTCCTTTTGCGGCTGCGGCAAGCGGCGTTGCGCTCGTAATGCCGTCGGTTACGGTCGGATAATCCGTCATTATTCTTGAAAACGAGAGGATAAGGAAGCATCTCGCCGTAAGAGCCGGGTTCATGAAATTCTGTCCGATACCGCCGAAAAGCATTTTTACGACGAGTATCGCAAAAACGCCGCCTACTATCGGTATCCACCACGGAGCCGTGGAATAAAGACACATGGCAAGCACAAGACCGGTCACAACGGCGCTCAGATCGCCTATCGTAACGGGCAGCTTCATTATTTTCTCGTAAACGAATTCGGTCAGAACGCACGAGGCGACGCTCAAAACGCTGATAAGAAGCGCGCGCCAGCCGAAATAAATATAACCGAAGATCATTGCGGGCGACATTGCGATAATGACGTCAAGCATTATCTTTGTCGTAGTCTTAGATGATCTTACGTGAGGTGATATGGAAACGTTCAGCATTTTCATTTTTTCACCGCCGCTTTCTTCTTCTCGGCTAAAACAAACTGTTTTGCCGCCGTTATAGACTGTGAGAGCCTGCGTTTTGCCGGGCAAATATACGTACAGCAGCCGCAGCCTATACATTCAAGACCGTTCAACTTTTCAAATTCCGCGTAGTCGTTCGCGTCAGCCGTATTTTTCAGCTTTATCGGCATAAGATGCTCCGGACATACGGTAAGACACTTGCCGCAGCGTATACATTCGTGCGGCTCCGGCACGACCGTGTCTTTTTTAAGAAGCAGTATGCAGGACGTCGTTTTGTTTACCGGAACGTCAAGAGAATAGACCGCCGCGCCCATCATCGGACCGCCGAATATTATCTTTTCCGGCTCGTATTTAAAGCCGCCCGCCGCTTCCACAAGCTCGGATACGTTCGTTCCTATAGGAGCGTCAAAGTTTGAAGGTTCGTTCACCGCGTCTCCGGTAACGGTAACTATGCGGTGCGTCAGAGGTTTGTTATACGCGACGGCTTCCGCTATCGCTATCGCGGTTGAGAAATTCAAAACTATGCAGCCGGCGTCCGCGGGGAGCATTCTTGAATTTATCCTGCGTTTTGTAAGCGCGGTTATCATAACGCGCTCGCCGCCCTGCGGATATTTCTTTTTAAGCGGTACTACCGACAGCCTGCCGTCGTCTCCGCACGATTCCTTAACTTTTGCAATACCTTCCGGCTTGTTAGCTTCAATACCGAAAATGCCTACGGCGTCTTTGAATACGGATAAAACTATCTTCATGCCGAGCACGGCTTTATCCGCCTGCTCGAGCATAAGTCTGTAATCGCAGGTTATATACGGCTCGCATTCCGCGCCGTTGCAGATTATATAATCTATCTTTGTTCCGGGTTTCACGGCAAGCTTGACGTGCGTGGGGAAGCCCGCGCCGCCCATACCGACGATACCGGCGTTTTTAACGGCGGCGATGATTTCTTCTGCCGTCATTTGCGTATAGTCGCGCTCAGCGCCGTATCCTTCAACGGTCGCGTATTCGTTGTCGTTTACCACGGTAACGGCAAGCGCGCTGTCGCCGTTGTGACAGACGTGCGCCGCAACGGTCTTTACGGCGCCGGAAACGGAGCTTACGACAGCTGCGGAAACAAAACCGCCGGGCTCGGCAATAGTCTGACCGACAAGAACGCGGTCGCCCGGTTTTACGCACGGTACGGCGGGCGCGCCTATGTGCTGGTTCATAAGATAAACAAGCTCGCCCTGTGGTTTATATTCTTTTATGGCAGAGCCGCTTGACAAGTGTTTCATATCTTTTATATGAACGCCGCCGCGGAATGTTTTTTTAAACACCTTTTGTCCTCCCGAAAAGAGTATTGATCAAAAACGTATGCAAAAATATTTGCATTATACCGTATTTTACTATGCGTATTCCGATTTGTCAAGATATTTATTATAATAAAATAATTAAATTTTGCTTTATACTTGACATTGTATACCTGTTATGTTAATATTATAATATATGATTCATCTTTATGGGAAAAAGGTAAAAGCATGACAGAATTGAGCGAAAAACTAAAGGAAATATACGGAAAATATACGGAACAGGGAAGCGGAGAAAGAAAAAGGTCACTGTCCGAGCTTGTAAAAGGCTGGTTTTCCGGCAAGGGAAAAGAAACCATGCCCGTAGATAAAGAGTTTATGGAGATAGTTACGGAATACGCCGGACGGATAGTAAAAGAAGGCGACAGGGAAGACTCGCTGACGGCGGCGGAGCTGATACTCGGTATGCCCAAAACAAAGAAATTCAGCGAGCAGGATCTGTGCTTTGCCGCCATGCATTCTAACGTCGCTCAGTTTATCCCGCTGTTTACCGACGACGACGTAAAAGCCGTGCGTGAAATGACGCAAAAGGTGCCGAAACAGTACAGATTTCCGGTATATAAAGATCTCGTAAAAGCGCTTGATGAGAGGCTGAAAGCAGATTGATTTAACTAAATATTTAAATAAGATAGGACATTGTTCAAGCATAATAATTATTGCAAAAGGAATATCTATGGAGCCCTTTGTTGTTCTAATTATAATAATATTTGGATTATTGATTTATTTAGTATTAATAAAAGCGAATATCATAACGATGGTACATTTAGCGGAGGGGGTAGGCGTTTTTAAATGAGAAAACGGATATTAATCGCAAAATTTATAATAATTTTAATAAATTGCTATGCTCTTTCGAATATTGTTTACTCTATTCAGCTTAATGATAGTCAAGCTAATAACATACAAGAAATATCTAATAACTATAACAGTAGGATTGATTTAATAAAGGATGAGCCAAAAGAAAAATATGCAATAACCAGCTTTGATGTTAGCCAAAGTGGCTATGTTGCAATATGTTCAACAATGTGTGAACCATTAAATAAACTACCCCATATGATTTACATTTACGACGATAAAATGAATTTTGTATTTGGAATACGGTACAAATCAAATGAGTATACAGGGGTTTTATGGATTGATGATAATCCGGCTATATATGAATATCGAAGTAAAGAAGCAGTTGTATTTAATGAAAACGGTCACATTGTTGATGTAAAATATGGCGATTTTTCAAAGTATGTTGATCAGACAAAAAAATATATATCAACAACATCATTTTATTGTTCTAATTCAAAAGAATACAAAGAATCATTGCTAAAAGGGAACTTATATCAATACAAGTATCTTGTAAAATGCGAGCAATCTTCGTGTGACATAGTTTATACGAGTAATATGCCCAGAATAATATACTATATAATTGCGGTAGCAATAATTACGCATATAGTAATTGCTTTAATGTTCGTTTTAATAATTACTAAGAAAAAGCGGAGAAAAAATAAAATTTGGATTGAACGATAGAATTTTATATGTTATATGGTATAATGACTTATCTGTTACGTCTACATGGAAAAACGCAGAAAGTTTGCAACACTTACAAAAGGAAATACGAGTGTAAGTTACAAATATAATTCTGACGGTATAAGATACGAAAAGACAGTAAACGGCGTCAAACACAAGTATTATCTTATGGGTTCTACCATTACATCAGAAACCATAATTGACGGCAATAACACAACAAAAATTGAGTATTTCTATGACAGCTATGGTCCTTATGGGTTCAGTATTGACGGAACGTTCTACTACTATGTTAAAAATCTGCAATGTTACGTAACGCAGATCAGAGACGAAAACTGCGCCCTGATTGCGAGTTACGTTTATGATGCTTGGGGCAAGGTTTTAAGCGTAACGGAGAATACCACAAATTGCATTGGTGCAAAGAATGCGATCCGTTATCGTGGGTATTACTATGATACAGAATCGAATCTTTATTATCTTAATGCAAGATACTACGATCCTCAAATAAAGAGATTTTTGAATCCTGACAGTATACTTGGAGCAAATGAAGGTGTCGGCAGAGCCGACGAATTGTGCGCTACGCGCATTTGGGGCTCCCCGCCTCCCTTACCGCCCCAAACCCCACCATCCCCCCGAGACTTCTCGGGGCTTTTTTATGCCGACGAAAAACGGACAACCGATGGTCGCCCCTACACCGGGTCGTCGAGGCGTCGCCCCTACGGCTGCTCGCCCCCACAATCTCGCAAGAGGTTGTGGGGCCGAGGTTCCCCGCCGAGAATAGCGGTGGGGGTTCCCGGGAGGGGACAGGGGGGTATGGGGGGTTCTCGGCGTAGCCGAGCTTGAGGGGTGGGAAACCCACCATATTTGTCGCGTCAGCGACACCTTATTGATTGTTACCCGAAAACCACCTGCTAAGCAGGTGGTTCCAAAGAGGCTTTTGCCGTTGAAAAAGGAATCCTCCTATGGTATAATGCAAGAGGTCTGGCAACCGCAAGCAGAATAGAGATAGGAGGAGTCAATATGAAGA
>JAFSYU010000018.1 GCA_017443595.1 Clostridia bacterium
ATAGGACTCAAACGGATGAAATTTCGAGATATTTTCGGCGCGACAGGAAGCAGGAATACGCCGGTATTCCAATGACGACAAACCGAAAAGAGCCGAAATAGCGCCGTTTGAGCGGGTTCGGATAACTCTTGTTACCCTACGGTATCAAAAGATCGTAACCGGGGTTAATAATTTTTATATCCGCTTCTTTAATTTCTCCGGCGTATTCTCCGTCAAGCGTAAACGGGGTGTCTTCCGAAAACTCCATTTTTACGTATGACGATTTAGTGAATATAACGTTTTCATGGTCAAAATTAAGATCTATGCAGGCGTGTATCGTATCAGGCAGGTCCTCCGGATTTTCAACGCTTCTAATAAGAAGCACCTCCAGTTTACCATCCGACATGCTTACCATGTTTCTCGGCAGATTTATAACTCCGCCGACGGACAGTGAGTTTGCCGCCGCGCCGAAAATAAAATCGTCTTCGTAAACCGCGTCGTCCGTTGTGATACGCGCGTGATACGGGCGTATTTCAAAAGCGCTTTGTATGCTGTCAAACAGATACGCGGATCTTCCGAATACGTTTTTCGCCTCCTGCGACGTTCCGTATGAAACCTTTGTAAAAGCGCCGAAGGATGAAACGTATATAAATTTTTTACCGTTGAATTCGCCGCAATCCACAGTCTGCAGCTTGCCTTTCGCCATTGTTGATACGGCAAGCTCCGGCATTCTCTGCAGTTTCATGCTTTTGGCAAAATCGTTTGTAGTTCCCGCGGGGATATAGCCGAGAACGGGACGTTCCTTAAGCTCCATCAATCCGCATACTACCTCATGCAGCGTGCCGTCGCCGCCGCAGCATACAACTATATCGTATTTTCCGGCGGACGATCCTGCAAGCTCCGTAGCGTGACCGGCGTATTCCGTCAGATAAAGATCCGGTAAAAAACCGTAGCGTATAAACGTTTTTTTAAGCGCCTCGGCTTTTGCTTTGGAAGTCGTTCTTCCGGCTTTCGGGTTGACTATGAGCAATACCTTTTTCCCGCTTGAATATTCTGTTTTATATTCCATACGTAAACGACCTCCTTCTTTTCAGATTTACAATAAGTTTATACTTAAATATACGATTTGATTACAGTATCAAAAATATTTTTATCAAATAATTCTTCGGAATACGCGGATGCGGATCCGGCGCTTACGGCTGTGATAAAAGGATCTATACCGTTTTGCTCGCCGTATAAATACCCGGCTATCATGCTGTCGCCGGCGCCGGTGGTATTTCTCGATTTATATCCCGTATCCGTTACAGGAAGATATCTGCATCCGTTTTTGTTCAGATGATACGCGCCGTTTTCACCGTCGGATATTATCACGTTTTCCGCGTAAGCAAGCAGTTTTGCGGCGTATTCCGGTATATCTATATCCTTATCGCGCCCGAAATGCGCGGCAAGCTCCGCTCTGTTCGGTTTTATAAGAAACGGGCGGTATTCTAAACACGTTTTTAAGGCTTTTCCCGACGTGTCCGCCGTAAGTCTTGCGCCTGTTTTTTTTATCGCGTCAAGGACCGATACGAGAAGCCCCGGCGTATCCGGAACGGAACCGGAAAGTACGACGGTGTCTTTTTCGGATAAGCCGGAGATCATATTCAGTAATTCTTCTGTTTCGTTTTGTTTGATTTCCGGCGACGCCGCGTTTATCTCCGTAACGGCTCCGCCGCAAACTATTTTTGTATTTATCCTCGTTGTGCCTTCAATTCTGACGAATCTTGCATCTATGCCGTATCCGTTCAGCTGTCTTAATATCTCGTCGCCCGTAAAGCCTCCGGCAAATCCGGTGCAAACCGTTTTCAAGCCGAGCTTTTTGCAAACGATGCTTACGTTTATACCCTTGCCGCCGCAAAGATCCGCGGTCTTTTTTGCTCTGTTCGTATCACAAGTTACAAGATCACTGCTCAAAAAAACGTAGTGGTCAATACTCGGATTCAGAGTTATTGTATATATCATAATAACCTCTTTCCGTATTATTATATCATAATGATCAAAAATGTCAAGTTAAAATCAAAAATTTATAAAAAGTATTGACAAAACGGATTTTTTGTGATATACTCTGTAAAGTATTTTGCTTTACAGGTGTGTTATGGATGCAGATAAGGCGCGCGTATGCGTTCTATACGATATTTACGGTGAGCTTTTGCCCGCCTCCGTTTCGGAGTTTATTGATCTGTATTACAATAACGATCTTTCGCTGTCCGAAGCGGCGGAAAACACCGGTATATCCCGCCAGGGCGTACGCGACGGCATAATGCGCGGGACAAAACTGCTTGAAGAGTACGAGGAAAAACTCGGGCTTTATAAAAAATACAAAAACAACAAAGAAGCCGTATCAAAGATAAGAGCGGAGCTTGATACGGCGGATATCACAGACGAATTAAAAGAAAAGATCGTTTCTCTGCTCGGCACACTCTCTTTTTAAGGAGTCAAAATGCAGCAATCATTATCGGAAAAACTGTCACGCGCATTCTCCGTTTTTAAAAACAAAGGCAAACTGTCCGAGTCGGACATAAAGGAAGGAATGCGTCAGATAAAGCTCGCATTGCTTGAAGCTGACGTAAACTTCAAAGTCGTTAAAGAGTTTATAAACTCCGTATCGGAGCGCGCCGTGGGCACTGAGGTCATGGAATCTCTCGTTCCCTCGCAGATGATAGTAAAAATAGTAAATGAAGAGCTTACAGCGCTTATGGGCGGTCAGGCTGAAAAGGTCAAATTCTCCTCAAAGCCGCCTACGGTCATAATGCTCGTAGGTCTGCAGGGCGCCGGCAAAACGACGCACTGCGCAAAGCTGGCAAAATTCTTTAAAGATAAAAACGAAAAACGGCCGCTGCTCGTAGCGTGCGACGTTTACAGACCCGCCGCCATTAAACAGCTGCAGGTCGTCGGCGAATCCGTCGGTGTGCCGGTGTTCACTATGGGCGACAAGCTCTCACCCGTAGATATTGCCAAAGCCGGCATAAACCACGCGATAAAATACGGCAACGACGTAGTTATCATAGATACCGCCGGACGTCTTCACATTGACGAAACGCTTATGGAAGAGCTGCAGAAGATCAAAGCTGCGGTCGAACCGGAGGAGATACTGTTAACGATAGACGCGATGCTCGGTCAGGACGCGGTGAACGTTGCCAAAACGTTCAACGAAATGCTTGATATAACCGGCGTTATCCTTACAAAGCTCGACGGCGATACGAGAGGCGGCGCGGCGTTAAGCGTTAAATACGTTACCGGTAAGCCTATCAAATTCTGCGGTATCGGCGAAAAGATGGACGCGCTTGAAGTATTCCATCCTGACAGAATGGCGCAGCGAATACTCGGTATGGGCGACGTCCTGACGCTTATTGAAAAAGCCGAATCCGCGATAGACGCAAAAAAAGCCGAGGAGATGGAGCGCAAGCTTGCTGAAAACTCGTTTACTTTGGCGGATTATCTTGATCAGCTCGATCAGCTCAAAAACATGGGACCGATAGAAAACGTCCTCAAAATGATACCGGGCGCGAATTCCGCGGCGTTAAAGGACATACAGATAGACGACAGAGCGATAGACAGGACAAAAGCAATAATACAGTCCATGACGCCGAAAGAAAGAAACAAGCCGGCGATAATAAATTCCTCACGCAAAAAGCGTATAGCCGCCGGCTGCGGAATGAAGGTAGAAGATGTAAACAGGCTTCTCAAGCAGTACGAACAGACGCACAAGCTCATGAAGCAGTTCAGCCGTGACGGCGGTAAGAAACTCAGCCGCCGCTTCGGTATAAGATAAACACGATATAAACCGAATTCGGTTATATATAAAAATATTTTGAAAGGAAATATACAAAAATGGCAGTCAAAATCAGACTCAAAAGGATCGGAGCTAAGAAAAACCCTTTTTACCGCGTAGTAGTTGCGGATTCCCGTTCTCCCAGAGACGGAAAATTCATTGAGGAGATCGGTACTTACGATCCCATGGCGGAGCCCGCTGTTGTAAAGATAGACGCCGAAAAGGCTAATACCTGGATCAAAAACGGCGCTCAGCCCACAGAGACGGTCAAATCCCTGCTCGTAAAAAGCGGCGTCATCTCCAAGTAATGCAGCCACCCGCCGTCCTGCACCGACGGCAGCGGCGCGGTGTTTGCAGCGTCGGAGAAACGGAATGAATAATGAACGTATATAAGCAGATTCTTATTGATATCGCCCGCGCAATAGTCGACGATCCGGACAGCGTAACGGTATCATGCAGCGAAGGTGAGGACGGAGAAATTGTTCTTACGCTTTCCGTTGCCCCCGATGACATGGGGAAAGTTATAGGAAAGCACGGCAGGATAGCAAAAGCCATACGCTCAGTTATCAGAGCCGCCGCAAACCGCGACGGTGACAGAGTTGTTGTAGAAATACAGTAAACCGTACTCAAAACAATTTTATCCCGAACCTCTAAACGCCTCCGGTATATCCGGCAGGCGTTTTATTTTGAACGAAATGTTACATAATAGTTATGTCATCGGTTAATTATTTTCATGGTTTTTCTGAAATATGTCAATACATGATTGACAAATCAAAAAAACTGTGGTATTATGAGCCAAATTGAAACGTAGGTAGAGGCGCGGAATACATGATTACCCGTCAGCAAACAGGCTAACGCTGAACGGTCAAAGGGTCTTCCGCCGAAGTGCAGCTTAGCCGCCTTGCTTTGCTGTGCTGGGCCGTCGGGAAATACCCGCCGGACTGTCATTTAAAAGTGGAGCGCTATCTTAATTTTATCAATTTTACTATTGGTATTTTTAAAGAACTGCTTCCTTCTGCGGTTCTTTTTGATTTATATTTTTCAGGAGTGGAAAAAAATGAAAAAAATCTTAGCATCAGTCCTCGCGTTATTTATGGTAGTATCGCTGTTTCTTCTCACGTCTTGCAATAACAGCAATACCGGTAAAAAAACGCTTAAAGTAGCAATGGAATGCGCGTATGCGCCGTACAACTGGGCGCAGTCCGATAATTCCAACGGTTCCGTTCCGATAAGCGGCAGATCCGACTTTGCAAACGGTTACGACGTTATGATCGCAAAGAAGATATGCGAGAAAAACGGTTGGGATCTTGAAATTTACTCTCTTGACTGGGACGCTCTTATACCTGCAGTACAGACCGGTCAGGTAGACTGCGTTATAGCCGGTCAGTCAATGACCGAAGACAGAAAACAGCAGGTAGATTTTGCGGGTCCGTACCTTTATGCGACTATAGTATGTCTCGTTAAATCCGACAGTGCTTACGCTTCCGCAACGTCAATAAACGATTTTGCCGGCGCGAAATGCACCTCCCAGCTCGGAACCATCTGGTATGATACCTGCCTGCCGCAGGTAAAAGACGCAACTGTGCTTGCCGGTAAGGAAAGCGCTCCGGCTATGCTCATGGCGCTTGAGACGGGCGAAGTTGATTTTGTATGCACGGACAGACCTACGGCTCAGGCGGCCGTCATCGCATACCCCGATCTTAAGATACTTGATTTTGCCGGCACAGAAGGTGATTTTCAGGTAGATGAAGGTGAGATCAACATCGGTATCTCCGTACAGAAAGGCAACACGGAGCTCTTCAATAAGATAAACGATGCGCTCAAGGGAATGACGGCTGACGATTTCAACGCCATCATGAACGACGCTATAAAGATACAGCCTGTATCCAACTGACAGTAATATTATATGGGCAGCGAAACAACTCAATTTTCCGACATAATAACAAAGCTGTTTTCCGATATAGGAAAGCTTTGGCAGGACGCGGCGCCTCAATACTTAAAAGGAGCAGGAGATACCCTGCTCCTTGCGGTCATTGCTACGGCTGTCGGGTGTCTTATCGGACTGTTCTGCGGTATATTGCAGACTTTATCTTATTCCAAAAACGACTTCTGGCTCAAAAAAGCAGTTATAAACGTTGTTAAAGCCGTTGTCAGAATATACGTTGAAGTATTCCGCGGAACGCCTATGATACTTCAGGCCGTGTTTATTTTCTTCGGTCTGCCGTATCTTACGGCTAACGCTCTGCGTTTTGACGTTATAACCGCGGCGTATATCGTAGTTTCCATAAACACCGGCGCATACATGGCGGAAACCGTGCGCGGCGGTATATTATCTATAGACAAAGGTCAGACCGAGGGCGCAATGGCAATAGGTATGAACCATTTTCAGACTATGGTCAAGGTCATACTCCCGCAGACTTTGCGCAATATCATACCGCAGATTGGAAACAATCTGATAATCAATATAAAAGATACGTCCGTAATGTTCATCATCGGCTACGCCGAGCTTTTCGCGGCGCACAAATCCTACGTCGGCGCGACTTATCTGTATTTCCCGTCCGCAGTCGTAACCATGATAATGTATCTGATAATGACTACGGTATGTTCTCTACTCCTCAGACTTTGGGAGCATCTTATGGACGGTCCGGAAAACTTCAATCTGGCTACCACGGATTCACTTGCTCTGACAAGCGGGATGAATAACTTTCCCACGGGAAGAAAAAAGAGGTGGGCAAGATGAGCGATAACGTAATACTTCAGGTCGAACACTTATCAAAGGATTTCGGATCGAACCGCGTGCTGAAAGATATAGATTTCACCGTCAGCCAGGGCGAGGTCATAAGCATAATCGGCGCGTCAGGTTCCGGCAAAAGCACGCTTCTCCGCTGCATAAATCTGCTTGAAACTCCCACGTCCGGCGCTATTATCTATCACGGACAGAATATTTTAGACAGGAGCGTAAAGCCGCCGAAATACAGATCGAAAGTCGGCATGGTGTTTCAGTCTTTCAATCTGTTCAATAATATGAACGTGCTGAAAAACTGCATAGTCGGTCAGACTACGGTCTTGGGCAAAAACAAAGAGGAAGCAAAAGAAAACGCGCTTAAATATCTGTCAAACGTCGGTATGGACGCGTACGTAAAAGCAAAACCGAAGCAGCTTTCCGGCGGACAGAAGCAGAGGGTGGCTATCGCAAGAGCGCTTGCTATGGAGCCGGAGATGCTTCTGTTTGACGAGCCTACCTCGGCTCTCGACCCGGAGACTGTCGGCGAAGTTCTTTCCGTTATGAAAACTTTAGCGGAAAGCGGCATGACGATGATCGTCGTCACGCACGAAATGGCGTTTGCAAAAGACGTCAGCACTCGCGTCATCTACATGAGCGACGGCGTCATCTGCGAAGAAGGTACGCCGGAGCAGATCTTCGGCGACCCGCAGAAAGAAGAAACAAAATCGTTTTTATCAAGATTCAGAAATACCAACTGATATAAAAAGACGCTTTTGATATTTTCAAAAGCGTCTTTTTTCATGCGTTATATCAGAATTTTTTGAATCCGAATACGGAGAAATCGCAGTCAAGCTTTTCTACGGTAACAAAATTTTTAATGAGCTTTATCAAATCGCAGATACCTACGCGGCTTTCTTCCAGAAACGTGTCCTGACCCTGCGTAGAGCCCATGTACGAGTCATATTTCAGCGGACTTGAGGCCGAAAACTCCGACGGATCAAGATATCCTTTTACAAGTCTCATGCTTACTCCCGTATCTCTGTAATACTTAGACACGGAATACTCATATTTGCTTTCCTGTCTGCCTCGCATGGTTATGTAAAACGCAATACTCAACGTATCGTCAAGGGGACAGTGCAGGCAGAATTCAATTTTTTCATAATCGCTCCAGTAAGTTACTGAAAAATTTTCGTTTTCATATCCGCCGTATACCGTTGACGGTCTGTAAAACGAGCAGTACGTACCGCTTGTTTCACCGTTTTTAAGTGTAAATTCTTTGAGATATGCATACAGATCGAACTTCTTCGGTTCCTGTTGCTTTTCGGTTTCCGGCGCCGCCGTTACCTCAGCGGTCGTTTCCGCAGCGGTCGTAACTTCTTCCTTCGTTTCGGGTACGGTGATTATTTCCTTTTCCGTCTCAGGCTCTTCTGTGATCTCTTCTGTCGTTTCGGCGGCAGTCGTGATCTCTTCCGTTGTTTCGGCATCGGTGATGATCTCCTCAGTCGTTTCCGCAACAGTCGTGATCTCGGATATCGTTTCAGTCACCGTTTCAACGTTTGTTATTATTTCTTCATCCGTCTCGGTTAAAGCGTCTGTCACCGCGGTTACGGCTTCGGTAACACTGTCACTTTCGGTATCGGTTTGAGTGTCGCTCGTTTCAGCGTTGGCAGGCAAATCATTTTTATTTGAATTCTTTATAACCAGCACGGTTATAATTACCGCGCAAAGAACGGCGACCGCTGCTACTGCCAAAATAACGATCAGTTTTATATTTTTTGATCCTTCTCTTTTTGTCTGCGTATCTTCCGCCGGTTTTTGCTCTTTTACGCTGTTTCCGAGGATCGCGTCCGTGGAAACGTTGAAAATTTTAGCAAGTGCGATAATATTATCTATCGTCGGCTGTGTCTGTCCCGTTTCCCACAGACTGACGCTCTGTCTTGAAACTCCGAGCTTTTCAGCCAACTCATCCTGGGACATATTATTTCTTTTTCTATATTCCCTGATATTATCAGAAAGCATTACTGTATTTCCTTTCAATGAATTTATGATTATTATAGCATAAATTTCACTTGAATGCAATATAAAACTCTTTGAATTTTGTCAAGCAGCGCTTGCATTTGGTATTTTTGACCGATAAAGAGGTATTACAGTATCAAATCGGGCGTTATGCGAGCATAAGCGCACGTATCGTGTACGCATAACACAATTTGAGTATTCCGCCGCTAAAAAGCCGACGATGAAGATTGTTGACGTTTTTCACGGCAAGACCGGCGGCGGATATCTTACGCAGTTCTCCCCGCCGACAGGACCAATAACATACCTTGCAATAACGCAGGATATGAACGGCAATTTCAAGTTCGTCGCCGCCGAGGGAGTAAACGAAGAAGGCACGCCGGAGCAGATCTTTGGCGACCCGCAGAAAGAAGAAACAAAATCGTTTTTATCAAGATTCAGAAATACGAACTGAAATAAAAGGGGCTGTTCAAAAACCTAATTTGAAAATTAGGCGTATAAACAGCATGAAGCCGGAAGTCCGCGGCACAATGGGTTTGCCTCCTGCACCCCGAGCCTCATCCACCATAAATGGTCCCCCTTGCCCGGTTCGCGATCGCAGATCGCTTCACCGCTTGCCGGGGTTCAATGAACCCCTCGCTAAAAACTCCACACTGTGGAGTTTTCTTAACGCGCGTCGCGCCCCCCAAGGAGAAGGCAAACACGAAAAAAAGAGCTGTTTAGCTACCTCGATTTTTTGTCAAGGTATTTAAACAGCCCATTTTTCTTTTAATTAAATTGTTCTCTTATCTTTTGCAGTAATTCTCTGTTTCTCGGATTTCTTAAGTCATCATACGTTCCCGGTATGTTCTGATCCCAATACGGTTGGTTGCTGTTTTCTTTAATGCAAGATTCAAGAACGGAAAGTTTGACGTTAAGACCGAAGCCGATGCCGTTATGTATGTAACCGTGTTCTAATTCTTCGCCTTTGTCAAGCGATAAAAACGTTTTTCCGCATTGATACATAAGTCTGTCGTCGTTTACAGCAAGACTTTTGCCATAGTGGACCGGCAAGTCAAAATCGGTAAGGCGTAAGGGCTCGTTGCCGATCACTTCACATTCTCCGTAATAAAAGACGTTATCCATAACCATGTGCGGCGGCAGGGTATGCAGATCGCGCAGTTCATTTATCGAAATATCCGATTTTTCTGTTGTTATATGATAAATCGCAACGCAAACAGGCGTTCCTAAAAATATATTCCAATACGGCGTTTTTTTCTTTCTCATCTGTACGAAATCAACGAGTATCCGTCCGTATCCGAACAACCGTCTGTTTATTTTAAATCGAAAATAGTCGCCCTCTTTATACTTTATATGTACTCTTTCAGCATTTGCAAACGCTTTAACGTCCTTCAAATCTTCTGCCGTCGTTTCCTCGCACCATGCTTTTACCCAATTTTTAAATTCCGAAATGTTTTTCGGTCCTTCTTCGGCATAAATTGAATTATAATACTCCCTCTGAGCAGATTGATTAATAACCGAAACAGTACTTCGGCAAAACGTTATGCTCATTCCGACGTACGTTTTTTTCATAATGTTTGCAGCAGTCATCTTTACCGGTTTGCCTTTGTCTGTTTTGGGAAGCAGTATTGTACGGTCTTCTGAACATATTTCTTCCAAGCCATATTCAAAATAAATATCATCACCTACACATATTACTTTTTTTATACGATTGTCCGGTGTTATATACGCGTATGTGTAATGCATATCAAATTTACTTGGAGAAAGCGCGATAATTTTCCAGTCTTTTGCTGTTTCCGGTATTGCAAAACACCTTCTCTGTTCATTTGTAAGTTCAAAAAACATACTTTCGCTCCTTTGGCTGATCAATATAAGGTGTTGATTAAAAAACTGCATATATGAGTTTAAATTAAATTATTTTACAAGTGAAATATCTCGCTTTCGCTCAATGTGAAATAACGGCTTACGCCGTTTTGAAATATTTGGCTAATGCCGAATGTGAAATTAAATAAATCTACCCACGCCCGCAGACATTTCACACGCCGCAAGGCGTATTTCACACGCCGCAAGGCGTATTTCACGCGCGAAGCGCATTTCACAAATCCCGCAAGGGATTTATTTAGTTGAAAACCCACGCTTTCGCGTGGGTTTTATGGAGCGGGTGATGGGAATCGAACCCACATAGCCAGCTTGGAAGGCTGGTATTCTACCACTGAACTACACCCGCGTATGCTGTTGTTATCTGACTTTGCATATAATATCACAAATATCCGGTTTTGTCAATACCGTTTTCTTAAATTTTATGCCTAAGTTTTAAAAAAAATATCTAAAGCCCTTGCCAAACGCGGCGAAAAGTGATATAATGTCTTCCGGTGTAATCAAACCTAACGTTGTCACGGAGTTATTATGGATTTTATAGGAATTCTTTTGACAGTCGCGGGCGTTGCCGTTGTTTCGCTTATCGTCGCCGCTTTGGTCTCCGCTTTCTATCACAGTCAGCGAAGCCGCGCGAGAAGAAAGGGAAAGCTTAACGCGCGGCAGGAGCTTGAAGCTTTTCTTCTCGATACGACGTACAGAAGAAACGTATTTGCGCATTTATATTTCCCCGTTTTAGTTGACGGTACGAAGCGCACGCATCACTATCAGCGCGTTGACGCGGTCGTAGTTACGAAAGGCGGCGTACTTGTTCTTACCGTGTTTGACAAAACGGGAAGGATAGACAATTCAAGAGACGACGTTTGGGTAGTCATTCAGGACGACGACCGAACGGAGGTTGAAAGTCCCGTAATATCTATGGAAAAAAGCAGAGCCGCGATAAAGGGCGTTCTTAAACGCGCCGGTTACGGCAAAGTACCAATTTATTCGACCGTCCTGCTTGCTTACGACGAGGCGATACCGCTGTCCGACTACGAAGGGATAGTATATCTGTCCGAGCTTGAAAAGCTTATACACGATATGAACAAGATACCGGAATTCGGCAGCATCGAACAATTTTATATCTGCCGCACGCTTAAGCGCGCCGGACTTACCAAAGAGACCATAAAAAGAAAACAACTGTAAACCGGAGATAATACAATGAATAAATATGATATTATTATAATTGGCGGCGGCATAGGCGGTCTTATGTCCGCGTACTCGCTTATAACAGAAGACCCGGATCTGAAAATATGCATACTTGAGCGCGGTAATCCCATAAACCGCCGCATCTGCCCGATGCTTACGAAAGCGTCGGATACCTGTCTGCGCTGCAAAAACTGCGCAATTATGGAAGGCATGGCGGGCGCAGGCGCGTTTTCCGACGGAAAATACGTTATATCTACGGAGTACGGCGGCTGGCTGACCGAATTCATGCCCGAGCAGACCGTTATAGACTATATAGAAAAAGCCGATTCTATACTTGTTTCGTTCGGCGCGACGACGGAGAGATTTATGCCGAGCGACGAGCTTAAACAGCTTTGTCTTAAATACGACTTACACATGGCGCAAGCGCAGGTAAAGCATCTCGGTACTGACTCAAACTACGACACGATGGTAAAACTCATAGACTTTTTGAGCGAGAGAGTTGAGATAATATCAAACGCGCCCGTATCGGATATCGACGCTAAGCTGAATACGGTCACATATATGAATTCCGGCGAAACGCACAGGGTTCGCGGCGACAAGATAATAGTCGCGGTAGGACGCGCGGGCTCCAGCTTCTTTTCCAAGTGGTGCACGCAAAACGGTATACCGCTGCAGAACAACCAGGTGGACATAGGCGTGCGCGTAGAGCTTCCGTCTATGATCTGGAAGGATTTTGCGGAAAAGATATACGAGCCTAAGATCTGGTATAGATCGAAAGTATACGGCGACAAGACGCGTATGTTCTGTTTCAACGACCGCGGAAGTGTCGTTATGGAAAACACGGACGGCGTGCTTACCGTAAACGGCCACTCGTACAGAGACGAGGCTAAGAAGACAAAAAACACTAACTTTGCTCTTCTCTCCACCATGAAATTCACGCATCCGTTCAACAAGCCGATAGAATACGCGCGGCACGTTGCGAGCTTGTCAAACCTTATGTCCGGCGGTTCTGTCCTCGTTCAGAGGCTCGGAGACCTTCGCAAGGGCAGACGTTCCGACGAGGGCAGGATAGCGGCGTCGACCACCCGTCCGTCGCTCAAAGCCGTTCCCGGAGATCTTTCGCTCTGTATGCCGAAGCGTCAGCTTGACAACATCATAGAAACGCTTGACGCGCTTGACAAGGTAGCGCCGGGTACCGCAAACTACGACACGCTTTTATACGGTATTGAATGCAAGTATTATTCCGCGCGCCCGCTGTGCAACGATTTTGAGCTGCACGGCACAAACGGTATATACGCGATAGGCGACGGCGCCGGGTTTACCAGATCTTTGGCGCAGGCGGCGGCAAACGGCTTGTACGTTGCGGACAAAATATTAAAGGGTAAATAATATTGTAAATAATTCTTTAATTCACACCGCAAAAGATTGACTTTTACTCAAAAAGTGGTAAAATCATTACGAAAAGTGAATATCCGTGAGGGAGTAATTCGGCAGACTTTGTCTGCTGCGGAAAGGTCAACAGCCGGCGGTACATCCGTCTGGTCTTTCCGGTACGAATAAAGTATATATGAGACTCATACATTTTCATAATGTATGGGTCTTTAGTTTTTATGCAGTATACAAAGAAAGGACTTACAATGAAATTCTATTTAAAATCCATTGAAGACACCTTAAAAGAATTAAAGACCGGCAACTCCGGTCTTACGTCGGATGAAGCCGGGAAAAGGCTTGAATCTGACGGCAAAAACAAGCTGGCTGAGGCAAAAAAAGAATCTTTGATCCATATGTTTTTCCGTCAGCTCGCCGACCCGATGATCATTATTCTTATTGTTGCCGCCGTTATATCCGCGGTCATTGCAATAACGCAAAAGGAATCTTTTGCGGACGTAATAATAATAGGCATAGTGGTAATATTGAACGCGGTCTTAGGCGTCTATCAGGAAAACAAGGCTGAAAAAGCGATAGAAGCGCTGCAGCAGATGACCGCGGCAACGTCCAAAGTCATACGCGACGGAGTTCTTCGCGTTATAAAGAGCGAAGACCTTGTCGTAGGCGATATAATAGTGCTTGAAGCCGGAGATTCAGTACCGGCGGACGCGAGGATAATTGAATGTGCGTCGCTAAAAGCGGAGGAATCCGCGCTTACGGGCGAATCAGTACCGGTCAATAAAACCGTCATTACGCTGACGGCGAAGGACGACGGAAACGTACCGTTAGGCGATCGAAGCAACATGGTATACATGGGCTCAACTATAGTTTACGGTCACGGCAAAGCAGTTATAACCGCCTCCGGAATGGATACCGAAATGGGTAAGATAGCGCACGCGCTTACTCAGGCGGAGGAAGGCAAAACGCCTCTTCAAGTAAAGCTTGCGGAGCTGTCAAAAATACTTACCTACTTGGTTATAGGTATCTGCGTTATAGTTTTCGCAGTATCCGCTTTTAAAGACGGAAACTTTATAAACGACGTTAAAACAGGCAATTTCAAACCGATAATCGATATGCTCATGATAGCCGTTTCGCTTGCAGTCGCGGCTATACCGGAAGGACTTGCTACCGTCGTTACAATAGTTTTGTCAATAGGCGTTACCAAAATGTCGAAACGTCAGGCGGTCATAAGAAGACTTACCGCCGTTGAGACGCTCGGCTGCACGCAGATAATCTGCTCCGACAAGACCGGTACGCTCACGCAGAACAAGATGACAGTCGTGCGCGAATACACATCAGATCAGAAATTGCTCGCGACCGCTATGGCGCTCTGCTCCGACGCGCAGATCGGACAGTCCGGCGAGGCTGAGGGCGAGCCCACCGAAAACGCCCTCGTCAACTACGCAAACAAAGTCGGCGTGAATAAAACCGAATATGATAAGATACAGAACAGAGTAGGCGAGGCGCCGTTTGACTCAACGAGAAAGATGATGTCTACGGTGCACGCGAAGGACGGCGCATATATCCAGTACACCAAAGGCGCACCGGATGAAGTTCTGAAAAAATGTACGCGTATATTAAAGGACGGTACGATCCGTCCCATTACCGACGCGGACAGAACCGAAATAGCCGAACAGAACCGCGAGATGGCGGACAGCGCGCTGCGCGTACTTTCCGCAGCTTATAAAACATACGATAAACTGCCCGACGACTTTGAAGCGGAAACGCTTGAAAACGATCTTATATTCGTCGGCTTATACGGTATGATAGACCCGGTAAGGCCCGAGGTGAAAGATTCTATTGAGGAATGCCGCAGAGCCGGAATTCGTCCGATAATGATAACGGGCGACCATATAAATACCGCCGTTGCAATAGCAAAAGAGCTTACGATAATAAACGACGCTTCACAGGCTCTGACTGGCGCACAGCTTGATAAAATACCCGACGAACAGTTCCAGCGCGACGTCGTCAAGTATTCCGTATACGCAAGAGTTCAGCCGGAACATAAGGTACGCATAGTCAACGCTTGGAGAAATCTCGGCAGGATAACCGCCATGACCGGCGACGGCGTAAACGACGCTCCTTCCATCAAAGCCGCCGATATCGGCGTCGGTATGGGTATTACAGGAACGGACGTTACCAAAAACGTTGCGGATATGGTGCTTGCCGACGATAACTTTGCCACTATAGTCACAGCCGTTGAAGAAGGCAGACGCATTTACGACAATATAAAGAAATCCATACAGTTTTTGCTCTCCTCAAACTTATCTGAAGTCGTATCGGTATTTACCGCTACGATGATAGGCTTCACGCTGCTTAAACCCGTACATCTGCTTTGGATAAATCTGATAACGGACTGCTTCCCGGCTCTTGCTCTCGGTATGGAGAAATCCGAGAGGGATATAATGGGACGTCCTCCGAGAGATCCTAAAGCCGGCATATTCTCCGGCGGCGTTGGATTTGACTGCGTATATCAGGGACTTATGGTTACAGTACTTACGTTTGCGGCGTACGTCATAGGTCACATGATGGAAGGCGGCAAGTTTGAATTCATAGATTCGGCTGACGGTATGACAATGGCTTTCCTTACAATGTCCATGGCTGAGATATTCCATTCATTCAATATGAGGACGGTCAGAAAATCTATCTTCTCGCTGAAAAATCAGAACTGGTATCTTTTGGGCGCCATGGTGCTTTCACTGATACTTACTTCAGCCGTCATATATATACCCGGTCTTAACACCGCGTTCGGATTCAGCAGCATAAGCTTTACCGAATACGCCGTTGCAATGGGTCTTGCGTTTTTGGTGATACCGATTGTTGAGCTTGTAAAGCTGATACAGAGAGCTGCAAAGAAAAATAAGAATTAAAAGTTCAGAATTAAGATGATCGGGAGCTTGACGTTCCCGGTCATTTTTTAACGATATAAACCGACTCTATTGTTAAAAAACGCCCGATGTTTACGTTTTTTGACCGAGATGAATAACAAAATAATGAAAAGTAAGCCAAAAAACATTATTTTTTTCAAAATTTTGAGTATTTTTTTCAAAAAAACTCTTGTCAAATCCGAATTTATAGTTTATAATAAGGAGGAATACAGTTATTAGAATTTTTATGCAGGAGATAAAACCATGTTTGAGAACGAATTCATGAAGATCACGGTCGCGGGCGTAGGCTGCGGCGGAAACAACTCAGTTTGCCGCGTTGCAGACGCAAAGCCCAACGGAATAACTTATTTCGGTATAGATACTGATAAAAAAGCTCTGCGTTCGTCAGTGGTCACACCCGTTCACCTCGGTGCGAACCACGGTTCCGGCAGAGGCTGCGGCGGCAACGCCGCTTTAGGCAAAGCATCCGCTGAAGAAAATTACGAGCTTCTCCTTGAACTGTTCAAGGACTGCGTAGTTGCGTTTATCGCCGCGGGTCTCGGCGGCGGAACAGGTTCAGGAGCCGCTCCCGTCGTTGCAAAAGCCGCGCATGAAGCCGGCGCTCTTACGATATCCGTCGTAACAAAGCCGTTTGCATTTGAAGGATCGCGCAGGATGTCGGTTGCGGACGCGGGACTTGAAGAGCTGCGCAAATATTCCGACGCCGTTATAATAATACCGAATGAGAACGTTAAGAGCTCCACCACGCAGAAGATCACGTTTGCAAACGCGTTTCGTCTTATTGACGACGTTCTGTGCGAAAGCGTTTTATCCGTTCTTGAAATACTTACAAAAGCAATGCTTATCAATATAGATATTGCGGATATAAATGCTGTCCTCCGCAACTCCGGCGATATATTCATAGGCAACGCGGTTGCCGAAGGAAACGACAGAGTAAGAAAAGTTGTTGAATCCGTTATCAAAAACCCGCTGCTTGAAAAAGGCATGAACGATGCAAAGGGTCTTGTTATATACTTATCCGCTAACCACAACGTATCACTTGACGAGATCAACGAGATATCCAACAGGATCGCGGAAACCACCGCGCCCGACGCTAATATAATCTGGGGATTTGACTTTGACGATTCTTTAGGCGATCTTATAAAAGTCTCCATAATAGCTTCCGGCGTCAAATAATAAGCATATTATTGTATAAATTGCATAAAACCGTGATTTAAATCGCGGTTTTATGTATTTTATTCTCCGAATTTTAATATTTATGCATATTTTTTCATTTTACCTATTGACTTTTGCATAATTATGCAGTATAATGCATACATAAAAATTCGGAGGAAAAAGAAATGAATAAAGATAATATTAAGAAAGTTGTACTTGCATATTCAGGCGGTCTTGACACGTCTATAATAATACCGTGGTTAAAGGAAAACTATAATAACTGTGAAGTCATAGCCGTCTCCGGCAACGTAGGTCAGGGTACCGAGCTTGACGGCCTTGAAGAAAAAGCGATAAAGACAGGCGCTTCAAAGCTCTACATAGAAGATTTGACAAACGAATTTGTTGACGACTTCATAATCCCCACCGTACAGGCCGGCGCTCTTTATGAAAAATATATGCTCGGCACGTCGTTCGCGCGTCCCATAATCGCTAAAAGGATAGTTGAGATAGCTCTTGCCGAAGGCGCAGACGCAATTTGCCACGGCTGCACCGGCAAAGGAAACGACCAGGTAAGGTTCGAGCTTGCTATTAAGGCTTTTGCTCCCGATATGAAGATAATCGCTCCGTGGCGTGAATGGAGCATCAAATCCCGTGAGGAAGAGATAGATTACGCGGAAGCTCACAACGTACCGCTCAAGATAACGAGGGAAACGAACTACTCAAAAGACAAGAACCTCTGGCACCTTTCACACGAGGGACTTGATCTTGAGGACGCCGGCAACGAACCGAAATACGAGCAGCCGGGATTCCTTGAAATGAGCGTTTCCCCGCTTGAAGCGCCCGATACGCCGACTTACGTCACACTTGATTTTGAAGAAGGCAAACCCGTTGCGTTGAACGATGAAAAAATGAGCGCCAAAGATATAATCCTCAAGCTCAACGATTTAGGCGGAAAGAACGGTATAGGTCTTCTCGATATTATCGAAAACAGGCTCGTAGGTCTCAAATGCCGCGGCGTGTATGAAACTCCCGGCGGAGCGATCCTCTACGCCGCGCACGATTATCTTGAAACGCTGACTCTCGATAAGATGACGATGCACAAGAAACAGGAACTCTCTATTACGTTTGCCGAACTTGTTTATAACGGTCTGTGGTTCTCTCCTCTGCGTGAAGCGCTCTCCGCTTTCGTCACTTCAACTCAGAAGCACGTTACGGGCAAAGTAAAACTGAAACTCTATAAAGGCAATATAATAAAAGCCGGCGTCTGGAGTGATTACGCACTGTATTCCGAAGAGCTTGCAACGTTTGGCGAAGATAACGTATACAACCAGGCTGACGCGACCGGATTTATTAATCTTTTCGGTCTGCCGACAAAGGTACAGGCACAAGTTTATAAGAATAAATAAGAGGTAGAAATGAAAAAAATGTGGGCGGGCCGCACCGACGGCGTGACAGATAAAACAGCGGATGATTTCAATTCATCCATAAGCTTTGATTGCCGTATGTTCTGCGAGGACATAACGGGGAGCATCGCGCACGCTCAAATGCTTGCCCACAAAAATATCATAACCGCGCAGGAAGCCGAACTTATAGTCGACGGACTTGCCGGTATACTTGACGATATGCAGAGCGGCGCGCTCTCGCCCGATCCTAACTGCGAAGATATCCATATGTTTGTTGAGCAGATTTTGACGGAGCGCATAGGCGACACCGGAAAGAAGCTGCATACCGCAAGGAGCCGTAACGACCAGGTAGCGCTCGATTTCCGTATGTGGACGAAATCGCAGACGGACACAATTATAAGTAAAACAAAATTGCTTGCATCCGCGCTTTCGGATAAAGCGGAAGAGTATAAAGACGCGATAATGCCGGGATATACGCACATGCAGCGCGCGCAGCCGGTGACTTTCGGTCATTATCTCTGCGCTTACGCCATGATGCTTTTACGCGATATAGACAGGCTTACGGACTGTAAAAAGCGCACCGACGTATCGCCTGTCGGCTGCTGTGCGCTTGCCGGCACTACTTATGACACAGACAGGAAATTTGAAGCGCAGCTTCTCGGCTTTTCTTTCGTCTCGGAAAACTCGCTTGACGGCGTATCCGACCGCGATTTTGCCATAGAGTTTTTGTCTGATCTGTCAACTCTTATGATGCATCTTTCGCGTTTATCGGAAGAAATAATACTCTGGTCAAGCTGGGAATTCAGATTTATCGAACTGTCGGACAGTTATACGACCGGCTCGTCCATCATGCCGCAGAAAAAGAATCCGGATATGGCGGAACTTACGCGCGGTAAAACGGGACGCGTTTACGGCGATCTGATGTCGCTTCTCACCGTTATGAAAGGACTTCCGCTTGCGTACAACAAGGATATGCAGGAGGACAAAGAGCCCGTATTTGATGCGGTGGACACCGTTATTATGTGCCTTGACGTTTACGCCGGCATGATAAAAACGATGAAAGCAAAGACGGATAATATGAAAAAAGCCGCGCAGAAAGGCTTTATAAACGCAACGGATCTTGCAGATTATCTCGTCGTCAAAGGTCTGCCTTTCCGCTCCGCTTATAAAATATCCGGTCAGATAGTTTCATACTGCATTAAAAACGACAAAACGCTTGAAACGCTTTCGCTTGACGAATACAAACAGTTCTCTGCTCTGATAAGCGACGACGTCTATAAAGCCGTTGATCTGTATAATTGTGTTTCAAAGCGAAACAGCTACGGCGGCACGTCCGTGCAGTCTGTTGAAAAACAGATCAAATACGTCAAAGAGGCAATAAAATGAGTTTATATAAAAAGAGTTTTTTAAAACTGCTTGATCTGTCAAGCGAAGAGATCGAATATTTAATAGCTTTATCAGAAAAGTTCAAAAAGCTGAAAAAAGACGGCGTACTTCACAAGCTGTGCGAGGGTAAAAGCGTAGCTTTGATATTTGAAAAAACAAGCACGCGCACGCGCTGCGCGTTTGAGGTAGCCGCTTACGATCTCGGTATGCATCCCGTATACCTTGCGGAAGGCTCGCAGATCGGCAAAAAAGAAAGTATCCCGGACACCGCGCGGGTGTTAGGCAGGATGTTTGACGGTATCGAATACCGCGGATACGGACAGGAGATCGTGCAGGAACTTGCTGAATACTCCGGCGTTCCTGTTTGGAACGGACTTACAAACGAATTCCATCCTACGCAGATCCTTGCCGATATGCTTACGGTCAAAGAGCATTTCGGTACTCTGAAAGGAAAAAAACTCGTATTCATCGGCGACGCGCGGTACAATATGGCAAATTCTCTTATGGTCGGCTGCGCAAAGCTCGGTATGGATTTCTCCGCCTGCTCCGATCCCGCATATTTTCCCGATAAGAAGCTCATAGATATATGTCAGAATATTGCTCAGAGCACCGGATCAAAACTCTTATTCGAGTCCGATCCGTACAAAGCGGTAAATAACGCTGACGTTATATATACGGACGTCTGGGTATCCATGGGAGAGCCGGACGACGTATGGGAAAAACGTATAAAAGATTTATCTCCTTACAGAGTCACAAAATCTATCATGGATGCGGCCGGTGAAAAATGTATTTTCATGCACTGCCTGCCGGCGTTCCACGATCTTAAAACCACCGTCGGTAAAAAAATATACGACAAATTCGGCATAGACTGCATGGAGGTCACAGACGAGGTGTTTGAAAGTCCCGCGTCCGTCGTATTTGACGAGGCGGAAAACCGCATGCATACTATAAAAGCGGTTATGGCGGCATCTCTCTGCCCGCCCGAAATTCTGTAAAATTGCTTTGCCTTGATATAAAAAATCCGTCGTGCTTTTGGGCGGGCTCGATAAGGAAGTAATCCGAAAACAAGATTATAACCACATTTATCGGGCAAGGCAAAGACAAAAATCAAAACATAAGGACAAGAGTCAAAACGGCTCTTGTCCTTATGTTTATGCAGCTTTTTCTTACGGTTTCCGGTTCGGAGTAAAGCTGATGATCGAAGCAGTCGATCCAAAAGAAATATCATAACATACGGCGGCGAGGTGTTTGAAGCCTCGCCGCCGCAATTGTTATTTGATTGCCTTATCTATTGAAAATCCATTTCTTTTTGCCGATGACGAGCGTCGCCGACAAACCGCAGAAGGATATAATCATCAATATGATCCACAGTTCAATGTGGCTGTTGTCGCCGGTTTGAGGTGAAACGGGATCGTTATTCGGAGCCGCCTTGATGGTCAGCTTCGTTTCCACCCTGCCGTCGTCGAAGATTATCGCGAGGGTGTGTTCGCCGACGGACAGCTTTTCGAGCGTCGCGACTTTCAGCGTGATGACGACACTTCCTTTTGCCGCCGTATAATCGACGTCCTTTTCAAGCGGATTCCCGTCGATCTCCACGCCGATAAAGTGAGCGAGGCAGGTTTCATCAGCATCGCTGCGCTTGACGGTGATGACAACGTCCTCATTGCCGCCATTCGTCCATTCGGAATTCTCTCCGCTGAACACAGGATAGCTGATCGGCGTCCACTTGGCGTAGATCATCGTGTCGGAAGTGATCTTTGCCGTAAAGTCGTAGGGCGTTTCGAGTCCTTCATCCGCGAACCACCCGGCAAACGCGAAGGATTTCTTTTCGGGCGCGTCCGGTTCCGCAACGGGTTCTCCGTACTTGACCTTGACAACCGATACGTCGGAGCCGCCGTTTGATTCAAATGTCACAGTGTATTCGTTCACGGTCGCGTCGTATCTCGCCGTATAGGTCGTATCTTCCGCTACGGGGACGATCTCCGGCGTCCAGCCGGCGAAGGTATAGGTGTTTTCAGCCGTTGCCTCTTTGGTAGGTTCTTCGCCGTTGTAAACGGGCGTCTCACCGCAGGCGTAAACGGTGCTTTGCAGTTCCGTTCCGTCCTCGTCAACGAACTTGACCGTGTACCTTGCGACAGCGATGACGATCTCCTGCGCGTCGGAGGCGAGCGCCGTACCCGCCGCTTTCACGCGGACGTAGTACGTTCCCTCGTCAAGATCCGTCCACATACCGTCGCATTCTTCCCAATCCGTACCGTTCACACTCTTTTCGTGAGCCGTCGTCGTGGGGATCACGCCCTTATCGTTGATCGTCGCGGGCTGCGTCGCCTCAAGCGTCGGGGTCGCCGCCTTGGTGACGGTGATCGTCTGCGCGTCGCTGTCAATCGTCGTCGTTCCGTTGCCGGGCATATATATCGTTATGGTGCAAGGCGCGAGATTTGTTAAGTCAACGCTTGTTCCGCTAATGATCTGCCACTCGCCGTTGTCGATTTTATACTTCATCCCAGCCGCAACATTCGTGAGCATACCCGTGTCCGCGCCGGTTGCCGTGAAGATCGCTTCCGGTGTTTGTTCCTGCGCAGTGACAAAGGCGATAATTTCGATACTCTGTGCATCGGAGGCAAGAACGGTTCCTGTTGCCTTTACGCGGACGTAGTAAGTCTTATTTGCTTCGAGATTTTCCCACGCGCCGGTGCAGTCGGTCCAGTCGGTTCCGTCCGTGCTCTTCTGGTGCGCGGTCGCGGTCGGGATGCTGCCCGTGCCGTTTATGACTGCGGGCTGCGTCGCCGTCAGCGTCGGAGTTGCCGCCTTGGTAACCGTGATCGTCTGCTCGTCGCTGTCTATCGTCGTCGTTCCGTTGCCGGGCATATATATCGTTATGGTGCAAGGCGCGAGGTTTGTCAGATCGACGCTCGTACCGCTAATGGTCTGCCACTGCCCGTTATCTATCTTGAATTTCATACCGGACGCGAGATTTGAGAGCGTTCCGGTATCCGCACCGGTCGCGGTAAAGACTGCGGATGGTACAGGCTCCTGCGTCGGTACAAAAGCATTGATGGTGACCGTCTGATAATCGGACGCCAAAACGGTGCCGGACGCCTTTACGCGGATAAAGATCGTGCAGTTCTGGGGCCAATCCTGCGATACGAAACAATCCTCCCAGTCGTACGTGTTGGAGCTCCATTCATGGACGTCAGTAGTTTCCACAACGCCCCTGGCGCCGATTGCGGCAGGCTGCGTGACAGCGAGGTTCGGCGTTGCCGCCTTGGTGACGGTGATCGTCTGCGCGTCGCTGTCAATCGTCGTGGTGCCGTTGCCGGGCATATAGACTGTGATCGTACAAGGCGCAAGATTTGTTAAGTCAACGCTCGTAGCGGAGACCGTTTGCCATTTTTCGTTGTCGATTTTGTATTTCATCCCAGCCGCAACGTTCGAAAGCGTGCCGGTGTCTGCGCCGGTCGCGGTGAAGGTAGCCGCGGGAGTTTTTTCCTTCGTTTTTGCGGTCGGAGAGGTCAGGGTGATCGCCGCGTTCGCCGTGGGAGTTCCTGAAACGGTGATCTGCGTGAAGCTGTCGCGCGTGACGGTGACGCCGTTTACCGCGTCGACAGAGTAGCTTTCGGGGAAATAATAGCCGTCGCTTGCCGTATAGACCACTGCGGTCATGGCACTGCCCACGCTAACAGTCTGCGATACCGCGCCGGAAGAAGTCGTCTTCGTCATGTCTTCGCCTGCGGTGACCGTGACGGCGTAGGCGACAGGCGGATGATACGTAATGACGATGCGGAAGGAATTGAAGCCGACCTTTTCCACCGCGGTCGTGTAGTTCGGGATATCATCGACGGCAACGGAGTAGAGGATCTGCGTATGATCCGTATCCCGGGATGGGGAAGATTCAAAGTTGAACGCCCAGTGACCGGATCCGCTCTCCGACACCTCTTGCGTGATGGAAGTGTTATTCCCGTTTGCCAGCAGACGCACCGTGATCTTTTCCGGGCGTTCGCTTTCGTTCCCGGCGTCTTTCCACTCCGCGACACCCTTGACGTCAACCGTTTCGGGGAGATGGACCCTGAATTGCGTTGTATCCTGATCTTTTGAATAATCATCGTCCCCGGCGTACGAGGCCACAACGTGATACTCGTCCGGTTCAAGATCCGACAGGGTCAGAGAGGCGCCCCCGTCCCGAACTTCGACTTCGTGATCAACGCCGTTTACGCTCACCGTTACAAGCCCGGTGGCAGGCCCGTACAGTGTAACCGTGATGACCATGTCATCTCCGGCGTAAATGTCAGCTTTTTTCACCTTCACACTCAACCGCGTGGGGTATTTGATCAGCTGAAGGCTGCTCGCGTAGTCGGTCTTCTTGTCGCCGTTATACTGCTCGTTGAACACGTAGAGCTTATCGCCTTCGTTCATCTTCCCGGCGAGGTCGACCGTGACCGTGTTATTTTCGCCGGACTGCGCCTGCGCCAGCCGGCCGTAATACGTGACGGCGCCGGTGCTGTCCTTGATGATCGCGGAGATATATTCGTTCTCGCCCGTCTTTGCGCCGCTGTATTCTATTATCCACTTATTCGGATCGAAGTCGGTGTAGACGAACTCCGCCTTGAAATTTTTGTGACCTTCCCCGACGGCGCAATCGCTGCCGTCGTCGAGCAGCGTCAGCTTCCAGTCGCTGCCGGTATAGCCGGCGACCGGGGCCAGCGCGCCTTCGCCCGTTTTGCCGCCTTCGGCGGCAGATGTGAAGAGTACAGAGTTCAGATTGATATTCAAAGCGGGACGGACCGCGATGGCATCGCTGCTGCTGACACTGATACCGCCGTCACTGACGGAGCCGTCACTGTAGACATATGCAGCGTAGTTAGAATTGCTGCCGGGCGACCGAAGCCACCAGTCGCCGCATCCGGTACTGCTGGATGTAGAAACGCCGCGCTTCTTCGCGTAGTCGGTGTTTCTCGCCTGACGGATCTCCGTGTCGTTATAGTTACTCGGAAAACCGTACGCTTCCCTTATGACCTCGGCGCTGGAAAGCAGAAATACTTTATCCGTGGTATTATGTCCGCCCTCGGTGCCGTAGTACGGGTTATCGTCGTTGACGACGTTGACCTTCGGGATCGCCGCCAATTCTGCATTGGTAAACGCCTCATTGCAGAAATATTTGTTCAGCCAGTAGCGGATCTCGCTGTCCTCCCAGGTTATGGATTCATAACGATTATGATACTTCACCGCGTCCAGATTCTGATCGGAAAGCAGGAAAAGCCTGCCGTCGGCGCTTTTCAGCACGCGCAACTTGATCGGCTCGGCGTTGAAGCCGTCCGCGCCGTCGCTTGACTGCTTGTACGTGCCGAAATAGATGTTGCTCGCTTGCGCGCCCGCGATATTCGCCGCCGTGCCGTCCGACACGAGCTGGATGGCTGCCGTCGCCGCCGTTGCCGTGATCGAGATCGTTTTGGTGGAAGCATCGATCGGAAGTGCAGAATCGCCGATTTCCGCCATGCAGGAATAACTTGTACTTGACAGGGTCCACGAGCTCAGGGATGACCTTTTTGTGTAGGTTTCGATTTTAGTCCAGATCACAGTTATTTCTGTCTTGGGCGTGGGCAGATATCCGTCCGGAACTCCGGTTTCATCAAAATAGTAAGAAACATTTCTTGTATAGGTAACGGTTCTTCTGTCGCCGAATGTATTTGTGGTCCCGACCCCCCAGTTTCCGTCGTCTCCGGGAGGAACGACGTACCCGTTAAACAAGGCTTCCCCGTTTTTTCTTGTTACCCTTTTGGCGATCAGGTGCTCGTTGGCGTCCTGCAAACTGAATTCCGCGCCCTGAAGTCTGTTTCCCAAAGGATCGAATAAGGTCACGTTAAGAGAGTAGGCGTCCGGATCAGGTTCAAAATTGACTATCACGGCGTTCGCTTGAAAAACGCTTTTCGGATCATACAAATCAAGGTGGGTTTGAGAAGTTTTGCCCGGCAACACAAAATACGCTTGATTATCACCCGTATATGATATATCGTCATCTTCCATCCGCCAGTAACTGACGTCCCCGACTGTGATCGGATCGCTTCCGATCAGTCTGTATAACAGGCTGTTGCCGTCTTCGTCTTCAATCGGAATCTGTTCAAGACATGTGCGCCATACTCCGGTCGAATCATTCCCGGCTCTGCTGACAACGATATCGAACTCGTCATACGTTTCGACATCGAACGAGTAGGAATGACCTGTCGGGCCGGTCGTGGTCTTGATCGGCTTCCAGGTGAGTCCTCCGTCCGGTGAGAACTGAAGCATACACGAAATGCTCGCTCCTTTAGGGCGGATCCGGGTGCCGTTGTGATCGTACCAGATCATTTCAAAACACAGATCGATTTTATCGATTTCCGTCGCGGATACCGGCAGCGTTGACGATAATACGGAAAGCGGCATCAGCGTCGTCATCAACACGAGCACCAATGCAAAACTGATGATCCTTCTTGTTTTCATACCTTTGACCTCCGAATACCGTATATTATTCATTTCTTATTTATCGGGCGCTTTTGTCTCAGTCCATCATCATGGCGTCAAGCAGCTCGCCGCAGTAGACGCCGAATTTCGATCCTCCGTCACTCCACACGACCTTATCGCCTTCAGACTTCGCCGTGGCGAAAACCTTTTCGGAGGCAATTCGGGCAAAACGAAGCGTCCCAACGCGCTTTTCCATGTTGATAACGGCTCTGCTGCCGTTTTGAAACACAAGCTCCAGCCGGTAATCCGGCAGCGGTTTGACCGATTTCAGAACTTCTCCCATACTTCGCCTCCTTAAAAAAGTGAACGGTTTTTCACTTTACAAGGTCATTATATACTTCTTTTTTCTTTCGTGCATCACCCGAAAGTGTTATTTTTGCGATTTTTTCGATTTTTATAAAAAAATTTTCGGGCGGGCGGCATAAATCCCACCCGTGCTGTGTATTGGATTCTTCGTCGCTGCGGATGAGATTCTTCGGCACTTCGTGCCTCAGAATGACAGGTGGGGGGCGGATTCTTCGGCTACCGCCTCAGAATGACACGGGGTACGCTGTCATCCTGAGCGCCCCTCTGTCATCCTGAGCGAAGCGAAGGATCCTCTTCAGATATGTTTTTAACGAAGCATATCGATCAGCTTGCTTCTTCGATCGATGTTCATTTTCTGAAAAGCGATTTTCAGGTGGTGCTTGACCGTATTCTCCGAGATGCAAAGTGTTTCGGCGATCTCCGAGTTGCGCAGTCCCTTCGCCGCAAGCTCCGCGACCTCGCGCTCCCTCGCCGTCAGTTCTTCCGACAGTTCGGGCACCTCCTCGAGCATCGCGAAGATGTGACTCTCGTCCGCGCGCGTATAGCGGATGTCGAGAGCCTTGATCTCGCGGATGGTCTGCGCGTGTTTTGAGGCGATCCGGGGCATGATGAACAGCACCTGAAAATAATTGCGGAAGCAGGCAAGAAAGGTGTAGTTTTTATCCTGCCCGGCGAGCGTAAGCGACTTGTCGAGATATTCCGCCGCCTTGATCAGTCGTCCTATCGCCATATAGCCGAGCGCGAGCCCGCAGTACATGAAATTGCGTGTAGACGTTGAAATAAGGCGCGGGTCCATCTGCAGCGCCGCCTCGACCGAGGCGATCGCCTGCTTATATTCCTTTTTGAGCAGCAGGTCGGTGATGCGGCAGGTCTTTATCATAAAGTTGGTGAACGTCAGATCGGTGAGCGAGTCCGCCTCGCCCTGCGTCCACAAGGCGCTCCGACCGGTCTCCATCATCAGTCCGAGAAGATAACCGCGTACGGTTTCAACCATGTAAGTGCCGAGCGTCTTTCCGCGTAGGAAAGCGTAACTCTGCGCTTTGTTTTCCAGATAGTCGATCGCTCTTTGAAGTCCCACCATATCCGAGCGGTAGATCGCGTTGATCCCGAGAAGCAGCGCCGCGCCGTAGGTCGCCGTTGCGTTGCCGGACTGCTCCGATAAGAACGCCGCCTGATACGCCTGTATGTCGGATTCTTCAAAGCGCCCCTGCACGGAATACGCCTCGCCGCGATATATCTCCGCCGCGCCCGCGCCGTGACCGTTCGTCAACCGGTTGTAGATCTTCATCGCTTCCGCCAGCTTGTCGGCGGTCGCGAGCATCTCACCCGGTTCTGAGTAGAACAGATACCACATCGACGCGCAGCCGAACAGAAAGGGTTCTTCCTTGATAAAGATTATCGACGGCGAGGTCATCAGCTTTTCGGCTTTGCGGTATTCCTCCGTCATCGCGTCAAGGTTCGGGAACGAATCAAGAGCGTTGACGAGATGCCATTCGCCCAGAAGCCGGGGATCATCGAGTTGTTCGATAACGGCGCAGTACGTCGTCGGTGCATTTTTCAAGCACCGTGCGCACGACCGTCGTGTACGGCGCGCCGTCGAAGTTCTCGGTGATGAGGCACACGAGCTCAAGCGACAGGATCGCCTCATAATCCCCGGCGCGGTAGTAACAACCGACCGCTTCCTTTATCATGCCGTTTTTGCGGTACAGCTTCGCGGAGGCGACGAGCACCTCGCTTTGAAAATCCGCGTCCGTTTCGGCAAGGCGGCGGCGCAGAAGCGGCGTCAGTTCTTCTTTCGGTAAAACGCTTACCGGCACGAGCGCATCGAGTGCTTCGGAAGAGATTTGATCGAAAAGGCAAAGACGAAGGATCGTCTCCCGCTGCGTATCGGTAAGTTTTTGCCAGAACGTAACGGAGATCAGATCGTCAAGCCCTTCGGAACCGCCTTCAAGCAAACCTTCTTTGAGGTTTTCCAGATACAGCGACACCGCCGCCGTCCAGCCATTTGTTCTCAGGTATATTTTACGGATCTCTTCTGCGTCCGCGTCTATCCCGAGCTGTCTTGCGTATGCGTCGACGTCGTTTTCCGAGAGCAGAAGATCGCGGCTTCGGATATAGCAAACGCTTCCTTCAAGCGCGATCAGCACGTCGCGCAGCCTGCCGAAGTTCTGCGAGATGAACACGGTTCGCAGGCCGCCTTCGCCGCATTTTGCCAGAGCGTCAAGCACCTGCGGCTGCCAGCTTTGCAGGGCAAATTGGAAATTGTCGAAGATAAGCGTCAGCGGCTCGGTCGGGTGCAGATCGGATAGGATGCGCGCCGCCTGCGTCGCGTTGCTTCGGTTGAGATAACCGAGATCCTGCAGTTCTCTTGCGGCGGTCTCGTCGACTGCGCCGAGCTGGCGGATGAACCAGCGGAAGCTGTTGTCCGCCATACCCTCCACGGCGGTGAACCAGCGTACAGAGGCGTCGCCCTCGCTGAAAAGCCGGCGGATCGCCGTGGTCTTACCGTAGCCCGCCGGCGCTTCCAGTGCGGAGAGCGCGCAGGTTTTGATTTTTTCGAGTTTATTTTTCAGCGTTTCGGAAAAGAATAAACGATCCATATTCACTTCCGTATCCTTTCAAGTGCGAGCGGATTTCTTTGCCGCCAGTCCCGATTCGAGCCATTCTTTTTCGATCGCTTCGTAATCCAGTCCATTTTCTTCGCAGTACGCCTTGATCGACTTCATCGCCCTCAGGTTCGGGCGCACCTTGTCGAGCTCCCAGCGGTTTACGGTGGAAAGCGCAACGTTCAGCTTCCCCGCAAAATCTTCTTGCGTATAAAAAGCCTTTTGCCGCATAACGCGAATCATATCTCCCAAACTCATTTGTCATTCTCCTTGCGTTTAGTACCGCTATTATAGCATAAATTAAGCATTATTTCAAGCAGAAAGATAAAAGTTATGAGTAAAACCGCTAATGAACGTTAATACAAAAAAAGAGTCGTGGATTCCGTGATCGAAGAATATCTGCAGATCAGCGGCGCCGTCTGTGTCGAGGGACCGAAATGGTGCGGCAAGACGTGGACGTCCTCCTATCATGCCAACAGCGAATTCTTGGTCGGCGATCCGAACAATAATTTTTCAAGCCGCCAGCTTGCCGAACTGAATCCGTCGATGATCCTTCAGGGCGACACACCGAGAATGATCGACGATTGGCAGGAGGTCCCGGCTATCTGGGACGCAGTCAGGGCGGAAATCGACAAGCGCCATAAAAAAGGGCAGATCATCCTGACCGGATCCTCTACCCCGAGGACAAAGGGGATCATGCACAGCGGAACCGGCAGGATCATAAGTCTTCGTATGAATACAATGTCGCTTTATGAGTCAGGTGATTCTTCGGGAACAGTCTCTTTGAAAGAACTGTGCCGTGGAAAGCTTGAAATGCAGATGGTCAAAGAGGCAACGCTCGAAGAACTGGCGTGTTATATCGTGCGCGGCGGTTTTCCGGAAAACGTATCCGTGCCCAAAGATAAGGCGCATATCATGCCGAGAGCGTATATGGACGGCGTTGCGAAAGAGGACCTGAACAAGCTCGACGACGGAACCGAATACAATTCCGCAAAGGTCCTGCTTCTCCTCAGATCGCTCGCCCGAAACGAATCGACGACCGTTTCGGATTCCTCGCTATGACGGAGGAAATCAAGAAAGATCCGCAGAAGTTTCGCATCTCGGCGTAAATACCGAGAAAAGGAATACGGCGCGGCACCTTACGATGCCGCACCGTACCCATTCGGAAATTACTTCCTTACCAAGCCGTCCCATTTGCACGGCGAGTTTTTTTGAATCGTTATCTGGTCTTTATAGAGTTTTCGTAGCTTTCGATCATCTTCTTGACCATCTGACCGCCGACTGAACCGGCCTGTCTGGAGGTAAGATCACCGTTGTATCCGTTTTTAAGATTTACACCGACTTCGGAAGCGGCTTCCATTTTGAAGCGATTGAGAGCATCCTTTGCATCGGGCACTACATGCTTTGCCATAATAAAATGATTCCTTTCAAATACTTATATATAACGCAGCCTGTATTTGATCTGCGTGTGATATAAAGCCTTTTCGGCTTCGATCATATTATGTGCAAAGCGGTTTATATTATTACAAGGTAATTTTTGTTATTTTACGGTTTTTCTTATAATATCGGCGGTTTGTTTTGCGCAGAGCTCTACGCCTTTATCTGATAAGTGTAAAAGATCGTCGCAGATGTTGCCTTCTATATCCGAAGCAACGGCAGTAAAAAGATCGTTTATTATAACGCCGCGCGGGATGAGCGCTTTTTTTGCGGCTTCGTTATAAGCTATCGCCCGGTTTATATCATGCCCCCACATTTGCGGTTTTGCAGGCGTTGACGTTGCGAAAATAACGTTTTTGCTGTATTTATGTAAGACCGCTTCAATTCGCAACAGCGTCCGTACGTATTCGTCAATATCCGTAAACGGTCCGTCGCCTAAATCGCAGACGTCCCACAAGCCGTTGTTCCAGTGTATTACGTCAGCTCCTTCAAGCATAGGCTTCCACTCAAACAAGATCATACGGAGCGTGTATTTTGCAAAACGCCCGTTATCTTCCGGCAAAAACGTTTCAAACTCATCCGATAAAAGATCCGCGCATCTCTGCCCGTAACCTATTAAACGTATGGAATCACCTAAAAGCGCCGCTTTTTTCATATTTATTCTCCTGTTTTTTTTATTATTATACCGCATATAACCGTTTATTAAAATATGATTTTGTAAAATTTCGCGTTTTTGTTTATTTGTTTTTGTTCATTTATTTTTTACATTCATTATCTGCAACATTCACCGCTGGTTTGCCTCTTATCCATAAAATAACTATAATGATATATTATAATATAAAAAAAGATTATTAAGTGATATGTATGAATAAAAAGTATTCTGTATTGCTTGCCGACCTTGACAATACCCTGCTTGATTTCTCCGCGTCCGAACGCATTGCCATTAGCCGGCTGTTAGAGCATTACGGCGGTGCGACGGAAAAAGCGCTTATTGATTACCCGTCTTACAACGACAGCCTGTGGAAACGGCTTGAAAAAGGCGAGATAACGCGCGATCAGCTTGTAAAAACAAGATTTGCGGGCTTTTTCAAGCGGCACGGCATAAACGGCGACGGCGGCGAAGCGGCGTTTCTTTACCAAAAATATTTATCGGAATCCGCCATATGGATGGACGGCGCGGAAGAGCTGCTGTTAAAATGCCGCGGCAAGATTAAAGTATACGTTATATCAAACGGAATTGCGACCGTTCAGCTTCCACGTGTAAGATCAAGCGGGATCGACAAATTGACCGACGGGCATTTTATATCCGAAATTATAGGATATAACAAACCGGATATACGGTATTTTGAAGCGGTCAGCGGGAAAATACCGGGATTTGACCGGGATAAAACGCTTGTTTTAGGAGATTCTCTTACCGCGGATATCGCCGGAGGAAAAGCGTTTGGCTGCGATACGTGTTTGTTTGACAAAGACGGCAAATATAATGTTACTGAAAATATCAAACCGTATCTGCTGATACGCAAATTATCCGAATTATATAAAATACTTGATATTTGACATAACTGAAAGGAAATAAAATGAAAAAAAACCGCAAAATAATAATTTTAGCCGCATTGATACTCGCAGCAGTTACGTTTCTCTGCTCCTGCGGAGCGCCGAACACCGTATCCACCGATACGAAATACAAACTCGCGCTCGTTACTTCGCTTTACCCTGATGCGGGCGGCGCCGAAACGGACAAAAAAGCCGAATTTGCGCTCGGTCTGCAGACAGTAAGCGGCTGTGCATGGAACGCGCTTAAAGAATACCGCAAAAACACTTACGACAGCACTACGTCCGACACGCTTGCCGCGATCAAGTATTACACACCCGCGGAAGCAAAAGGAACTGACACGGTTTCTTACGCCGCGGCATTCACCGCCGCCGCAAAGAAACAGCTTGAACTTGCCGCCGCGGGCGGAGCGGAAATGATAGTCGTTACCGGCGAAGATTACGCAAACGCGTATCTTGAAGTCAAGGATACGACAAAGACTTTCGGCGAGATTACCTTCGTTGTCATCACGACTCCCGGTTCAAAGCTTGCGCAGGCTGCTTCTCTTAACGCAAAAACAACGGCTATTATAATAGATAACGTCCAGTTCGGCTATCTGTTCGGATATTACGCCGCGCAGAACGGATATAAAAAGATCGGCTACGCCGGCGCGGACAACGCCGCAAGCGAAGATTTTATAAAAGGTCTTAAAGCCGGCGCCGAGGCAGTTGGCGGCTCCGAGATCGTATCTCAGCTCACCTCATCCGGACCTGTTGAAAATATTATAAAAGAAGATATTGAAAAAGTATCCTCCGCCGATATTCTTATAGGTGACGAGCTTACTATATCTTATATTGCCGCATCCGGCAAAAAATACGCAAGCATCTACAAAGACGACAAGGCCGAGTTCTATATAACCGTAAACTCGGATAATCTCGTTGCAAAACTGAAAGATCTTATAAACACTGCAAGACAGTCTAACGCCGGTACCGTAAAACAGCTTTCCGCCGCCGACGGTATATTCGTATACTCCGGAAGCGAAACGCTTGTTGACGCGCCGAAGACGGAAATTGCAGTCAGTGCGCCGGAAACTGCCGCCGAGAGCGATACCGCTGCAGTTACCGAATAATATAAGGAAACAGGCTGCCGTTATACCGACAGCCTTTATTGACCGATGATAACAGATCTGACAAACGGAAAACCGTCAAAGCTGATCGTCGGCTTTACTCTGCCGATGCTCGCTTCCGTGATCTTCCAACAGCTTTATACGTTAGCCGACTTTATTATCGCGGGCAAATTCGTCAGCATTGACGCGCTTGCGGCTGTCGGCGTTTCCGGCATGGTCACGTTTTTGTTCATGGCGTTCGCCACGGGCTCGAATATCGGTATTTCCGTCGTCATTTCACATCATTTCGGCGCTAAAGAATATGAAAAAACAAAAACCGCGGTATATACGGCGATCATTTCAATGATCACGCTTGCCGCGGCTTTTACCGTTATAGGACTTTTGGTCGCGTCACCTCTTCTTGACGCCATGAACACGGACGCGGCGATAAAAGCCCCGGCGCTTGAATACCTGAACATATATATTTTAGGGCTTGTATTCCTGTTTTTATACAATACCTGTAACGGTGCGTTCTCGGCTTTAGGCGACTCTACGACGCCGTTTATTTTCCTTGCAATATCAAGCGTGTCAAACATCGTGCTTGACGCGGTTTTCGTGATCAGATTCAAAATGGGCGTCGCCGGCGTCGCTTGGGCTACGTTCATATGTCAGGGCTTTGCGTCGATAGCCGTGCTTATAACGCTTCTTTTACGTTTAAAAAAATTCGTGCCGCACGCAAAAGGCAAGCCGTTTTCATTCATGCTGTTTAAAGAAACGGCGCGCCTGGCTGTTCCGAGCATACTTCAGCAGTCGTTCGTATCAGTCGGAAACATACTCATAATGTCAAAGGTCAACACCTTTTCAAACGATTTTGTAGCGGCTTATTCATCTTGTATAAAGCTGAACACGTTTATTATAAACTGCTGTATGACCGTGGGCAACGCCGTATCGTCTTATACTGCGCAGAATATAGGCGCTAAAAAGCTGGAGCGAATAAAAGGCGGTTTCAGGAGCGGACTTCTTATAGGTGAAGCCGTATCGCTCTTTGCAATGATCATATTTATGATATTCCCGAAACCCGTTATATCTCTGTTTCTTGACACGTCAAAGCCTGAGCTTATTCAGGGAGCGATAGAAGCCGGAAAACACTTTATTTATATCGTAACGCCGTTTTACGTGCTTATGACTATGAAGATAACCGCGGACGGAGTCCTGCGCGGTGCCGGCGCAATGGCTGAATTTACCGCGGGAACATTTACTTCACTGTTCTTGCGCGTGCTTTTATCATACGTTTTAGGCTCGCTTATGGGTCAGGACGGAATCTGGTGGGCGGTTTCTATCGGCTGGGTGATCCCGTGCGCCATGTCGGTAGTTTTCTATAAAACGGGTACGTGGAAGCGAAAGATCAAGAAGAATTCAGAATTAAGAATTAAGAATTCAGAAGAATAAGATATGGTCGGTTATTAACCGACCGCCCATAACCGCAAAAAAGCCCCATCTATGATGGGAGGGGACAGGGGGGTATGGGGGGTTCTCGGGCGCAGCCCGAGCAAAGGGGTTCCCCGTTGCGAACATCGTGAGCAATGGGGGTTCCCGTGAGGGGTGGGAAACCCACCATGAATCGTCGGCGTAGCCGACACCGGTTTTTATTCTTTATTCTTTCTTATTTATTCTTTATTAACTAAAAAAAAACGGCGGGAGCAAGCCCCCGCCATACAATTCTTAATTTATGTAAAGATCCTTTGATATGAATTCCGGCTCGCAGGTGAGATTTATACGCAGTCTCTTTACGTATTCCTCCTCACTCGGCGTGAGCATTTTTGTTGAGTGAGCTTCGCAGTGCTCAAGTTCCGGCAGCTTTTGCAGAGCGTAAGCTACGGACGGATTCGTTGCGGCGCAGATACTCAATGCTATCAGCGCCTCGTGCAGATTGAGCTTGCTCGCTTTTGAGCCTATAGAGCGTTTCATAGCCGTTATCGGCTCTAAAACCACAGGCGATATAAGATGTATGTCGTCGGCTATGCCGGACAGATATTTGATCGCGTTTATCATAGCCGCGGACGCCGCGGAGATCATCGGCGAAGACTTGCCGGTGACGACGTGGCCGTCGTTTAATTTGATGGCTACACAGTGCAGACCGTTGTTTTTCTCTGCTTTTTCAAGCGCATAATGCACCACGTCTCTGTCCGTCTTTTCAGCGTTGAGCTCTTCCATCAGCGCTTCACAGCGGAACACGACGTTCTGATCGCACAGACCGTTTTTGTAGTCACAAGCGGCTTTGTAATATCTTCTTATAACTTCCTGCTTTGACGCTTCACGGCATACTTCATCGTCGGAAATACAGAAGCCGACCATATTTACGCCCATATCCGTTGGAGATTTATATATATCGTCCGTACCGGAAATTCTTGATAAAATCTTTCTAACGACCGGGAAAGCTTCAACGTCACGGTTGTAGTTTACAGTTGTTATTCCGTACGCTTCAAGGTGATACGGGTCTATCATATTTACGTCGGACAAGTCCGCCGTTGCCGCCTCGTAAGCGATGTTTATCGGGTGTTTGAGCGGCAGGTTCCAGATCGGGAACGTTTCAAATTTTGCGTAACCGGCTTTGACGCCGCGCTTTCTTTCGTGATATATCTGTGACAGGCAGGTCGCCAGTTTGCCGGAGCCGGGGCCGGGAGCGGTAACGACGACGAGAGGGCGCGTTGTGGGCACAAAATCGTTTGCGCCATAGCCGTTGTCGCTCGTTATGGTGTCTATATCGTTCGGATAACCTTTTATGACGCGGTGGATGAAAACGCGTTCTCCTCTGATCTCAAGCTTTTTCTTGAATATCTCCGCTGACGGCTGACCCACGTACTGCGTGATGACCACGGCGGAAACGTAAATATCAAGCGAACGCAGCCCGTCTATAAGACGAAGAACGTCAGTATCGTACGTTATTCCGTAATCGGCGCGTATCTTTTTGCGCTCTATATCAGCCGCGTTTATTATAACTATTATTTCAAGCTTGTCTTTTAATTTTTTAAGCAGTCTTATCTTTGAATCGGGAGCGAAACCCGGCAGGACTCTGGACGCGTGATAGTCGTCAAACAGCTTTCCGCCGAATTCAAGATACAGCTTATTGTCAAAATTGTTTATGCGTTCAAGTATGCGTTTTGACTGCATCTCAACGTATTTTTCATTATCAAATCCGATTTTCATACAGACACTCCAATATCACAAATATGGTAATATTATAATACATTTTTTTTGATTTGTAAATAGGAAAATTATCCAAATTTATATTTTTTTGAAAAGAAAGGTCAAATTTATGTTCAAATCAGGCAAATGGATCTGGCACAAAGACGGTCAGAGCAAAGATCTGTACGTCAACTTTATAAATGAGTTTGAGTGCGGACAAAAAAACGTACTTAAAATAGCCGCGGATTCCGATTATACCGTGTACGTAAACGGCAGACTCGCCGCCTTCGGTCAGTATCAATCATACCCGGATCACAGAGTTTTTGATCTTGTTGATATAAGCGAATTTACAAAACCCGGCAAAAACCTGCTTGCCGTTACGGTTTGGTATTTCGGCGCGCCGTTTTTTACGTACGTGTCCGGTAACGCAGGACTTATATATGAAATAGAATCCGACGGTGCGACCGTATCATACAGCGATGAGAGCACTTACAGCAGAAAAGCGCGCGATTATATAAGCGGTATGTGTCATGCGATAAGCGGACAGCTCGGTTTTTCATACCACTGCGATCTTAAAGGTCAAAGCGACTGGAATATGCCGGGCGGCGAGCGTGACGGGTTTGAGCCGAGCGTTATCGCAAACGGGCTCACGTACGATCTTTCCCCGCGTCCGATAAAAAAGCTTGTATTAAAAGACCGCATTCAGCCTAAGATCGTAATGCAGGGGATTTTTACGTATCCCGAAGTACGCTTGAACACTCAGACGGATATGCAGAACGCCGCGCTTTCTTTTCGTTTTCCCGCTGATATGGGCGGCGACGGGTTTACGTTTCCGCACAGCTTTAAAACGGCAGGCAAAAAAGATCAGATATTCTTTATCGTCGATCTCGGAGCTGAAACGTCCGGTTTTCTCGATTTTGATATAACCGTAGCTGAAGATACCGAAATGGAAGTCGGTTACGGCGAGCATCTTGCTGACGGCCGCTGCCGCACCTCGATACGCGATTTTACCGCGGATTTCAAATTAAAAGCCGGAAGAAACAGGTTTTTAAACACTTTCCGCCGCTTCGGCTGCAGATACCTGCAGTTCTTCATCCACGCAAACAGCGCGGAGGTGGAATACGCGGGACTGCGTCCGACCGAGTATCCGGTAAAGGTCAAAAAGCCTGATTTATCAAACCTTTTAAGAAACACAATATACGAAGTCTGCGAGAATACGCTTGTACAGTGTATGCACGAGCATTACGAGGACTGCCCGTGGCGTGAACAGTCGCTTTACACGATGGACAGCAGAAACCAGATGCTGTGCGGCTATTACGCTTTCGGCGAATTTGAATTCCCGCGCGCCTGCCTTAAGCTCATATCTCAGGGAATGAGAAAAGACGGCATTTTATCGCTCTGTTATCCCGCCGGAGCGGATTTTCCGATACCGTCGTTTTCACTTATGTATTTTATACAAATGAGAGAATACATAGATCACAGCAAAGACAAAAGCTTGGCAAAAGAAGTTTACCCGGTACTGCAGAAGCTGATGAAGACGTTTACGGACAAAATCGGCGATAACGGTTTATGCGATAATTTTAAAAACAGCGAATCAGGCGCTATATGGAACTTTTACGAGTGGTCGTATTCCATGTCCGGCGGCGACGGCAACGCGAAAACGAGTTACGAGGCGCCGTTAAACGCCGATCTTTCGCTTGCTTTGCAGAACATGGCAGCGATATGCGCGTATCTCGGATACGACAAATACGGTATGGAATACGCGGATAAGGCAATGAAGCTGAACAAAGCCATTGCGGAAAAATTCTATAATAAAGAGACGCGCCTTTTCAACACTTTTGACGATAAGCATTTTGACGTTTACACCGTACTGACGAACGCCCTTTGTCTGCTCTGCGGCGCCGCGGACGGACTTGACACAACAAGAATACTTGATATACTTGAACACAACGGCGGCGAATATGAAGGCTTTAAAGTTATACCAAATACGCTGTCCATGAATTCATTCCGTTTTGACGCGCTGTTGAAAACCGACGCGAAAAAATACAGAAACGTTATTTTAGACGAAATAGACAGAGATTATCTTTATATGCTAAGAGAAGGCGCGACGTCGTTCTGGGAGACTATAAACGGCGACTATGATTTCGGTTACGCCGGAAGCCTGTGCCACGGCTGGAGCGCTTTGCCGATATACTATTATGAGATACTGAACGGATAAAAGAGAAACGGCGGGAGCAAGCCCCCGCCTTACTTTTTTATTTCTCTTTGTGTCCTAACATATTCTCAATAAAAATCCCGTATCCTCTGCTCGGGTCGTTTACCATAACGTGAGTTATCGCTCCTATCAGTTTGCCGTCCTGCAGGATCGGGCTGCCGCTCATTCCCTGCACTATGCCGCCAGTTTTTTTGATAAGTTCTTCATCCGTGATCTTTATGATGAAGTTCTTTTCTTTTGTATCGTAAGACAGTATTTTAATGATCTTTGCGTCATACTCGCATACGCCGCTTCTGTCAACGGTGCAAAGTATCTTGACGTCGCCTGTTTTTACTCTGTCCTTTAAAGCTATCTGCACGGTCTTGCTCTTATCGCAGCTTTCAAGCGTTCCGAAAACGCCGCTCTCCGTGTTTGCCGAAAGCGTGCCGGACGGCTCTTTTTCAAAATAACCGCGCAGCTCGCCCGGTTCTCCGTTTTTGCCGCGTTTGACGCCGGTTATATGCGCTTCAAACACTTCCCCGCTGGAAAACGGCAAAAGTTCTTTTGAATCCGCCTCACATATGCCGTGCCCGAGCCCGCCGAAACTGTTGTCTTCCGGTATTATATACGTTACCGTACCGATACCTGCCGTGGTGTCTTTCAGCCACAGACCGGCTTTATATTCACCGTGCTCATCCATTACCGGATAAAGCACGGTTTCGTATTCAACGCTTTCACGTCTGTACTTGATTTTAAGCCCGTTTTCACCGTTTTGCTTTAAAAGCTCCGTAAACTGCTGTGAAGATATTGCCTCTATACCGTTTACGCTTATTATTATATCGTTTTCTTTCAATCCCGCCGCCGCTGCCGGCTCCGCCGTGCCGTCTTTTAGTATTACGGATCCGGTGCCTGCCACGGTTATCCCGCACGTTTTCAGCCTTACGCCGAAGCTCTGGCCGCCCGGTATCACTTCCGTTTTCTTAAAGACGTTTACGGAGACGTTTTTTATCGGTATGCCTAATACGACTACCGTCGCCGTTTGTTCTTCATCAGATACGCCGCCGTGACCGTATTCGTAATGCGTGAACGCCGGCTCATACATCACATCACCTTCAAATACCGAAACGCACGATCTTGCAGATACGTCAGCCGCGCCCGCCGCTATAAGAAACACGCAGATAACGGCAAACGCGGCACATAAAAGCCTTTTTGTTTTCCCTCTCATGATCTATATCCCCTGCCGTATATTTTATCCATATATTATAGTCCGTATTCGCGGTATCCCGCCTGATTATGATTTGACAGAGGGCTTGTTTTTATCCGATGAAAAATGATGATACGCCGCCTATATCTGCCTTATGGCGCAGAAGCTCAGTTACGGTAACGAATTCGTATCCCCGTTCTTTTAAATACGGTAAAATTTCACGTAAAACGTCCGGCGTAGGCGACGGCGGCACTATATAATCGTGAAACAAAATCACGGAGCCGTTATTTACGTTATTTTTTATATTTTCAATTATTTTATATTTATCGGTATGAGCCCAGTCGCGCGTATCTATAGTCCAAAGGACCGTTTTCTTACCGGCTTTTTTTATTATTTCATCCGTTTTATTATTATGCCTGCCCTCGGGCGGACGGAACAGCGTCGGTTTTTCACCCGTTATTTCACTTATTATACCGTCGGCTTTTTTTATTTCATCATACAGCGCGCCCGCGCTTTTTTCATTTGTTCTTAAATGAGAAAACGTGTGATTGCCTATCTCAAAACCGAGATCAAATTCCGCGCGTACAAGCTCCGGGTATCTTTCCGCGTTTTCACCTACTACAAAGAAAGTTGCCGCCGCGCCTTTTTCATACAGTATTTTAAGGATTTGCGGCGTATATTCAGGATGCGGTCCGTCGTCAAACGTAAGCGCTATATATTTTACCGGCTTTTTTATTTGTCCTGTCGGAAAAAGCAAAACGGCGGCAAGCAGAATAGATAATATTTTCATGCGATCTCTGAAAGATTTCCAAAGCGGTAGCCCATATTTTCCCATTCGGTAAGCAGTCTGTCAAGTATATCCGCGTTTGTTTTTGACGTCGGGTGAAGCAGTATTATCTCTCCGTTATGGGTGTTGTCAAGGATAAGCTTTACGGCGTATTCCGGCGACGGCTGTTTGTTATTGTCCCAGTCCGCGTATGCAAAGCTCCAGAATACCGTTTTATATCCGAGTTTTGTCGTGTTCTCAAGCAGCTGACGGCTGAAATTGCCCTCCGGCGGACGGAACAGTTTTGCCATGGTACAGCCCGTCAGTTCATTATACAGTTTTTCCAAGCCGGATAACTCCGCTTCACATTCAGCTAAAGTCATCTCCGACATATTTTTATGACGCATTGAATGGTTTGCCACGGTATGGCCGTGCTCCGCCATTTTTATTATAAGAGACGTATTTCTTTTTATTATATTTTCAAGCACGAAAAAAGTACCTTTTGCGCAGTGACTGTCAAGCGTGTCCACTATACGTTCCACGTTGCCGTTTTCATAACCGGCGTCGAACGTAAGATATATGACTTTTTCATCCGGTCCCAAACAGCACGCGTTATAATCGTTTATATACGTAAGTCCCGGATCGAGCGTCGGGCGCATATGATCTTTTTTTCTCATTATATAAAAGCCGCTGCATTTTGCTGTTGCGGACTGCGAAAGTACAGTTATAAGAACAAGCAAAGTTATGATCCTTTTCATATCATCCTCCGTTTTTTATTTATTCTGCGCTTTGATATTATTTTAAAACGCAGAAAGATTTTCTTTTTGCGGCTTTTTTATGCAATCTTTTTTTGTTTGATACATAAAATGCTTAGGGTAACAAGAGTTATCCGAACCCGCTCAAACGGCGCTATTTCGGCTCTTTTCGGTTTGTCGTCATTGGAATACCGGCGTATTCCTGCTTCCTCCGCGCCGAAAATATCTCGAAATTTCATCCGTTTGAGTCCTA
>JAFSYU010000001.1 GCA_017443595.1 Clostridia bacterium
CGAGATACGTTGACGGTCAGCGGGTACAGCTTATCGACATCTACTTCAACGGCGTCGGTATCGTCGAAGAAATGACGCCCGAGCAGATGGAAGAAGCTTTTCAAACGCGTCTCAAAGCCGAAGAAACCAAAAGCAAAACGGTGTAACCAAAGCGGTCACGCCATCTTACAACAAATCAATTATTCAATTTAGATACAAAGGCCGCCTTGGGGCATCTTCCTTACGGAGGGTGCCCCAACGGCGTCCTTTTGCTATGGCGCTCGGTATATAACAGGGATTCGAAGCAGTATTATATATTCAGATAGATAAGAAAACGTCTTCGTTGCCGTCCATTATCTTTAGCATTATTTCCGCGTATTTCGGGTCAAACTGGGTGCCCATGCCGTTATATATCTCGTCTCTTACGGTCGACTTTTCAAGCGGTGAGCTGTAGCTTCTGGCGGACGTCATCGCGTCGTACGCGTCCGCTACCGCGACAAGACGCGCGATCTCCGGTATATCGGTACCGGAAAGCCCCGCCGGATAACCTTTACCGTCGTATCTTTCGTGGTGGTAATGCGCTACAACGCTGAGGTACGGTGCCTGCTTTATGCTTGATAAGATCTGGAAGCCCATTTCCGTGTGAAGCTTTACTGTGTCGTATTCACCGTTGGTCAGCTTTGCGTTTTTGTTGATTATATCGTTGCTGACGCCTATTTTTCCTATATCGTGCAAAAGTCCCGCGAAATAGATCTGCTCACATTCTTCCGGGGAGAATCCCGCCGCTTCAGCTATCATTTTTGAATACGCCGCTACTCTTGTAGAATGGCCGCGCGTGTATTTGTCCTTTGTATCTATCGCGGTAGCAAGAGCTTCAGCCGTTTCCTTGAACAACGCGGCTTCTTTTTTTCTCGCGTTTTTATAATAATCTATCTCGTGTTTTTTCGCGCGTTCCGCAACTTCGTTCAAAAAGCTGAGCGAGTACGTGTAGAATACGCAGACCATGAACGCCGTGACCATATTTGTAAGCGATATGCCGTATAAAAAGATCTGCATGACGGACGCCACGGTGGGAAGAGAAATACATATGATCATTGACACGCCGAGGCTCGTTTTGATCTTTTTGAGGTTTTTGATAATAGCCCATTCCTGAAGGGCGACTATCAGAAGCGGCGCGGCGTAACAGATAACGTGCAAGGGAGAGCGCTGATATCTGTTCTGATCGTCAAACGTGTAATACAGTCCGGTAAACTGCGATATTATAACGAGCGCCTCGCCGACGCCGAACAGACAGTCCGCAATAATCAACTGAACGGGCTTTTTGATCTTTGCGTCGTGCCGGAGCATATTGTTTATATACCTGGTAACAAGGAAAGGTATGACAAGCGAAAGGATAAATACTACGCAGTTGCTTATCCTTACCATATAGAAGCCCAGCGTGGTGGTATCGCCTCTGTATATGTATGAGAATCTGTCAAATATAAGCAGCATCATGGCGGAAAGTTCCATGAGCGTCAAAATGATCTTTGTTGCTTTGGGCAGAGATTTTGCCATAAGTGTCATAACGGCAAGTATCCCGCACATCCCGCACATGAACAGCATTACGTTAAGTTGGTGTTCAGCATAAAAGATCATGGCAAATTCCCTTCAGCACGATGAATTATTATGCAATTATTATACACAGTTAACCGTAATGTTGCAAGTTAATAAATGTTAACAATATGTTTTGACCGCATTAATACGATGTAATAGAATTTTTCGGCGCAAAAGTCTGATATATTATATAATTGCGCTGTGTATACAAATATTCTTTGACATATAAATCAAACGTTTAAAGTTATCCTATGCTTATTTACATACAAAAATGAACTTTGTAATATTTATTCCGTTTTATGCATATTATTCGCTTGGCGCGGCGTAATAAAAAATACGGAAAGTTAAATAAAAAAACTGTCTTTTACGGTCGAATACTTGTTGACTTTTGCGATATAATATGATATAATATAATAAATTAAAAAATCCATATATAACGCAAACATTCTCAGGGTAAACGACAAATGTATTATTCAATTATAAGCATACTCGCCTTAATAATCCTCGTTATTTTAAATCATGAAACGCTGTTTAAAAAGAATTTGAATAAAAACAGACCTTTGCAGAAAAGCTACCGCTTGTTTTTGTTCAGTATTATAGCGTATTACATAACGGATATTTTGTGGGGCATATTTGACCATTTTCATTTATCGGTCGCATCATTTATAGATACGGAGCTGTATTTTGTCGCAATGGCGATAGGAATACTGTTCTGGACGCGCTACGTCGTAGCGTATCTGCGCGAGAGGAATATATACGGCGCTATACTTCATTACGCCGGGATAGGCTTCTTTGCGGGCGTTACGGTAATGGTCATCATAAACATATTTGCCCCCGTGATGTTCCGTATTGACGAAGAAGGCAACTATATTACGACCGCCGGCAGGTATATAATCCTTATAACTCAAATAATACTTTTATTGCTCACTTCCGTATACGCGACAATCATAACCGTAAAAACAATAGGCTCCATAAAGCAAAGACATATGGCAATAGCTTTTTTCGGCATCATAATGCTTGTCTTCATATTTATACAGCTGTTCAAACCCGATTTGCCGCTGTATGCAATGGGCTACCTTACCGGAAGCTGTCTATTGCACTCATTCGTTATCGGAGGTGAAAAAGCGTCGTACCGCAAGGAGCTTGAAGCGGCGCTGAAAAGAGAAGATAAGCAGCTGAAAGAGCTGCAGACCGCGTGGGACGCCGCTTATACGGACGCGATGACAGGCGCAAAAAGCAAACTTGCTTTCCTTGAAGAATCAGACCGGCTTGATAAAGAGATAGCCGACGGAACGATACAGAAAATGGCGATAGCGCTGTTTGACGTAAACGGGTTAAAAATAATAAACGATACCATGGGGCACGATACCGGAGACGAATACATCAAAAAAGCGTTTGTTATCATATGCAAGCATTTTAATAAAAGTCCCGTGTTCCGCACCGGCGGCGACGAGTTTGTCGCCGTGCTTGAAGGAGACGATTACTGCGACAGGCAGGATCTGATAAACAGCTTCAACGAAGAGGTGGAAATGAATAAAACGCGCGGTGAGGTCGTGATATCGTTAGGCGTGGCGGATTACAGGCAAGGCGTGGATCACAGCTGCAAAAAAATATTTGACAGAGCGGACGCGCTTATGTACAGACGCAAGGAAGAACTGAAAAGAGAAGAATAACGGCAAAAACCGGCATAATTGAATGCCGGTTTTGAATTTAAACTAAAAAAATCACAAAAATTCAAATTTAATTTCGGATTTTTTATTTACTTTTCACAAAAAGTATGATATAATAAGAGCGTAGAGAGAGATCTTTACGAATACCGAAAGAAAGGTAAGAGAAGACTATGAAAATTCTGGTAGTTGCAAAACAGGTCGAAGTGACAGACGATCTCCGTGAACTGTTTGAGAAAAAACTCAAGAAATTCGACAAGTTCTTCGGCGATAAGACGGAAGCTAAGCTGACGCTCAAGGAACGCAAGAACGACGACAAAAAGCTTGAGCTCACCATCAACGTGAACGGAACGCTGTTCCGCGCGGAAGAGACCGCACCGACCTTCCAGACAGCTTTGGACTCTGCCATGGATTCTATCGAAAGGCAGATCAGAAAGCACAAAACGCGCCTTCAGAAGCGCATAAGAAACAAGGACTTCGCGGCGGCTACGGCGGACGTGCCGGAAGCGGAGGAAGAAAAGGAATTTGACATAAGAGTAAAGGAATTTGACATCAAACCCATGACGGCGGAGGAAGCGATACTGCAGATGAATCTGCTTGACCACTCGTTCTTCGTATTTGAAAACGAAGCGTCCGGCAAGATCAACGTCGTATATAAAAGAGAAGGAAACAGCTACGGCTTGATAGAGCCTGTCAAATAAAATACGGTTGTGTATCGGGGCTGTCGCGGTTGCGATAGCCCCTTTGGATTGAATTAAAGAATAAAGAAAAATAATAAAGAATAAAAAATGGAAAATTTGATCAAAGAAATGACCCTTGAAGAAAAGGTCGGGCAGCTGTTTTTAGCGCACTGCCCGACGGAGGGAGCGGAGGAGCTCGTTTCCCGTCTGCACCTGGGCGGACTGCTTATGTTCGCTCACAATTTTGAAGATAAAGATCCGGATTCCGTAAGAGAATTTACAAAAAACTGCAGCAAAAATGCGAAAATACCGCTTCTCATCGCCGCGGACGAAGAAGGCGGAACGGTGGTGAGAATAAGCAAATTCAAACAGTACAGAGACGAGCCGTTCAAATCGCCTAAAGACATTTACGCGCAAGGCGGTTTTGAGGCGGTTTACGCTGAAGCAAAAGAAAAAGCCGAGCTTATGCTTTCCATGGGCGTAAACTACGATCTGGCACCGGTCTGCGATTACACGGACGATGAAAGCAAGTATATAGCAAAGCGCAGCTTCGGACACACGCCGCAGATGTGCGCGGAATTCATAAAAACGAGCGTTTCCGCAATGGTCGGCGCCGGACTTTGCTGTTCTTTGAAGCATTTTCCGGGTTACGGCGGTAATTCCGACACGCACATGGGAATGTCTACCGACGTAAGAGAGCTGTCCGAATTTGAAACAAAGGATCTTTTGCCGTTTGAATCGGGAATTGAAGCCGGAGCGCAGAGCGTTATGGTGTCTCACAACATAGTAAACTGCTTTGATCCGGATTTTCCCGCGTCTCTTTCGTATCCGATACATACGTATCTGCGCGATAAGATGGGCTTTGACGGCGTGATAATAACGGATTCGCTGACGATGAACGCCATAAGGCAGTTTACGAACGGCGCCGATCCGTGCGCGCGCGCGCTGATGTGCGGCAACGATATGATAATAACGGCTTTGTTTGAAGAAGGATACAACAGCATCTGCGACGCGGTAAAATGCGGCTACGTTCCCGAAAGCAGACTTGACGAAGCGGTGGGAAGAATACTTATGATGAAACGCAGAATAGGTCTTGACATATAAATAATTTAGTGATAGAATATAATAAATAACTGTTTGGAGCAAAAAATGAGTTACGCTGATAAAGTGTTTATTGATAACGTTACGGATATTATGGAAAACGGCGTCTGGGACACGGATCTTGACGTCCGTCCGAAATGGGAGGACGGGACGCCCGCCCATACCGTTAAAAAATTCTGTATCGTAAACAGATACGATCTTTCAAAGGAATTCCCGATACTGACCATACGCCGCACTTTCATAAAGTCCGCGGCGCAGGAGCTGTTGTGGATATGGCAGAAGAAATCAAACAAAATATCGGAGCTTGAAAGTCATATCTGGGACCAGTGGGCTGATGAAAACGGCACGATAGGCAAAGCGTACGGCTACCAGCTCGGAATCAAGCACAAGTACAAAGAAGGTATGTTCGACCAGGTGGACAGAGTTCTGTACGACTTAAAAAACAACCGTGCCAGCAGACGTATGATAACGAATATATACAACCACGCGGACCTGCATGAGATGGCGCTTTATCCTTGCGCTTACAGCATGACGTTCAACGTCTCCGGCAACAAACTCTGCGCTATACTAAATCAGCGTTCTAACGATATGCTCGTTGCAAACAACTGGAACGTTGCGCAGTACGCGCTGCTCGTTATGATGTTCGCACAGGTCTCCGGGCTTGAGCCGGGAGAATTCGTCCACGTCATAGCCGATGCGCATATATACGACAGACATATTCCTATAGTCAAAGAGATAATCAAAAACGAGCAGAAACCGGCGCCTAAGCTGATACTCGATCCGGATATCAAAGACTTTTATCAGTTTACGAAAAACAGCTTCAAGCTCGAAAATTACGAGTATACGGATCTACTCTGCAAGATACCCGTAGCGGAATAAGGAGAATATAAAATGCTCAAACTGATAGTTGCCGTCGCGGACGGCTGGGCAATAGGATATAAAGGCGATCTTTTGGCAAGGATATCAACGGATCTTAAAAGATTCAAAGAGATGACCACGGGCAACGCCGTTATAATGGGTTATAACACTCTTATCTCGCTGCCCGGCGGCAAACCGCTGAAAAACAGGGAAAATATAGTATTATATCCGGACGAAATAGAGATCGAGGGCGCTACGGTCGTCCACAGTCTGAAAGAAGCGGTGGAAGTATCGGAAAAGATCAGGGATAAAGACGTTTTCGTCATAGGCGGCGGCTCCGTTTACAATCAGCTTTTGCCGTACTGCGATACCGCGTACATAACAAAAATAGACAAACATTACGAGGCGGATACGTTTATTCCGAACCTTGACGAAATGCCGGAATGGAAAATAGAAGAAGAAAGTGAACAGTTCTGTGATACAGACGGTACGCCTTACAGATACGTAACTTACAAGCGTGTAAAAAAACGCTGCAAAAAAGCCCGTAAAGAATGATTTTTAAATAAAATGAGCAGAAAAATAGCAATAGATCTGGGTACGTCCACTATCCAGATATACACGGAAAGCAAGGGCGTGGTGCTCAACGAGCCTTCCGTTATCGCGGTGGACAGATTTCTTAATAAAGTTACTCTGATAGGACGTGAAGCGGCTGAACTCTACGGGCGCGAGCCGGAAGGTATAGAAGTCGTGCGTCCGATCAGAGACGGAGTCATAAGCCGTTTCAATCATACCGTTGCGATGCTCAAAAGGTTTTTGAGAAAAAGCTGCGGCAGGTGGATACTGCCGCCGGAAGCCGTCATAGCCGTGCCGAGCATAGTGACAGACGTTGAGGAAAACGCCGTAAGAGACGCGGCGGTGTCCGCCGGACTGAAAGAGCCTTTTCTGATAGACGAACCCGTGGCGGCGGCAATAGGCGCCGGCATAGACGTTGCGTCTGACAGAGGACACATGATAGTTGACGTAGGCGGCGGAACGACGGATATCGCCGTAATTTGTTCCGGCGGCTCCGTGGTATCGTCCTCGGTACGCACCGCGGGAGACGAGATGACGGCGGCGATCGTAAAATACGTAAGAAACAAATACTCGCTTCTTATAGGCGAGCGCACGGCGGAGGAGGCTAAAATCGCCATAGGCTCCGTCTGGCGCAGAAACGACATACAGACAGTCAGCATAACGGGCAAAAACCTCAAAACAAGAGCGCCGCTTTTGACTGAGCTTTCGTCAAACGATATGACGGAAGCGCTTGAAGAGCCGGTAACGAGGCTTATTGAGGAGATATGTGCCGTTATAGAAAAAACACCGCCGGAGCTCGTATCGGATATAGCGGAAAACGGGATAGTCATGACAGGCGGCGGCTGTCAGATATACGGACTTGACAAAATGATAAGCAGCGTGACGGGACTGCCCGTCAAAACCGCGGAAGATCCCGCGCTCTGCGTCGTTATAGGCGCGGGCAAAGCGGACAGCGCCGGACTGACTCCGGCAAGAAACAAGTGGAGAAGATAAAAAAGAAAGGAGAACATATGAAAAAAGCATTATGCATACTGTTCGTTCTGTTGTTCGTCGCAGGCGCGTTTGCGTCGTGCACGGAAGTTAACGAGGATACGGCGGCTACCGTGACGGAAGCGGATACGACGGCTGAGACTGCCGCCACGACCGAGGAAGCGGAACTGACAAACGCGGATATAGCAAAAGAGTATCTTGATAAGCTGCCGCAGACCAAGTACAACCGCACCTTCAACGTTCTTTGCATGGCGGGCGTAGGCAACTCGGAAAAGGAGATATGGGCGGAAGAAGCAAGCTCCGAGCCGATACAGGACGCCGTTTTCAACAGAAACGCCGCTATGTATGACACTTTCGGTGTGACTATCACGGTAAACCCGGTGGCGTCTGTTTCCACAACGGCGCAGAACGATATCAAATCAAACGCAAAATCGTATGATCTGATAATGGCAAACGGACCGGATACCGGCGCTCTGGCGCAGAACGGATATCTTTACAATTTCCTTGATCTTAAAGAGTATATGAATCTGGAAAAGGAATGGTGGGATCCCGGTACGCTGCGCGACTGCGCGATAAACGGCAAAGTTTATTTTATGAACGGCGATATAAACATACTTGACAACGACGTTACATGGATAATGCTGTTCAATAAAAAGATGATAGCGGACAACGACCTGGAAGAGCCGTATCAGCTCGTAAGAGACGGCAAGTGGACGCTCGACAAGTTCTATGAGTACGTAAAGAAAGTTTCAAAGGACGATAACGGCGACGGCAAATATGATGAAAACGATATTTACGGCTTCATCACCACAAACGGCGGCGGTCTGACAAACTTCTTCTATACGAGCGATCTTAAAACGGTAGATCTTATAGACGGAGAACCGACGGTCGTAATGGGCAACTATCAGGAAAAAATACTTGATCTGCTCACGTTCTGCAAAAAGCTGATCCACGAGGATAACTATACATGGATCTCACAGAACGACCCGGCTCAGTCAAGAGATATGTTCATGAACAACCAGGGCCTGTTCTATTCCGAGGTGCTGAGCTACATAGTAAACTTAAGCGATATGGATTCTCCTTACGGCGTTCTTCCCACTCCGAAATACGACGAGTCTCAGAAAGAATACAGAACTCACGTTGACGGCGTCGGCTCCATGATAAGCATCCCCGCAAACGTTGACAAACCGCAGGAAACGGCTTACATAGTAGAGGCTTTCGCACTGTATTCATACCAGTATCTGACGCCCGCTTACTACGAGATAACGCTCAAGAGAAAGAAAGCAAAAGACTATGAATCGTTTGAGATGATAGATATCATCCTTCAGACCCGCGTTTACGATATAGGCTATATTTACCAGAGCGTCGGTCTGTCGTCTATGTTCAACAGCCTTGTTTCCGCAGGCAGTACGGAATTTGCTTCAAAATATAAATCCGCAAGCAAAAAAGCGGAAAAGGCAATAAAAGCCATAGTAAAAAAATACGACAAAATTTAAAATCGTAAAAAGTCCGGTGAATTATCGCCGGGCTTAATTTTTTTTATTATTTTAAATTTTCCACTTTACAAAATAATACTTTTTATGATATAATACAATTGGAATAATGTTTAGAGAGGAGGGAATATATGAAAAAGCTGTTTGCAGTGCTTTTATGTGTCATATGCATTTCGGCTTTGCTTGCCGTGCTTGTCTGTGCGGAAGACGGTTTGACGTATACGTTTGCCGAAGACAAAAAATCATATATACTCTCCTCATACACGAAAAACGAGCCGGAGGCGGTCATAAAATCGGAACATAACGGGCTGCCCGTCAGCGCCGTTGCGTCCGGTGCCTTTTCCGGCAACGTCTCAACGTATAAGATAATAATTCCGGAAAGCGTAAAAACGATAGAGGCCGGTGCGTTTTCCTCCATGCCTTCTTTATACGAATTTGAGGCAAAGGGAAGCTATACCGCCGTCGACGGCGTGCTGTTTACGTCAGACAAAAAAACTCTTGTAAGATATCCGGAAGCAAGAGAAGGCGAATATAAGATACCTAAAAGTGTAACCGTTTCCGCGTACGCGTTTGCCGGCTGCCGCATCTCGGACGTTGACGCGTCCGGTATGGTAAAAGCGGAAAAGTACGCGTTTTACGCGGCTGAAATAAAGAATATCACGCTTTCATCTTCGCTTACATACATAGGCGAGCACGCATTTGAAAAAAGCGGGATAGAAAAAATAAGCGTACCCGGCAAAGCGTCCGTTTACGCATACGCTTTCGCTTCCTGTGAAAAACTCGTTTACGCAAATATTTCAAACGCTTCCGTAAAGGGCGAGGGAGTATTTTATTCCGATACCTCGCTTCTTGCGGTTTCATTCCCTCAGGCACAGACCGCGATCCCGGAGCTTACGTTTGCCGGATGTACCTCGCTTGTGACGGCACCTGTGGGAAAAGCAGTGAAAACGGTTGGCGCCAAAGCTTTTTACGGCTGCGTAAGCCTTGAATACGCTTCGTACGGCAGCGCTGCGTGCGCCGCAGACGCGTTCGGCTTGTGCGATAAACTGACGCCGGATAAAAAAACGTTCGCTTCGCTCGGGCAGAAAAACGCGGACGTAACGCTGAAAGTCGGAGAAAAATACGGTTTTTCAATAAAGACCGGGTTTGATCTTTATACCGTTTCGCATAACGTAAGTATAAGCAATAACACGATAACGGCTCTGTACGAAGGCAAAGCCGAGGTCTACGCCGTATCACACAGAGGCGGTGACTGCGCGGTCATAACGGTAAACGTATCGGACGGCGCGGCGCTTATAGAGTCCGATCATCCTTATACAAAAGGAACGCACAAATATATGTATACGGTCCCCGGCGAACCGGATAGGATCGCTATAACGTTTTCATCGTCGGATATGCTGTCATCAGCCGACGCCGTAAAGATACAGGACAAAAAAGGCGATCTGTACGGAACGTTTTACGGCGGCTCGCTTGCAGGCAAAACGCTGTTTATTGACGGTGATACTGTCCTTGTCACGCTTATTTCCATAACGTCCGGCAACTACGGCTTCCGCCTCACGTCCGCGCAGCCGGTCTCGGATCTTACTGCGGTGCAGAAAATAACGCTGACCGACGCCGTTACGTTAAAGCCGGGTGAAAAACTTAAACTCGCCCCGGAAATAACGCCGGCGGAGGCTTTTCCCGCAGAGCTGTTATACGTAATATCGGATAAGACGGTTGCAAGCGTGTCGGGCGACGGTACTGTTTGCGCTGTAAACGAAGGAACAACGGAGCTGACTGTATATTCGGAATTTTACGGAGTATCCGCAAAATGTATAGTTACCGTAAAAGCGGAGCAAAAAGGCGACTTTGAATATACCGTAAAAGACGGCGGAGTTTACATAACCGCATATAACGGCGAGCCCGGTGCTGTGAACGTGCCCGCGAAGATAGACGGAAAAGAAGTCCGCGGCATAGAGGAAAAGGCTTTTGCGTATTGCGGCATAACGGAGATAAGTATTCCGGATACCGTATCTTATATTTCTCCGTATGCGTTTGACGGCAATTCGGCGCTTACCGCTATTACCGTCTCAGATAAAAACGCATATTTTAAAACAGTCAAAGGCTCCCTTTACAGCAAAGACAAAAAAACGCTTTACAGAGTGCCGTGCGGTATAAAAGGCGAATTTTCCGTGCCGGACGGTGTAAAAACCGTTGCGGACGGCGCGTTTTCATGCTGTTTCGGTCTTGAAAAACTCGTTTTGGGTTTGTCCGTTTCGGAATTATCCGGCAGCGCGTTCATAAACTGCACGAGCCTTAAAAACGTTTCCTCACAAAGTGAAAATTACGACGTTATAGACGGAGTTTTATACACGGCTGATAAAAAAACTCTTGTGTATTTCCCGGCGGGACTCAACATATCCGCGTATTCCGTTATAACGGAAGCGGAAAAAATAGGTCCGCAGGCTTTCAACTCCGCGGTCAATTTAAAAAATCTCGTTCTGCCTTCGTCAGTAAACGATATTGACAAAACCGCGTTTTCTGAAGCGCTTTATCTGTACGGCATATCCGTAAACTCCGCAAACGCGGTATATTCCGTAACAGACGGCGTATTATATGAAGGCGGTGATCTTAAATTCGTGCCTAAAAACATGACCGGGATCGTAACGGTAAAGGACGGAACAGCAAAAATACTTCCGTACGCGTTTTACAACTGCGCGTACGTTACGCAGGCGGAGCTGCCGTATTCACTTAAAGAAGTGTGTGAATACAGCTTCGGCAACTGCGCTTCGCTTGACTCTTTATATCTTCCGGCGGCGGTGCAGTCCGTCGGTGCTGACGCGTTTTATAACGATCACGGCATAAGCGTTTATATCCCCGGATCGGCCGCGCTTACGCGTCTTTCGGACTGTACTGTTTTGTGCGGAAAAGACACGGCTGTCAGCCGTTTCTGCGAACAGAACGGCGTGCCGTACAAATACACTTACTTTACGGAATACGGATTATATAAATTATATACGCCCGTAAACGCTCAGCTTGCCGTAAAAGAGGAAACGGATCCGATTTTACTTGCAAAATACAAAGTCGCCGCGGCTCAGAATATTAAAGCGTTTTCCGTACATTTATTATCTGACGGGATCAGGCTGCCGGCGGCGGAATACGCGATCTTCAGAACAAATACACAAAGCAAACGGTATTTTTACGATAGCGGAGAACTCTGCGAAATAAAACAGGACGCAATAAGCGTTTACAGAAGATATTCTGAGCATATTATCGAATTGTCGGGCGGCGGCTCAAACCCGGCGCTGCTTATAAAAACTCTGCCGGGCAAGCTCGAATATAAAATATATGATGAAATAGACTCAGGCGGTCTGACGCTTTACTACACGGATGAGCGCGGGATCACTGCCGTGATAGACAACGGCTATGAAATAACCTGCGATTTAAGATCCATGGGCGAAAAAACCGCAACGGTAAAATATAACGGCCTGTCCGTAAACTTCAAAGTAACGGTAAACGATCTGGGACTTTCCGGAACGGTAAGGATATCCGGTAGTACAAGATACGGAGGCACGGCGTGCGCCGATGTATCCGAGGTCCTGCCGCCTAATACCAAATTCAATTATCTTTGGTACGTGGACGGCAAACCTGTGCTCGGCGCTATTGACGACGTGTATAAACCGACGGCAGCCGACATAGGAAAAACGCTTTCGGTAAGAGTTACGTCCGCGTCGGGAATAAACGGCGAGTTGATGAGCGAAGCGGTAGTAATAAGAAAAGCCGCGTCTCCCGCGCCGCCTAAACCGGCGGTGGAGTCCGCCGACATAACCACGGTAACGCTGAAAGCCGTTGAAGGCTGTGAATACAGACTGTCTCAAAACGGCGAGTTTACCGACAGTAACGTATTTACGGGTCTTTCTCCCGGTGAAACCTACGTATTTTATCAAAGATACAAGGAAACGGAAACGACTGAAGCGTCCGAGATATCAAGCGCGTCTTACGTTATGCAGAAGGATTATAAGATAAGCTCCGAAAAGTATTTCATAAATAAAGCAAGCGGAGCGGCAAGCCTTATAGATCCCGGCACAACGGTAAAAACGCTGCTTGAAGGACTTGAAAACAGCGACCATATAAGCGTTATAAAGGACGGCAAAAAGCTCTCGGATGAAGATACGGTCGGCACCGGATGTGAGATAACCATTACGGTTGACGGCAAGGTTTACGATAAGTGCGTTATAGTTATGACAGGCGACGTGAACGGCGACGGAAAAATAACGATAACGGACTATTTAAAGATAAAAGAGCGCATACAAAGCGGTACGGCTCTGTCAAAGGAAAAGGAATTTGCGTCTGACGTCAACGGCGACGGTAAAGTGACAATAACGGATTATCTGCGACTGAAATACTGTATACAAAACAGTGTCAAACCGGAGCAGAACAGATATTGATACGGAAAAGAAAATATGAAAAAGATAATTGCAATAATAACGGCCGCGGCACTCGCCGCGATACTGACGGTATTCTGTATGGCGGAATTCAAAGCGTCGTTTACGATATCCGGTCCGGGCTCCGTCCGCGCCGGCAACACGCTTACCGTTTCATTCAAGGCGGACGGTAACGGTATATGCGGCATACTTGCCGATATATCGTATGATACGTCGTCTTTGACTTATAAATCTTCATCCGACGCGCTTTCAAACTGGCGCGTTGAAGTGAATGAAAAAGGCGGAAAACTGCAGATCTGGGCGGAAGAGAACAACGGCTTCAAATCTCCCGTAAATTCACAGAAAACGATCGTCAGCCTGAGTTTCAAAGTGAGTGATAAGGTATCCGTCGGAGATAAGATAAGTATAAGAGCGGACATCGCGCAGGTCTCGGATACGGAAAACGAGCTTTCCGGACTTTCCGCTTCCTACTCATGCACGGTCGCACGCCCGCTTTCAGCGGACAGCAGCTTAAAATCGCTGTCTGTTGAAGGATACACTCTCAAACCGGAGTTTTCGCCGCGCGTCACCGAGTACGAGATAGAGGGCGAAGTTGAATACACTCTCAGCGCTCTGAAGGTAAACGCAAAAGCGAACGACGGTGAAGCGTCCGTTGAGATCAGCGGCTCCCGTCTGTCTGTCGGCAATAACACCGTACGCGTAAAAGTAACGGCGGAAAACGGCAGCGACGCCACGACTTATACGATAAAAGCAAAAATGAAGCAGGACCCGAATTACGTCGCTTCGTCCGTTGCGACGCTCATGTCGGTAACGGTGTCCGAGGGCAGAGTATCGCCCGCGTTTTCACCCGACAGGTACGATTACATAGTTTACGTTCCGTATGAGGTCGAAACGGTGAATATAAGCTCCGTTCCGGCTGACGTCAAAGCAAAAGCCGAAACCAACGGACCTGATATACTTGACGTCGGAGAAAACCTGTATATAATTAAATGCACCGCTGAGGACGGCACGGTAAATGAATACAGGATAACCGTAATGAGAATGAACGAGTACGGCGCGGAGCCGGAATCCGAATCTGAATCTGAGGAAGAGCCGGAGACGGAGCCCGAGACGGAGACGGAAGAAGAAACGGAAACCGAAACCGAGATACTGACCGAGTCCGAGACGGAAACAGAGGAGACGGAAACTGATGATACCTCTGATACGGAGCCGGAAACGGAGCCGGAAGAAGGCGACCTTAACGTGTTTACAAAGCCCGCGCCTCTCTGGGTCGTGCTTGCCGCGGCGGTAGGCGGGATCGCGGTAGGCGCTCTCGGCAGCATATTCATATATATCTCCTTAAAGGAAAGGAAATGATCTGATGACAGACTGCATAACGGTCAAGGCGCCCGCCAAACTTAACCTGTTTCTCGAGGTCGGCGAGCGCATGGAGGACGGTTATCACAAGATAGAAAGCGTAATGCAGAGCGTGACGCTGTACGACACGCTGACCGTAAAAAAAGAAAAAAGCGGTATAGCTTTTAATTGCGACAAAAAAGATCTCTTATACGACGGGAACCTTGTTGTAATAGCCGCAAAAATGTTTTTTGAGAAAAGCAAAGCGGCAGGCGGCGTAAGTATAACGCTGCAAAAAAAGATCCCGGTCTCCGCCGGACTCGGCGGCGGCTCGTCAGACGCGGCGGCGACGCTTACGTCTTTAAACAGACTTTATGATTTTCCGCTGTCTGAAAAGGATTTATTTGATATCGCAAAAAAACTCGGCGCGGACGTTCCGTTCTGCATAAAAAGAGGACTTTGCCGCGCATACGGTATAGGCGAGGTGCTGCAGCGCATCAAGCCTTTGCCGCCGTGTTGCTTCGCGGTAGCGAAAGGCGCTGCGTCCGTATCCACAAAAGCTGCATTTGCGCTTATGGACGCGCATAAAGACCGCGTAATTAAAAATTCTGATAAAATAACGGAAATGATCTTGAAAGGCGATATAAAAGGCGTTTGTGACGCGATGTATAACGCTTTTGAGATAAACGGAGAATACGACGAAAAAATAAAGAACGTAATGAAAAAGCATAAGGCGTATAACGCTTTGATGAGCGGGAGCGGTCCGTCCGTTTTCGGCGTGTTTGAGCGTGAAGAAGACGCAAAAAACGCGGAAAACGAGCTCAGATCTCTCGGCTGTGAATGCTTTGTATGTGTACCTGAAACAGACCCGGAAGGGTAAATAAGATAAATTCATAAAAAAGGAAAAAACAAATGAACACCGTAAAAGTGCCGCAAGGCTACAAATCATCACTTGACTTATACGAAACGCAGAAAGCGATCGCTTTGACAAAAAGGATATTTCAGGATAATTTGGCGGGAGTACTCGATCTGCAGAGAGTTTCCGCACCGCTCATGGTAGTTGATTCCACGGGTCTAAACGACGGATTAAACGGAGTTGAACGCCCCGTCAGCTTTGACATCCCCGCGGTAAACGGCTCCGCTTCCATCGTCCACTCGCTTGCAAAATGGAAGAGGATGGCGCTGGCAAAATACGGCTTCAAAGTCGGCCGCGGACTTTATACGGATATGAACGCTATCAGACGCGACGAGGAAAATCTTGACAATATCCATTCGATCTACGTTGACCAGTGGGACTGGGAAAAAATAATAACAAAAGAACAGAGAAATACGGAATATCTGCGCTCTGTGGTAGACACTATCGTCGGCTGTATCTGCGATACGCAGCAGGCGCTGATGAACATTTACCCGACACTGAAATACAAGCTTAACAGAAAAGTAACGTACATAAGCAGTGAGGAACTTTTGCAGAAATACCCCGGCAAAACGCCGAAAGAAAGGGAGCTTTGCGCCGCAAGAGAGTATAAAACGGTGTTTATCTCACAGATAGGCGGAGCTTTGTCCGACGGCAGCATACATGACGGACGCGCTCCGGACTACGACGACTGGAGCCTGAACGGCGATATAATCTTTTATAACGAACTGCTCGACATTCCGTTTGAGGTATCGAGCATGGGCATAAGAGTTGACAGGGAGTCGCTGTTAAAACAGCTTCATATAAGAGGCTGCGACGACTGGGCAAAAAGACCGTTCCACAAAGCGCTGTTAAACGACGAGCTGCCGCTTACGATCGGCGGCGGTATCGGTCAGTCGCGCTTGTGTATGCTGATAATGAACAAAGTGCATATCGGAGAAGTACAGTCGTCCGTCTGGGACGAGGAAACGATCCGCGTCTGCCGTGAAAACGGAATTGAATTATTATAAAGTGCGGGGCTGACGAAAGTCAGCCCTTAATTAACAAAGTGTTTACATTCTTTTTGTTACGTTTTATCCGGATAAAACGTTTTAGTATTTGAAGACATCAAAAGAAAGGATCACGTCATGTTTCTGTTTTCAGCCGACGTGCTTGAAGAATACGACAGACGGCGTCTTGCCGTTGTATACGAAAAGTACAGCGGACGTATGTATACTGCAGCAAAACGCATTTTAAATAACGGAGAAGACGCGGAGGACGCCGTACAGAACGCGTTTTATTCCATTGCAAAAAGAATGAATAATATTGATATCCACGACGAAAACGCTCTTTGCGGATATCTTCTGACCGTTGTAAAAAACGAAGCAATAGAAATATTAAGGAAAAGAAAAAACGCCGTCCCTGTTGATGAGCTCACGGATCTGACCGACAGCTCCGATACCGTTTTTGAAACGGAAAAACGCGAGGTTTTTGAATACGCGGTAAAGATAATTATGCGGATGGACGAAACGTACCGCGCGCCGCTGTACTTAACAGCGGTAATGGGCTACACTTCAAAGGAAACTTCAAAGATCCTGAAACGCAGCGAGGCGACGGTAAGAGTCCAGATAAGCCGCGCAAAAAAGATGCTTGCAAAACAGCTGAAGGAGGCGGGATATGAGTTATAAATATACTTTAAAAGACGTCCTGCTTGAAGCGGGCGTAAGAGAATACGGCTCCACACCCAACGACGGAGGCTGGGTCCGCTCGGAGAAGCATAAAAAAGCGATGAACAGGCTGTTTGATAAGCAGAACGTTACAAAAACACCGCTCTTTAAAGTGATCGCAACAGCCGCCGCTGTCGCGCTCGTTTTCGGTATCGCAATGACTGTAAAACCGCTGCGCGATCCCGTTGCACATTTCATCGGCAGTATTTTCAGCGGGGGCGAGGAAACGGGAACAGATACAAATACGTATATCACCGAGCCTGACGAAACAGATAACGGTATAATAAAGACTGATACGGAAACAGTAACGGAAACGGAGACAGCGGAAGAGACTGAGCCGGAATACGAAGATGAGATACAGCGGTATCTTCTGATGCTTGAAAATAAAAATACAAGGCAGAAAGCATTTGATTATCTTTATGACAGAGACAGAGTTGAAACGGTATTTGACTATTGCGTCGATTCGCTTTTGAATAAGGATAAAAGCGACAGAATTTTAAACTGCGCCGGCGATTTCCTGTATTTCTTTGACGATTTAACGTGTGCATATCCTTTCATACTCGAGTATAACGACGATCATATGCGGCTTGATAAATATGACGGAAACCCGGAAAACGACGTACGCTATATCAAATGGTTTGACAAATATTATGAAAAGATGCAGACCGCGGCGCAGCAGACGCTGAAAAAGGACGCGTTGAATTGCTCGTATCAATACCGCTTGATGAAGCTTTCGGGTTTTGATAACTGGCTTATTGACGGGGAACCGGCAGAAGCGGTCGAGATAACACTTACAAATCTGTTTGAAATATTCAACTGTGTTTACAGCGGAATTCCTTTGCCGGACGATGAAACCGTACCTTTGACAGAGCCGTATCCCGAAGACTTGCAGCAGCAGATCACAGAGCTGTGGGGTGACGAAAAACGTGAATTCGTTATGTCTTCATATACTCTGCAGGCTTATCGGAAGATGTTTGAAAAATACGCCGCTCCGGAGTTCACGGAAATGATGATCGACCAGACTAAATTTTTTGTGATCGCACAAAACCATGTATATCTTACGCGCGCTAAGGATACTGACAGGGACGCGCATACTTACGAGTTTTTGCAGATAACAAAGATCAATCAACCGGAGATAACGTGGGGTTCGATATACGGTTCCGCGGACGTTCTGCGCGACAAAAAGAAAGAAAGCTACGCGTTTTTCTTTGACAACGCGTATCTGTATAACGGGGTAAAATGTATAATGAACTCCGGAGATCTAATTGACTTTGCAATGGATTACAGAGGTATAAAAACCGTAAGAAAAGCGCTGAACGATCTGAAATCAGGCAAAGAAGAAAGCTCGAGGTTTCCGAGTTACTGTATTTATGAGCTTAAAGATATTACGGCAAATTATATACTGAAGCACTATTTCACGGAGGAGAACGAGCTTGAACGCGCCGCCATGAGCCGGCTGTATTACGGAATACTGACAACAGGCAGAGATTACGACGTTTTCAATGATCTGATGGATGAGCAGTCACGAAATGATTTGCTTAATATTGACGGACAATGGATAACAAACTATGATCTGACAAAAGATACGCAGATCTGGGCGCCGTTTATTTCTGAATTTGTAAAAGCTGTAAAACCGTTTGCGGAGGCACGGTACAAGGCTGAAATGGAAGAAAACTTCTATTATACGTACAAAGTACTTGAAGCAGCCGGATTTGACGGCTACAAACCCGAGCCGTTCGATATAGCTTACAGATCGCGCGGCGCGGTGAGCGACGTTATGAGGCTTGCCGTCGCACTGCACTACGGTATAGGGATATATGACGATACCAGTATAACGTACGGCGACGGGGAGAAGTATAAGGGTGAAGAGGAATATCCGCCCGAGCTTGCAGAAGCGATAAAAGACAACGGTATTAACTACTGGGATGGCATAAGAACACAGGCGCAGGGTTTCAAAACGATTGAGGACTGGAAAGAATATTATAAAAAGATACTGCCTGACGATATAGTTGACGGAGCGATAAAGTCAAGATCGTTATTTATCGTAGCTGACGGTATCGTATATACGGGCGGTGACGGCGGTATGGAACGTCCGGAACTTGATTTGCTTGATCTTAAGCAGATCGGAGAAAAAGACGGCGGAGCCGTGCTTGCAACAAACGTAAAAATACCGTTCGGTATGGGATATTACGGGCAGGAGGTCACCTTTGAAGTCGTTGAAGAAGACGGACAGATCCGTATAGTCGGCGGCACTTTTGTTGAGATATTTTTGCAGGACGGCGCGACAAAAGGCAAAGCGGCTCTGTCAATATACGAGGCAATATACGCGGAAGAGATCTTACTTGAATGTAATTATAATACAAAAGCAATGAGAGCCTACGGGCTGCAGCGCAAATTAAACAATATAGACGAGCTTCGAGCCGTAGACGAATATCAACAGGAGTTTATAAACGCCGAGGTGCCGGATGAAATGTTCCCGCTGTATATGGGTCTCGGCTGGGAAGAGACCACCTCGTGGGAGTGGGCGCTCGGATATATCCTGCCGGAGAAGTATTACGATATACTTATAACAAACAACAAAAACGTCGTACTGATAGGTTACAATGTGCTTATTTCCGCCGCAAACGTAAAGGATAAAAACACGCCCGTGACAGGCAGCGTTGAAAACATAACAGTAACGGACGTTTATAACGCGTTAAACGTTATATCGGAACAGGGCGATAATATGACCGTTTCGCTTGACTTCATAAGCGGAGAAGCGTATACGTTTGAGATGACAGCCGGACAGACAGGCTATATGCACCTGCTCATAAACGGCGGAACATTTTTATCGGACGTTTTGGACAAATAAAACGAAAAAGGGCTGAAGCGAAAGCGTCAGCCCGTATTTAATATGATCAAAATTGTAAATATTTATAATAAAGTATTGCAAATCGACATAAAATAGTGTATAATCCGTGTATAATCGGAATGATATTTTATAAAGGTGGATAATATTTTGAAATTGCTCAGACGGTGCGTCTTGCCGGCGCTGTCGGCTGTGTTTTTGCTGTTATGCTCGTGTGCTCAGCAGACTCCGGACGTACTTGAAAGCCTGATCAACAATATAGAAACGGCGGCTGTCCCCAAGCCCGTTGATTCAGGGATGTATAAAGATTACAGAGAACTTTATCTGCAGTATAAAGAGTGCAACGCCGAGTATTTTTCAAGTACAGAAACGGCTATTAACTCGCTTCTCGGTCAGAAATATGCGTACGGCATAACGGCGTATAAACACAGCGACGAGCTTGCGGAAATTGCCGAAATGTTCTTTGACGACAATGCCGAAAACACTTTGAATATTTATTTCGCCCTGCGCGGATTTGAGGATAAGGAATATACTCAGAACGAAAACACGGCGGAGTACGGCTGTAAAAAGAATAACGACGCGTATCTGTATAAAGCGTCATACGACGCGAAAAACAAGAGTTTTGAGATTTCTTTGAACGTAAACGAAGAACTTAAAGACAGCTTCAAATGTAAAATGTCGGATGATTCGCTAACAAAATACTGCTACCGCGGAACGATAGACAGAACGTTTATAACTGTCGTTAATAAAGACGGAACGTCACGTATAGACTGGTATGAAGGATTGACGGAAGACGGAGCGGAAGTTCCGGAGGAAGAGCACGGATATATCGTTTTTGACGGAACGGTGCTTTTCGGAGTCGTGAAATGAATAATAAAGGGCGATCGACGATCGCCCTTGTTTTATACCGTATGAAATATATTCAGATTTCTTACGTATTGATCCTTTATACCGTCGTTTACGGAATACGCGTGTTTTTCAAGATCGCCGCATATCGCCTCCGTCAAGCCCTGATCCTGAAGCGCGGAAATTACTGTCGACGCTATATCTTCAATAATATAATACTTTGTTTCCGCAAGGTCCGCGTTATTTTCCGTAGTTAAAAGAAATTCAAGCGTCTCGGAAAGAGAAGAGAGCAGAGGAAGCTCGCGCAGAGCTTTAAACGACCATTTGTAGTACGGCATATACCGTTTGTTAAGCAGAAACACCGCGTTCAAAGCCGCTTTTGTAAATTCAAATACGGCAAGCTGCGCCGCCGCAGTCTCGCCGTGCTTTATGCAGCGCATATAATTATACTGCCCGGATTGCGCCATTACTATGAGCGCGCCGGCAAGTCTTTTTTTTCTTGCGTCTTCCGGCATATCGGATAAATATTCGCGTATTTTCGTTATCTTTCCCGAGCCGTCAAAGAATATCCCGCCGTTCGTCACCTCGGACAAGGCGTATTCAGGGATCAGAAGCCATTGGTCAATATCAAGTTTTCCGTCCTCGCGTCCGGTCTTGTCTTTCAAAAACTCGTTTATCCGTATAACGCCGTGGCGGCTGCCGCCGACGGGACTGACGGACTGACGCTTGTGACCCATAAATTCCTTAGGCAGCTTTGCGTAAGCGCGCTCGAGCTGAAACGCGGCTTTTCTGTCAACGACGTCCTCTCCCGGCAGGAATATGCAGAAGCCCGGTTCAAAATCGTGGTCTTCCGATATTTCATCGTCATAACCGTAACACTCGGAACCGGAACCGCAGAGCCCTACGGCGATAAGCGGCAAAAGATCCGCAAAATCAGCTTCAAGCATGGATTTGCCGAAATTTTCGTAATACGCTTTTGCTAATTCAAGCCCTTTCATAAATCTTTTTTGATATCTCCTTCAATTCATTCGCGTACAGAAAATAGCCGTAATACTCAAACGTCGGCGCGCACTTTTCGCAAACGAACGCGTAATATCCGTCTCTTTTAAGCGACGGCGTGTCTATAAGCGTTTTTGCACGCTCCATGCAGTCTGATATGAACTCTTCCGCGGCTTCCGCGCCGATCTGCGCCTCTTTTGCGTTTGCCGCGTTTAAATACGAGATCGCCGCTTCAAGCTCGCCGTTTTCGGTATTCAGCATTATGTCTATCGCTTTTTCGTAATACCGTATAGCCTCGTCGTATCTGTGAAGATCGGACAGGGACAAAGCCATATTGTTGTAAAGTCCGCCGGTGCGGCGGTCGTTTTCGTTAAGCGTTTTTTCGTATATCGCTTTGGCTTTTTCAAAAAGCGGCAGCGATTTATCGGATTCTTTGAAAGTCTTATACACAGTCGCCGCGTTGACGTACGCCGTGCCAGCCGCCGCCGTATCTTCGATTCCGAGAGCAAAGATGAGAGAAAGCGCTTTTTCCGACGCGTCTACGGCTTCCTCATATCTTCCGGTCTTGCGGTAAAGCCCCATCATTTCGTTATAAACGGTGAACTGTCCGCGCCGGTCGTTGCCGGACACGGCTTCCGAGAGCCAGTATTTAAGGTGTCGTTCCGCGCCGTCATAATCGTTTTTACCGTAATAAAGATCAAGCTTTTCAATAAATCTGCGCGTGTCTATCGGCTTGACGTCCGTGTCGTCCATGCACAGCACGCAATCCGGCTCAGCGTAATCTTCTTTTTTGATGTATCCGCCGTCTTTCATAGCAACCTCACAAGTATTATTTATATTATTCTATTGTATATTTATGAACTTTTCAACCCCGGATCGCGCGGTAACTGCGCTGTCAGAACGTAAAAAACGGCGCGGAAAACGCCGCCGTAAAACTTTTAATTTCTTAAAATGCATATTAGAGGAAAAAACACTGAAATACGCGTATATTTATATTAATTAATGCAATTTATAAGATAATTTTCTTCAAAAATGGGTTGATCAAGTAAATAAAATAAGAAAATTTTGTAATATTACAAAAAAATATTGCAATTTCACTTGACAATTAAGGGTTTTATGTGTATAATACCATTGTCCAAAAATATATAAGGAGGAAATTTCTCAATATGAAGAATTTCACAAGGATTTTGAGCCTTCTTCTCGTTCTTGCGATGGTTGCAGTAGCAGCCGTATCATGCGTAGAACCGAATGATCCCGGCACAACGACCGCGGCAAATACCGAAGACGGCACAACTACTCCGGATGCGACCGAGACCGATGCGGAAACTACTCCCGCTGAGTATACCGGTTACATTTCCGAACTGAAAGACGGCAAATATGAGCGTGGCGATGATGAAGTCGTCTACAACAACGCGCTCGCAAAGTTTGAAGAACTTCGCCAGGCAGCCAACAACGAGACCGATCCCGACAAGAGATTCGTTCTTTATGCACAGGCTGAGGCTGAACTTCTTGATTCCGCCGTTATGATCCCGACCACCACCCAGGGTGGTGCGTACACCATCTCCAGAGTTGCTCCCCGTACGATAGCTTACGTACAGTGGGGTAACGACGACGACCGTTTCAAAGGCATGGTAATCTCTGATGAGTTCCTTACCCCTGCCGAAAGAAACGAACTGCTTGATCAGTGGGCAAAGGCAAGAGAAGGCGAAGGAACTTATGATCCCGCCGCTTACCTGCAGTCCAAGGGTCACACCATCAAAACCGAGTATGCTTTGACCTTTACTACCGCTCCCGTAACGTTAGACTGGTTGAACACCTCGTCCCAGACTGATACCGAGATCACGGTCAACACCGTTGACGGTCTTGTTGAATACGATAACTTCGGTATCATGCAGCCCGCTCTTGCGGAGTCCTGGACCATCTCTGACGACAAACTCACCTACACGTTCAAGATCCGCAGCGGAGTATCGTGGTACACCGCTGAAGGCGCTAAGTTTGCTGACGTAACTGCTGAAGACTTTGAAGCAGGTTTCCATCACATGCTTGACGCACAGGCAGGTCTTGAATGGCTCGTTGACGGCGTTGTTACCGGTGTTCATGATTACATCACCAACGGCGGCAGCTGGGATAACGTAGGCTACAAAGCAACGGATGCCAACACGCTCGTAGTAACGCTCGAACGTCCAACCTCCTACTTCCTCACAATGCTTACATATTCCTGCTTCCTGCCGATAAGCAAACCGTTCTATGAATCCAAGGGCGGCGTATTCGGTATAGAGGAATACAAGGCAGCTTCCGAAGATTCCGAAAAGTACACCTTCGGTAAGGCTACCGATATTGCTTCCCAGGTTTACTGCGGTCCGTTCCTTCTCAAGAAGCTCGACGCTGAATCTGAGATAGTTGTTGAAAAGAACCCGAACTACTACAGACCCGAAACAGTTAAACTTGAAAAAGTTCGCTGGATCCTCTTCGGTGACAGCAGCTCTTACGAGCAGCTTTACAAGGACGTTGTTGCCGGTATCTACGCAGGTATCGGTCTGACAAAGTCCACCGGTATATATGACCTTGCTGTTGCAGACGGCAACAAGGATAAATATGCATATATTTCCGATACCAACTCCACTTCCTACTTCGCAGGTCTCAACCTCAATCGCGGCACGTTCGCTCTTGACAGCGGCGCTATGACCTCCACGAAGACTGAGCAGGAAAAAGCTGACACTGTAACAGCTCTTGCCAACAGACACTTCCGTCAGGCTATCGCTTACGCGTTTGACCAGACCACATGGAACGGTGTTTCCAGAGGCGAAGATCTTGCTAACCAGAACCTCCGCAGCATGTACACGATGCCGACGTTCATCCAGCTCTCCGCTGATGCAACAGACGCTGACGGCCACACTTTTAAGGGCGGCACATTCTACGGCGATCTCGTTCAGTACTATCTCGAAAAGATGGGCAGCCCGATAAAGGTTGCTGACGGCCAGAACGGCTGGTACAATGCTGACGCAGCTAAAGCAGCGCTTGAAAAAGCAAAAGAAGAACTCGGCGACAAAGTAAATTGGCCGATCAAGATAGACGTTGCTTATCAGGATTCCGATGATGCTTCTACCGCTCAGGTAGAATCCTTCAAGCAGATCATTGAAGGCGTTCTCGGTGCTGAAAACGTTGTCATCAACAAAGTCGGCGGCGAAAAGAACGACTACTATGCTTCCGGTTACAGAGCTTCCAACGGCGAAGCCGGCAACTTCGATATATTCTACGGTTCCGGTTGGGGTCCCGACTACGGCGATCCGTCCACTTACCTTGATACGTTTGCTCCTCTCGGCAACGGCTATATGACAAAGGTAATCGGTCTCTTCTAATAAACCGAATTTATAATTCCATTTATTAAGTGATAAAAAAGCACATAGGAGACTGTGAAGTTTCCTATGTGCTTCACTTAATAATTACGGCAATTAAATATCGCTTGGAAAATCAGCTTCTTTTTCCGATCAGGCGGTGATCGGAGGCGGAATTTGGTTTTCCAACGTGTGTATTCCGGTAAAACGGGGCTAAGCGAGACTTGTGTGAAGGAGGATATAATTAAGCCGCGCGTTAATTATTAACCATTTATGAAAGTTTACATGTTAAAGCGCATACTGTTTTCAATCTTTTCTCTTGCAGTAGTTGTGATGATAGTTATGCTGCTCGTATATTCTCTGATCGACAGAAAAGTTATATTCCAGACAGATGATATCTGGAACAAAAAGTTTCTGAACGACAGGACTGCGTACGAATATTCTCAGTACGAAAAATTCGGTTATATGACGACTACGAACTACGGTGCGTATCTGAAGGATATTTATAAGGACGTTGAAGATTATGAAAACGACGCCCGGTATAAAGAAGACAAAAACGCCGTTAAAAAGAAATTCACGTTTCTTGAAAGCGACGGTATATCCGCGTTTATTGATAAATACGGCTACCTGCAGATGGACAAATTCGATTCGTTTCTGTTCAATTATTATACCGAAAAAAAGACTAAAAGAGTAAATGAGATAAACAAGAGAATAAAAGAGATAGAAAATACAAAGGAGCCTGCTTCAGAGGATGAAAAGCGCAGACTGGGCAATGAACTTGCGGCTCTTAAAGCTGAATTGCCCGTACTGCAGAAACAGCTTGACGAAAGAAATTACGACTCCGATTCGCAGTACGTAAAGGATCACGAGCTTATAAAAGAAGTTGACGTGTTCTTGGAGAATGAAAGCGTAAGAGGCTTTGTTGAAAAATATACTGCACAAGGGTATAAAATAAGCTATCTTGAACCTGTAAAATACAGCAACGGCAAAGACAAGCCCGGCGGAAGCGGACAGCTGTACGCTATTAAGGAAAGATTCGTTTTATGGCGTCTGTGGGATTACGTCAAAGGTCTTATAACCGTTGAGACCACAAATGACGTGAACGATCCCAACCTTACGGACAGATACATAAGATTTGAAAACGACCCGAACGGCTGGTTTGCCGTCGTAGGCTCCGGCACACAGCATAAATATCTGTTGTACTTTGATGACAGATTCCCGTTTATACACCAGAATTTCATACACCTCAACTTAGGTGTTTCACACACGAGATACCGCGGCGAAGAAATAACTAACGTTATTACGACTCCGCAGGGATCAATGAAAAACAAAAACATAATAGCCGCAAACGGCGAAATTATAAATACGAGTATAAACGTACACTCCGTAAAATACAGTCAGACAGCCGAAGTAGGTGAAGAGCTGAAGAATATGTTTGCGGACAATTATACTTCGTATCAATATAATTTTGACGGACTTTCAAGAATAGAAAACTCGTTTGTCTGCGGTATTATTTCCACTATCCTCGCGTATCTGCTCGGTCTGCCTCTCGGCATACTCATGGCAAGACAGAAGGAAAAATTCATAGACCATCTGGGCAACGTATACATCATATTCATTATGGCTGTACCGTCGCTTGCTTACATATTCATGTTTGCGGTCATTGGTACAACGGTGTTCAAACTACCTTATTCATTCGCCAACTCGACAAGGACGATATTCGGCACGCAGACCAAACTGCTTGGCTATTTCCTGCCGATCATCTCCCTTACTTTGCCGAGCATAGGCGGACTTATGAAGTGGATGCGCCGTTACATGATAGACCAGATGAACTCGGACTACGTAAAATTCGCGCGGTCTCAGGGTCTGTCTGAAGGCGAGATATACAGAACTCATATATCCCGCAACGCGATGATCTATATTGTTCACGGAATTCCGGGCGCGATCCTCGGCAGCCTTACCGGCGCGATCATCACGGAGCGTGTTTACGGTCTTCCCGGCGTAGGTAACCTGCTTACCGAAGCTATCAACAGGCATGACAACGCTATAATCGTTGCATGTACGGTATTTTATACAACGCTTTCAATTATATCTCTTATTCTTGGTGACCTGCTTCTTGCAAAATACGACCCGCGTATTTCGCTGTCATCATCGAAGGGAGGCGGAAGATAATGAACGAAAACGAGAAAGACGTAAAAATAGAAAACGAAGACGATCTGTTCGTTCCGATATCCCAGGATATGATACAGTCGGAGAAGATAATAGCTCCGAGATATTCATACTGGAAATCCGTTTTCAGAATATTCTTCAAAAAGAAGATAAACATATTCCTTATCGCTTTATTCGTACTTATATTCCTGATAGCGTTTATAGGCCCGATATTTGCGCCGTACGTATATGAAGAAAACGTCAACCTTCTTGCCGCTCAGCATCTGAGCCCTTCAAAAGCGCTTGCGTTCTTCAAGGATAAGCCGGAGCTCGGTCCGTCCATAAAATGGATACTCGGTACCGGACATATAGGCAACTCCATATTCTACGGTATAATTTCATCTGCCAGAACGTCGCTTCTTCTGTCGACGATATGCGCCGCGATAAACATGGTAATAGGCATACTGTTGGGCGCTGTCTGGGGATATTCCAAAAAGTTTGACGCGGTAATGCTCGTTATATACAATATCATAGCAAACGTACCGTATCTGCTTCTTATAATGGTCCTTGTTTACGTTATAGGATCAGGCTTCTGGAGCTTTGTATTCGCCTTGACAGTGACCGGCTGGCTCGGCATAGCGTATTTCTTCAGAACGCAGGTCATGATCATACGTGACCGTGAATATTCTCTCGCGTCGCGCTGCTTAGGCACGCCGATACCGAGAGTCATAGGCAAAAACATACTCCCGTTCTTAACGAGCGTTATAGTTACCATACTTGCAACGGAGCTTCCTTCGTATATTTCGTTTGAAGTTTACCTGTCATACCTGGGCGCCGGTCTTTCGGCATCTATCCCGTCCATCGGACGTATGATCTCCCAGGCGCAGACCGGATTTACCCAGTATCCCTGGGAATTCTGGCCGCCCGTTCTCGTTGCGGCAGCGATAACGATAATACTCTACCTGCTCGGTCAGAATCTGGCGGACGCCTCTGACCCGAGAACGCATATGTAAGAGGTGTGACTATGGATAACAACGAAAAGAAAGTCCTCCTCTCACTTAAAGACGTAGAGGTAAAATTCAACGTTCGCGGCAGGATCCTTACCGCGATAAGAAGAGTATCGCTTGACGTTTATGAAAACGAGTCACTTGCAATAGTCGGTGAATCCGGTTCCGGTAAATCCGTTCTTACAAAGACTTTTGCCGGTATGCTTGATTCAAACGGATTTATAAGCAACGGCAGCATCCTGCTTTCAGACCCGGAGCTTTCCGACACGGTCGTTAATCTCAAAGGCTTTGACAAAACGCTTATTTCAAATATCAGAAAAAGCGTGGATAATTATTCGCGTTTAGAAGCGGGTTCCGCTACGTATAACGAAATGAGAAAACTCAAAGCCGAAAAGGAAGCTAAAGAAACCTTATCGGACGAGGACCGTAAAAGCTACGACTCAAAGATCACGGATCTTAAATTCAAACGTACTGAAGCTTTCAACCTTAAACAGACTCTCGATCCCAGACAGGACAGAGAGAAATTAAAACAGGTAAGCGAACAGATAAATATTTATGATACTGAGATAAAAGGTCTTCAGATCGAGATCAAGGAAAAGATCAAAGAAAACAAGGCAAACGTAAAAAGCGATACGGCGTATCAGTCTCAGTACAATGCAAAGTTCGGCGAGCTCAAAGCCCGTTATCAGAAAGAGATTTCCGGCGCAGCGTTGTCCGACGAACAGAAAAAGAGAAACGAGATACTGGCGGACGAGGTATATCTTTCCGTCGGCCGTTATCCCTTAAGACAAAGGATCATCCTTATATCAAAACTGAAACGCGCTATCAAAAACGCAATGAAGATAGGTCTTGATCTGTCTGATGAAAAGACCAAAAACGATTTGTTTGACGATATCGCGTTCAGAGTAAAGTTCCTTGATAAAACCGAGAATAAACTCCACGGCACCTGCATTTTAAACCTTGCAAAAGTCAAATTCACAAATGACTGGCAGAAGATCAGAGGCTGCCGTATAGCCACGGTGTTCCAGGACCCGATGACGTCGCTTAACCCTGTCATTACGATAGGCAAGCAGATAATGACTGTTATCATGAAGCATCAGAAATGCTCGTTGATAGAGGCAAAGGAACGCGCGCTTGACATAATGAGCAAGGTCGGTATACCTGAGCCGGAAAAGCGTTTCAACGATTATCCGTTTGAGTATTCCGGCGGTATGAGACAGAGGATAGTTATAGCTATAGCTTTGTCCTGCCAGCCTAAAATACTCATTTGCGACGAGCCTACGACAGCGCTTGACGTTACTATCCAGGCGCAGATAATAAGGCTTATAAAAGATCTTCAGAAACAGCTTGGATTTACAACGGTATATATCACGCACGACTTAGGCGTCGTTGCAAACGTTGCCGAAAGAGTTGCCGTGCTTTACGGCGGTCAGATAGTTGAAATCGGTACCGTTGAAGAGATATTCTACGAGCCGCGTCATCCTTATACGTGGGCGCTTATATCGTCTCTGCCGCAGCTTTGCGAAAAGGGAACGGATCTGTTCTCGATACCCGGAACACCTCCGTCGCTTTACAACAAAATAGTCGGCGACGCGTTTGCTCCGCGCAACAAGTACGCTATGGCGATAGACCTTGTAAAAGAGCCGCCTATGTTCAAGATAAGCGATACTCATTACGCAAAGACCTGGCTGCTTGACCCGCGCGCACCGAAGACAGATCCGCCGGAGAATATCAGGAATCTGCACGAAAAGATCTTAAAGACTTACGTAGATTTGGGAGCTGAGGAGGCGCGTGATGGAGAATAACGAGAAAAAGGTAATACTTTCAATACAAAACCTTGACGTTGTGTTCGGACACGGCAAAAAGGCTTTCAAAGCTGTTGACAACGTAAGTTTTGATATCTACAAAGGCGAAACGCTTTCCCTTGTTGGTGAATCCGGTTCCGGTAAAACGACTATCGGACGCGCCATAGTAAGAATAAATCCCTGCTCGGCAGGCGCGATATTCTACGACGGCAAAAAGATCTCCGGCAAGCTTCCCAGAAAAGAAGACCGTGAAGTCATAAGAAAGATACAGATGATATTCCAGGATCCCGCCGCGTCTTTGAACGAGCGTGCGACCATAGATTACATCATTTCCGAGGGATTATATAATTTCCACCTTTTCAAGGATGAAAAGGACAGAGTAAGCAAAGTTGAAAAGATAATAGAGGAAGTAGGTCTTCTGCCGGAGCATCTTACGCGTTATCCGCATGAGTTCTCGGGCGGTCAGCGTCAGCGTGTCGGTATTGCGAGATCCATCGTAATGGAGCCGGAATTCATCGTTGCTGACGAGCCTATATCCGCGCTTGACGTTTCTATACGCGCTCAGGTCTTGAACCTTCTGAAAAAATTCCAGAAAGAACGCGGACTTACTTATCTTTTCATCGCGCACGACTTGTCTATCGTCAGATTTATAAGCGACAGAATAGTCGTTATATACAAAGGAAAGATAATGGAAATAGCGGAGACGGAAGAGCTTTTCGCTTATCCGCTCCATCCGTATACAAAATCGCTTATATCCGCGATACCAACTCCGGACCCGATACTTGAAAAACAGAAGCATCTGTTTGTCTACGATACGAGCATACACGATTATTCAACTGATAAACCGTCGCTTGTCGATATCGGAAACGGACACATGGTTTACGGAAATACGGCTGAAATAGATCGTTATAAGAAGATCCGTTTCGGTGAATAAGGAAAAAAACAAGCCGCGCAGCGTCGCGGCTCGTTTTTAACAGACCGTTATGAAAGATATAGAAGAGCTTAAAACAAATAAAAAGCATTTAATACTGCGTATAATCGGATTTGCGCTTGCGTCCCTTATAGCCGTCGGTGCCATAACGTACGGCGTTATAATGCTGAGTCATAAAGACGAGGGATACCAAGAGATAGAACCGTATATGCTTGACGACAGTACGTCGCCGCCGGATAACGTAAAGTTCAATTACTACTTTACCGGCAAAAGCAACGAGATAAGACAGTATATGAACGTTGTAAAGGACGATTACAGCGTTGCATTCAACAGAATATACAAGCAGCTTGACCCTTATAACGTTTATTCCGCTATAGTTAATATAAATACGTTAAACAAGAATACCGGTAAGAAAACGGAAGTAAGCGAAGAGCTGTACGGAGTCTTAAAAGACGCGTACGAAAAAACAGAAAAGTGTGAAGGCTACAATATGTTTGCCGGCGCGCTGTATTACGAGTGGAACAGTATTATAATACTTGAAGAACCGTACGAAGCCGATCCGCTTTTGAATGAAAGCGAAAAAGAGCGGCTGTCAAGGATAAGCGAGCAGGTAAACGATCTGTCAAACTTCACCCTTATATTTGACGACAGCGCAAAAACAGTAACGTTTGACGTATCGGAAGAATACAAAAAATTCATAGAAGAGTATGAGCTTGAGGACGCCGCCGTGATCGACCTTAATTTGCTTCACGACGCGTACGAACTGAAGCTTTTAGCTGACGATATGAACGGCAAAGGTCATACAAACGGATTTTTTACTACCGTAAACGGCGTAACGCTTGCTCTGTCAGAACATGACGTCGGCACGTATCACAGTATGCAGTGCCTGTATGACGGCAAGATATCGTCAGCCGCCGGCGCAAAGATGACGGGCGGCAGCGCATCCTGCCAGTTCCGCAATTTTGCCGCTTATGAAGGCGAATATTGCTACTATTCAGTTACAGATAACGGAAAGGTATATAACAGAAGTCCGTATCTGCCGACCTCGGGTGAAATGAACGACGTTTTGCTTACATCGTTTACGTACTCCGACAAATTGTCTGTTATTGAAGTATGCTATGCGAATTTACTCCTGCATGATCGGAAAAGCATAGAAGACGTTAAAACAACGTCGGACGGTTTTACCGATATATGTGCGGCGTACGTTTTGCAGACCGACACGGAAAAGGTCGTACATATAAGCAAAAAAGGCAAAGATACGATCCTTCCGGGAGACGGCTACGGGTGGAAAACAGCAGAATAAAAAAAGCGATCCGGTATAATATAAACCGGGTCGCTTAAATTTTTTACTTATTCTTTGTCGTCAGCGTCCGTGTCTTCATCCTGCGGATTTTTTGAAAACGGGCTGTTTTGCTTTGCGGGATGCTCGTGAATATCGTGCATGCGCTTTTCAGCCGCTTCCTCGTCGCGCTTGCGCGCTTCTTCTTCAAGCTCAGCGCGGCGTTTGTTTTCTTCCTCGCTCTTGCGGCGCTTTTCCGCATTTATCGCTTCAAGCTCTTCAAAAGTGGGATCACCGGACATCGCGGCTTCAAACTGATCGCCGTCCATAGTCTCATATTTGAGCAAGAACTCTGCAATGAACTGCAGCTTATCCTTATGCTCGTTCAGGATCTCCGTGCATCTTGCGTAAGCCTCGTCTATTATACGCTTGATCTCGGAGTCGATCTCCGCGGCGGTCTTTTCGGAATAATGCTTATCGGACGAGAATTCCTTGCCTAAGAAGACCTCATCGTTTGAATGATCGGAGTAAACAACGGAACCGAGCTTTTCGCTCATACCGTATTTAGTCACCATGCTTCTCGCGCGGTTAGTGCAGCTCTGCAAGTCGGATGAGGCGCCGGTGCTCAGATCGTTGAATATTATCTGCTCAGCAACTCTGCCGCCCAGGCTTACGACTATTTCTTCCTCCATCTTTGTCTTGGAGTAATAGAACATATCCTTGACAGGCGGATGGAGCGTGAAGCCTCCGGCGTTTCCTGCCGGGATTATGGTGATATACGACACTTTATCAACGTTTTTAAGGTAATACGCGGCAACAGCGTGGCCCGCCTCGTGATAAGCGGTGACTTTGTTTTCAAATTCAAGACGCTGTTTTGACAGCTTTCTTGTACCTACTATCTGACGCAGCGTCGCATCTTCAAGGTCGTTCTGACCGATAAGTGACTTGCCCTTGCGCGCCGCCAGAAGCGCGGCTTCGTTAAGCAGGTTTGCCAGATCCGCGCCTGTAAAACCGACCGTCGTCTGCGCTATCTTCTCAAGATCAACGCCTTCCTCAAACGGTTTGTTCCTGGCGTGTACCTTAAGTATTTCAAGTCTGCCCTTCATATCGGGGTAGTTGACCGTGATCTGTCTGTCAAAGCGGCCGGGGCGGAGAAGCGCCGGGTCAAGTATATCCGGGCGGTTTGTAGCCGCCATTACGATAACGCCCTCGTGCGTGCCGAAGCCGTCCATTTCAACAAGAAGCTGGTTAAGCGTCTGCTCACGTTCATCGTGACCGCCGCCGAGACCCGCGCCTCTGTGGCGTCCCACGGCGTCTATTTCATCAATAAATACTATACTTGCGTTGTTTTTTCTCGCCGTATCGAAAAGGTCGCGCACGCGGCTTGCGCCGACGCCGACGTACATTTCAACGAAATCTGAACCTGAGATAGAGTAGAAAGGAACTCCCGCCTCACCGGCAACGGCTTTTGCAAGCAGAGTTTTACCCGTTCCGGGAGGGCCTACGAGAAGGATACCTCTCGGTATCTTTGCGCCGAGCCTGGTGTATTTCTTGACGTCCTTGAGGTATTCAACTACCTCGCGCAGCTCTTCTTTTTCTTCATCGGCGCCCGCGACGTCGGAGAAGTAAACACGCTTTTTATCATCCGTATTGGTGCGGAGTTTTGCTTTGCCGAAGGAATTTATTTTGCCTATACCGCCCGCGCCGTTGGTGATCTGCTTCATTGCAAAGCGGTACATCAGAACGGTACCTATGATTATAACGAGGAACGGGATCCACTGTATCCACGCGGGATACGAGGTAAGCTGTTCGTAATCGTATTTTTTAAGCGTTCCGCTTGCGGCATTTTTATCTATCGTTTCGGCAAGCTGGCTTCTGAATATGCTTATATCTCTTAATTTATAGTAATATTCAACGTTTGATACGTCTTTTATAACGAGAGTGTTGTCTTTGAGAATATAAAACTCAACTATCTCGTTATTTTCAAATTTGGTCACAACGTCGCTGAAATTTTCTATTTTCTTTCTGCCGCCGTTTGAATTACCTATTATAATTGAAGCAACGATTACTGCCGCTAAAACGAGCGCTCCGAAAATTATCCAGCTTTTAAAATTTGATTTCATATTATTCCATGCTTTCTTATTTAGTATAAACGGACGGCTTCAGTATTCCAACGTACGGAAGTTCGCGGTATTTTTCCGCATAGTCAAGCCCGAAGCCTATAACAAATTCATCCGGGATTATCTGTCCGGCATAATCCGGTATGAATTCCACCTCGCGCCTTGACGGCTTGTCAAGCAGAGTACAGGTCTTAACGCTTCTGCACCCTTTCATTTTAAGATATTCAACAAGGGTGGATAAAGTTCTTCCGCTGTCTATAATATCTTCAACTATAAGAACGTCGACCTCGGAAAAATCCTCGCGGTGAAGATCAAGCAGTATACGCACGTTTCCGGTCGACTGGCTTCCTTTTCCGTATGATGAGACTTTCATAAAGTCTATCTGCATGGGAAGCGTTATTTTTCTCATAAGATCGGAGAAAAACACGACGGATCCTTTTAAAATGCAGAGAAGAAGCAGGTTTTTGTCTTTATAGTCTTCCGAGATCTGCGCAGCCATGCGGTCTTCTATCTCTTCAATCTGCTCCTTTGAAATGAGGATGCGTTCAACGTCATTTTCAAGTATGTTCATAACAGCTCCGTTTTATGATTCACAATATGTCAGATATATCTGCTCGTCTCCTCTTATCCCGTCACGCACGGCGAAAGGCGGAACGAACAAAAGCCCTTCTTTATCGTATATAACAGGATAATCGGCGCGCAAAGACGACGGTATCTTCTTTTCGGACAGCAGTTTTTTTACGCTGTGCGTCATGTTTCCGTATCTTATACTGTCGGATCCGCGCCGGTTCCTTATATATATATCGTTTTTTATAATATCAGAACTTATTTTAATGCGTTTTACTATTCTGTAAATATTTATATATGAGTCAAGCGGCTTGGCAAAATTTGCATTTTCGACAAATATCTTATAATTTTTACCCGCAATAATATTTTCGCCTAATTCAAGTTTTATGTCAAATTCAAGAGGTCTTACTCTTTTGATAAAAACAAAACCGTTGTTTTCGTATATAAGATCGGTGCTGCCCGGAAACTGCAGTCTTTGTCCGTGTTCCGCACTCTTTACAAAATCGAATATTGAATATAAATGCGTGTCGGATAAGGCTTCACCGCATTTTTGCTCATATAAAACGGAAAACACCTTTTTGAATACCGCCGGATGAAGGGCAGATAAAGCGTCTTTATCCGGCTGCTCGTGCTCCGCAATAAATTTATAAGCGCATTCGGTAATAAATCCGTCCGCCTCACGGCAAAGGTCCGCCGCTTTGTTTATGTTTGACAGATAAGCGGGATTTATTCTTTCAAACACAGGCAAAAGCACTTGTCTTATATAATTACGCGTATAATCCGTGTCGCTGTTCGTACTGTCAAATATATGCTCCTGACCGTTTTCTTTTAAAAATGACAGTATCTCATCTTTTGACAAACACAAAAGCGGACGTATTATGCGTATGCCGTTGTCGTCTCTTACCGGGCGTATGCTTCCGAGGCCTCTTACGCCGGTGCCGCGGGCAAGATTGAAAAGCAGAGTTTCAGCCCTGTCGTTTTTGTTGTGCGCCAATGCAACGCTTTCACATCCGGACTCTTTTGCTGAGGATATCAATATACGTCTTCGCTCGTCTCGCGCGGTCTCTTCCGTGCCGGTGTGACGTTCTTCCGAAAGCTGCGGGATATTAACGCGGTAAGACTGAAAATCAACGCCGTATTTTGCGCACAGATCGCGGCAGAACGCTTCATCCCTGTCAGCCTCAGCGCCCCTTATCATGTGATTGACGTGAACGCATCTGACGTCCGCGCCGGCTTTCAGCAGAAGCAGAAGCAGAGAAACGGAATCCGCGCCGCCGGAAAGACCGATAAGAATTTTACCGCCAAGCGATATACCGTTTTCTTTTGCGTATGATATGAATTTATCAAAAATATTATCAGCCGGGTTCTTCAATGTGCGATAACTCCGAGAATTTCGTAAACTGCGGATCCCACGCCATTTCCACCGTACCCGTGCTTCCGTGGCGGTTCTTGGCGACAATGACCTGCGCCCTGTTCTGCTGTTCCTGGTTCTGATCGTAATAATCGGGGCGGTAGAGCAAAAGCACGGCGTCCGCGTCCTGCTCAATAGAACCGGATTCACGCAGATCAGCCATTGTGGGTATTTTTTCTTTTGTTTTTTCAAGCTCGCGGTTAAGCTGCGAGCAGCAGATAACGGGTACCTCAAGCTCCTTTGCCATCAGCTTCAGCGCGCGCGAAATAGCGGAAACCTCCGCGGTCCTGCCGCTTTTCTTTTCGTTCGGATCCTGCATAAGCTGCAGATAGTCTATTATTACAAGCCCGTTTGATTTAAGACCTTTTATACGGTTGAGCTTCGCCTTCATTCTTGAAACAGTCGATTCGGACGTGCCGTCAATATAAATATTGCATTCCGCGAGTTTGGAAGCCGCCTGTCCGAGCTTGTCCCAGTCCTGAGGGTCAAGCTTGCCGGAACGCAGTTTTGTACTCGGGATGCACGCTTCCGTAGAAAGCATTCTTTTTACTATTTCCTCAGCCGACATTTCAAGTGAGAAAATACATACGGTTTTTTTGCCTTTATACGCCGCGTTTTCCGCGATATTCAAAACAAAACTCGTTTTACCCATGGCGGGACGCGCGCCGACGATTATAAGATCGCCCTTGTTCATTCCCACGAGATAATTGTCAAGTCCCGAATAATGCGTCTGCACGCCGCGGAACTGATCCGGATCCTTTGCAAGCTCAGCAAGATTGGTATGCGCTTCTACCAGAAGCTTTTTTATCTCTATCAGATCGTTGTTCTGTATGCCGTTTGAAACGCCGTAAATAAGCTGTTCGGCGCGTTCTATCGTATTATATACGTTTTCGCCGTCGTCAAAACTGAGACCGTCTATCTCTGTCGCCGCTTCAATAAGCTGACGGCGCAGGCTTTTTTCTTTTACAATGGAAACGTAATCCAATAGATTGGCTGAGGTAGGCGTGGCGTTTAAAATGACCATTATATTGCTTCTGCAGGACGCCTCGTCCATATCTGTACGCTCGACCATGGCGTTAGTAAGCGTAACGGCGTCTATCTGACGGCTCTGATCCATTGCAAGCGTATGCATTGAAGAATACATCAGCTTGTGTACGTCAAGATAGAAATCACTTTCGTTTAGCAGATTTGCAACGTCGTTGAATTTCTGCGGATCTATAAGTATAGAGCCTAAGACGGACTGCTCCGCCTGAAGCGAAAACGGCATCTGCTTGTTGAAATCGTTAGCCATTGTTAAAAGATCACTCCTTTTCGGTGACTATAAGGTTGAGTTTTCCCGAAATATCCTGATAGTATTTGACGGTAAGCTCGTATTTGCCGAAAGTCTTTATAGGTTCGCTTACCTGGATCTTTCTTTTATCTATATCTATGCCGTATTTATCCTTTAATTCTTCCGATATTTCCTTTGACGTAACGGAACCGTAGAATTTGCCGCCCGCGCCCGCCTGCTGACGGATGACCACGTTCAAAGCGGCGACTTTGTCCGCAAGCGCCTGAGCTTCCGCGCGTTCAACAGCAAGCTTGTGCTGTCTTGATTCCTCCTTTGCTTTAAGCTCGTTCATAACGGCGTCCGTCGCCTCTTTTGCAAGCTTTCTCGGAATAAGATAATTTTTTGCGTATCCGTCGGAGACTTTTATAAGCTCTCCCTTTTTTCCTTGACCTTTAACGTCTTCAAGCAGAAGTACTTTCATTTCATATATTTCCTTTCAGTAAATTTCGATTTTTTAAGCTGCCGGCACGGTGTCTATCGCTTTTTCAAGCAGTTTTACAACGGTTTCCATATCAAGTCTCGGAAGCGGACCGTCGTAAACCTGAACGGTCTTTCCCGTTGTGATCTGAGCGCCGGCGTTTGAATGGTGACCGCCGCCGCCGAGACGCTCGAGTATGACCTGCACGTTTATTGAGCCGTCGCTCCTTGCGGATATGGAATAAACGGGCTCGCCGTTCAGATCCGTGTTCATACGGCATACCGCAAACGACGCGGAAACGCCGTCCAGCTTAAGCATCGTTTCCGCAACTCTCGCGGCTGACGCGGGATCCGGCGCGGGCGCGGCGTCGTCACCGACGCAGACGGCGTAGCCGTCCTTATACATTTTCATTGAGCTTTGCAGCTTCAATTCAAACATAAAAGCTTTTTTGTCAAGCGAGAAGAACGAGGAAGCCTCCGCGGCGTCCGCTCCTTCACGTCTCAGATACTGCGCCGCGGCGTAAGTGCCCGCGCCGCAGTCGCGCGTAAAGCTGTTTGTATCAAGCTGTATTCCCGCTAAGAGCAGGTTTGCCTCGTCCGCCGTAAGCACACCGGACGGGAAGAACTGCTCAAGCATCTGCGCTACGACTTCGGAAGCGGAAGACGCCGAAGGTTCAATATACTGTATTTTCGTTTCAAACGGGAAACTGCTTGAAAACATTCTGTGGTGATCTATGATTATTATTGACGATACGTGATTTGTCATCTCCGGGTATTCAAATATCGCCGGATTGTTCACGTCCATTATAAAGAGCAGAGAATCGTGCTCTATCATATCAAAATCGTCGCGGTCAAAATCATAAAATATGTCTTTATAATCCGGCATTTCTTTAAGCATTGCATAAGGACGGGCGATATTTTTGTTGTCCTTGACCACTACAGTAGTTTTTTTGCCTAAAGATAAGCAGATCTTAGCTATTCCCATGCAGGACGCAAGACAGTCAAAGTCCGCGTTTTTATGCCCCATGATAAGAACGGATCCGGCTTTCTTAATAAGCGGCGTAGCCTGAAGGACAAGCCTTCTGGCGTTGAGTCCGGTAAGCTGAGGATCGTGCTTTGCAAGGCCGCCGTAAAACTCGTCTTTCGCTCCGCGGTCGTTCTTTATGACCACCTGGTCGCCGCCGCGCTGAAGGGCAAAGCTCATTGCCGAAGAAGCGAGAGCGCACTTGTCAAGCACGGTGCCGCTGCAGTCCGCGATACCGACGGATAACGTCATGGGAACGGCGTCGTCTCCGAACGTTATCTTTTTGACCTCGGACAATATCGGAAACGAAGCGCGCTTCATGGCGGATAACTGATCCGCGTAGAACATCATGATATATTTTCCCGCGCCGTATTCTCTTATATGACCGTTACAGGATTCAGCCCAGGCTTTAAGCAGCTTTGTAACGGAGGCCGCGGCCTCAGCGTATTGATCCTGCATTCCGGATAAAAAGTTGTCCGCCATATCTATAATGACGTACGCAACTATGAGCCTTTCGTTTTCAAGCCGTGTTTTGTACGCCTCTTCATCCGTAGTATCGAACCACAGCGTGGTTACGGTCCTTCCGTTTGAGTTGGACTGCGGATAGCCGAAGACGCGGAAATTCTTGTCGCCCACTTTTGCCGCCGCGCCTCTTCCGTCGTCGGTATTTAATACGTCTTTTATTTTTAATCCGCAGAGCTGCTCCGTGTCAGTATCTTTATGAAGATCTTCTTCGGTAATAGCAGCAAACGCGTTGTTGTACCAGACTATCTTGCCGGCGCCGTCCGTTACTGCGACGGGCGTTTTCATCACCGCTAAAAGATGCGTTACGGAACGCACGGATTTAGGAGGCAGCTCGGACGGTGAAGAAGCTTGACCGAACTTGAATATCATAAAAGCGCCTGCGGCGGTAAGTATACAGTAAAGCGCGGTAAAAAGCACCGCAAACCATATCTGCGGCAGTTTACCTGTATATGAAACAAGCGTAAATACTGCGATAAACAAAACGGTGCATATCACGCAGTATACGATAACAAGCTTCGCTTTCTTAATCATATATGTTTTTATTCTCCGTATATAAACAATATTCGTATTATATATAATAACATAATAATATTAAAATGTCAAGTCGGATAACAAAAATGAAAAATAAAAATCTGCACAGGTACTTGAAAAAAAACACACGGTATGATATGATAATAAAAAACGTAAACGGAGCGATAAAATGCGTATATACGGACTTCAGAAACTTTCTCTTGTGGACTATCCGGGCAAGACCGCGGCTGTGCTGTTTACGGGCGGTTGTAATTTCCGCTGCCCGTTTTGCCATAATTTTGAGCTTGTCATGAACCCGGGCGAGCCGATGGACGATAACGAGGTGTTTGATTACCTTAAAAAAAGACGCGGCTTGCTTGACGGCGTCGTCATAACAGGCGGAGAGCCTCTTTTGCATTCCGATATCCTGCAGACCGTAAAAGAGGTAAAAGCTCTCGGTTACCCCGTTAAAATAGATACAAACGGAACTTTCCCGGGCAGACTTGCGGAGGTTTTGAACGAGGGGATAGATTACGTTGCTATGGATATTAAAAACTGTAAGGAAAAATATTATATTACAGCCGGCTGCGACGTAGATCTTGACGCGGTGGAAAAAAGCATAATGCTTTTGAAAAACGGCAGCACGGATTTTGAGTTCCGTACCACCGTTGTATCCCAGCTGCACGAGGAAGAGGATTTCGTCAGGATAGGGCAATGGATAAAAGGAAACGAGAAGTATTATCTGCAGCGTTTCAAAGACTCTGAAAACGTGCCGTACGGCAATCTCAAGGCTCCGGATGAAGAAGAATTAAAGACTTTTCTGTCAGCCGTACAAAAATTTGTGCCAAACGCCGCAATCAGAGGAATATAACAATATATAGTTTTACGCAAAAATTTTTCAACAATATATTGGAAAAATCTCTTGACAAATCGCGTTTTATGGTGTATGATATACAAGCTGGATATTATCACTGAACGATAAATATAAACAATTCAAAAGAAAGAGGGATAAAAATGTATCAGGTAGTAAAACGCGACGGAAAAGTTGTAGATTTCAACATCAGAAAAATATCGGACGCCATAAAAAAGGCGTTTGAAGCGCAGAACAGACAGTATAATGAAGATATAATAGATATGCTGGCGCTCAAAGTCACGTCTGACTATGAGCCTAAGATCAAAGACGGCAAGGTCGGCGTTGAGGAAATACAGGACAGCGTTGAAAAAATACTTATAGACGCCGGTTACGCGGACGTGGCAAAGTGCTACATACTTTACAGAAAGAACCGCGAGAAGATCCGTAATATGAAATCCACTATCCTTGACTATAAGGAAATAGTGGACAGCTACGTCAAAAATCTTGACTGGAGAGTTAAGGAAAACTCAACCGTTAAATATTCCGTCGGCGGCCTTATTTTGTCTAATTCCGGTGCAATAACCGCGAATTACTGGTTATCCGAGATATACGACCAGGAAATAGCGGACGCGCACAGAAACGCGGATATACATATTCATGACCTGAGCATGCTCACCGGCTACTGCGCCGGCTGGTCGTTAAAACAGCTTATAAAAGAGGGTCTGGGCGGCATCCCCGGCAAGATCACGTCGTCTCCGGCGTCCCACCTTGCAACGCTCTGCAACCAGATGGTAAACTTCTTAGGCATCATGCAGAACGAATGGGCGGGCGCGCAGGCGTTCTCATCGTTTGATACATATTTAGCCCCCTTCGTAAAGGTGGACAACCTTTCATACAGAGACGTCAAAAAATGCATTGAATCCTTCGTTTTCGGCGTAAACACGCCGTCAAGATGGGGCACGCAGTCTCCGTTCTCGAACATCACGCTTGACTGGACCGTTCCAAACGACTTAGCGGAGCTTCCCGCTATCGTCGGCGGCAAAGAAATGGATTTCAAATATAAAGACTGCAAAGCGGAGATGGATATGGTCAACCGCGCCTTTATCGAAATAATGATAGAGGGCGACGCCAACGGCAGAGGCTTCCAGTACCCGATCCCCACGTATTCCATAACGCGCGATTTTGACTGGTCCGATACGGAAAACAACCGCCTGCTGTTTGAAATGACGTCCAAATACGGCACGCCGTATTTCTCTAACTACATAAACAGCGATATGGAGCCGTCAGACATACGCAGCATGTGCTGCCGTCTGAGACTCGATCTGCGCGAACTGCGCAAAAAGACCGGCGGCTTCTTCGGCTCAGGTGAAAGCACGGGCTCCGTCGGCGTCGTAACGCTGAATATGCCGAGAATAGGTTACTTATCCAAAACCAGAGAAGAATTCTTTGACAGACTTGACAAGCTTATGGATATTGCGGCAAGATCGCTTGACACGAAGCGCCGCATAATAACAAAACTGCTTGACGAGGGACTTTATCCGTATACAAAACGCTATCTCGGCACGTTTGAAAACCACTTCTCAACAATAGGCCTCGTAGGTATGAACGAGGCGTGCCTCAACGCAAAATTCGTAGGCGTTGACATGACGCATAAGGAAGCGCAGGAATTCACGAAAGACGTGCTCAATCACATGAGAGAGCGCCTGTCCGACTACCAGGAAAAATACGGAGATCTGTTCAACCTGGAAGCGACCCCCGCGGAATCCACCGCTTACAGACTCGCAAAGCACGACGTGGCGCGTTATCCCGATATAATAACAGCGTCCGAAAAAGGGAACACGCCGTATTATACGAACAGCTCGCATCTGCCCGTAGGTTATACCGCGGACGTATTCGAAGCGCTTGACGTTCAGGACGAACTGCAGACGCTTTACACCTCCGGTACGGTGTTCCACGCGTTCCTGGGCGAGCGTCTGCCCGACTGGAAAGCCGCGGCGAATTTAGTCAGAAAGATTGCGGAAAACTACAAGCTCCCGTATTATACCCTGTCCCCGACGTACTCTATCTGTAAGAATCACGGTTATATCGTCGGTGAAGTTTACGAATGCCCGCAGTGCCATGAAAAGACGGAAGTTTACAGCCGCATAACCGGCTACTACCGTCCCGTTCAGGACTGGAACGTAGGCAAGGCCGAGGAATTCAGAGAAAGAAAAGAGTACGATATAGCAGCTTCGCGTCTGACGCACGAACGCCCCGTATTCGAGCAGAGCTGCGCCTGCGAAGAAAAAGCGGAACAGAAAGCCGAAGGCGGCGACGAGATAATACTCTTTGCCAGCAAGACCTGCCCGAACTGCAAAGCGGCGGCTATGCTGCTTGACAAAGCCGGCGTAAAATATACGAAGATATACGCGGAAGACGAGCCGCAGCTCGCCGTACAGTACGGCATCAAACAGGCGCCCACGCTTCTGACCGTAAAAGGCGGAGAAGCGGAAAGATACGTGAATCTGTCTAATATCAGAAAGTATATAGGGGTTTAAAGAAATCTATGTAGGGAAGGGGTCTCCCCTCCCGAATTAAGAATTCAAAAATTATGGTGTCGGCAGAGCCGACGAAATTTGGGGGTACCCACCCCTCTGTAACCCCCAAACCCCCTGTTCCCCTCCCACAAATCAAAGATTTGAGGGGCGCGGCAATTTGTCCGGATTCTCGGAGCAGAAAATCAGGGGCGCACATAAAACGTGCGCCCTCTTTTGTATAAGGAGTGTTTATGTACGATATTATAGTGATCGGCGGCGGACCGGCGGGACTTACCGCGGCGATATACGCAAGACGCGCCGGTAAAAGCGTTCTGATATTTGAAAAAGACGGTTTCGGCGGTCAGATGACACATTCGCCGAAAATAGAGAATTATCCCGGGTATAATGAAATATCCGGTTTAGAGTTATCGGACAAGATGTTCGAGCAAGCGCTCGCTCTCGGCGCGGAGATCGAAATAGACGAGGTCGTATCCGTCTCCGGCGGCGACGTGAAAAAAGTGCGCACCGCGTCAAACGAGTTTGAAGCAAGAGCCGTTATCATAGCCGCGGGCGTAAAACACAGAACGCTCGGCGTTCCCGGTGAAGAAGAGTTTATCGGTAACGGTATATCTTTCTGCGCGGTATGCGACGGCGCGTTTTACGCGGACAAGCACGTTGCCGTCATAGGCGGCGGAAATTCAGCCATGCAGGAAGCGATAATGCTCTCCGAACGCTGCTGTCACGTAACTATTCTACAGGATATGCCGTATCTGACAGGAGAAAAAACGCTTGCCGACATAATATACGAAAAAAACAATATAGACGTTATGTATAATTGCCGTGTGATCTCGTTCAACGGCGACGGCACCTTCAAAGGCGTTGCGGTTTCCGTTGACGGCGCGGACAGGTTTATCGACTGTGACGGATGCTTTATCGCAATAGGCCTTATTCCGAACAACGATCCTGTCAAAGGTATGATAGATCTTGACAAATACGGTTACATAGTGTCTGATGAAGCGTGCACTACAAAGGAAAGCGGCATATACGCCGCGGGTGACTGCCGTACGAAAAAAATAAGACAGATAACAACGGCAACTGCCGACGGAGCGACGGCCGCGCTTGCCGCGTGCAGATATATAGACGGCAGATAACGGAGCGGTTTATGAGGAAGCTGATAGATAAATACGCCGGATCTTATACGGACAGAGTTATAACTCTGACCGTGTTTTCCGTTGCCGTAAATCTTCTTACAGCTTCCGTTAAACTTGTTATCGGTATAGATCTTTCGTCGTTTTGGTATATAGTAAACGCCGTGTATTATCTTACGCTCGTCGCGGCGCGCATAGCTTCAATTTATAATTATCAAAAAGTAAAAAACGCGCCTACGGCTGAGAAAAAGATAAAAATAGAATCAATGTTCTACAGAAGAAGCGGACTTTTTATATTCCTTATCGCAGCGGTTTATTTTATGCTTTGCGTTTACATGTTCACGCAGCAGTACGCTGTCGTTTCGGAAGGATACGGCGGCGTTATAATGGTCGTTGCTATCGTTGTGTACAAGCTCATATTCTCGGTCTACGGGCTGCACGTGACGCGAAAACTGCACGACAGGATAACGGAGACCATTAAGACGATCAGCTTTACGGACGCCGGCATCTCTTTGATAATCGCGATCTGTACTATTCTGAATTTTGTTGACGAGAATATCGCGGTAAAAACAAGTGCGGGCCTCGGTATGCTGATAAGCGCGTCGTTTATGGTGACCGGTATGATAATGACAGTCACGAGAACGAGAAAATATCATAAAAGTCAAAATAAAGCGCAGTAACGGAAGAAATTTTTTAGTGTTAAGAGCAGGATTATGAAAATAATAGCAAATATAAAAACAGATATGCCGGAAAAATTCGGGCTGCCGCGGCAAAGCGGACTGATACCCGGTCTTTCCGGCAGGATCATTTTTAAGAAGGAATACAAAAACAAAGACGCCCTGCGCGGACTGGACGGCTTTTCTCATATATGGGTCATCTGGCGCTTTGACGGGTTTGATAGTGACAAATGGTCGCCCACGGTGCGCCCGCCACGCCTCGGCGGAAATAAAAGGATAGGAGTTTTTGCAACGCGCTCGCCCAACCGCCCGAATCCGATAGGTTTGTCTCTTTTGAAACTTGATAAGATAGAAAACGGAGAGCTGTACGTTTCCGGCGTTGACATGCGCGACGGCACGCAGATATACGATATCAAACCGTATCTTAAAATAACCGACTGCCGCCCCGACGCGACCGACGGCTTTGCCGAAGATACGGCGGAGCGGAAGGCGGCCGTCGTTTTTGAATGCGACACGTCGGCGCTCTCAGACGACGAGCTTGAAACCGTGCGGCAAATGCTTGAGCAGGATCCGCACCCGGCGTACAAAACCGAGCCGGATCGCATATACGGTATGAAATATAAGAATTTAAATATTACGTTCAATATAAAAGACGGCACCGTATTCGTAAAGGAAATAAAATGAAAATATCGTATAAAGACGTAAGCATAAGATACGCCGGACCAAAAGACGCGGAGATTCTGGCAAAATGGTGGAACGACGGCGCCGTTATGGCGCACGCGGGTTTTCCGTACGGTCTCGGGACGACGGCGGAAAAAGTGGCTGAATCGTTAAAAGAAGACGGCGATACGAGCAGGCGCAGACTTATACTTGAATACGAAAATACGCCGATAGGCGAAATGTCGTACAGAAACAAGGCTGAGAAAACCGCCGAGATCGGTATAAAGATATGCGAGCAGCAATATCAGAACAGAGGTATCGGCAAAATAGCTTTGAGCCTGCTTATAACCATGCTGTTTGATAAAGGTTATGAAACGATAATTCTTGACACTAACTTAAACAACGAACGCGCGCAGCACGTTTACGAAACGCTCGGGTTTGAAAAAACGGGTGTAAGTTACGACAGCTGGCGCGACCAGACCGGGGCTTTGCAATCGGCGGTCGACTACAAACTTACAAAACCGGACTTTAATACTTTTTTTAAATAGAATTTTCAAACATTTATATAACTGTATTTCACGGCTGTATTATTCCTAATATACAAAAAATAGGAACAATACAGTCTTTATTTGCCAAAATAGTATTGACATTATTCCTATTATGTGGTATTATAAGAACAGTTATATGCAGGAGGATTAAAACGTGGAATATATTAAAGCATCACAAGCAGCCGAAAAATGGGGCATATCTGCAAGACGCGTAAGATTGCTTTGTGCTGAAGGCAAAATTAACGGAGTCATTCGTAAGGGCAACTTGTATATGATACCGGCAGATGCGAAGAAACCTTCCGACGGCCGCCGAGGTGGTTTAGCTATTCTGTATGAAATTCAATCGAAACGCGAAATACTTAACAAAAAACGACCGCTTACTCAGGGAGAATTAAAACGTCTGCGGGACGAATTTATGGTTGAGTTTACTTATAACTCAAACGCTATTGAGGGAAATACATTAACGCTCAAAGAAACAGCACTTGTGCTTGAAGGCGTAACGGTTGATCAGAAACCGTTGAAAGACCATCTTGAGGCAGTAGGGCATAGAGACGCATTTTTGTATATTGAAGATATTGCAAAAAAAGATGTGCCGTTAAGCGAATTTGTTATTAAAAACATCCATTCACTTGTTTTGATAGATCAACCGGAAGACCGTGGAGTATTCCGCAAGATCCCGGTACGTATTGCCGGTGCGTATACGGAGCCGGTACAGCCGTATATGATCGAACCGAGGATCGCAGAGCTGATCTGTGAAAATGAAAAACGAAAAAAGGCTATGAATGCGATCGAACGTATAGCGCGTTTTCATCTTGAGTTTGAGGGGATACACCCCTTTATTGACGGAAACGGAAGAACGGGCAGGCTTATAATGAATCTTGATTTAATACGGCAGGGATATCCTCCTATAAACGTCAAGTATGCAGACAGACGTAAATATTATGGCGCTTTTGACGCATATTACAGAGACGGAGACGCATCTGTTATGATCGGGCTTATTGCCGGATATGTAAATGAACGTTTGGAAGAGTATTTGAAAATATTAGATATGTAAATGTTAAAAAACGAGCCGTTACCGGCTCGCTTTTTTTATAAGTCTTTTTTGGTGTAAGACCGCGTCATCGCTTTGTTGTTGTATTTATCGCGGATTATTATTCTGAAATGGTCAAATTCTCCGCTTACGTCAAAGTCGGCTGACGTTATCTCATCCTCAAAGCTGCATTTTCTGTCCTGACGTCTGGTTTCAAACCTTATGCCAACGTAAGCGGACGGGGTACATTCCACGTACACTCTGTCATTTTCAACGTAAAGCGACGTAATCTCAGGTCCCGTCGTGGCGTAGCAGTCCCCGTTTTTCATTGCGGCGCAAACGTTTTCGTATGATAAAGACGGTGCAAAGACCGTAGTCCAGCCTTTGAATGAATCGCAGTACGGGCTGTCAAGCTCGGTCGTCAAACCGTTATGGTTGTCGTCCGTGGCGGTAGTGACAGGGTATTCGCGTCCGTCGCGGCAGATGACTTCGTACTCGTAATCCCCCCAGCCGTCGTCCATTTCGACCTGACAGCCGGTATTGAACACTTCAAACCCCCACAGACCTTTTAAACCCACAAAATCCGCCGCGTTCTGAAACGACCAGCGCGGATGATTGTACTGGCACAAAAAACCGTTTTCATTCCCTGTCTCTATTATCCTGTTTATGCCGTCAACGCTGTAAACACGCTCAACAGGCGGGAATTCAGTCTTATTTTTATCTGTTGAAAAGAAATTCAGATGATAGCAGCGTCCCTTGCCGTTGTTTACGTCTATCTCCGTTGCGGTAAGCGGTACAAAACCGTCGTCCTCAAGCTCCGGATGAGGTATAAGCACGTTATGATCGCTGAAAGCGACTATACCGTAACCGCGGTCTTTATACATTTTTTTTAACTTGAATACGTCAAATCTGCCGTCGGATAACGTGCTGTGACAGTGAAGATTTGCTTTATAAGCTTTGCAGTTTTGCGGTAGTAAGTATTTTTTCATTTTGTCTCCTGATAAATATAACTCCGCTTAAAAAAGCGGAGCACATTTTTATTTTTTTGACGATAAAAATTCGTTGATCTTTTTAACAAGCTCGTCAGCGTCCGTGCCGTGTACCATGCAGGCTTCTTCAATGGATTCGCCTCTTGAAGCGGGACAGCCGAGGCAGTGCATACCTATCTCAAAAAAAAATTGAGCGGTATCAATGTCATAATCAAGAACGTCGCCTATAACGGATTCTTTTGTTACTTCCATTTTAATACATCCTTTCAAAAATCTTTTTACTGATTATACTCCAAAACGGCGGTTTTGTCAAGACTTTTTATAGCTGTTACAACAATATCTTTTCCGTTTGCTTCAATATTTATCCCGCATATATCTTCATCAAGCAACAGATAAGAGACCGGCTCTTCTATATATTCCGTAACGGCTTTCAGCGCGCCGTATCCTCCCTCGGCTCTGTTGCATTTCTGTAAGATCAAATTGCAGATTTCATCCGTATATAAAAGCATATCCGATAAACTCTCTTTGATATACATAAGTCTTTTTTTGATTATTTTTAACAAAGCCGCATCGTCAAGATCATCAAACTCAATTATTTTATCGATCCTGTCCGTAAGCGAGGACGGCAAAGCGGGGAAAACGTCTTTTTTTGTATCATACCCGGCAAAACCGCTTACCGCGCGCGTTTCATTTTCGCCGGATAAGCTTAAAACTATGATCGCGCCGGAAAAATCCGTTATTCTGCCTCTTTTGTCGGATAGCGACGCGTTTTCAAGTATCTGCGTTATCAGACCGTATATATCGGGATGAGCTTTATCGGCATTGTCAAAACATACTACGGAATACGGATTTCTTCTCACGCCCTCGGTTAGCAGTCCGCCCTCGCCGTAGCCAACGTATCCGGGCGGCGATCCGGTAAGCGCGGAAATCGTATGGGGCTCCGTGTATTCGCTCATATCAAAGTGCAGAAAAGAGCGGTCAGTGCAAAAAAACTCTGATAAAGCCCGGCACGTCTCGGTCTTTCCGACACCGGACTGGCCGCGAAAAAGAAACGATGCGCGCGGACCTTTTGCGGTACCGGGACACACGGATCTGCGCACCAAAGTCGAGCATATACGACGTATAGCTTTACTTTGACCGAAAATCTTTTCGTTTAGCTTATTTTCAAGTAAAGATATGCCGCTTTTTTCATCAGTCGTATATTTGCCCGTGCTTTTATACAGCACTCTTTTTACGTCTTCTTCTGTTATTATAAGCTTTCCGCTTTGCTCTTTTTTTGAAAACAGACACTCGGATGATGCTTCATCAAGCAGATCTATCGCCTTATCCGGCAAATATCTGTTTTTGATATACCGCTGTGAAAGCGTTACCGCCGCCTTTACCGCGCTGTCCGTTATTATAACGCCGTGGTGTTCTTCAAAAACGGAGCGGATACCGCACAGTATAGTGTACGCAAGCTCTTCGTCCGGCTCGTTTATCATAACGGGCTGAAATCTTCTGCAAAGAGCCGGATCCGATTCTATATATTTTTCATATTCCGAATATGTCGTCGCGCCTATTACGGTTATATCGCCTCTGCCGAGAGGCTGCTTTAAAATGTTGGCCGCGTCAACAGCGCCTTCCGCGGCGCCTGCGCCTACGATCATATGAAGCTCGTCGATAAAAAGTATCACGTCGCCGCGCTCGGAACATTCGTTTATTATCCCGCGGAAACGTTCTTCAAAATCTCCGCGGTATTTTGCGCCCGCCAGAACTGACGCTATATCAACGGATATTATGGTTTTTCCGTATAGAGCCGGCGGCACGCAGCCGTCCGATATCAGCGCGGCTATCCCTTCAATAACGGCGGTCTTACCGACTCCCGCCTCACCTAAAAGACACGGATTGTTTTTTGTTTTTCGGCAAAGGATACGTAATATCCGTTCACATTCTTCCTGTCTGCCTATGCACGGGAATAACTTTTTTTCTTCGTATAAAACGCAAAGATCTTTACCGTACTGCTTTAAATATCCGTTTTCTTTTTCACGCCGCCTGCCTTTCTGCACGCTTCTGCAGCCTATGACGGCGGTCACGTCCGCAAATATTTCGGAGAGCTTTACACCGTGACCCGTTATTATCCGCGCTGCGGTACATTCATCCTCTGATATCATTGAAAGAAGTATATGCTCCGTTCCTATCTCATAACTTCCGTGGCGCGAAGCCTGCTCCGCGGAGTTATCCAGAATGTGACGCAGTCTTACGGTGTATCCCGCTCCGTCTTCGACACGAGAGGTGAAAAGCGGCAGTTTTGATAAAAGTTTTTTGACGCTTATGCTGCTTATCCCTCTTGCCGAAAGCAGTTTATACGCTATACAGTCACAGTTGTCAAGCATCGCAAAAAGTACGTGCTCGGATCCGGTAAACGGACAGCACAGATCGGCGGATAACTTTTTTGCACAGTCTAAAACAGCTTCTGCGGCTGCGGTAAATCGTTTCATAATTTTACCTTTTTTGGTAATTATAGACGCTTATCAGCGCTTGTATTCAGATACGGCGGTATACATTTTATAATCGCTTGCCATACAGTTCCACGTTATGCAGTCAACGTTTCCCGTCTGCTTCAGTCCGTGTATTTTCTGCAGTTTTTTAACGGCTGACGCGTCATCTTCGCTGTATTCGCCGTTTACCGTTATTTCCGTGTCAAAACCGTATTCCGCGTTAAGACAGATAAGAACAAGCTGGATAAAGCTGACCGTCTCGCTTTTTTCGTTTAATTTTACAACGTATTTACCGCCGGGAAAAACGTAAAGCGGCTCCGGTGAATCACAGCCTTGCATTATCTTTTCATATTCGTTTTTTATCTCTTCCCAGGTCTTTATATCCGCGTCTCCCGTTATCTTTAAGTCCTTGCTTTTCTGAAAAGCGGAAACGGCGTTCCTTGTCTGCTTGCCGTATATCCCGTCCGGCACGATACGCGGTATTGACGGGTCGGATAACGATATATAATACAGATATTTCTGTAACTGACTTATATATTCTTTGTCGTCGTATCCGTTCATGACCGGCCCTCCGTTTCGTAGATATCGCCGCCGTACTGACCGCTGTTATATCTTTCCCCGTCTGATATCAGTTCGTATTCGCTCGTTATCGCATCCCACGTTATAGGTCCTGTGATCCCGGTAACGGTAATACCGAAAACGTTCTGGAACTGCGATACAGCGTCCTCCGTGGCTTTGTCATAATCACCTGTTATTTCCGGCGCCGTTATATCGGTATAGACCGAGGCAACGACGCCTAAATAAAACTGCAGCCGCCTTACGTCGTCGCCTGAAGAGCCGACCGTCAGAAGCTGGCCGCCGTACGGTGCGGCGACGGTAACGTCCGCCTCTTCAATGCTTTCCGTTAAGCCTAAATAAATATCGTATATGGCAAATAAGGTCTGCCTGTCAAGTATACCGGTCTGTTCAAGCGCAAAAAGTCCCTGAACGCCTCTTACTGCCTCTTCCGTCTGCGGTCCGTAAATGCCGTCCGGGAATACCTCCGGTACTTCCGCGTAATAAAGGGATATCGTGTTAAGATAATACTGCAGAACGCTTACCATTATACCGGATTCTCCCGGATAAAGCACGGACGGAAGCTGTAATGAGACCTCATCAAGCGTAAGCCCTTCGCTTTCCACCTCGTTTAAGCGCTTTATTCCGTTATAAATAAACTGTATCCTGTACCACGTGCTTTGATCAACGGTACCGTTTTGCGTCAAACCGAATATACGCTGAAATTCTCTTACAGCCGCCTCAGTCTCCTGTGTGAAAATATAAGACACGTTTGAAATTTTCGGTATAGCCGGATAATTTCTGCCTATGCGGTTCAGCCTGAGACTTACAAAACGCACGGAATCATCCGCTACGCCGACACGCAGCGGCATTGGCGGTTCTGCCATGCGAAGCTCGCCTACAGGCGCGTTTTCAACTATCTCGATGTTATTGCCGTAGTAATATCTTAATATACCGTACGCCGTATATCCGTTCTGAGCAAGGCTCACCGTTCCCCATTGCGATAAGCCGTTGCAGGTCGTAGTCGTGCCGTTGCAGTAAGCGGCGAAAAGCGGCTCAACGCTGCCGGATCTTTTAATATATGAATTGAATATCTCATCTACCACGTTGCTTATCGGATCGTAATACGCGTGACCGCGGATATACGACTGATCCTCTGCGGTGTTGGACGTTATATCAAAATCATAGTTCCGCGTCCTGTAATATTGCGTGTATACGCGGTTCATCGCAAAGGATATTATCGCGTAGACGTTTGCGCGGATGGAAGCGTCCGGCCACGTGGGATAAATCTCACAGCTTGCGCAGTTTTTTATATAATCCGGAAAATCAACCGTTACGTTTTCCGCATTCTGATCTGACGAAGCGCCGAGATGAATGGTTATCTTTTCCGGTATCACCGGCAGAAGCTCATTCATTTTGCGCCTCCTTTTCCGATACCTGACCGCATCCGCCTTTGTAAGGCGGGCAGTCCGGGACGTATTCGTTTATCTGCGCATCGCTTGAAGCCGTGAGCGGTATAAGCACCATAGGCTGTCTTGAAACAATACCGGAAAAAACCGGGATATTCAGACTCACAAGCGGATAATATCCGTCCGACGATACCGTAACGTTATATAAAGAATAATCCGGTCCGGGCGAAGTTGACGATAAGGAATTATTAAGCTCAGCCGTAAAAAGCTCCGATAACGGCGTCTGTCCGCTTTCATCGGTTATATACCTGTATATGACCGTATCTTTTCCGTCTGCCAAACTTGATATCATCACCTCAGCTCCCGGTACGGGAAACGAACCGGTCGCCGTCGTTACGCTTACGGCTATAAAACCTGTCTGTTCTGCCATTTTTATCTCCCTTCGTTTAATATGTCATTAGGGTAACGAGAATTATCCGAACCACGTTTTCGGACGGCATCTCGCCGCTCCTGCTTCGTTAAACCCCTTGCTGTTACGTATAGTAGCACCTGCGGGCTTTGCCTCGCAGGAACAACGATCTGTTCGTCCGAAAATCC
>JAFSYU010000019.1 GCA_017443595.1 Clostridia bacterium
AGCAGTTTTTGTTTTACCTTCTCCTTTGGAGAAGGTGTCACGAAGTGACGGAAGAGGCTATAAAATGATTTTTGCAGTTTGAAAAGCCCCTTTCGTCACAACGTCCCGTTGTGCCACCTTCCCCAAGGGGGAAGGTATTTTTTTGAAAAATACTTTGTCAACAAATTGAAGAGCCGCCGAAAACGGCGGCCTTTTTATACGCTTTGCATCGGGCTTATTCACCAATTTCGAGTATTTATGCATCTAAATTGAATAATATTCACAAAATTGTTGAAATTATACACAAAATTCTGCAAAAAAGTACTTGACAAATGCATTTTTATGCGTTATAATGTCCCCACAAAACAAACAACGCTCTGCCTGCAACACGGCGGACGTCAGGAAAGGAAAAATAATAATGAAAAAAATTCTTACTCTTATCTTAGCGGCAGCAATGCTGACCGGCTGCATAGCTCTTGCTTCATGCGGCAAAACGGAAGAAAAAGTGCTCAACGTTTACACAAACGCGGGCTTTGCCCCCTATGAATACCTTGACGAAAACGGCAAGGTCGTAGGCGTTGACATAGACGTTGTAAACTACATAGGCGAAAAGCTCGGCTACAAGGTGATCATCTCGGATATCGACTTTGACGCCATCTTAAACGAAGTCGCCAAAGACAAATTCGCGGTAGGCGCCGCCGGTATGAGCAAAAAGGCGGAACGTGACGAGATAGCTTTAGCGTCCGACGTTTACGCTACGTCCGTTCAGTACATAATCGCCCCGACCGGAACGTTTGAAGGCGAGCAGGTCGCTTTGGCGGACGCCGTTGCGTACATAGCCGCTTCCGGCATCAAATCCATAGGCGTGCAGAAGGGCACGACCGGCGCGGATCTCGTAGGCGGAGCTATTGAAGGTACGGAAGCAAAAACCATTGAATACAGCAACGCCATAATCGCTTCTCAGGATATCGGTTCTTCCGTGGGCGCGGTCGTTATAGACAAAATGCCCGCTGAATCAATCTGCAAAGATAATGAAAATCTGCAGTGCTGGGCTCTTGACGCGGAGATGGAATCCTACGTCATGTACTTCAATAAGGACAACGCGGATCTCGTAAAACAGGTAAACGACGTGCTGAAGCAGATGATCGCCGACGGTCTTATAGACCAGTATACCGTAAAGCACAGCAGCTGACGGTTTTAAAACGTAAAATATGACGTTTGCGGAAAAACTCGCAAAACTATGGGATCTCCGGGGCTTGTTTGCAGAAAGCCTCGGATATTCCCTGTTAATAGCCTTCGGCGCGGTCGTCCTCGGATTCATAATAGGCGTTATACTTGCCGTAATACGCATAGCGCCCAAGAAAAATCCCGTGATCAAAATACTTGACGGCATAGCCGTGACATATATCACCGTGATACGCGGCACGCCTACGCTCGTACAGCTTCTTATACTTTACAGCTCCGTCCTCGTTATTTTCAAAAGTATGTCCACAAATCTGATAGTGCCGATAATCGCGTTCGGTATAAACTCCGGAGCATACATGGCGGAGATAATCCGCTCCGGCATAAGCTCTGTGGATGCGGGACAGATGGAGGCGGGCAGGAGCCTGGGTCTGTCCTGGATCACGACAATGCGCAGGATAGTCATACCTCAGGCGATAAAAACCACCGTACCGACGATCTTCAACGAAATAATCATACTCGTTAAGGAAACGTCCGTCGTCAGCGTTATAGCGCTTAGAGTAAACTGGGAACAGAAATGGGATCTGCTCGGAATGGCGGAAAAACAGGGTCTGGCAACGCCCGCCTGTTATATCGTCTTTCTGTTCTTTGCGGCGTTCTTATATCTTGCCGTCGTAATGCTTCTTACAGCGCTGCAGCATCTTATCGAAAGAAGGTTGAAGAAGAATGAACGGTGATCTTATAGAAATCCGCGGGCTTTATAAATACTTCGGTAAGCTGCAGGTCTTAAAAGGCGTTTCGTGCGGGATCAAAAAAGGTGAAAAAGTAGTTGTTTTAGGCGCCTCCGGTTCCGGCAAATCAACTATGCTTCGCTGTATGAATCTGCTTGAAAGGCCTACGTACGGAGAAGTCTGGCTGCAGGATAATCTGCTGACGCCGGTAGACCCTTATCTGCATGAGGATATTATAAAGGCTTCGCGCACTTTCAAGAAAATAAAAGCCGCATCCGGCAAAGACGACGCGGAAATAATAACAAAAATAAAAAAAGAAGATCTGCTGCACGAAAAAAGAGAAGGCGCGGAATATTCCCGCCTTATGAAAGAGTTTTATAAAGCTCATTATCTTGACGAGAATCTCGCGCGCGCAAAAATAGGCATGGTCTTCCAGCATTTCAATCTGTTCAACAACCTGACGGTGCTGCAGAATATGACGCTCGCCCCCGTTCAGCTTAAGCTGAAAACAAAAGAAGAAGCAACGGCGCAGGCAATGGAGCTGCTTGGCAAAATAGGTCTGACGGACAAGGCGGATTCATACCCGTCCACGCTGTCCGGCGGTCAGAAACAGAGGATAGCCATAGTCAGATCGCTTTGCATGGATCCGCAGGTCATGCTGTTTGACGAGCCGACTTCGGCGCTCGATCCGGAGATGGTCGGAGAAGTTCTCGATCTTATGAAGCGCCTGGCGGACGACGGGATGACGATGATAGTCGTCACTCACGAGATAGGCTTTGCGCGCGAGGTCGCGGACAAAGTCCTGTTCATGGCGGACGGCGTTATAGCCGAAAGCGGAACACCGTCCGAGGTGTTTGATAATCCGCAGACGCTGCGGGCACAGCAGTTTTTGAGCAGCGTGCTTTGAAAATCAAAATATAAACAAATTGACCGCTCCGTAAAAAAACGGCGGCGGTTTTCTTATTAAAGATTGACAAACCGTTATATATATGATATTATTGTATTGAAATAATATTGGGGGTCGTTTGTATGAGAAATATCGCCGGTAAAGTAAAGAAGATCGCGTCAGCGGCGCTTTGCGCGCTGTTCGTTTTGCCTACGGTCTTAGGTTCGTCGCTTAATATCAGCGCCGTAAACCAGGCGGAGTATGAAAAAAAATCTTATTATAAAAACGAAGCGTCCGTTTTCAGTATCGAGCCGGACGTTGTAACGCTCAAAACAAACAACGTACCGGAACTGAAAGAGGAGAATTTCACGCTTGATCTTGACGGCGTATGGAAAATGACAAACAGCGGCAGCATCTCGTCTCTCATAAACGGAACGGGCTGGGACAGCGCGATAAACGCGACCGTCCCCGGCAGTATATACACGGCGCTTTTTGAGGCGGGCGTTATTGACGATCCCTACGTCGGCGACAATATGAAGACCGCCAATAAATACAGCGAGAAAAACTGGTACTTAAAACGCACGTTCAATTACAGCGGCAAAGGCAATAACGTGAAGCTCTGTTTTGAGGGCGTGTGCAACGTTGCCGATTTTTACCTTAACGGAAAGAAAATAGGATCGCACGAGGGTATGTTCGGCGGTCCGTATATAGACGTTACAAGCACGATAAAACAAGGAGAGAACACGCTTGTCGTACATCTCAAACCGGCAAAGGACTACACTAAGACCGTTGTTTTCAACTGCAGCTACGGTTGGCATTACGCCAAGCTTTATCCTCTCGGTATCTGGCAGTCGGTCAGTCTGCGCGACGATCCTTCCGTAACGCTTGACAGCCCGTTCATAACGACGACCGATTATACAAAAGGCACGGTCGACCTTGCCATAGACCTAATACCGAAAGACGGCGGGGCGGTCAAAGGCACGCTGACCGTAGAGATAGCTCCCAAGAATTTCAGCGGTACGGCTTCATATTTTACCGCGACCGTAAATAAGAGCGGAAATACGACTTTAAGATACCGCGCAAACGTTCCGGACGCGCATCTCTGGTGGCCGAACGGCTACGGTGAGCAGTATTTATATGAGCTTAAAACGTATTTCAAAGCAAGCGACGGGTCGTCGTCTTACACCGTGTCGCAGTTCGGCATAAGACAGCTTGATTACGCGCCGTTCCCGTCGGGCGAGGCGTCTTCTTCATACAACCGCCAGTTCGTCATAAACGGTGTAAAGGTATATATGAAAGGCGCGGGCTGGTGCACGTCCGACGCTATGATGAGATTCTCACGCGAGGATTACGACAGGATACTGTCGCGCGCACACGACGCCAACATGAACTTTTTCCGTTCCTGGGGCGGCGGACTTGTTGAAACGGATGAGTTTTACGATCTCTGCGACGAATACGGCATATGTATATATCAGGAATGGCCGTGCTGCTGGGACAGTACCAAGACACAGCCCGCGGACGTTTTATATGAGACTGTCGTTTTAGGCGCAAAGCGTCTGCGCAACCGCCCGTCTCTCGTCGTATGGGGCGGCGGCAACGAGGGCGAGGCGCCTTATTCCGACAAGGTACTGAACCAAATAGGCAAACTTACGTATGAAACGGACGGCACGCGCGATTTCTGGCGTCAGGACGGCGGTCCGGGCGCGTCTAACATAAGACACGACCATATATGGTGGTCCGGCAATTCGCCGGAATATTATATAAAGCAGTATACGAGCATAAATTATCTCAATATGCACGAATACGGCTTGGGCGCTATGATGAACCGCCAGTCGATAGAAAAGTTCGCCGCGGAAGATGAACTTAAACAATGGCCTATAAACTCAAAAAATTCAATAGCGTACCACACTGCGACGTTTGACGGATTTTACGGCTGGATGGAGACGCCGTACGGCCACGATATAGCAACGCATATGCACTACGCGTCGCTGTTCACGGACGAGGAGACTCTTGACGGCGTGATAATCGGCTCTCAGCTGTCTCAGGCTCAGGCGGACTATCCGCTTGCGATAAACCAGAGGATAAAAGCGCCAAACAACACCGCAAACGTCATATACAAGCTTAACGACAACTATCCCGGCGCCTCCTGGTCCATAGTAGACTGGTACGGCGCGCCGAAAATAGCGTATTATCTTATGCAGGACGCTTACCGTCCGGTCATGGCGGCGTTCAAGACGGACAGATACAATACGATAGATTACGCCAAAGGCGCTACCGCTTTGTCATTGCCCGTCTATATACTTGACGATACCGTGTCGCTCAAAGGCAAAAACACGTCCGTCAAGGTGACCGCGTACGACGAACAGCTTCAGATAGTCAAAGAACAGGAGTTCAAGGGTCCTTCGACCGCTTCCGTAAACAAATTAGGCGACTACAAGCTGAGCGCGGAGCAGACGGACCACACGCCGCTCATAATAACGGCGGATCTGTACGTTGACGGAAAATTCTATAACCGCACGTATATGTATTTCAATTATGAATATGACAGCGGCTGTCTGTTCTATCTGCCGCGCACAACGCTTCAGTACAGCGTATCCGGCAATAAGATCACGATAAAGAATACGGGCAGCGTACCCGCCGTAGGCGTAAGCTTAAAGAGCAGCGCGGAGGATAAATTCGTATGCTCGGACAGCTATTTTATGCTCACGCCGGATCAGAGCGTTGAAATCACGGTAAACGACGCAAAGCTCTTTACCGGCATAGACTGCTTCAACTGCGCGGATCCAAACGACGTAACGCCTCCGTCAAAGCCGACGTCGGTAAAAACGTCTGACATAAGCTGCGACAGCGTTAAGATAAACTGGGGCGCCTCAACGGACGACAAGGGACTGTTCAAGTACGAAGTCACGCTGACGTGCGGCGACACCGTACTTACCGTTCCCGTTCACAGAACAAAAACGGAAGCAGTCGTTACCGGACTTTACGAGGCCGCGGATTATCAGGTATACGTAAGCGCAGTTGACAATAAAGGAAATAGATCAGATTCAAAGACAGTTTCGTTCAAGACCGCCCGCGACACCAAAAAGCCGGCGGTCGTGAGCGCGGACTTCACGGACGGCGGAAAAATAAAGGTCGTTTTTGACACGGACATGGACAAAGACAGAGCCGAGGATATTTCGCACTATCTTTTGAACAACGGCGCACAGATCACGGCGGCGTCTTTGGAAAACGACAAAAAGACTGTTCTTCTGACAACAAAAGGATGCAGCGAAACAAAAATCTATACTCTCGGTATGATCGGTCTTACGGATACGAAGATGAACAAAAACGATCTGGGGTACGTATCCGTAACGGTCGAGCGCGGACTGTATATGGCTGTTGATTTTGAGCTTGAAGAAGACGGCAGATCTTATACAAAAGGCAAGAACGTTGCCGCGCTTGAAGAGATCAGCGGCGTCCCGTCATTTACGGATAACGGTGCGGAAGGCAGAGCCCTTGCGGTAAATTCCGGCGGAGGCGTAAAGGTCAGCGGAGTTGACTTTGCTTTCCCGGAAAACAGCTCCGTTGTAATGTGGATCAAGGGAAAAGCGACGGAGGGCTTCAATCTGCTTCTGGCAAAAGGCCCCAAACAGACCGGACACTTTGAATTCTATACAAGAAACGGAGAACTTTGGATATACGCGCCGGACGTGGGCGATATGGACCTCGGTTACAATATAAACAACGGTCCGGACGGCTGGCATATGCTTGCCATGATGCGCGACGGTCAGACGCTTAAAGTCTACGCCGCGGGCAAGCTCGTTTCTTCCGTATCATTTAACGGAAAGATAGCAAACAAAACGTACGATATGTCGTTCGGCGTGCTGAACGAGGGTACGTACGGTTTCGGCGGAGCTATTGACAGCGTGCGGCTCTACGAGCGCCTGCTCAGTTCCGAGGAGCTGTCCGCCGGTACCGAGATACAGGAGCCGACCGCCGTGATAGACGGGCAGGATCTGGCGGGCAAAAAATCAACCACGGATTTCTCGCTTGCGGCGGATACCGCGATAAATCTCTGGTTCAAGCAGGACAGTCCCGTAAACGGCACTTACGCCATACTTTTTGCAAAAGCGGCTAAAAGCTCAAACAAGCATTTTGAGATATACACTCAGGACGGCATACTCTGTTTCTACGCGCCGGGCGCCAATAGCGGAGCCGCTGTATCGTTCAAAACGGATCTCAGCGGTTACATAGGCTCGTGGCATATGCTCACGTTCGTACACAGCGGCAAGAGGATCATAGCGTATATAGACGGGAAAAAGGTCAGCGCGGCGATGTTCAGCTGGGCTGTGGAAGAAGGCTCCGAGACGTATTACTGCGGCAGACTTGTTGAAGGTGGTCTGGCTTTCCCGGGCAGCATATCGGAGCTGTCGTTTATGAACGAGGCGCCGGATGAGACCGCGATAGAGGAGATGTATAAATCAAAAATAGTATATCCGGGCGGCGACGGCGATATAAAATTCGAGTCGGATATTATAACCTTACAGCCGGGTGAAACGGCTCTGTGCGGCATAAAAGCGGATAATACCGGCTACAAGCTGACGTTAAAAGGAAACGCGGCGTCACTTGACGGAGAAACAGTCAAAGCAAAAGCGCCGGGAGAAGCGGTCGTCTGCGCGGTATCCGATAACGGAAAGCGTATGGCAATGACGCTTGTAAGAGTTGTATCAAACGAACCCGTACCGGCTGATAAATACGACGCCAACAACGACAATGAAGTGAACAACAAAGACGTCGTCTTCCTGTTCAAGCTCGTTGCCCGGGGCGAAAATATAACAAATGCGTATCTGTATGATTATACGGCGGACGGAAAGGTGACGAATGAAGACGTGGTGGCGCTGTTCCGCTACGTATGTTCACTGTAAACGTATAACGGAAAAGAGGCTGCGGTTACAGCCTCTTTTTTCACAAAAAAAGCGTGCTCAATAGAACACGCTTATTGTTTTTACTTCATCTTCCGGCTTCTTTTCGGGTTTCTTTTCATACTTTTTCTTTAAGAAATCCGGAGCGGTCTTCGGGAACATTGCGCAGGACAGTACGTCCTCGTCCGTTTTTGCAATATCCTTCATTTCTTCTTTGTATTTTTTAAATTCCGGCTCTATAAGGTCGGCGGGACGGCAGGTTATGAGCGGTTCGTCGCCTATCGCGGCGGCTCTTACTTCTTCGTTTACCTTGCCGGGCAGCGCGCCGTATTCTCCGCGCAGAAGCCCTTTTGATTCTTTTGTAAACGTTTTATACCGTTCTCCCGTCAGTACGTTTATGACAGCCTGCGAGCCGACTATCTGAGACGTCGGGGTCACGAGCGGCGGATAACCGAAATCCTCTCTTACTCTCGGCACCTCGGCTAAAACGTCGTAATATTTATCCTCCGCTTTTGCCTGTTTGAGCTGAGATATCAGGTTAGAAAGCATTCCGCCGGGGACCTGATACAAAAGCGTGTTCGTGTCAACGTTCAAAACCTTCGGATCAAGCGTTCCGTCGTCTTTCATACGCTGTGCAACGGATCTGAAATGCGCCGCCGCTTCAGATAAGACGTTAAGATTGAGCCCCGTGTCTCTCGGCGTTCCTTTAAGAGTCGCGGCGAGAGATTCCGTAGCGGGCTGAGACGTTCCGTTTGCAAACGGGGATAACGCCGTGTCAACTATATCGACGCCCGCCTCCGCAGCCAGAAGATACGTCATATCGCCCGTGCCGGTGGTGTTGTGCGTATGCAGATGTATCGGCAAGGAGACTCTTTTCTTGATAGCGCTTACAAGAGAAAACGCGTTGTACGGCAAAAGCAGGTTTGCCATATCTTTGATGCAGATTATATCCGCGCCCATCTCTTCAAGCTTCATCGCCAGCTCTACGAAATGCTCCTCGTTATGTACCGGGCTTATCGTATAGCTTATAGCCGCCTCGGCGATACCGCCGTAATATTTTGTGTATTTCATTGCGCACTGAAGATTTCTTACGTCATTCAGCGCGTCAAACATTCTTATTATGTCGATCCCGTTTTCTATCGACTTTTTTACGAAAAGCTCTACGACGTCGTCGGCGTAATGCTTGTAGCCGAGCAGGTTCTGACCGCGCAGAAGCATCTGCAGTTTGGTATCCGGCAAAGCCTTGCGCAGAGTGCGCAGTCTTTCCCACGGATCTTCATTCAAAAATCTCATGCAAGCGTCGTACGTCGCACCGCCCCAGCATTCAAGCGAGTAGTAACCCGCTTTATTGAGCAGCTCGCACGCCGGCAGCATATCTTCCGTGCGCATCCTCGTCGCCGCCTGCGACTGATGCGCGTCGCGCAGTATAGTATCCGTTATTTTAAGCGGTTTTAATTCTTTTTCCATTATCTACCTCAACGAGAAAGCAGTGAGAGCAGTACGCCCGCCGCGATAGCGGAGCCAATGACTCCGGAAACGTTCGGACCCATCGCGTGCATCAAAAGGAAGTTGCCGGGGTTTTCTTCCTGACCGACCTTCTGCGAAACACGCGCCGCCATAGGCACCGCGGAAACGCCGGCGGAGCCGATAAGCGGATTTATCTTGTTCTTTGTAAAAAGATTCATGAACTTGGCAAGAAGCACGCCGCCCGCCGTACCGAAGCTGAAAGCAACTATACCTATGGCGAGTATGAGAAGCGTCTGCCAGTTAAGGAAGTTAGCCGCCGTCGCGGTCGCGCCGACGGAAATGCCGAGCAGAACGGTGACTATGTTCATAAGCTCGTTCTGAACGGTCTTAGAAAGTCTTTCGGTAACGCCGCATTCACGCAGAAGATTGCCGAACATAAGGCAGCCTACGAGCGGAGCCGCGGACGGAACGAGCAGAGAAACGAAAATTATCATCACTATCGGGAAAATGATGCGCATTTTCTTTGATACGGGACGGAGCTGTTTCATCTCTATCGCTCTTTCCTTTTTGGTGGTGAGCAGCTTCATTATCGGCGGTTGTATGAAAGGAACGAGAGCCATATAGCAGTACGCCGCTATTGCGATAGGGCCGAGAAGCTCAGGCGCCAGCTTTGTAGCCGTATATATAGCCGTAGGGCCGTCCGCGCCGCCTATTATGCCTATGGCGCCGGACTGCTGCGCGGTAAATCCAACGCTGCCGTTCGTCAGCTTGAACAAGCCGTTTGCCGCGGCGTACGTCATAAAAATACCTATCTGCGCCGCCGCGCCCAAAAGCATACTGCGCGGATTTGCTATCATGGGCGAAAAATCCGTCATGGCGCCCACGCCTATAAAGATAAGGCACGGATAAATACCGAGCTTGACGCCTATGTATAAAATATCTATAAGCCCGGCGCTGCCGCTTGCAAACGCGGACCAGTCAACATGACCGCCGGCAAATATCTCGGAGTGATACATATTCGCTCCGGGCAGGTTGGTAAGTATCATACCGACCGCGATAGGCACGAGCAGAAGAGGCTCGAATTTGCGTTTTATACCGAGATACAGAAGTACTCCGGCTATGGCGAACATTATAAGGCACTGCCAGTTCTGTCCTATCTGATAAAAACCGGTCTGCTTTAAAAAATCAATAAGCGCTTCCATATACTCAACCTATAACGCACAGAACGTCGCCGGAATCTACCTGTTTGCAGACCGACGCGGGCACGGACGTTACTTTTCCGTCGCACGGCGCAAGTATCTCGTTTTCCATTTTCATGGCTTCAAGTATCATAAGGACCTGACCCTTTTTGACAGCGTCGCCGGCTTTTACGCTGACTGACGTTATCGTGCCTGTAAGCGGAGCTTTTATCGCTCCCTCGCCTGCGGGAACGGCGGCGGTTTTCGCCGGTTCGGTCGCGGGCGCCGGAGCCGCAGCGGGCTGTGCCGCGGGCGTCGCGTCGTCGCTCAACAGTTCAATAAGGACTTCGTATTCAACACCGTTTGCAATCACTTTGTACTTTTTCATAACTCAAACCTTCTTTATCGATACTATTTTTATATTTTTGACGTCAACTCCGGAGTCCTCGGCAACAGCGGCGCCTATTACAGCCGCAAGCTCTCCGTCCGGCTTGAATTCCGCGCTCACCGGCGCTTCTTTCGTCTCTTCCTTGCGTTTTATGCTTATACTGCCGAGCAAAAGCATAAGACGGCAGATGACGACTATTATCACGATACCCGCGAAAACTATACCTACGCCCATGAGGACTACCGGCAGTATACCGGGGTCGACAGCGGCCGCACCGTCGGTCAAAAGAGCAGTCGTTTCATTCACGTAACCGTACCTCCAAAAAAATTCCGGAATATTTTACAGCAAAAGTATTAAAAATTCTACCAAAGACAAATGAAGAATTAAGAATACGGAATTAAAAATTAAGGCGCCGGCAAAGCCGACACCTGTTTTTTATTTTTTCTTCTTTATTATTTATTCTTTTGATCGGTAGGGGAGACCCCTCCCCTACGAGCAGGGCGACGAGGCGCCGACCCCTACCGCCTTAATTCTTCAAAGAATCTTTTTATCAGCTCCGCGCACTCTTCTTCCATAATTCCGCCGTACACGAGCGGAAGATGATTGAACGGTTTTTCGCGCAGGTCGGTAAAGCCGCCGAAACAGCCGTATCTTTTGTCCGCCGCGCCGTAGTATACGCGGTTTATACGCGCGTTGATACACGCGCCGGCGCACATTATACAAGGCTCAAGCGTCACGAACAGGTCCGCTTTATGAAGCCGCCAGCCGCCGAGCGTTTTGCAAGCCTTGTCTATCGCGGACGTCTCCGCATGGCAGAGCGCGTTTTTGTCCGTCTCACGGCTGTTATGCGCACGGGCGACTATTTCTCCGTCCCAGACGATAACGGCGCCTACCGGGACTTCGCCGAACTCATACGCCGTCTCTGCCTCTTTATACGCTTCTTTCATATAATAAAGAAGCTGCTGTTCGCTGTATTCCTTAAACTCTCTCATAGCAGCACCGAAGAAGCGATAAGTTCCACGACGGTCAACAGTATCGCGGCCGCCGCGTATATATATAACAGCGGAGATATCTTTTTAAGCGCGCCTTCTCTCAGGTCCACCTTATACGGCTCGCTGCATTCCGTGCAGAGCGCGCCGCCGCTGTTTTCGCTGTCCGCGTCTTTATGCTTTATAAGCCATACAGCCGCGCACGTTCCGCTTATGAATATTATAACGGTCACGATCGCCTCGACATACAGCGCCGCCTCTTCCGATATGAACTGCGGCAAAGCCGTAAGAAAAACGCTTATAAAGTTATTTACAAAATGCACTGTCATGGAAACGCGCAGAGTCCCGCAGTAAACAACGCCGTAAGCCATTGCCGCGCCGGCTATAAAAGCGAACGGCAGCTGTATGGGATTCATGTGCATAAGCCCGAATATCGCGCCGGACGTTATTATGGCAAAGCCTTTGCCGTACGGCAGAAGCTCTCCCAAAATTATGCCGCGCGTCATAAGCTCTTCAAATATCGCGGGAAATACCGCAAGATAAACAAAACGCAGGATCAGAACGGCGGGATCTGCCGATCCGGTAAGAACGCCCGTGTCTACGTTTGCGCCGGCTTTTTCAAAAAGCTCGGATACAAGCACAGCGACGAGCTGTGCGAAATATACCATGCCCATGACCGCAAAGCCCACGGCGACGGTATGCTTTCTGCCGCGGCGGACGGTAAAGTATTTTTTTGGGCTTTTTCCGCTTATGATGCTGAATAAAAATACAGGAACGGCGATATACGAAAGATATAACAGCGCCTGCAGAAGCTCGTATTTAAAAGCGTCGTGCTGCATTTTGGGAAAGACCGTCGTCAAAGCTATCATGAGCGCGCTTGCCGCAAACTCTGTAAAAAGCATCATGAACATGAGCAAAGCCACCCTGTTCTGCGCCGATCTGAAGCCCTTTATTCTGCTTTCTTCTCCGTTTACGGACGGAGTTCCGATAATATAAGTATTCATATTTCCATATTATCCGCTATTCTTGAATAAATCAACCCAAGTGATACAAAATTATCTTAAAATCGGCTGTTTTGTATATAATGCACAAAATATACTGTTATTTTTGTGAATATTGCTATATCGGTTTTGCGGTTGTTTACAAATTACACATTGTATTATAATTCAACAATCGTGTATAATTAGAATACGGATAAAATCGGGTATCCGGTTTTTTTCCGCGCGAAAACGAAAGGCGAAAACAAATCGTATATGCTTTATAGAATTCTGAAAGATAAAAAAAGAATAATAATATACGCGCTGTGTACCGCCGCAGTCGTTGCCGCGCTTTCGATGATGATCATGATCTGCACGGTAAAGGTCAATCTTACGCTTTATATAGACGGCGCACAGATCGGCTCCGTTTCGGACGCCGCGGAGGTGGAAGCGATACGCGCCCGCGTTATTGAGGACGTGTCAAAGGTCGCGTACGGGCAGAGCTTTCCCGCCTGCAGCATAAGCTACGGCTTTGCAGAGGGCAGCAAAGCGTCCGACACGCTTTCCGAGGGCGAGATATACAGAGCGATATACGTATCCGTACTTAAGAATTACAGATCGGCTTACGGTCTTTACGTAAACGGTGAATTCGTAGCGGCAAACGCGGACTCCTCGGTCATATCGGACGCCGTTGCGGAAGTAAGAGAAGCGGCACAGGGCGAAGATAACCTTGAGGTAGAGCTTACGGGAACGCTTGAAGTCAGATCGCTTTATTATCCCGTCGCGTCGCTTCGCGCGGGCAGCGAGATATCTTCAATGCTGACGCAGCGCGCAGGCGAGCTTTACAGGACCGTATCCGCAAAAGGCTCATCCATCGTTTCCGTTGATATCGACGCAAGCGAGGACGAGATCAAGTTCTTCGGCTCGGACGGCGGTCAGGTCATCTCATCCGACACGGGCGACGACGGCATAGTCACCGTTAATATTAAAGTAACGGAGACCGTTCCGTTCACTACCGAGTACAGACGCAACGACGATCTTTACGTCGGTACGTATGAAAAGACTCAGGACGGCGCGGACGGAGAAAAGGAAGTCGTCTACTGCATTACTTATAAAGACGGCACGCCGGTCTTGCGTGAAAAAGTATCTGAAAACGTAATACTTGAGCCGATAGCCAAGATAATAGACGAGGGAACGAAGACAAAACCCGTTACCGCGTCAAAGGACAAATACATCTGGCCTATAAAAGATCATTTTGATATAACTGATACGTTCGGCGGACGTACGGTATACGGCAGATACAGTTATCACTACGCTATAGACCTGGCAACGCGTGCAGGAACGCCTATATACGCGGCGGACGGCGGCGTGGTCACCACAGCGGACAGAAATTCATCCTACGGTTATTACGTGATAATAAAACACGACAACGGTCAGGAAACGTTATACGCCCATATGCAGAGCGAACCGCTCGTATCGGTAGGCGAAAGAGTTTACCAGGGACAGCAGATAGGCGAGGTCGGTATGACAGGCTACGCAACCGGTTATCATTTGCACTTTGAGGTAAGGGTGAACGGAGAAAAAGTCGACCCGCTTGATTATTTACCCGAAAGATAATTGAATATGGCAAAACCGCGCCACCCCGGCGCGGTTTTAGTTTTGTAAAAAAGTATTTTAGATAAAACTCCTTCCGTCTCGGGCAAAGCCCGATCCACCTCCCTCAACGAGGGAGGCAAATCAAGGCTCCCTCCATGAGGGAGCTGTCATACGGGTTTTTCCCGTATGACTGAGGGAGTTTGTCTTCACTCTGACCGCGCCAAACCGGCGCGGTTCCTTTTTTTTATTCTTTCTTCTTTCTTATTTATTCCTCAACGATTACCCCTTCTTCTGTTATTATCGCCACCGACATGGAAACTATGCCGTTGACCGTATAGTCTTTACTTATATCGCCTTTGTATTCTATCATAACGGCGTCGCCGGTTTTAAGATGATAATACTCTATCCAGCGTCTTACTATCATACTGTCCGTCGGAATTTTGAAAACGATACCGTCTTTTTCATCTTTGCAAAGCACTGAATCGTCTATCAGGATATACCCGTCGCCGATCTCTGTTATTATTCCGGCAACGGAGTTGTAAAACGGCTCCAGCTCTGTTTTTTCGCTGTGAGCTTTTACGTATGAAATAATATCGTTCGCTTTATCGGCTCCGATCTCAAACGTATATCCGTACTCCTCGATGTTCGTACAGAGATAACCCTCTTCGGTTATAATAAAAGATTTTTTATAAATACCGAGCGCCTCGGACGTTGCGGTGAACGTTATGCCGTATGTGTCGTCAAAGTATGCTCCGTCCGCGCTTATGAGCGGCGCGTCACCGCAGTCCGCCAAAGCGTCGATAACGTACTGCCCCGCGTCCGTAGTGAAATAATCGCCGTTGCTGTAACCGTTTTTTTCGCAGTATCTGTCAAGCTTCAGAGTTTTTGACAAACCGTATTCGTTGTACAGTTCTCCAAGCGTTGCCGGAAATGCCTGTTCTTCTTGTATGTCGCGCCTGAAAACGACGTATTCCCCGAATATTCTTACAGCTATTAGCTTATCGCTGTCAACGTTTTTGATTTTTCTGATTTCAAATCCTTCCATTTCCAGCTCTTGTTTTTCTTCTTCCGTATAACTGTCCCATCCGAAGATCTCGTATTTACTTGCATTTTCGTCATGAATAATTTCGCCAAGCAGGCTTTCATCGCTTATCACGTTTGATCTGCTTACATATGCCGCACCGTTAAACTCAAATGCCGAGTAGCGCTCCATAGGCGTCTGATATTCCCACGGCCATCCGATCGCGGTCTCGCTTGCGGAAGCCGTTTTATTCTTGTCGTATCTGTTATCCTTTATGACCGCCGGCTCGTCCGGCGCAGCGGGCGATTTCGTCAGAAGCGGGACCGTAATCGCGGCGGCTGTGATAACGAGCGCGGTGCATGCGGCGATAACGGCAAATTTAAGCCACGGTTTGTTTTTTGATCTCTTTTCACTTTCTTGCAAAATATCGTCGTCTATTTCCTGCATACTGCGGTATAAATCTTTCTTATCCATTGTAAAATCCCTCCTTTTTAAGAAGCTCTTTCAGCTTCTTACGGCTGCGGTGAAGCGTGACGAGGACGTTGTTCTCCGTCATGCCGTACCTTTGTGCAATGCTTTTTACCGGATCTGTGAAGAAATAGCGGCGGACGAATATCTGTCTTTCTTTTCTAGGAAGCGTTCTGACAAAGCTGCGGATAAGCTCGCCGAGCTGCCGGCGGTCTATTTCGCTTTCAACGCTTTCGCCGCTCTCTATACATTCGGCAAGCTCGTCTAAAACGAGCGCAGTCTCACCGCCCCCGCGCTTTTCCGCGCGGGCTTCGTTATATCGGTTGAACGACAGATTCCGCACTATCCGCGCCAAAAACAGTTTTAGTGAAACCGGATTTTGCGGCGGTATGCTGTTCCATACGGCAAGATACGCGTCGTTCACACATTCTTCTGCGTCGCGGCTGTCATGACAGATATTTTCAGCTATTGAACGGCAGTACACGCCGTATTTTTTATCGGTCTCTGATACCGCGTCGCCTCTTCTCTGCAAGAACAGCGCGATAATGTCTTTGTCCTCCATTTTCTTCCTCCTTTCATCCGGATTTGAAGATCTTCACCTAATAAGACAGGAAATTTACGTGAACATTACAAACTTTTAATGTGCAAACCGCTTTTTACGGGGGATCCCCCTCCCCCCTTGATCCCCCGTACCCCCATCCCCCCGTTTTTCCCGGCTTGAAGCCGGGGTCGGCGCGCCCCCTCGATTTTTAATCGGGGAAACGGGGGGGAGGAAGAGGGGTTTGGGGAGGTTTGGAGGGCGGGGCTCCCCAAGCGCGAAGCGCAATTCACGTCCGCGGGGCACCCATTCTTATAATAATGAATTGGCTTTGCAATAAACACAAGGCTGCCGCAAAGCGACAGCCTTTGATGTTGTTATGGTTTATCAGTCCTCGTCTGTGGGACCTTCATCCTCTTCTATGTAGGAAAACTCCTCGTTGCACGCCGGGCAGATGAGATGAGCGTAGTCAACCGTCGGGGGAACGCATATCGTTTCTCCGCAGTTGGGGCACTCTATTTCTATTACGTCGTCGTCATAGTCTTCATCGTCAAAGTCGTCGTCCTCGTCATCCTCGTCGTCTTCGTCTTCGTAATCATCTTCGTCGTCAAAGAGATAATCCTCAACGTCGCCGAGATCCTCGTCCAGCTCTTCAACGTATTCGTTCAAACGGTCGCACTCGTCTTCAAGCGCGCCGATGCTGTCGGAAACGTCCTCAAGAACGTTTATTATCTCGTGCAGAAGCTTGCCCTGATCACTGTCGGTGCTTATCTTCATTCCGTCGGCAAGTCCCTTAAGATACGCTGTTTTTTCGCTCAAAGTCATGGTGTTTTCCTCCGTTAAAAATCAGTTAAGACTGTTTTGCTCTTTCAAGATATTCGCCGGTCCTCGTATCTATTCTTACGACGTCGCCCTCATTGATGAACAGCGGAACTTTGATGACCGCGCCGGTCTCAAGCGTTGCGGGTTTGTTCGTGTTGGTAGCCGTGTCGCCCTTGAAGCCGGGATCAGTCTCGGTGACCGCAAGTTCAACGAACATAGGCGGCTCGACCGCGAAAACGTTGCCCTTGTACGATACTATTCTGCATATCATTTCTTCTTTTACGAACTTGAAGTTGTCCGAAAGTTTATCCGCGTCCAGCGGTACCAGTTCATAGGATTCAAGATCCATAAAATAATACAGTCCGCCGTCGTTGTACGAATACTGCATATCCTTTCTCTCAACAACAGCCTCTTCAAATTTGTCTGTCGGGGAGAAGGAACGTTCTATCACGGCGCCCGTGATAACGTTTTTCATCTTTGTACGGACAAACGCCGCGCCCTTGCCGGGTTTTACGTGCTGGAATTCAACTATCTGCATGACCTGTCCGTCAAGCTCGAATGTTTTTCCGTTTCTGAAATCGCCTGCCATTAACATAATGGTATCCTCCGTTAAAGTTCTCTTTTTTGCCGAATATTATAATACACCTTAATAATACTGCTTGTCAATACAAAATCTGTAATATTTTTTAAATTTCAATAAGATTTTTGGGGGATTTGGAGATATCGCGGCATCCGTCCGCATAGTGAAGCACCATATCTTCTATCCTGCAGCCGTATTTTCCGGCTATGTAAATACCCGGCTCAACGGTTATTACGTGGCCTTTGCTCAGCTTTACGCCGGGTCTGTAGCTGCTCACGCTCGGCATTTCGTGGATGTATAATCCTACGCCGTGACCTAAGCTGTGGCCGAACGTGCCGGGGTAATCCTTGTCTATTATATCACGGGCTATCTTATCAAGTCCCGCCAGATCGGCACCGGGCACAGCCGCCTCAAGCGCGGCCTCCTGCGCGGCTTTTACCGTGTAATACAGCTTTTTCATGTCTTCATCGGCTTTGCCGACTACGACGGTACGCGTCATATCGGAGCAGTAGCCTAAATACTTAGCGCCGAAATCCATTGTGAGAAATCCCTTCTGCACCTTTACGTCGCGCGGTACGCCGTGCGGCATGGATGACGCCGTGCCGGATACCGCTATCGTCTCAAAAGCAACGCAGTCCGCGCCGTGCGTACGCATATATACCTCAAGCTCAAGCGCGACTTCTTTTTCCGTTCTGTCCGTTGAGATGAAGCCTAAAACGTGCTCGAACGCCGCGTCGGCTATGCTCTGGGCTTTTACTATGTTGTCAAGCTCGTCTTCGTCCTTGAATTCGCGCAGTTTGTCCACCGCGTCGCCTATCGGAACAAATTCTATATCCGCAAACCTTTCCTTGAAGCCCCGAAGCTCCGACACGGTAACGCAAAGATCCTCAAATCCTACTTTTTTAACGTTAAGATCGGAGAACAGTTCTTTGAGCGCGCCGCCTTTGAGCAGGACTTTGACAGTCCCCTCGGACGCTTCCGCCGCTTCTATGTAGCGCGAATCTGTTATAAGATACGTTTCTTTCGGCGTTACGAACGCGTAACCGTCCGTGTAAGCGAACGCCGTTGCGTAATATTCGTTTACTTCGCTTGTAAGAAGTATACCGTCGCACCCTTCGGGAATGACGGTCTTTATTTTTTCAAACTTGCCTTTCATACAATGACCTTCTTTTCAATTTTTTTTTATTTTATCATAAATACAGTGATTTGTCAATATAAAACCGCACATGGGGGATAGTGCGGTTCTTTGTATATACCAAACCGTTGATTAAAACGGCTCGGATGCTTTTTCAGCCCGCCGGCGCGGGTAGTTGAAATGTATTATATCGTATCCGTCTGCGCTTTCGTGCTTTCTTTTTGAAAGTATCTCGGCCGCTTTAGTTGTCACCGCCTCGTTTTCTTCATCGCTTCTGCCGTCCACCGGCCGTGTGAGTTTCAAGATATACGGCACGGCGGAATCGGACAGTTTGCCTAACTGTATCATATCCACTTTTTCCATTCTGCCCGATATATAGGCGTTCACGTTGTATTCGGCTATCCTGCCGTCAACGTCACAGAAGCACAGCGCGCCGAACAGTACGGCAAACACAGCGGCAAGCGTGCCGAAATAATTGAATTTGCCGAATACCTGCTTAACTATCACAAACACGAACGCGAACGCGAGCAGTATCATGAACCAGCTTGTGAAAAGGCGCAGTCTGCTCAGACCGTACGCGTCTATATACATTATCATTTTTGACATCGCCACGGCTATTAGCAGCAGCGTGAAGCACGACATGACAACGGAATAGATCCTGAGCGGCAGCGCGGCTTTTCCGCCTTCTTTTTTCTTTGTAAACGTCGCAAGTATGATTATAACAGCCATATTTATCACGGCGACGGCGCACAGCTCAAAAAATCCGGACCGCGCGTATTCCGCATACGTCATTCCGTCCGGCAGATTTGAGGCAAAGCCGCCGAAATAATAATTTGCCTGCACGGATAAAAAGATAATGTAAAGTATGCATACCGGAGTCACCGCCGCGTACGCTATCGCCTGAGGTATGACGGACACGGCGTTTAAAAATCTGAAATGCTGCTCCCTTGTGAGCACGCCTTGATGCTTTGCGGATGCGTTTGAGTAAAGCGAGCCGAACATATACATGGCAAGAGGCACGCCGGCCATGAACCAGAGTATTTCGTCAAGGATGCCGTGCGACAGAAAATCAACTCCGGATCTCATCACGCTGTTAAAGCCGGAATCCGCGGAGCAGAGAAGCCACGCCACAATGATCGTCGGTATCACGGCGGCAAAAAGACCGACCGCGATATGCCAGCCGCGGAAATGCCCCTTTTTTTCGCGCTTGCCGGAGAATGCCGCCGGAAAAATACTGACGAATGACGAAAACGGCATAATGAATACGGATTTTATCATATCAAAAACGAACATATCGTTTATGAATTCACGCCTGCCGGAGCCGTGTATGAAATACGGATAAAACAGCAGCGCAAAGAAAATGAATACGGTCACAAGACCTTTTATAAACGCGTCGTCCGAGATGATATAAACGGACGAAAACGAGGCGACGAATATCAGATACAGGATCTGCGGCAGGCGCTGTACCGCGCCCTTGCATTTCACGTACACTGCTGTCGCGGCGGTCATAAGCACGACCGTGACGGCAGCGCCGAGGCCCGCGTCGCCGAAGCTTCTTAATACAAAATATCCCAAAACAAAACAGACAAACGCAAAAACACGCTCCGCAATACCGTACCGCGGTTTTTTTATAACGGGACAGTCCCCGTAGTTTTCGTTGAATTCCGCTTCATACGCCTCTTCAGCTTCCGTATCCGCTTCTTCCAGAACAAGCTCTTTCATATAACAGCTCCCTTGATTTTTTTCATATGATACCACATAAATTTCGATTTGTCAATACAAAATTATTGAAAAACGATAAAAATTTAGTTTTAATCCGATTATTTTTGGCTTTGCACAAAAAACGCGGGATATGACAAAACAAAAGGGCGGCAATAAATATTTACAAATCATTATACTGTATACGTTTAAAAATCTCAAAAAAAGGGATATGATTTATAAAAAAGCCCGGGAGAATATATACATGAAAAAACTGATATCACTGCTGCTTTGCGCGGCGTTTATATATACCGTATTTCTTACCTCGTGTCAGACCGTGCCGGAGGAGACCTCACAGCCGGTAACGGAGACGGTCGCGGACGTAACGGAAACGGAAACACGGGAAGACGGCACACAGGCCGAAACGGAAACGGAGACGGAGACCGAAGCGGAGACGGAAGCGGAGCCGCCGTCGCCGTACGGTATGTTCACTATGGCGGACAACCCCGTAAACGTCACGGTAACGTCGCCTTACGCGATACTGATAGACGCAAAGACCAAAGAGATCTTATACATAAACTGCGAACCTGATGAAAAAATATATCCTGCAAGCACCACAAAGGTGCTGACTGCGATAATAGCGCTGAAATACTGCGAGCCGGACGTCGTTTTCACCGCCGGGGACGAGCTTACGCTCCTTGCCTCTGATTCTTCCATAGCCTATATAAAAACGGGTCACGCGCTTACGCTTGAAATGCTTATAGAGGGCATGATGCTGCCGTCCGGCGGCGACGCGGCGTATACCGTCGCCGCGGGCGTGGGCAGGATAATAGCCAAAAACGGGGAGCTTTCCGGAGTTGACGCGGTAAAGGTATTCGTTGACGAGATGAACAGATACGGAAAAGAGGAGCTCGGACTGCAAAATTCCCATTTCACGTGTCCTGACGGTTATCACGACGACGGTCATTATACAACGCTTATAGATATAATGACGGTGGCGTACGCGGCGCTTTCCGAGCCGATAATAATGAAATACGCGGGACTTGAGCATGACGACGTAAGATACGCGAGCGGCCATAAAAACAGCTGGAACAACACAAACAAGCTGATAGACCCGGACAGCCCGTATTTTTATGAAAACGCAACGGGGCTGAAGACCGGATCTACGGATGAGGCGGGTTACTGTCTTATATCCTCCGCCGCGTTCAGCACCAGATCGGTGATCGCCGGCGTTTTCGGCTGCAAGAGCAATAAGGAACGCTGTACGGATTCAAGATCTTTGCTTGTAATAGGAATAAACAGATGATGAAAAAGCCGAAAAAAGCTGTGAGGACAGCTGTCGGCGTATCAGCGCCGCTCGTTCTTGCGGCGCTGATCTTTGTTTTTATAAAATTCGGCAGCCCGCCGTGTCTGTTTCACTCGGCAACCGGCTTTTACTGCCCCGGCTGCGGCGCGGGACGCGCGCTGAAAGCGCTGCTTGAATTAAGAATAACGGACGCTTTGCAGTATAACGTATTTTTCACTCTTTCACTTCCTCTTGCCGCGCTTTTTTTGATAAAACTGTACGTATGGTTCGTATTTGATAAGGAAATAATGAAAAGACTGAAGATAACGGACAAAGGCGCTGTTATTTACGCGGCTCTGCTCGGCTTGTTTTTTGTGCTGAGAAACGTGCCCGTCAAGCCTTTTTCGTATCTTTGCCCGGACGTTTTTTTGTAAAAACCGTATTGACAAAAATACGCCTCTGTTGTATAATAACGTAAAAGAGAAGGGAGTTGATATCCTACAATGCCCGTATGCCCAAAATGCGGAACGTATTATGATGACAACAGAAATTTCTGCACGGAATGCGGTCAAAAGCTGAGCGGTCAGCCGCATGAAGCGGAAAACACGGAACAGCCTGAGACCAACGCGTGGCAGGACAGATATCAGCAGTACCGCAAAAATTACGGTCAGCAGTATGAGCAGTACCGGCAGCCGCAGCGGAGTGAAGCGTTTTTTGCCCCGGAGGAGGACAGAGCGCCCGAGGACGGAGGCAAAGCTCTCGGCATTTTCAGCCTTGTGTTCGGCATACTCGGATTCGTATGCTGTCTGTTCCCGGCGTTTTCCGTGGCGGGTCTTATAACCGGTATACTGGGAGTAAGAAAAAGCGGAAGAGCCGTTGCAAAAGTCGGTCTTATACTCTCCGTGATAAGCCTTGTGCTTTTCCTCATAGCTCTTATCATCACCGCCGTGAACGGCTTTGATCTGAGCGCTCTTAAGCTTGAAGAGCTTATGAAAATGATAGGATTTTATTAATTTATCATACGAAATATGAAAAAAAGAAAGGAAACACAGTTATGTCATTTTGTACTAAATGCGGCGCTCAGAATGCGGATAACGTATCGTTCTGCACCAACTGCGGCGCTCCGATGAACACTGCGCAGCCTCAGCCCCAGCCTCAGCCTCAGCCGCAGCCCCAGCCTCAGCAGCCTGTATTTTACGCGCAGACCGTATATACCGCTCAGCCGGTCCAGGGCAAAAAAGAAGTAAGCAAAGGCAAACGTATAGCAAGCCTTATACTTTCCATATTCAGCTTTATACTTGCTCTTACGGCGTTCGGTACTTCATTTATACCGTTTTACGGATTGGTGTCCGGTCTTACGTGCGCTATATTGGGCCTTATAATGGGTATAGTGTCCTGCGCTCTGTGTAAGAGAGGCCTTGCTGTTGCCGGTATAGTTATTTCCGCAATTTCGATATTCGTTGCGATAGGTATGTTTATTTTATATACCGTAGCGACAGGCTTGACAGCCGCCGCGGCGAACAGTGAAGATGTTTCGGGCTGGATAAACGATATAATAAACAGCATAGAACAAAAAGTGAAGTAAAAAATCCCGGTACGAAAACGTTTTCGTACCGGCTTTTTTATTTTTCAGACGGTCTCGCACAGTCTTACGGCGAGCACGGTCATATCGTCGCGGCAGCCGTACCGTTTTTCCGCTTCTTCTATCAGCGTGTCGCATATCAGCGCGGGATCGGTGCAGTCAAGCTCGCCTAAAAGCCCGTTTATCCACGGCGCGTCCTCGGAGCTGCCCGTTATGCCGTCGCTCACCATTACGACAACGTCGCCGCACAGCAGTTTGAATTCAACTTTTTCCGCGCACAGTTCTTTCATTATGCCGACGGGCGGCGTGTGAGAGGCTATGCGGTATACCTTGCCCTTGCGAAGGACGAACGACGGCGACGCTCCGCATTTGTAAAACGCGGCTTCTCCGGACAAAAGATCGGCTTCAAGCATATCAACTGTGGAAAAACACTCCGCGCGCCTTTGCCGTATTATCTGATTGAGCGTCTCCAGCGTTACGGCTCTGTCGCAGCCGGCGTACAGCAGTCTGCCCAAAACTATGCCGGAGAGGCGCGACGCGGCAGCCGCGTCTTTACCGCTGCCCATACCGTCGCATACGGTGCAGAACAGTCTGTCGTCGCATTCCGTATAAAACGCGGTGTCTCCGTTTACTATCTCTTCGGCTTTGGGCTTGTCCGCTATGTTCACCTCCGCCCGCATGACCGGCGCGCTTTCCGTGCGAAGCACGGCAAGACCGGACGCTGTCGTTATCTCCGGCGCCGTAAGCTTTATTTTCAGCGCCTTTTCCGCCGCCGTTTTAAGCTCGGTGCAGCTTTGCTTTATCCGCCTTATATCCGCGCCGGACGCGACTATCTGCTTTTTTCTTTCTCCGCATACTGCGATATCTCCGCGGAAAAGCTCTCTGTAATAAGGCAGTGAGGAAAGCGCTTTTTCCGACGCGGGGTCGCGCTTCAGATGATCTTTGTGCGATCTTTTTGCGTACAGCATCTTTGACAGCGCCGCGTAGTCCGACGACACTACGCCCGCCTTGTCGCACACGGACAGCTTTTTTATGTATTCCGACGTTTTTATATTCAGCTTTACCGGAATGACGTCGGCGTGGCGGCAGACGTTTCTGACGTTTTCCGGCAGATCGGACCTGTCAAGGGTTCTTTTTTCTTTCGCTTTGCCGCAAAGCAAAAGAAGCTCGCTTTTTTCCGCTTTTCCGTGCAGCGGAAAACATTCGTATCTGTTTTTGCAGTCAAAACAAAACTCTTCAAAAACCTCTTCAAACGAGGAGCAGAGTTCTTTTTTATCCGGCCGTCTTTCGCTTGCGGATATATCCGCCGTTAATTCCGATATGCTTTTGAGGGCGTCCGCCAGCTTTTTTGCGTCCGCGTCCGTTTTTTCAAGCGCGTCCGCGTATGTCACGGTCTCCGAATATGAGGTTATAAGACCTCTTACCTTGTTGTCAAGCGCTCCGTTTATGCGCTTTATCGCTCCGAAATATTCGGCGGCGAGCACCGCGCACGACGCTGCGGCGGCTTCCGGCAGATTTGACGTAATAACGCTGAAGCCTCCCGTCTGCATCCCTATGAAAAGTCCCGCTGCAACGGAAAACAAAACGCCTATGTAAGCGGAAAGCGGCGCGAGCAGACCGCACAAAAAACCGACCGCGCCGAACATCGGACAAAGCGATATGTCGACCGCCGCCCCGCACAAAAACCCGGACGCAACGCCGCGCAGCGCGCCGCCGCGGCGAGACGCGCCGAGAGTCAGCGCAAACGCCGCGAAAGCGGATAAGGAAACGCCGAAAAGCGAAAACGCTTTGAGTGATATAACGACGGAGAACATCATTGCGGCAAGCCCCGCCTCGTATTTTTCCGTATTTTTGTTTTCCGCGTCTGAAAACAAAGAATAAGCGTAAACGGCGCCGCAGGCGCAGAGTATGAAAAACGCCGCCGCCAAAAGATCGTAATAGCGGAAACCGCCGTAAATTATCCTTATGAGCGAGATCGTCACGGAGCCCGCCGCCGCGGACGATATACGCGGAGCAAGCCCGTCGCGCAGAGAAAAAACCGCCGCTTCTTTTCTGTGCAAAACAAAAGAAAGCGCGTATCTGAAACCGAGCGCCACTATGAGCCCGGACAGAGTCATAACCGTATTTTCTTTGCCGGATAAAACGGCGGATATTATAAGTCCCGCCGCGGCAAACGGTATGCCTTCCCTTGCCGCGCAGACAAACGCGAGACCTAACGGCGCCGTCTCGAATATAAGCTCCGCGCCGCCGAACAGATAAGCTATAACGCCGTACACGGCGCCGTATATTATGCTTGTCCTTTTTTCTTTAAAAAACTCCTTTACCTTATCCGCGGCAATAAATTTTGACGGCGCGGCTTTTACTTTTTCTTTCATCCTGTTGTTTACCTTCCTTTTTTGTTTCCGTTTATATGATACGGAAAACAAAGCGATAAAGGTGTCGCACTCTCGTGTCGGCAAATATTTTTTAATTGCGATAAAAAGAAAAGAAACGCCCGGTTTTTGTGTTATTAAACGTTTTAGTCGCCGTGTGACGAAATTTATTTGTAAAAAATGGTGAAAACGGATTGAAATTTTATAAAAAGTATGATATTATATATATCATAATATACAATATAGAAAGGATGACGTGATGAAAAGAGTTTTATGCATTCTGTTTGCCGCGCTTTTCTTTCTGTCCGCGCTTGTAATGGCGGGCTGCGCAGAAAAACCCGCGAACGGGGAAACGACAGCAGAAGCGACGACAGAACCGGAACAGACTGAACCGGAGGAAACCCGGATACCGGACGGTCTGCCGGAGGTAAACTACAACAAAAGAGTTTTCAGAGTAATACTGCCTGACGGTATGCAGGCAAGCGACGTATATACCGAGGATCACGAAACGGCGGATCCGCTGCATGACGCGGTATTTACGAGAAACAACAATATTATGGAGCGTTTCGGCATAGAGTTTGACGTTTCCACAGACGAATACGCCGCCGTCAACACAAAGATAAGAAACAGCGTAAAAGCCGGATCTGACGACTACGATCTATGCTTTGTACATATGGTAAGCGGCGCGTCGCTCGCGCAGGACAATCTCGTTCTGCCGTTTGAAAAACTGCCGTACGTGGATCTGTCAAAACCCTGGTGGGACAGCGCTATCAAAAACGGTTTTTCCATAAGAAACAATCTTATGATGGTAAACGGAGACATAAGCCCCACGAGCTTCAGCATTACGTCCTGTATGTATTTCAACAAGACTATGTTTGATAAGCTTGACCTGCAGTATCCGTATGAGCTTGTAAGATCCGGCGAATGGACGCTTGACAAACTGTTTGAGCTGACAAAAGACATAACGGAGGACAAAGACGGCGACAGCAAAGTGACCTACGACAGCACCGCTGACGTTTTCGGCCTTGCCTCCTGGTATCTTGACGTACCGTACAGCTTCTATTACGCGGCGGGCGGTATGCTCGTGTCAAAGGACGCGGACGACGTGCCGTTCTATGATCCGCAGCTTGAGCGCGATACGAAGATATACAATAAAATATACGACGTAATAATCACAAACAACGCTTATTATGAGACGAATATCAGTAATTTCCCCAACGTTGCAAAAGTATTTGCGGACGGCAGAGCCCTGTTCTACGACGCAAAGCTTTCAAGCGCGGAGGAGCTGCGCGATATGGACGACGATTTCGGTATAATCCCGGTCCCGAAGTTCGATGCGGCGCAGACTGATTATAAATCGTTCGTAAACGGCGCCGCCAGCATGGTGTGCGTTCCGGCGACCGTAAAAGAAGCCGACCGCGAATACGTTTCCATAATAATCGAAGGCATGGCGAGCGAAGCGTACCGCATAGTAACGCCGGTCTTATATGAAACGTATCTTAAACGTAAAGTCACACGCGACGCGGAATCCATGGATATGATAGATTACATAGTAAGAAACCGCGTATTCGATATGGCGTACGTCAATATGCACGACGGTGTGGGATCATACGTAAGAGACCTTCTCCAGAAGGGATCAACGGACATTTCTTCCACAATGAAGAGCTATCAGAAATCCGCGAAGAAGCGTATAGAAAATATAGTCAAGGCGTTTGACAAGAGCCTTGCCAAAATGTAATTAAAATAAAAGGGGAGCGAAACGAATAAAATATCCGTTTCGTTCCCTTTTGCAAAAGAAAGGGATAAATATGACGTATCTGAAGAAACTGAAAACTCTGGACTGTTACAGAGCAAACGGCGTATACGCGGAACGCATTTGTTCCGAGATGACGTACTTAGACGGCATTTCAAAAACAAAAGGCGGAGAATTTGACAGCCTTATAGAGCAGGCGGCGGATCTTTTGCTGTCCGATATAAACGAAAACGGCGTTATGACAAAAGCCGCCGCGATGAAAGCGGAGGAGCTTTTGATGGTGCTTCAGCCGGAGGCGAAAAAATACACGGAGCTTTTCATATCCCACGCTCATATAGATATGAACTGGATGTGGGGATATAACGAGACGGCGTCTTTGACGGCAGACACTTTCCGCACCGTGCTTGAGCTGATGAAAGAATTCCCGGATATGACTTTCGGGCAGTCGCAGGCGTCAACTTATGAGATAATAGAAAAATTCTGCCCGGAAATGTTATCCGAGATAAAAGAAAGAATAAAAGAGGGCAGATGGGAGGTCACCGCGGCCGAGTGGGTGGAACCGGACAAAAATATGCCGGACGGAGAATCGCTGACGCGTCAGCTTCTGCAGTCAAGAAAGTATCTGTCAAAGCTGCTTGACATACCGGCGGATTCGCTTGATATTGATTTCGTGCCGGATACGTTCGGTCACAATATAAACGTGCCGGAAATACTGTCCGATATGGGCGTCAAATACCTGTATCACTGCCGCGGACACGAAGGTCCCTGCATATACCGCTACGCTTCCCCGTCGGGCAAAAGCGTTCTGACTTACCGCGAATACGCGTGGTACAACGGCGATATAGCGCCTTTCAAATTTGAGATAGTTCCGCGTTTCTGCGAAAACGAGAAAGTTGATACTTATTTGTGCGTTTTCGGCATAGGCGACCACGGCGGCGGTCCGTCCCGCCGCGATATAGAGCGCATAGAAGAATATAAAAACTGGCCGCTTACACCGGTCATCCGCTTCGGCACGTTTAAAGAATACTTTGAAATACTTGAGAAAAGCGGTATAGATTTCCCGGTGTACGATACGGAGCGCAACTTCCTGTTCACCGGCTGTTATACGACGCAGTCGAGAATAAAAATGGCAAACCGCATATCCGAGTCGCGCCTCAACGAGACTGAAGCGCTTTCCGCAGCGGCGTCGATCTTAGCTGACGCGCCGAAGGAGCCGGACAGGCTCGACCGCGCCTGGAGAAATACGCTTTTCAATCACTTCCACGATATCCTTCCGGGCTCCGGCACGGTGGAAACGCGTGAATTCGCGCTTGGCCGATTCCAGGAAGCCATGGCTGATCTGAACATATATTCAAATCTGTCCATGCGCCGTATCTCCGAGGCGACTGATACTTCTTCGATACCGTTTACGGAAGCAAGAGAAACGATAGCCGAGGGCGGCGGCGCCGGATATTTCCAGTCACAGAACACTCATTTCAGATTCACCGCCGCGGAGCGCGGAAACGGTCCCGTGCGCGCCATCCAGCTTTTCAATACGACAGCCGAGGACAGAAACGAATACACGGAGATAACCGTATGGGATTATTGGAACGGCTTCTCTGACGCCGTTATGACGGACGCTGACGGAGCCGAGATACCGTTCTGCGTAATGAACGAGGGCAACGGTTACTGGGGACACCAGTTCGCAACGCTTCTGGTAAAAGCCTCAATACCGGCGTTCGGCTATACCACGGTCATACTCAAACAGCGCGAGCCGGACGGACACAAGACCGTTATACCGCACGCGTACGAATACGTTGACACGCATATAAACGACGAGCCGCTTTATATGGAAAACGACCTTATAAAAGCCGTATTTGACAAAAAGAGCTGTCGTCTTATAAGCCTTATAAACAAAAAGAGCGGGGAAGAGCTTGTAAAAGAACCGTCCTGCTATTTCAGATACGCGGACGAAAACCCGGTATACGGTATGACGAGCTGGCGCGTAGGTCCTTATATGACGGTCCGCGACTTAAACGAAGAATGCGGCGTAAGATTCACCGCGCTTGCAACGCATCCGCTTTACTGCCGCATAGTATATGAAATGAGCTTCGGCGCATCAAGGCTCACCTGCACCGTAACGCTGAAAAAAGACAGTCCCGTGCTTGAATTCGATACGTGCATTGACTGGGGCGAGGCGGCGGTACACGGTCAGAAAATACCGCAGATCAGCTTTGCCGTGCCCGTAGGCTACGACAACGGCGGAGTTTTCTCAGCCGATATACCGTACGGCGTTTTAAAGAGAAAACAGCTCGCCCACGATATCCCCGCGCTGTCTTATATCTGCGCCGACAAGGAAAACGGCTGTTTGAGCCTTATGACTGATACAAAATACGGATACAGGTATTACGGCAACACAATGTCCGTAACGCTCGTAAGATCGGCGTACAATCCCGATCCGTACCCGGAGCGCGGAATACACAATATCCGCATAGGCGTTGCGGTATGCGATCCGCAGACGGCAAAAAGCGTATCAAAAGCATTCTGCAATCCCATCCCGTTCGTCTCCGCAACGAAGCACGGCGGCAAACTTCCGCTCTCCGCTCAGGCGCTGACCGCTGCCGGCGGAGCCGTCGTATCGTGTGTCAAGAATTCAGAGGACGGAGAGGGCGTGACCGTGAGACTGTATGATACGGACGGCATTGATCACAGACAGACTCTGACGTTTGCCAAAGCGCCGAAAAAGGCGTATATCTGCACGAGCGGCGAGGAAAAGCTGACGGAAGCGGAAATATGCGGTAAAACGGTAAAAGCAGACGTTCCGGCGTACTGCACCGTGACGGCGGTTATATACTTCTGATAAAAACGGAAACGGCGGGCAATTTGCCCGCCGTTGAATTAAGACAAACTCCTTCAGTCAGCCGGGAATTATCCCGGCTGACAGCTCCCTCGGAGAGGGAGCCGACTTGTCTTCCCCTTGGGAGAAGGTCTCACGCAGTGACGGATGAGGCTTAGCCTCCCTCATGAGGAAGCGCAAAAAAGGCGGGTCGTCGAGGGCGCCGACCCCTACGAAAAAAACGGGCGGGCAATTTGCCCGCCGTTTGTGTTATATGATTTGATTATTTTGTCTCTTCCAGATATTCGTCGTACGTCGTCAGTTTGTCGTAGAAATTGCCCGCCGTTACGTCAATTATCCTGTTTGCGACGGTCTGGTTCAACTGATGGTCGCGCGAGCAGAAAAGGATCGATTCCGGGAATCTGGTCATGCCGTTGTTCAGCGCCGTTATGGATTCAAGGTCTAAGTGGTTAGTCGGCTCGTCCATTATGAGCACGTTTCCGCCGGAGAGCATCATACGGCAGAGCATACAGCGCACTTTTTCGCCGCCGGAGAGGACTTTCGCCTGTTTTAACGCCTCGTCGCCGGAGAAAAGCAGCTTGCCGAGCCAGCCGCGTACATCGGATTCGTACGTCAGAGTGGAGCAGGCGCGTATCCAGTCTACAAGATTTTCTTCATGATCATCAAAATACTCCGAGTTGTCCTGCGGCAGATACGCGACCTTCGTCGTAACGCCCCATTTGTATGAGCCGGAATCCGGCTCCATTTCGCCCGCAAGTATCTTGAAAAGCGTCGTTCTCGCTATCGGGTCGTCGCCCACGAACGCGACTTTGTCGCGCGGACGCAAAATAAAGCTGACGTGATCGAGCACGACTCTTCCGCCTATGCTCTTGCACAGGTCTTTTACTTCAAGCAGGTCGTTGCCTATGGAGCGCGACGGCTCAAAGCTGATAAACGGGAAGCGGCGGGAAGATACGGGCATATCAAACAGGTTGATGGATTCAAGCAGTTTCTTTCTTGACGTCGCCTGTTTTGATTTTGACGCGTTTGCGGAGAAGCGCTGGATGAATTCCTGAAGTTCTTTTGCCTTTTGTTCGTTTTTCTTGTTTTGCTCGCGCATCTGACGCTGGCGTATCTGCGTATATTCAAACCAGAAATCGTAGTTTCCGACCGTCATCGTTATCTTACCGAAATCCACGTCGACTATATGCGTGCAGACGTTGTTCAAAAAGTGTCTGTCGTGCGATACGACTATGACCGTACTGTCAAGGTCGGCTAAAAAGTCCTCAAGCCAGTTGACCGTAACGAGATCAAGACCGTTCGTCGGCTCGTCCATTAAAAGTATATCCGGATTTCCGAAAAGCGCCTGCGCTAAAAGTACCTTGACCTTTTGAGAATCCGTCAGCTCCGACATGGGCATATAGTGGTATTCATCCGTTATGCCAAGATCGTTTAAAAGGATCTCCGCGTCGGATTCGGAGGTGTAGCCGCCGAGTTCCGCGTATTTTTCCTCAAGCTCGCCGGCTTTTACGCCGTCTTCCTCGGTCATTTCCTCTTTTGAATATATCGCGTCGCGTTCATCGGCTATCCTTACAAGCTCCGGGTTGCCGAGCAGTACCGTGCGCAGAGCCGTGCAGTCGTTATATGCGTAGTGGTCCTGTTTGAGCACGGAAAGACGCTCGTTAGGCGTTTTATATACTTCGCCCTTCGTCGGTTCAAGCTCGCCGGACAGAATTTTTAAATAAGTTGATTTTCCCGCGCCGTTCGCGCCTATCACGCCGTAGCAGTTGCCGCGCGTGAACTGCAGATCGGCTCCGGCAAAAAGCGTACGCCCGCCGAATTGCAAAGATACGTTATTTGTTCCTATCATGTTTACATATCCTTTGTTGTATTATTTAGGCTATAATATCATAAAAAATGAAATAAGTCAAGAGAAAAAAGTCAATTGCAGGAGCCGGCGTAAGCGGCGGTCCTTGCGGATGCCTGATATTATTTTACGAGTTTTACGCCGGACGGCAGTTTATAATCAACTATCGTCTTTTTGTCTTCCTTATGCCATTTGATATATATTTTGCCGTGCGGAGTGGGTATCTCTCCCTCCGCAAAATCAAGCGTTTTAGTATACGGCTTTATTCTGACCGTGTCAAATCCGGGGGATGCGGGTTTTACGCCGAGTATCACGGCGGATAATTCATACGCCGGAGCGCTTGACCAGCCGTGACATTCGCTGCGCGGATTGTCGGGATTCTCGCACCACGTGGTGCAGTGCATATCTATCATTTTTCTCCAGCCGTCAAGCAGCTTATCCGCGTAATTGTAGCAGCCGGAGGCTTCAAGCGCGCGGAACATAAAGTGATTCATGGAAAACGTGCAGCGCGAAACGTCGGCTTGTATCGTGCGTTCCATAAGCGCGTGCGCCTCGTCTCCGGTAACCGCGCCTGAAAGTATTGCCCACAGCGTGGTATGCTCCGAATAATCGGCTCTGTTCGGCGTGTTTTTGAAAAGCCCTTTTTCACTGTCGTAGCAGTATCTTACCGTCAGTTCGTTCCGGCGGTCGGCGCGCGCTCTGTAATCTGACGCCGCGCCCGGTTTGCCGCAGTGCTCGCATATTTCCGCCGCGGCGTTCAGCGCCGCCGCATACATGAGATTGGACACGGTCAAAGGCTCGTCAAGTCCGCCTACGGGCACGCCGTTAGGCCATTCCGGACACCAGTCCACAAACGGCCAGTAAGGCGTAGTGCCGAACAGTCCGCGTTCGTCCTCATAGCCGCGGAAGCCTTCAAGCACGCGGTCAATATATCCGGTCATTGACAGAACGAATTTTTTGTCGCCGGTATATAACAGATAATCGCGCACCATGAATATGAAAAACAGGGAAAAGTCGGGTATCACCTGTATCGAAGTGGACGGATAATTCGCCTGTATCATACCGTCCGGTATCTGCGAATGAGCCATATCGGTAATACATTTTTTCTGCATTGCCGTGTCGGCTGTGAAGCGGTACGTGAACGTCGCCTCGTTTGCGGAGTCCATATCGTACTGCTGCTGTTCATAGTACGGACAGTCAACGTATATCTCGTGCATACAGCAGCGCACGGTGTTTATGCTGACGTCCCACATTTTATTTAGCTTCTCGTCGGAGCAGCGGAATTTGGCAATATCGTGCATCGGGTAAAAATATTCGGCAAAAGAAGCAAAAGCAAGCTCAAATTCGGTATCGGATTCAAGACGTATGAACCTGAAAGCCCTGTACCAGAACGGTTCGAACGTAAATTCACCGTCGACCTCCACCTCGTCGTACACTCCGGCAATAAGCCCGCCCGCCTCGTCGCGCATATTTTTATACCATCCGCCCTGGCCGTTCGACGTCAGGCGGCATTCGGCGTAAGTGATTTTTATTTTTGCCTTTTCTTTTGTTTTTATTTTGAATTTTACTTTTGCCGTCGTATATTTTCCCGCGTCAAGCTCTATGACGCCGTTTTCTTTTAAGTCGATTATAAAATCTTTTTCGGGGTACGTCTGCATTTGCGGTATAGGACGTTTCTGCAGTATATACGGCTCGTTCAAGCCCCACGGGTTGTAACAGCCGCACTCCGTCTGCGCCTCGTAATACGGAGATATCTCGACCTTTGTCAGCTTCTTTTCGGCGCTGTGACGCTCAAATTCGGGAATGGAATTGTGCACGTGCACATCGCGCTCAAAAGAAACGGAATCGTCCCTGTAACACTCCCAGCTGTCATCCGACTGAAAATCTCGTCTCTCTCCGTCGCAGACGAAGTCGGCGCGCAGCCACAGCGCCGCGCGGTCTTTTTTGAAAGTGGAGATAAACGCGCCGTCGTGGACGTACATGACCTTGACGGTGATATCGTTTTCGCCATCGTGCAGTTTGTCCGAGCAGTCAGCCGTCTCGTAGTATCTCTGATACCACGAGCCCTGACACGGGCCTTCACAGCAGAGGACTCCGTTTATATAAAGCTGATAGCGCGTGTCCGCGCAGACGTCGATTTTAAGGGAATTGACCTTTCCCGCTGTTATCTTCTTTTTGAAACAGTAAAAATGCGTTTGCGTTGGACGCTCGTTTACGCGTATCCAGATGCCGTTCATAGGTGTGCTCCTTTTAATTTTGATATTGTAGGGGCGACCATTGGTCGTCCGCTTTAAAGAATAAAGAATAAATAAGAAAGAATAAATAATAAAATCGGTGTCGGCGGAGCCGACGATCTGTGCGCCGCAAACGGCGCTCTTGGTGGTTCCCCACCCCCCTTTTCCACCCCCAAACCCCCGCCATCCCCCCGAAAGATTTCGGGGCTTTTTCGGGTGAGGCGCGGGCGATCAATGATCGCCCCTACTTTTTATAAATCCGATTATCAAAAGGACTATGCAAGCGTTAACGCCGATGATCCATAATATTGATGCGATCGGTACGAGCCATACTGCTCTTATCAAACCGAAAAATACGGAGACCATAACTGCAGGACATATATAGAGCAGCAGAGCGCATATCAGAGCGGATCTTCCGTGCGACTTGTGATACAGAATAACTCCGGGCAGTATCAGCACCGCGTTTACAAAGCCCATCACGGAAAATACGAGAAAAATAAGAAATACGAATCCTCCGGGACCTTCCGTATGTTCGGCGTCCGTTATAAATGGCCGTGCAAAAAATAAAGAAGCTCCGAGCCACAGCGCAGCGTTTAACGCCGTCGCCACGATGGAAATAATACGTCCGGCTTTTTTTCCTTTTGGCATTTTCAATCTCTCCTTATTATACGATTTGTCTCCGCTATGCGCATTCGGGCGCCAAGGGGTTCCCCGCCGCGAGCAGCGGTGGGGGTTCTCGTCGTAGGGAGGTGGCGCCGAATGCGATGTTCCGCCAAAGCGGAACATAAATTACAGTCTTTTTATATAAATCAATACGCTTGATTTCGGCTCGGGAAGCGTGATCGTTATTCCTTTCAACAGCTCCGCGCCGCTTTTAATTTCTGTTTTGCCGCTGTCGGCGTCTTTTAATTCGTATTTTGCACTTTTGTCCGCAAACGGCAGTTTTGCCGTGAACGTAACGCTTTCCGCTTCTTCCATTCTGAACGCCAAAAGTATGCTTTCGCCTGTCTCCGGATCGTCGTAGGCAAACGCGGTCCAGTGCGTTTTGTCGGTATGGTGACGCCACGGCGTTAAAACGTACATATCCTTTATCAAAAGGTGCTTCACGCTCTTCCATTCATTGTAATTTTTGCGCATGAGGTCGTAGTCAAGCTCTTTGTTGTGCGTGAATTCCTCACCGTAGTTGTATATCGGCAAGTACGACGCGCGCACGACGTAGGGCGAGCTTCCGGCGCCTTTGCTCACGTCGAGCTGATGCTCGGTCTCTTTCGTGCTTGAGCCGTGGAACGGTATCCAGCGGCAGAAGGTCGAAGTCTGAGACAGGCGCATTGAAGACGAAGTTCTGTCAAAATCAGAGCGCATGAGCGGTATGCCGCGTCGCATGGATTCAATATCGTTCCTGCCGCCGCCGGACGCGCACGAGTCAACGAAGGTGCATTTGCCGTTTTTTTTGCAGTAGTCTATTATCCCGTCCCATAACGCGTAGTGGCCGCAGATACATTTGTTTTCAGTTATACCGCTTCTTTTAAGTCCGTATTTCTGCGCTTCCACGCCGTCCTTATACGGCCAGGCGAAGCCGGGGTCGCTGTTGTTGTCCTCGCGGTACATATCAACGCCGTGCTCGCCTAAAAACTTGGTTATGCGCCCGAGCGTCCACGCAAGGCAGTCCGGGTTGCCCAAGTCGTTCGTTCTCGATATCCCGTCGCCTATGCTCCATTCTTCTTTGTAGCCGTAGTTTTTGCAAAGCGCCGGCACGTTTGTTACGCGCTCCGGCTCAAACCAGACAAGGACTTTCATCCCCTCTTTGTGGCACGCTGTATTTGACTGCAAAAAGCTGTCGCCCGGCCATTTCTCACGGTCCAGCTCCCACGTTCCGATCGTTATCCACCAGTTTTCCGGCACGGAATTGTTCTCCGGGTCGTAATACCAGCCCGCGTCAAACCAGCGGAAATCCGGTTTCATATTTTCGGCTATGAGCTTGTCAAGCGTCGGCTTCCACGTAAAGCTGCGCTCGGATATGCTGCCGTCCGAGTTGGGCAGGCCCGTGTCGGACGCGAAGCACGACGTTGAAAACGGTTTCAACATATTGTTTTCCCCGTCCGCTTTGGGCAGATTGTATTTCATAAACCAACTGCGCCACAGATTTGTCGCGTCCGCGTAATTCCTGTTTTTATACGGCAAAAGTACGACAAGACCTGTTCGTATCTTTTCACCCGGTAAAAGCACCGTGTCAAGTGAAACGTCGGTTTTCGCTTTCACGCGCGTAACGTCGCCTTCGGAGGAGAAGAGCGCTTCCCACGTGCCCGCCCAACCGAGCGCTATCATCGTGCCGCCTCTGCCGTGGCAGAGATCGAAATAAGGGAAAACTATATGCGTCGCGCGCCCGCCGAGCGACAGGAAATATTCGTCGCCTTTGCCGAGATCTTTTTCGTATCCCGCGTACCAGTTGTCGTGGTCGCCGAGGCAGCCGCGCAAAACGGGATTTTTGCCTGCAAAAGTCATATCGAGCGCGTAAACGTCCGATATTACATCTGTGGGCTTATTGCCGACGTTTTCAAACCATACGGTATACTCGCACTGACCGAATTCTTCTATATACGCGGATTCTATTCTTATCCGCAGGTTTTTGTCAACACGCGCCGTTGTCGTAACGGTCGTTTTGCCGTTTTCTTTTACGGTTTTTCTGCGCGCGAAAAGCCCTTGTAAGCCGTTATGCAGCTCGCCGCCGTATCTGAAAGTAAACGGCAGATTTCCGGGACGGTTTATCCTGTTATTGAAAATACGGCGTCCCGCCGCCGTATTAAGTGATTTTTTGCTCATGAATGATCTCCTTGCTTCAGAGTTTTATATACCGCGTACGCCGCGAGGACCGCCACAGCCGCGCCTACCGCAATTTCCGTCACGGTGCGGTGACGGCGCAGTCTTCTTGATATATCGGCAAAATCGCCGGGCGGTATGAGAACATCGTCCTTTTGTCTCGCTTTGTATTCGTGCAGATAACGTCTGCACGCGGGGCAGCTTTCAAGATGATCGCGCAGAGCCGCCTCCGACGACGGCGATAAGCATTTATCTTTATACATAGGTAAAAGATCCCTCGCCATTTCACAGTTGATATTCATCTTTGAGCGCCTCCTTCAGCATTTTTTTTGCTCTGAAAAATATTACCTTTGCCGAGTTTTCGCTTATGTCAAGGCTTTTTCCTATATCGGCAAACGAAAGCTCCGCGTATATCCTCAAGACCACAACGTCTTTATACTTTGTCGGCAGAGAGGACACGGCTTTTTTCACCGCCTCGCCCGTCATCTGCTTCTGTATCACGCGGGCGGGGTCGAATTCCCCTCCGTCCCCGTCGGGAACCAGATCTATGTCTACCGTGTGGATCCTGTTTTTACGCAGGTATTTGAAATACGTGTTTTTCGCCACCGCGGCGAGCCACGTGAACATCTCGCACGATCCGTCGTAGCGGTGGAACGATTTGAACGCCTGGTAAAACGTCTCCTGCGTCATTTCTTCGCACAGAAAAGGATCGGGACACATTTTTGACAAAAAAGCGTAGACCCGTCTGAAATATTCATTATAAATAGTTTCAAATCCGTTTTCTTTCTTCATAGTTAATACCGGGACAACTGCCGCAGTTACAGTATATCAGTTGTATTTCATCATTGCGCGGTCAATATCGCCGCCTATTATAAGCTGCGCGGCGTCGTATACGTCTGTAAACATACTTTGAAGCGTCTCCACTTCTTTTTTCGTAAAGTCGGAGAGAACGTAGTCTTTTAAGTCCTGCGCCTGCGCCCTGTCTCCAACACCTAATTTTATGCGCGGAAAATCCTCCGTGCCGAGCTGCTCTATTATGCTGCCCATGCCCTTTTGCCCGGCGGAGCTGCCCTTGCGCTTGATGCGCATTTGTCCTACGTCAAAGTTTATATCGTCACAGACCACCAGAATGTCGGCGGGCGCTATCTCGTACGCTTTTGCAAAGCCTTTGACGGCGATACCGGACAGGTTCATATACGTCTGCGGCAAAACGATAAGACCGCGTCTGCCGCCGAGCTTTATCTCGCCGTACAGAGAATCGAACTTTGCGCGGCGTATGCGTACTTCTTTATTTTTTTTCAGCCAGCTTGCAAATATGAATCCCGCGTTGTGCCGCGTATGCGCGTATTCTTTACCGGGATTGCCTAAGCAAACGAGAAGAAACGTATAGTCTGATTTTTTAGAAAAAAACATGAATACACCTTCTTGAATAAGGGAATTATCAGAATAAAAAACGGAGGTAATATATGACTTTATTTGAGATCATGCCCGCCGTGTGGACGGTTTTTGCGTTTGTATTTTTTGTCATATACTTTATGTCGGATATACGGCTTTATTTAGCCGGGTGCGGCGGCGCGCTTTTTGCTTTATGTCCGTCTTTGCTGGGGCGCGGGATATTTTTGCAGACGGTTTTGTTTTTTTCGTATATCGCGTTCGTTTACGCGCTGTGCTTTTTAAAAACTCTGTTTGTAAAAACGTCTTCCGACAGAGGCGCGATAGCGCTTTCCAAAATAAACGGGCGCGGCGGGTATATACTTTATAAAGGCCGCGTGCGCCGCGCGTATACGCGCGACTGCCTGTATGAATACCGTACGGGCGACGTGCTTACCGTAACTGAATTATCAAACGGTACGCTCTGCGCTTACCGGATATAAGATTTAACGGCGTCAAAAAACGCGTCGTTCGGCGCAAAATACAGCGCAAAGCTCATATCTGTCTGATAAAACAAAACCGCGCTTTTTCTTTTGGGGCAGCCGCAAAGACAACAAAAACGTCTTTTCGGCTTTCCTTTTTCTTTTATATACTGTTTTGCGTCTTTATAATACATAAGCGACGAGGCGTAGTTCAGATCAAGGTCGTAAATACATTTTCTGCGCTTGCCGACGGTACGGTAAATGCTGAATATGTTTTCATCAAGTCCGTATTCGTAATTTGACAGGATGTAAACGGTAAATATCTGTACGGAAAAGAATATGAACGCAAGCGTAAGCGCGTAAAAAACGCTTTTTTTAAGCTCAAAACCGAGTATCGCGGAGGCCGTCGCGGCGGACAGCAGAACAAAGCATAAAACGGCGTATTTCCCTATCCTTTTGGGCGGTTTGTAATACTGTCTCATATCATTTATGGTAGCTTGAGCAGGCGTTTATGGAAAACGCTCTGTATATCTGCTCAGCCAATATCACACGCATGAGCCTGTGCGGAAACGTCATTTTTGATACTGACAACCGCAGATCGCATACGCTTTTTACCTGCTCCGACAGTCCGTGAGAGCTGCCGATTATGAAAGTAATATCTTTTTCAGCGTCTGAGATAACTTTTGCAAGCTCCTCGCTTGATAACTGTTTTCCCTCAACGCACAGCGCTATTTTATAAGATCTATCCGGTATCGCGTCTGTTATCTTTTTGCCCTCCGCTTCAAGCGCGGCTTTTATCGCGCCGTCGGAAGGCTTATCCGGCAGTTTTTCCTCTTTTATCTCTACGTTTTTTACGCGGCAAAAACGGCAAAGGCGTTTTTCGTACTCTTTTACCGCCTCCGCGTAGTAATCTTCTTTTAAGTCGCCTACGTGAATGATCGTTACGTTCATATCAGTTTCGTTATCTCAAATCGTTTTGCCGGTTCCGCGCTCATGTTATTCAAGCCGTAACGGTTTACGGCGCATAACGCGGATTCAAGCGCCAACTGCGGCGTATTGTTTTCAGGCGAAATATGCGAAAGAAGCACGCGCCGCGTACCGTTTTTGTATAAATACGGCAGGACCTCCGCGCACTGTTTGTTTGATAAATGCCCCCGCTCCGACGCTATGCGGCGTTTCAGATCATCCGGATAGCTGCCGTGTATGAGCATATCCTCGTCGTAATTTGATTCAAGTATCACGGCGGCGCTGCCTTCAAGCGCGGAGATCATCTCTTCGCTTACGTATCCCGTGTCCGTCATACTGCCGAGCCTTATACCGCTTTCATGCTCTATTATGTATCCTACGCTGCATTTACTGTCATGGCTCGTTGCAAAGCTCTGCACCGTGAACGCTCCGAGCTTTACCGTATATATACGGTCGTGCACCGTTAAATTCGGCGCCGCTATCTGCGGGGCGGACAAGGATACCGCGTGTATTTGCGGGCTGTTCTTTTTGCAGAAGCCTTTTAATCCGTCAATATGATCGCCGTGCTCGTGCGTTATGAATACGGCGGAAATGTCGCACGGCGGTACGTCAAGCGAGCAGAGCGCGGATAATATCCTTTTGCCGCTGCCGCCCGCGTCTATGAGAAAAGACGTTTCCCCGTCCGTAAAAAAACTGCTGTTTCCGGACGAGGAGGAAAAAAGCGTATATGCGGTGACTGCCATTATCCGAACAACCCCTTGATCTTATCAAAAATGTCAAAGTAAAGATCTATCAGATCTATGCATAAAACGAAAGCGAGAGGGATAAAAACGTTCATCAGCTTTTTTGCCGTTTTTTTGTTTTTGTTTATTTTTTCAGCGCGCTTTACGCGCTCCTCGTACGGCAGCGTGAAATCGAGCATATCGGTAGTTACGGGCTTGTTGTCAAAGCCGCGGTTAAGTATTATTATAGCGATAAGCAGACCGCCGACCGCCGCGCCCAAAACGAGTATGCACACCGGCGCCTGCGGAAAAAACCTGCGTTCAAGGTACAAAAACAGCTGATATAACGCTTCAAACGCGGCGAAAAGACCGATCAGCAACAGAAATCTCTGCCAGGCTTTCAAAGTTTTTCTGCCTCGCATCCGGTGATATACGCGGCAAACGACGTTACGAGGTTCCGTATCTCGTCCCTGCTTTTATCCGGATAATACAGACGGTAAGCGGACGTTTTTCCTCTGACGGACACGCCGACGAACACCGTGCCTACGGGATTTACGTCAGTTCCGCCGCCGGGGCCGGCGTAGCCGGTTGCGGATACGCCTATATCCGCGCGGAAAACGCGGCGCACGCCCTCCGCCATCTCGCAGGCGCATCTGTCGCTGACCTCTGTCACCTCGTCAATAGTCTTCGGTGAAACGCCTACGACGGATATTTTTATATCGTTTGAATATGTGACCGCGCCGCCGTGGAATACCGCGGACGCGCCGGGTATATCGGTCACGCTTTTGCATAAAAGTCCGCCCGTGCAGCTTTCCGCAAACGTTACGGTCAGCCCTTTGCTTAAAAGAATATCAACGGTTTTTTTGAATACGTGTTCCATGTCAGCCCTGCTCTTTGGGTGTTTCTTTTTTTATCATCCTGACTATATACACGGGTATGTTTTCCGACTGCCTGTATACTTCGCACGTGTCGGCGTAATCCGGGAACTTGTCCGAGAGCGCTTTGAGAGTCGCCTCTTTTATCCGCTCCTTTGCGTTTTCAAGCTCCGTGCTTATCTCAAAGTAATAACCCTTTGCCTGTCTTTGAGTTTCCACCTGTCTGCTCACCGCCTCGGTAAGCTCGGACGGTGTGGACGGGTCAAAACCGTTGTGGGAATAATACGTCGTCTTGTCGGAGCAGACGGGCACGGCGTTAACGCTTTTTTCGTGATCCGCATAAAACGTCGCGTCGTCGCGGCAGAGATACAGATGCGACGTCACGCCGCGCAGGTATACGCCGTTAAGCATACCGTCAAGATCGTCGGAATATATATCTATGTTGTAGTAGTTGTCCTGGATAAGTGCGGAATTCCAGTAGTTTTTGCCGCCGTTTACTATAAACGACGTGCCGCCGTACTTTTCATACAGCAGTTTGAAAGCCTTTGCATAACCGAGCGACGTGGCTTTTCCCTCAACGAGAGCGCCGTACGCCGTGTCAGCGTATATGCCGCCGGATTCCGTTTTTGAGCAAACGCCGCACAGATAGTCGTGTATAAGCTGGCAGACGAGATATACGTCCGAAACGTCCGCCGTCATCGCGTCAACTTTGTTCAAAGAAGCCTTGAATCTGTTTTCAGCTTTTTCCAAGAATTTTGAGCTGTCGTCGTTGTTCGCCGTATACGGTATCCAAACGCGCGTATATTTACCGTTCACGATAGACGGCAGTATAACGAGCTCTCCCGATTTTTTGCCGGATTTCGTGTAGCCGTGATTTTTAAGATCGAATTCGGAGGCGTTCACGTAATAAAGCGACGGATCGTCGTACGTGAGCGCGCGGACTATGCCGGACAACTCCGATTCCGTCAGAACGAGAGGCATAAGATCCGTATACTGCTTTCCGCTTTTTATGGTTTCTTTCAAAACGTCGTATACGAACTGTCCGCGTGAGTCAAGCGTGTTGAAATACAAAGAATCCGCCCGAATTTCCGGCTCTTTTGCCAGTTTTTCGGCCGCTTTTTCAATTATATGATTCGATTTTGACACGGCTCCCACGCTCATTATTGAGTATATAACGAGCGAAATGAAGACGAGGCAGAAAATACCGAAGCAGATTTTTTTGACTCTTCTTTTCATAACGCAGCTCTTTCTTGTTTATCTGATCCAGTATAACATAAATATTTGCATATTTCAAGAATTAAAGAAAAAATAATAAAGAATAAAGAATAAAAATAGGTGTCGGATGCGCGAACCCCCGTTGCTCTCCAGTTCGCAACGGGGAACCCCTCGACACACCCCCCAAACCCCCTCTTACCCCTCCCATCATTTAAGAAATGATGGGGCGATGAAAGCAGGCGCGGGTGATAGGGGTTCCCCGAAAACGAGAAACGGGTTTTTGGAGGTTCGCGTGATGGGGGACATCCCGCGCGCGCGGCTGAAGCCGCAAAACAATGAAGTCGCCCGCTTTCCTTGATCAGCCCGCGTGGGCCCCCACCGCGCCGACCCGTACCGTTCTGAATTCTTTTTACGTCATATATTTTTTCAGCTTCTGCAAGGCGGATTTTTCTATGCGTGAGATCTGCGCCTGTGATACGCCCAGCTCCGCCGCCGCTTCCGTCTGCGTTTTTCCGCGGTAGTATCTTATGTGCAGTATTTTCGCCTCGCGCGTGTTGCAGTGCTTCATTGCGTCGTATAACGCGATCTTATCCATCCACAGATCTCCGCTTTCGTCCGCTATCCGCTCGGAAAGATATATCTCGTCGCCGTCCTGCCCGAATACCGGCTCGTATAACGATAGCGGATCGGCTATCGCGTCAAGCGCCTCCGTGACACGCGACGTCTCACAGCCGAGAGCCGCGGCAATATCGGACAGTTCCGGTTCGCATCCGTTCCTTTTTGAAAGCTCGTCTCTTGCGGACAGCGCCTTATACGCGATATCCTTCGTGCTCCTGCCTACTTTCAATGCGCAGCTTTCCCTTAAATATCTGCGTATCTCGCCGGCTATCATAGGCACGGCGTACGTTGAAAACCTGACGTTTTTATCCGGTTCAAAATTATCCACGGCTTTTATAAGTCCCACGCATCCGACCTGAAACAGATCGTCGCTGTTATCGGCGCGTTTCCTGAATTTTCCCACTTCCGATAAAACGAGCCGCAGGTTTGCGGTTATGAATTCATCTCTTGCGTTTTTGTCTCCGTTTTTCAGCTTTTTCATCAGAATATCGGCTTTTTCGTCCGATAACGTTTTTAACTGTGAGGTATTTATACCGGTCACTTCCACTTTATGATTCATTTATATAAAATCCCTTTGATCATTTTTTACTGCGGCAAAGCCGCGCTGTGATTATTGACCGGTCTTTTTGAGATGATTTTAAAAAACAGGCTGTATTTTTTCCCATTTCAAATAAAAATATTTGACAAATCAAAAAAAGTATGGTAAAATAAGCAAAACTGCGTATGAGGCGGATAATGAGACGTATCGGATACGATAAATATCTTGACAAAGTCAAAGGCTGTTTTGCGGGCAAAGCGGCTATAGGCACCATGGGCGCGCCTTACGAGGGCGTAAAGATGCGTATGGAGCTGAAATACCGCCCCGAGATGACGGACGCTATGCTTCCTAACGACGATCTTGATCTTCAGGTCCTCTGGCTTGACGTCGTACAAAAATACGGCGCGGATTTCACCTCGCGTCAATTACTGCAGCGTTTCTGCGAATACTGCGACTATTCGCCCGGCGAATACGCGGTGATGCGCAAAAATTACCAATGCGGTATTTATCCGCCGTATTCCGGTAAGTACAGAAACGACTTCTATAAACAGGGTATGGGCTGTCCGATCCGCTCGGAAATATGGGCGTGTCTCGCGCCCGGCGAGCCGAAGAAAGCCGCGGAATACGCGAGCCGCGACGGTATACTTGATCACAGCGGAGAATCCGTTTTTGCCGAAATGTTTTTTGCGGCAGCGGAGGCGGAGGCGTTTTTTGAGGACGATATATATAAACTGATAGACGTCGGTTTATCCGTCATCCCGCCGGAATGTAAATTTGCGGAGCTTGTAAAATACGTCCTGCTTTTGTGCGGCAGATATGACGATATGCAGACCGTCCGCGCATGGATCCTTTACAAATACGGTCATCCGGACTGCACGAATATGTTCCAGAACATGGGCATAACGCTTGCCGCGCTTCTTCTGTGCGGCAAAGACCCGATAAAAACGGGACTTACGGCGCTGGGCTGCGGGTTTGACACGGACTGCACCTGCGCGTCCGCCGGCGCGATGCTCGGGATAATCTCAGGCGGCAAAAAATTTGCAGAACTCACCGGTCTGCACGATTTAAAATACGTTTTATCCGTCAGATCCGAAGGCCACGGCGACAGAACGGACTTTCTGTCAGAACAGATAGCAGAACTCGGTACGGTTCTGCCGCATACTGAAACGGTGATTGATAACGCGCCGGAAGTAAAATACGATTTCACACCCGCGCCGGAATATACGTTTGAATACGATTACAAGGGCAAGCCCTGCATAAACCCGCAAAAACACGGCAAGGTTGTAGATATAAAGATAAAACACAGGGGAAAGATCAAAGGCAAACTGATAATAAAATGTCCCGATCCGCTTTACTGCCTCGACGGTGAAGTTGAAGTTGACGGCGAAGACGAAGCCGTTGTACGCCGAAAGATAGATATTTTGCCCGGCGCCTCGGTCTTCCCGATGAAAAATATAATAGATATCGAATTTCACACGGAAAACGGCGTTTATAAAGACAGTTTCGGTATCTGCTGCGCCGACGTCTGGCGCGTTGACGGACCGATATGGCGCACAGAACCCTCGCTTACACCGACGGCGCTTGAAGGCGGTAAAAGTTACTTTAGCTTTATGAAACCCGGAAAAGACGAGGGAGAGTCGACCGATAACGTACGCGATTTCCACCTGAATTTCGCAAGGGACACGGATACGGCGTATCTTGATATCAACTCGCTTTTCGAGCCTTTTGAATGGGGATATTCCGACGGTCACATAAAACAGTATTTCTATAAAGAAGAAGACAGCTTCAGGCTGTCCGATATATCAGGCTTTTACGGTCCGTGCGTGTTTTATATGTCGCAGATAATTATTTGCGATGAAGAAAAAGACGTTTACATCCAGTTCGGCAGAAGCGCGCCGTTTGAGCTGTATCTCAACGGAGAGCTTCTTGCAAAAAGAAACGACTGCGATACGTTCACGTCGGAAAACGTCCATATCTCTGGCGTTAAATTAAAAAAAGGCGAAAACCGCCTTGTGTTAAGACTCACGCAGATAAACGCCGACAGTAAATTCAGCCTTGTGTTCTCACACGGCGCGACCTGCGCGGAGCATCTTACGGATCTGAAATTCAAAAAAATCAAAAGAATTTAATATACAGAAAGGAAAGTATATGAAAAGAGTAATTGTTTTACTGCTCGTTTTCTTATCGGTGGTCGCGTGCTTTGCCGGATGCGCCGAGGAAAAGAAACCGACAGAAGAGACAACTGCGGAAACGACAGCCGATGTAACGGAGACAGAGGAAGAGACCGCCGACATGAATTATGTTCCCGATCTTCCGGCTGAAATGTTCCCGGGAGAATTCAATATTCTCTGCGAAGGCGCTTTCTGGGGCACTGAGAACAATCTTTATTACGAGGAAGCGAGTGATGATCCCGTGGATGACGCCGTGTGGCGCCGCTGCGAAAAACTGAAGGATCAGTTTGGCGTGGAGATAATGGTAACTCCTTCCGCGGATACGACGACAGCGCTGAAAAACAGCGTAAAATCCGGTGACAACGCGTATGACGCCGTAGTGGCAAGAATGCCTCTGATAGCTTCCAGCGCGGCAAACGGCGACCTTATGGATCTTAAGGAAGCGGAAGGACTTGATCTTTCAAAGCATTACTGGGATCAGAGCGCAAACGAAAAACTGTCCATAGCAAATCATATCTTTTACACTGTAGGCGATATAATCACCGTTGAGGACGCTTGCACCTGGACGATGATGTTCAATAAAGGCTTAGCGGAACGTCTTGACCTTGAAGATCTTTATCAGGTCGTCAAAGACGGCAGATGGACGTTTGACTATTTCTACAATACGATGAAAGACTGCGGTATAGCCGCTCCGAACGATCAGGGCGAATGGGACTACATGGCGACATATGCTTTTGCAACGCACAGAGATATGGCGTACGGTTTCTTCTACGCCGCGGGTCTGTCGTTCATTCAGAAAGACAGCGACGATATACCGTATCTTGACGCAAAAGACAACGAGAAGATACAGAACGTTCTGAACTACTCGCTCAAAGTCATGCGCGATACTCAGCTCACCATAGACGCGCATAAGTGGACGCACATCAACCCCTGGGCAACCATTCTGACGCAGGACGCGTTTGAAGAAGACAGAGCGCTTTTCTACGCGGAAGTCCTTTCAACTATCATAAATCTGCGCGCTATGGATACGGACTTCGGTCTGCTCCCGATGCCGAAATATGACGAAAAACAGGAAAACTACGTAACGTTCGTCAACCCCGCCGCGTCTCTTGTCGGTATACCGATATATCAGAAGAATAAAGAAAACGCAAGAAGAAGCGGCATAATACTTGAAGCGATGGCGTATTACGGACACGAATACATCATGCCGGAATACATAGAAAAAGCAATAAAGGGCAAATCCACGCGTGACGATAAATCCATAGATATGCTTGAAATACTGTTCAAGAACAGAATGTATGACTTGGGACTTATAAACGACTGGAACGCGTACGCCTCAGGATATTCCGATCTTGTATTCAATAACAAGAACGAATTCAGCAAGCTTTACAAGAAAGTTGAAAAATCAATAGACAAGAAGATAAACAAGTTTATTGAAAAAATAGTCAAATAATATAATAACGAAAACGGCGCGCTCCGGCGCGCCGTTTTATGTTGCAATAAATCCGTGCAAACACGGCACTCTTTGATGTGAAATGCTTAAAAATTATCGGATAACAATAAAAATTTTCAATTTTCTATTGACAAACGGTTTAATATGTGGTATTATATGTGCACCCGGAGGTAAGTACATGAAATTATTTGAGCTTAAGAGAAAATTTAAAATATATATGTTTTTTGCCGTTGCAAAGGTAATGACGGCTTTAACGTCGCTTTTACAGGGACACGGGTCGTTTCCGCAGTCGGATATATAATTTGCGTATAAACACTTGACAAAACGGTTTATTTGTAGTATAATCACCGCACAGGCTGTGATGAAGACAGTAGTTTACGTTTTTGTATCAGAGAGGGAACGGACGGTGAAAGTTCCTTACGAGGCGTAGATGAAGACCGCTTCTGAGCCGCGATGATGAAATAACAGTATTTGTCGCCGTGCCCCGCGTTAAGGGAGAATGAAGTTAAACTTCAAGGTGGGACCGTGTAAATTTTTTGCACCCTTGAGCGTTTTTTTATGACGCTGCAAGGGCTTTTATATTTTTTCGGAGGTTTAAAATGAAAGTTATTTACAATGACGGCCACGTAGCAGAATGTGCGCCGGAAGAAGAACAGCACGTTATACGCCATACGGCGGCGCATATAATGGCGCAGGCTGTAAAGCGTCTTTTCCCGCAGGCTGATTTCGGCTACGGACCGGCTACGGAAAAAGGCTTTTACTACGATATCGATTTAGGTGACACGAAACTGTCCGACGAGGACTTAGCCAAAATCGAAGCGGAGATGAAAAAGATCACAAAGGAAAACCTGCCTATCAAGGCTTTCACTCTGCCGCGCGCGGAGGCGATAGCTTTGATGGAGGAAAGAGGAGAGAAATATAAGGTCGAGCATATAGGCGACCTGCCGGAAGACGCCGTTATCAGCTTTTATCAGCAGGGCGAATATATAGATATGTGCGTCGGCCCGCATCTCTGCTACACGAAGGGCTTGAAGGTCTTCAAGATCACCGGTCAGTCCGGCGCGTACTGGAAGAACGACAAAGACAACAAAATGCTCACGCGTATAAACGGCACGGCGTTTGCAACGCAGGAAGAGATGGAAGAGTATCTCAAGCAGTTAGCCGAGGCGGAGCAGCGCGACCACAGAAGGATAGGCAAGGAAATGCGCCTGTTCATGACGGACGACCTTGTAGGCAAAGGTCTGCCTATGTTTTTGCCGAACGGCTACACGGTATGGCAGGAGCTTGAAAATTATATAAAGGAAAAAGAGCGCAAGCTCGGTTATCAGCACGTTATGACGCCGTGCGTCGGTACGGTCGCTCTGTATCAGACGTCCGGTCACTGGGAGCATTATAAGGAAAATATGTTCCCCGCGATGGAAGTTGAGGGCGAGACGTTCGTTCTCCGTCCGATGAACTGCCCGCATCATATGATGATCTACGCCAGCAGAGGCCATTCATACCGCGATCTGCCTATAAGGATAGGCGAAATAGCGCACGATTTCAGATTTGAGTCGTCAGGCACGCTCAAAGGTATAGAGCGCGGACGTCATTTCTGTCAGAACGACGCGCACCTTTTCGTCACGCCGGAGCAGATAAAGGACGAGGTAGCGCGCGTTGTCGATCTGATATTCGACGTTTACAAGGATTTCGGCATTAAAGACTACCGCTGCGTGCTCTCACTGCGCGATCCCGACGATAAAAAGAAATATCATCAGGACGACGAGATGTGGGAAAAAGCGGAAAACGCCCTGCGCGACGTTCTGAATCAGCTCGGTATCGAGTATACGGAGGAGATTGGTGAAGCGGCGTTCTACGGACCGAAGCTCGACGTCAACGTCAAGCCCGCCGTCGGCGCGGAGATAACGCTTTCAACGTGCCAGCTCGACTTCTGTCTGCCCGCTAAGTTCGATCTTAAATACGTTGACAAGAACGATGAAAAGAAAACGCCCGTCGTGCTGCACAGAGCCATACTCGGTTCGCTTGACAGATTCATGGCTTATATCATAGAGGAAACGAAAGGCAAATTCCCGCTGTGGCTCGCGCCTATGCAGGTAAAAGTCCTGCCTGTAAGTGAGAAGACGATGGATTACGCGCAGGCCGTGACGGACGCGATAGAAGCCGCCGGCATCCGCGTAACGCTTGACGACCGCGACGAGAAGATCGGCTATAAGATACGCGAAGCGCAGTCCGTTGACCGCGCGCCGTATATGATAATAATCGGCGCAAAGGAAGCGGAGGAAAACAACGTCTCCGTCCGCGACAGAGACACGGCGGAAACGGAAGTTATGACGCTTGACGAATTTATAGCAAAGACAAAAGCAAGGATAAAGGACAGAAAATAAAACGGTAACACGGGCGGCAATTTTCCGCCCGCTTTTTTGATTGTTACCCGAAAACCACCTGCTAAGCAGGTGGTTCCAAAGAGGCTTTTGCCGTTGAAAAAGGAATCCTCCTATGGTATAATGCAAGAGGTCTGGCAACCGCAAGCAGAATAGAGATAGGAGGAGTCAATATGAAGA
>JAFSYU010000020.1 GCA_017443595.1 Clostridia bacterium
ACAACATTGAAGTCGGAACGGCGAAAGGCTTGCAGCAGATACACGGATACATTTTTGGCGGGCTATATGATTTTGCCGGGCAGATACGTGAATTCAACATTGCAAAAGGAGGCTTCGTCTTTACACCCGCGCTGTGTTTGAGCGGAGCTCTTGCAAATATCGAAAAAATGCCTGAAACCACGCTTGAAGAAATTGTCAGGAAATACGTTGATATGAATGTCGCACATCCGTTTATGGAAGGCAACGGCAGAAGCACGCGAATGTGGCTTGATATGATTCTGAAAAAGAATCTGAAAAAATGCGTTGACTGGAGCTTAATTGACAAAAAAGATTATCTCGCCGCCATGCGCATAAGCGTTGTCGATACACAAAAGATATATTCGTTAATAAAGAATGCCTTGACCGACGATATCAACAACCGCGAGATCATCATGAAAGGCATTGATTATTCTTATTACTACGAGACCGAGGAATAATAATGCTAAAAAAGTAAAGGATGAGAACAACTGATGGGAAATAAAACCAAAAAAGAAGAAGAGTATTTATCACTCAAAAAGGAACAGTTAGATCATATCTGAGAAGATCATTCTCACGGCAAATAACGTCTTGACGCAATCCGGAATTACTTATCTTCCATTTTATATGGCTTTTATGCTGTAGCAAATAAAATCTCATCACTAAATAATAGGTAATATTATGGCATACAACGAATTGATAAAAAACTTCAATCGAATCCGCGATTATATGCGAGAGTTCTATATATACGGTTTCAAACGCCGTGATGAATACACAAAGAAAAGTTCCCGTTCATATGATGACGAGAGACGAAGAATGGAGAGTTTGTTGGGCGATTATATGCGCTTTCGTCAAACAGCCGACGGTAAAAATGTTTTTATTTCGATAGACAGCCGTGTTTCCAACCATAACCCTTTATACAAAGCCTGGAAAGCCAAAAGCTTCACTGACGGAGACATAACACTCCACTTTGTTCTTCTGGACATTCTTTCAACTGAAAAAAACGGCATAACACTTTCAGATATAGTTGACAAACTGTATGAAATGCTTCCCGAATCCTCAAGACAGTTTGATGAATCAACGGTTAGAAAAAAGTTAAAGGAATATACTTCCGAAGGCATAGTCAAAACAAAAAAGGAAGGAAAAACAGTTAAATACCTCCCTGAAGAGATAGCAGATGTCTCCGGTTTTTCCGACGTGCTCGATTTCTTTTCTGAAACAGCTCCGTGCGGGGTAATCGGCTCATTTCTACTTGATAAAGTGCATTCTCATAATGACCGCTTCGCGTTTAAACATCATTATATTACCGGCGCTCTTGACAGTGATATTGCCTGTTTATTGTTTGATTCAATGAAAGATAAATGCAACATCACGCTAGAAACTATCAACCGGCACAGGGACAGGATTGCGGAAAATCACGTTATTCCTCTGCGGATCATGATCAGTGTGCAGAGCGGAAGGCAGTACCTGATGGCATATGTTCCGCGTTACAGAAGAATTACTTCATTCAGATTGGACAATATATTGTCGGTTAAAAAGGACGAGAAAACTGAAAAATTCGATTATTTCAGAGAACAGCTTGACAGAATACAGTCGCATATGTGGGGGGTTAGTACACAAAGCCGTGCCGGAAACCGTATGGAACATGTGGATTTCACAGTTACCTACAGCGACAACGAAAAACATATTCCTAAAAGGCTTGAGCGTGAAAAACGCTGCGGAACTGTAGAACACCTTGATGATAACACAAGTCGATTCTCCGCGGATGTTTATGACGCTACAGAGCTTGTTCCATGGATAAGAACATTTATATGCAGAATCAAGGAAATCCATTTTTCTAACGAAATCCTTCAGAAACAGTTCCGCGATGACATGGAAGCAATGTACAGATTATACGGTATAGAGGAAGGTGGTGAAAGCAATGCTGTTCAGTGAACTCTACAGTGCTTATTACAACGCCGTCGCTGCGATTCTGAAAGAAGCCGTAGCATCGCCGGTTTCAGCCGCCCAGATCACAATGATTGCCAAAAAATATGCATTCAGCGAGAGTTTCTTAACAATAACCGAATCTCTGAAAAACGGAGACTGGCCTCTTCTTAACGACGACAATACCGGTGTTGTTCGGAACAGTCCTGAAATGCCCCTTACACTTCTTCAGAAAAGATGGCTGAAAGCAATCTCAAATGATCCGAGAATACGTCTGTTCAACGTTGAAATGCCCGAATTTACGGATGTTGAGCCACTTTTCGGGTCGGATGATTTCTGCGTTTTCGACAAATACTCCGATGGTGACAATTATGAAGATGAGCAGTACATAACACATTTCAGGATTATCCTTGATGCGATTAAAAACAAATATCCCCTGCAATTCTTTATAATGAACAGAAATGACAGATTCAGCAGACTGACAGCGCAACCTGAGTATATCGAATATTCAGAGAAGGATGATAAGTTCAGAGTCGGCATATCCGGTTTCAGATACGGAGATACAGTTAATATCGGCCGGATCCTGTCCTGTAAACGCGTAAAAAACTCTTTCCCATCAAGGACGGCCAATGGGATCAGAACAATGGGAAAAGTTGTGCTGGAAGTTACGGATGACAGAAATGCCCTGGAGAGAGTTCTGCTTCACTTCGCGCATTTTGCCAAAGAAGCGGAGAGAATTGATGAGAATCATTACCGGATAACAATCGAATATGACCGAGATGACGAAGTTGAAATGGTTATAAGAATCCTTTCGTTCGGTCCAATGATCAAGGTTTCAGAGCCGTTTTATTTCCGGGATCTCATAAAAAACCGTTTGTTAGATCAAAAAAACCTCATAAAAAGCTGCGAGTGAAAGACCTCGCAACTTTTTTTCCGTGAAAACGCTTAAAAACCGGGCTATAATAATATCGCAAGGTTGAAAACGGGTGTGTCAAATCACCGCTTTGCCCGAGGATATTCCAAAGGGTATGATGGTTCTCTCCGCTTGCGAGTTGGCAGTCACTTCACAGTGATGGGGTTCAAATCCCCGTATACGCAGGTTCGAATCCTGCCGTGCGTTGAAAAACGTATCGCCAGTGGTTGGAAATCGCTCCGAAAGGGGCTCAGTACGCGTTTTGCCGCGAAGAAAAAAGTGTCTGTCGCGTCGGATAACAGCTTTACAGTCGTTTGAAGACAATGGAAAAGCAGCCTTGTCCGATCCCGGATACCGTTTATCTGTGACAAAGGCCAGACAAATCTGTTCCGCCTTTGAAATAGAAAGCTTAAGGTTTTGGCCGCCGCCTTTTCATAGACAGGCACGACGACATTTATAACCCTATGGAGGTTTGGAAATATGAAAACTGTAGTCATCAATGAAAAACAAAAAGGTTTCCTTTTTAAAGACGGGAAGTACATTAAAACCGTCGGCGCCGGTAAATACAGACTGTTCGGCGGCAGAGACATCGAAGTATCCGAATATGGCAGCATCATAACAAGTGCTTACTGTACACTGGACACTTTGCTTGAAGACAAGGAATTTGCCGCAATGGTATCTGTTGTCGAAGTCAATGACGAGCAGATTGCTCTCCATTATGTCAATGGCAGATTTGCCTGTGCTCTTCCCAGGCACGGAAAATACGCTTTCTGGAATGGTAGCGATACGCACTCCTTCCAGATCGTTGATATATCTTCACCGGAAGTCGATTCAATTGTCCCGAGGTACATTTTTGACAAAATCCAGCCCACTCTGTTTACCAGAATTGAGGTTGCCGAATACCAGAAAGCTCGCCTGTATTACGACAATAGGTTCGTCCGTATTCTTGAACCCGGGACGTACTTTTTCTGGAATACAAGCGTAAAAGTCAATGTAGGGTTTGTCGATACCCGGCTTACAAAAATGGATATAACCGGTCAGGAGATAATGACGCTCGACAAAGTTTCTCTGAGAATCAATTTCGTCTGCAACTACAAAGTTACCGATTATGTCAGAATACTGACTGAAATCGATGACTATGTTGAGCAGATGCACATCGCCGCTCAACTTGCTCTCCGGGATTACGTCGGCAAGTATAAACTTGACGAAATACTTGAGAACAAAGATGAGATGTCCAAGTATGTTTTCCAGAAACTGAAAGAAAAAGAAGCGGAGCTCTTCGTCGAAATAAAAGATGCTGGCGTCAAGGACATTATACTTCCCGGCGAGATCCGCGACATTATGAATACCGTACTTGTGGCTGAAAAGAAAGCTCAAGCGAACGTTATCACCCGCCGCGAGGAAGTGGCCTCCACAAGATCCCTTCTGAATACAGCCAAACTCATGGAGGAAAACCAGACTCTCTACAAGCTGAAAGAACTTGAGTATGTCGAGAGGATCTGCGAAAACGTCGGAAATATCAATGTTAACGGAAATAGCGACATGCTTTCCCAGCTTCTCGGAATAGTGGGAGACAAGAAAGAATAATTAGAGGTAATTACTATGTTTGAAATAAAAGGAACCGTTAATACAGCGATTTGCTATGCAAAAGTTGTTGAGGACGAGGCCATTGAGCAGATCCGTCGCATGTGCAGCTACGCGCTTACCGAAGAGAGCAAGGTCAGAATCATGCCTGACGTCCATTCGGGGAAAGGCTGTACTATCGGTACAACAATGACAGTGGTGGACAAAGCCTGTCCCAATGTCGTCGGCGTTGATATCGGTTGCGGAATGTATACTGTCAAACTCGAGGATAAAACACTCGATTTTGAAAAAATCGATGAAGCATGTCACTTTATCCCTTCGGGAATGAATGTCTGGGAGGGCCGTATCGAAAGATTTGATTTAACCGGACTTCGCTGCTACCGGTCTTTAAAAGACTCCCGGCGTCTTGAACGTTCTCTTGGAACCCTTGGCGGAGGAAACCATTTCATCGAGGTCGACAGAGCATCCGACGGGACCTTTTACCTTGTTATTCACTCCGGCAGCCGCAACCTCGGCAAACAGGTAGCGGAGATCTATCAGCAGCTCGCGATTGATCTACATGCAGGTAAAGAAGATTATTTCAGACGCAGAGACGAAATCATAGAATCATACAAAGCTGAAGGAAGACGCACAGAGATACAAGCCGCGCTTAAATCTCTCGCTAAAGAATATGATGCAAAAGAATCTGATGTGCCTGAAGATATTTGCTGGCTTTACGGCTCTTTTCTCGGGGACTATCTCCACGATGTTGAAATCTGTCAGCAGTTCGCAAAAAGAAGTCGTGAAAAGATGGCGGAGATAATTCTTGAGAGAACGGGAATGACCGCGAAAGAATCGTTCCATACGATTCACAACTACATTGATACCGATGAAATGATTCTTCGTAAAGGAGCTATCGCCGCGCATGCAGGAGAAAAAGTGCTTATTCCCATTAATATGCGCGATGGATCTGTAATCGCAATCGGAAGAGGAAATCCTGATTGGAACTTCTCTGCTCCTCACGGTGCAGGCAGGCTTATGTCCAGGACCAAGGCGAAAGAAACTCTTGATCTTGAATCCTATAAGGAAGCTATGGCGGGCATTTACACCACTTCAGTAAACGAACAGACAATAGACGAAGCACCCATGACCTACAAGTCTCTTGAAGACATTATTGACGTTATCCGCGATTCTGTTGATATAGTCGACATTATGAAACCCGTTTACAACTTCAAGGCTTCAGATGACGATCTTCCTTGGAAGAAAAAGACTATTGCGGCTTCTTAATCAATCAAATATCTCTCAATGAATCACGATTGTATTCGAATTTTCTTTGCCTGATACGTTATACTGCGTAAAACAAAAAAACGTCCTCCGCTCTGTGGGCGGAGGAATTTTTTTCAGTTTATCGTAGATATCCCTATGTTCGCTTCTTCAAGCACGTCGAGGAGCATTCGCACGGTATCAAGTGAGGTCAGCGTAGCCACGCCGTTCTGCGCGGCGGCGCGGCGTATCTCAACGCCGTCTCCGTAATGTACGCCGGATAAGATCGCGCGCGTGTTTATTACGTAGCTTACGTAACCGGCGCGTATGGAACGCACCACCTCGTCGCTGCCCTCGCTCGGTTTGCCGAGCGTTCTTGTGCGTATGCCGTTCTCACGCAGCACGTGCGCGGTAAGCGACGTTGCCTCTATATTGAATCCCATGTTGTAGAATCTTCTGATAAGCGGCACGGTCTCGTCCTTGTCCTCGTCCGCGACGCTTACAAGCACCGTTCCGTAGTTTTTCAGCTTCATTCCGGACGCTGTGAGCGCCTTATACGCCGCTCTGTGAAGTTTTTTGTCATAGCCTATCGCTTCTCCGGTGGACTTCATTTCCGGTGACAGATAAGAATCCATGCCGTACAGCTTTGAGAACGAAAACGCGGGAACTTTTACGTAACAGCGTTCCTTTTCTTTCGGATATATCTCAAATATCCCCTGTTCTTTAAGCGAAATACCGAGCATAACGCGCGTACCTATATCCGCTAAGCTGAATCCCGTGGCTTTTGACAAAAACGGAACGGTACGCGACGAGCGCGGGTTGACCTCTATAATATAAACGTTGTCGTCCTTATCCACGATGAACTGAATGTTGAAAAGCCCGACTATCCCTATGCCTAACCCTAATTTTTTCGTATATTTCAGTATCAGCGCCTTGACTTTATCGGACAAGGAATACGGCGGATATACGCTTACGGAGTCGCCGGAGTGGACGCCCGTGCGTTCCACAAGCTCCATTATGCCGGGGATGAAAACGTCGCGTCCGTCGCATACGGCGTCCACCTCAACCTCTTTGCCTTTGATGTATTTATCAATAAGCACGGGCTTGTCAACGTCTATTTCAACGGCGGTCTTCAAATAATTTCTCATATCGCGCTCTTTTGCGACTATCTGCATAGCGCGCCCGCCCAAAACGAACGAGGGGCGCACGAGAACGGGATAACCTATTTCAGCCGCCGTTTTAACGCCTTCTTCAATATCCGTCACGGCTTTGCCGCGCGGTTGGGGGATGTCAAGCGAGACGAGCAGATTTTCAAACAGGTCTCTGTTCTCCGCTCTGTCTATCGCCCCGCAGTCCGTGCCTATTATTTTTACTCCGCGTTCGTTTAACGGATCGGCAAGGTTTATTGCGGTCTGGCCGCCGAGCGTGACTATGACGCCCTCCGGTTTTTCAAGCTCTATGACGTTCATAACGTCCTCTGTGCAGAGCGGCTCGAAATAGAGTTTATCGGAGCAGGTGTAATCCGTTGAAACGGTCTCCGGGTTGTTGTTTATTATTATAGCCTCGTATCCCGCCGCTTTTATGGTCTGAACGGCGTGGACTGTGGAATAATCAAATTCCACGCCCTGACCGATACGTATGGGCCCCGATCCGAGCACGATCATTTTCTTTTTATCCGACACGACGGACTCGTTTTCTTCCTCATACGTTGAGTAAAAATACGGGATGTAGCTGTCAAACTCCGCGGCGCAGGAATCTATCATTTTAAATACCGGTTTTATGTTGTTTTTTATGCGAAGATCGTATACTTCTTTTTCGGTAACACCCCATAAAACCGCTATTTCTTTATCGGAAAATCCCGTTTTTTTGCCGTCGTATAATGCCGACAGATCAAACGGTTTTGCTTTTATTTCCGCTTCTTTTGTTACTATATTTCTTATTTTCCTTAAAAACAGGCGGTCTATAACCGTAATATCGGCTATCAGATCGACAGTCGCGCCGACGCGGAAAAGCTCGGCTATGGCAAATATCCTGTCGTCCTTGCCGTCTTTTATATAATCAAGCAAAGCGTCTTTTGTATAGCCGTCAAATTTCGGTAAATGAAGATGATAAGCGCCGATCTCAAGCGAGCGTATGCCTTTGAGCAGACTTTCTTCAACAGTTCTGCCCACGCTCATCGTCTCGCCGGTGGCTTTCATCTGAGTGGATAATCTGTTGTCCGCGTCCGTGAATTTATCAAACGGGAATCTCGGCAGCTTTGTCACAACGTAGTCAAGCGCCGGCTCAAATGAGGCGGGGGTATTTGCGAGCATTATCTCGTCAAGCGTCATGCCAACGCCTATTTTTGCGGAAACGCGCGCTATGGGATAGCCGCTCGCTTTGGAAGCGAGAGCCGAACTGCGCGAAACGCGCGGGTTTACTTCTATCAAATAATACTGAAACGACTTGGGATCGAGCGCGAACTGAACGTTGCAGCCGCCCTCTATTTTAAGCGCGCGGATAATTTTAAGCGCGCTGTCGCGCAGCATATGATATTCTTTGTTCGTAAGAGTCTGCGACGGGCATACGACTATGGAATCTCCGGTATGAACGCCGACGGGATCGACGTTTTCCATATTACATACGGTTATTGCCGTGTCGTTTTTGTCGCGTATGACTTCGTATTCTATTTCCTTATAGCCTTTTACGCTTTTTTCGATCAAAACCTGACCGACGGGTGAAAGCGCAAGTCCGTTTTTTAAAAGCGGCACAAGCTCTTCCTCGTTTTCGGCAAAACCGCCGCCCGTGCCGCCGAGCGTGAACGCCGGGCGCAAAACGACCGGATAGCCGATCCCGGCCGCTATTTTTTTGCCTTCTTCAATATCTGAGCACGTCTGTGACGGCAGGATGGGCTCGCCTAAGCTCTCGCACAGATTTTTAAAAAGGTCTCTGTCCTCCGCCTGTTCTATACTGCTGCTCTTCGTGCCTAAAAGCTCAACGCGGCACTCTTCAAGCACGCCTTTTTTCTCAAGCGCGACGGCTAAATTAAGCCCGGTCTGTCCGCCTATGCCGGGCAGTATGGCGTCCGGTCTTTCATAGCGGATTATTTTTGCCATATATTCAAGCGTAAGAGGCTCCATATAGACTTTATCGGCGATAGACGTATCGGTCATTATGGTAGCGGGGTTGCTGTTGCAGAGGACTACCTCGTAGCCCTCTTCCTTTAACGCAAGGCACGCCTGCGTGCCCGCGTAGTCAAATTCCGCCGCCTGACCTATGACTATGGGGCCGGAGCCTATGACGAGTATTTTTTTGATGTCTGTCCTTTTAGGCATTTTCCGCACTCCCTCTCATATATCCGATAAATTTGTCAAACAGATAATAACTGTCCTGCGGTCCGGGCGCGGATTCCGGATGATACTGCACGCTGTACGCGCGGTCCGTCTCGCATTTTACGCCCTCCACTGTTTTATCAAGCAGGTTTATATGCGTTACGGTGAGCGGCGTGTTTTTAAGGCTGTTTATATCGACCGCGTAAGAATGGTTCTGGCTCGTTATATCTATTTTTCCGGTCTCTGCGTTTTTAACGGGGTGATTGCCGCCGCGGTGACCGAATTTGAGCTTATACGTCTTTGCTCCGTATGCAAGCGAAAGTATCTGGTGGCCGAGACAAATGCCGAATACAGGATATTTGCCTATAAGCTCTTTTACCGTCCGTACAGTCTCCGGCACGTCCTCCGGGTCGCCGGGACCGTTAGATAAAAAAACTCCGTCCGGCCGCAGCGCTTTTATCGTTTCTGCGTCCGTGTTCCACGGAACGACGGTGACGCGGCAGCCTTTTTTATTGAGTGATCTGACGATATTCTTTTTCATTCCGCAGTCTATCGCAACTACGTGATGCGAAAGATCCGCCGAGCCGACCTCATATATGTTTTTACAGCTCACGCGCGGCACGGCGTCCTTCGGGGGCGGCGTTTTTTCAATTATTTCAAGCCCTTTTTCAAGCGGCGTGTCCGCGCCTGTAATAAGCGCTCTTCTGCTGCCTTTGTCGCGTATGGAGCGAGTCAGCTTTCTTGTATCTATACCGTAAACACCGGGTATGCCGTATTTTTTCATAACAGAGTCAAGCGTTTCGGAACATCTGAAATTCGACGGCTCGTCATTATATTCGCGCACTATAAAAGCGCCTGTTGTGGGGGTATCCGTTTCATAATCGTCATCCGCCATACCGTAGTTTCCGATAAGAGGATAAGTCATAACGACAGCCTGATAAGTATATGACGGGTCGGATAAGATCTCCTGATAACCCGCCATTGAAGTATTGAAAACAAGCTCAAGCACACAGTCCTTATCCGCGCCGAAAGAGCAGCCGTAAAACTGCTCTCCGTCTTGCAGTATTATTTTTTTGTCATATTTTTGCGCCATGATCAAATATCCTCTTTTCGCTTTTCGGACAGTCGTTGTTCAAAGCGGTTTTTGCGGTTGTCTTTCGGTATTTGCGTAGGATAAACTCCGTCAAAGCAAGAACGGCAATAGCGGCTGCCGCCGCAGAGTATATCAAGTTTGTCAACAGGGAAAAATCCGAGGGAGTCCGTGCCTATCATTTTTGCTATTTCCGGCACGGTATGATGCACGGCTATAAGATTCTTCTGTGAATCTATATCCGTTCCGTAATAGCACGGGAACAGAAACGGCGGCGCGGAGACGCGCATATGTATTTCTTTTGCGCCGGCTTCTCTCAATAACGAAACGATGCGGCCGGACGTTGTTCCGCGCACGATCGAATCGTCTATCAGAACTATCCTTTTGCCGTTTACCACGTTTTTATCGGCGGACAGCTTTATGCTCACCTGATCGAGTCTGTCGGAAGGCGCTATGAACGTCCTGCCTACGTACTTGTTTTTGACAAGTCCTATATCGTACGGTATGCCCGATTCCCTGCTGTAGCCGAGCGCGGCGTCAAGCCCCGAATCCGGAACGCCTATGACTATATCCGCGTCAACCGGATGCGTCTGCGCGAGCACGGCGCCTGCGTTTAACCTCGCCTCGTGCACGGATCTGCCGTCTATCACGGAATCCGGGCGGGAGAAATATATATATTCAAAAATACAGATCTTTTTTTCTTCTTTTCCGCAATGCTCGCGCCGTGACACAACGCCGTCAGCCGAAAAAATTATTATCTCGCCGGGGTCCACGTCGCGTATGAACTTTGCGCCTGCGGCTTTAAGAGCGCAGCTCTCGGATGCGACGACGTAAATCCCGTCCTCCGTTTCACCGTAGCAGAGCGGGCGGAAGCCGTGCGGGTCTCTTGCGCATATGAGCTTCTGCGGCGACATCAAAACGAGGGAATACGCGCCTTCCAGCGTGTTCATCGCGCGGCTCAGCGCCTCTTCTATAGACGGCGCGGTCAGCCGCTCTTTAGTAACGATATACGCTATGGTCTCCGTATCGCTTGACGTGTGGAATATAGCGCCGGATAACTCGAGCGCCGAGCGCAGTTTTGCGGCGTTAGACAGATTGCCGTTATGCGCTATCGCCATTCTGCCCTTCTGGTGGTTTACCTCTATAGGCTGACAGTTGTTTCTGTTAGTCCCGCCGGTCGTGCCGTAGCGCGTATGCGCCACTGCCATAGTTGCCGCCGGAAACGACGACAGCACGTTTTTTGTGAAAACCTCGCTTACTATACCTATATCTTTATGCGATACGAAAACTCCGTCATCGTTTACCACTATGCCGCAGCTCTCCTGTCCTCTGTGCTGCAGGGCGTATAACCCGTAATAGCACATGGCGGATACGTTGAATGGCGTTTTCGACATAACGCCGAAAACGCCGCATTCTTCATGTATGCTCATTTGGTCTTTTCCTTCATTTTTTCAAACGCCGCGCCTATGAAACCCAAAAACAGCGGGTGCGGCTTATTGGGGCGTGATTTGAATTCCGGATGATACTGTACGCCCACGTAAAAAGGTCTGTCGGCAAGCTCAGAGGTCTCGACAAGAAGACCGTCCGGCGACATACCGGAAAGCGTAAGACCTTTTTCGGAAAGTATCTGTCTGTAATCGTTATTGAATTCATAACGGTGACGGTGACGCTCGCTGATGCTTAACTTGCCGTAGCATTTTGCCATGGTGGTGCCCGGCTTTATCTCGCACGGATACGCGCCTAAGCGCAGCGTGCCGCCCTTGTCTATATCCTCGCTCTGACCCGGCATAAAGTCTATTACTTTATTTTTGCACTGCTCGTCAAATTCACCGGAGTTGGCGTCTTTTATACCCGCGACGTTGCGCGCGTATTCTATAACGGCTATCTGCATACCGAGGCAAATGCCGAAAAACGGCAGTCCGTTTTCTCTTGCGTATTTAACTGACGTTATCATGCCCTCGATGCCGCGCTGACCGAAGCCGCCGGGAACGATTATACCGTCAAGGTCTTTCAGCGTCTCATTCACGTTTTCTTCCGTTACGGTCTCTGAATCTATCCAGTGTATTTTTATATGCGTGTTGTGCTGATATCCGGCGTGGCGCATAGCCTCCGCAACGGACAAATAAGCGTCGTGCAGACCTACGTATTTTCCAACGAGACCTATATGTACCGTATATGGTCTTGACTTTATGCGGTCCACCATAGCGCGCCAGTCGGAAAGATCCGGTTCTTTCGTTTTCAAACCGAGTTCACGGCAGACGACCGTTGAGAAATTCGACTTTTCAAGCATGAGCGGAGCTTCGTAAAGATTGGGAAGCGTGATATTTTCTATAACGCAGTCCTTTTTTACGTTGCAGAAAAGTGAAATTTTGTCAAATATGCTTTCTTCAAGCGGCTCGTCGCAGCGCAGGATTATGATATTCGGGTTTACGCCCATTCCCTGCAGCTCTTTGACGGAGTGCTGAGTCGGCTTTGTTTTATGCTCTTCCGAGCCGTGCAGATACGGCACGAGCGTCACGTGGATGAACAGGCTGTTTTCACGCCCGACTTCAAGCGAGATCTGACGCACCGCCTCAATAAAAGGCTGTGATTCTATATCGCCTATCGTTCCGCCTATTTCCGTTATGACGACGTCCGCGTCGGAATGCTTGCCCACGTTATACACGAAATTCTTAATTTCGTTCGTTATATGCGGTATGACCTGCACCGTACTGCCGAGATATTCTCCGCGGCGCTCTTTATTAAGCACGTTCCAGTATACTTTACCCGTGGTAAGGTTTGAGTATTTGTTCAAGTCCTCGTCTATGAAGCGCTCGTAGTGGCCTAAGTCAAGGTCGGTCTCCGCGCCGTCTTCGGTGACGTAGACTTCGCCGTGCTGATACGGGCTCATCGTTCCGGGGTCAACGTTTATATAAGGGTCTAATTTCTGCGCGGCAACTTTAAGACCGCGGGATTTAAGCAGTCTGCCGAGCGACGCCGCGGTTATGCCTTTGCCCAAGCCGGACACAACGCCGCCTGTGACGAAAATATATTTTGTCATTATCATTTCCTCCTTATATTCCGCTGTTGCCGTAGTTTGACAGCACGCGTGCGGACGGGTCGTTTACGTTGCACCCTTCCCACTCTTTGTTAGGCATCCAGAAATCAACTACCATATCCGACTGGCCGGGATAATATTTTTCAAATATATCGCGGTATAAAAGCGATTCTTTTGTAAACGGCTGACTGTGAGCGTATTTTTTACGCCCTTCTTCAAACTCTTTATCCGTATATTTACTTTCCGCGTACTCTTTAAGATAATCCACCATGCTATGACCGACAGCGTCCGAAAACGCGGCTTTTTCACGCCACAGGATGCTGTCCGGCAGATAACCTAAGCCCTCAAACGCGTGACGGAGCAGATATTTGCCCTTGTTGTACTTGTTTAATTTCATTTCCGGATCAAGACTCATAACGTACGATACGAAATCAAGATCGCCGAAAGGAACGCGCGCTTCCAGACTGTTTACGGAAATACACCTGTCGGCGCGCAGCACGTCATACATATGAAGCTCTCTTACGCGCTTCTCCGCTTCACGCTGGAACGCTTCGGCGGACGGTGCGAAGTCCGTGTATTTATATCCGAACAGCTCGTCCGATATCTCGCCTGTCAGAAGCACGCGAATATCCGTCTGCTCGTGTATCGCTTTACAAACAAGATACATACCCATGCTTGCGCGTATGGTCGTTATATCGTACGTTCCGAGCAGGTGGATCACGTCTTCAAGGTTCGATATCACGTCGTCCGGGGTCATATAAACTTCCGTGTGGTCAGCGCCTATATAGTCCGCCACCTGTTTTGCGTATTTTAAGTCTATCGCGTCTTTTGTCATACCTATTGCAAACGTCTTTATCGGATGCTCGCTCTTTTTAGCCGCTATCGCGCAGACTAAAGACGAGTCAAGACCGCCGGAGAGCAGAAATCCCACCTTCGCGTCGGCAACGAGCCGTTTTTCTACGCCTGCAATGAGCTTTTCGCGAATGTTTTTGCACGCCGTTTCTATGTCAGTATAACAAACGTTTTTGACTTTTGCAATATTGCAATATGAAATAAATTTGCCGTCTTTGTAAAAATGACCGGGAGGGAACGGCATTATTTTGTCCGCAAGTCCCACAAGGTTTTTCGCCTCGCTTGCAAACATTATCACGCCGTCTTTGTCGTATCCGTAATAAAGCGGACGTATGCCGATGGGATCGCGCGCGGCTACGTATTCATCCGTTCTGCCGTCGTATATGATGCAGGCGAATTCCGCGTCGAATTTTTTAAACATATCAACCCCGTATTCAAAATACATGGGCAGGATTATTTCACAGTCGCTGTCGCTTTTGAACGTGTAGCCTTTTTCTTTGAGCTTTTGACGCTCTTTTTCAAAGCCGTACAATTCTCCGTTACATACGGCGTAACAGCCGTTCAAAATGAACGGCTGCATGCCGGTATGTGTTAATCCCATTATCGATAATCTGTGGAAACCGAGCAGTCCCTTGCCCGTATCTATGACGCGGGTATCGTCCGGACCGCGCGATTTTGTTCTATCAAACGCTTTGTCAAACCCGGCTTTGTCTTTTACTTTGCCGCAGTAACCGAAAACCGAACACATACGAGTATCTCCTTATTCCACATCCTGTAAGGCGTCGTAGCCCTCTTCTCCGGTACGTACCTTGACGACGTTTTCAACGTCATAGACGAATATCTTGCCGTCGCCTATGTGACCGGTGTAAAGCACGCTTTTTGCAGTTTCAATAACGTGTCTTACGGGAACTTTGCTTACTACTATATCTACCTGGATCTTAGGCAAAAGATTCGCTTCCACAACAACGCCGCGGTAGTATTCCGGCTGTCCCTTCTGCGCTCCGCAGCCTAAAACGTGAGATACCGTCATACCCGTTATGCCTATGTCCATCATGGCGTTCTTAAGCGCCTCGAATCTCTGCTCTTTGCAGATGATCTCCACCTTTGTAAACTTCGGCGATCCGTCGTCGAAGGTCGGTACTTTCTTTACCGGCACAGCCTCCGCAACGGGTGTGTCGCCGCTCACCGCAACGGCACCTTCGTAACCGTAATCAAGGCTTTCGACCGCCGGTACGAAGTCGGCATATGCGCTCGGAAGTCCGTGCTCGGTCTTGTCAAGTCCTTTGATCTCCTCTTCGGGCGATACGCGAAGTCCCACGGTCTTTTTGATAATGAAGAACGTCAAAGTCATCATGACTGCCGTCCAGGCGAGTATGGCGACGATGCCGAGCGTCTGTATGCCGAGCAGTCTGAAATCACCCGTGTAGAACAGACCTTTAAGTCCGGCGGGAGCGGACGGATTTGCAAGAAGACCTACCGCAATAGTGCCCCATATGCCGTTTGCAAGGTGTACGCCTACCGCGCCGACCGGGTCGTCTATGTGAAGCTTAAGATCAAGGAATTCAACTACGAATACAACAAGCAGACCGGAAACTATACCGACTATGCTTGAACCTAAAGCGTCAAGCGCGTCGCAGCCCGCCGTAATACCTACAAGGCCCGCGAGCGATGCGTTTAAGCACATTGAAACGTCCGGCTTTTTGTTTTTGATCCAGGTAAAGATCATAGTCGTGCAGGTCGCTACCGCAGGAGCGATTGTTGTCGTTAAGAAAATGGATGAAAGCGAGTTGCCGTCCCAGGCAGCCGCGCCGTTGAAGCCGTACCAGCCGAACCATAAGATGAAGCAGCCGAGCGCTCCGAGCGTTATGGAGTGACCGGGGATGGCGTTTACTTTCTTGACCTTGCCGGCTTTGTCCTTTATGTATTTACCGAGTCTCGGACCTACCATTATGGCGCCGATCAGAGCTGTTATACCGCCCACCGAGTGTATCGCGGCGGAGCCTGCGAAATCGTGGAATCCCATTTGTGCAAGCCAGCCGTTGCTGTTCCAGACCCAGCCCGCTTCTATCGGGTATACGAAAAGCGAGATGACGCCGGAATAAATACAGTATGATAAGAATTTTGTTCTCTCCGCCATGGAGCCGGAAACTATCGTCGCCGCCGTGGCGCAGAAAACGAGGTTGAATACGAACGACGGAGCGTTGCCGTCTCTTAAAAATCCGCCGAAATCAGTTAAAATTTTCAGATTCGGCACGCCTATTATGCCAAGTACGTAATCTTCCGCCATCATAAGCGAGAAACCGAGGAGAACGAACACGACCGTGCCTATACAGAAGTCCATAAGGTTTTTCATTATGATGTTGCCCGCGTTTTTAGCGCGTGTAAATCCCGTTTCCACCATTGCGAAGCCCGCTTGCATGAAGAACACGAGCGCCGCACCTATCAAAAACCAAACACCGAATACCTCGCTTGTAACGGTATCTTGTACTAATTTAGTTAAACTTTCGGTTGCCATTTATATACACCTCTTATCTTACGCTGAAAAGTATGTCGGCGTAGCTCGGGAACGGCCAGTATGATTTAGCCGTGAGCGTTTCCGCCTCATCGCACGCTACGCGCAGCCCGCACATTTCGGAAAGCACGTCGTCGCGTATCATAACGGACTCTGCTGTTATATCGTCCGCGTCCTGCAGTTTTATAAGCGCTTTCTGCAGAGCATCCGTCTTTATGGCTATCGTGTCCGTAAGACCCGACAGCTTCTTTACAAGACCCGTTTCGTATTCGCAGGACAGATTCGGGTCAAGCGCTTTTTTGCTCTGCGCGTCCTTTGCTATATCCGACGCGAATTTTGCGACAGCCGGCAGGATCTGAGTCTTTGCCATTGATACCATGGTATTTGCCTCTATCGTTACGGTCTTGCAGTAATTTTCAAGCATTATCTCACAGCGCGACTGCAGTTCCTCAACGGAGAATACCTTGTGCGCGGTAAGCATATCCACGTTTTTCTTGTCAAGCAGATGCGGCATGCAGTCCGCCGTTGTTCTGTAATTGAGCAGTCCGCGAACTTCCGTCGCTTCCTTTATCCACGCGTCGTCGTAGCCGTTGCCGTTGAATATGATGCGCTTGTGATCTTTTATGGTCTTCTTTATCATATCGTGCAGCGCCGTTTCAAAATCTGCCGCGCCTTCAAGTCTGTCCGCGTATATCTTCAGGCTCTCGGCTACCGCGGCGTTCAGCATTATGTTCGCGCAGGCTATGGAGTTTGAAGAACCGAGCATACGGAACTCGAATTTGTTTCCGGTGAATGCAAACGGGGAAGTTCTGTTTCTGTCGGTCGTATCGCGGTTGAATTTCGGCAGAACGTCAACGCCGAGCTTCATCTGCGTCTTTTCCGCGCCCTGATACGGCGTGTCGTTTTCTATGGCGTCAAGCACCGCACCGAGCTCGTCGCCTACGAACATTGAGATGACGGCGGGAGGCGCTTCGTTTGCGCCTAAGCGGTGGTCGTTTCCTGCCGTCGCAATGGAAATACGGAGCAGGTCCTGATAATCGTCAACAGCTTTGATGACCGCGCACAGGAAAAGCAAGAACTGCGCGTTTTCATACGGTGTTTCGCCCGGGGAAAGCAGGTTCTGTCCCTCGTCCGTGGCGATCGACCAGTTGTTGTGCTTGCCGGAGCCGTTCACGCCCGCGAAAGGCTTTTCGTGAAGCAGACAGACAAGTCCGTGCTTCTGCGCGACCTTCTGCATGATCTCCATTGTGAGCTGGTTGTGGTCCGTCGCAACGTTTGTTGTCGTATATATCGGCGCAAGCTCGTGCTGAGCCGGAGCAACTTCGTTATGTTCCGTTTTCGCCATGATGCCGAGCTTCCACAACTCGTCGTTTAATTCTTCCATATAAGCCGCTACTCTCGGTTTGATAGCGCCGAAGTAGTGGTCGTCCATCTCCTGGCCCTTAGGCGGCTTTGATCCGAACAAGGTTCTGCCGCAGAAACGCAGGTCGGGACGCTGATCGTACATTTCTTTTGTTATAAGAAAATATTCCTGTTCCGGTCCGACGGACGAAACGACTCTTTTCGCGGTGTCGTTGCCGAACAGCTTAAGAACGCGCAGCGCCTGCTTGTTAAGCGCTTCCATTGAGCGAAGCAGCGGAGTCTTCTTGTCAAGCGCGTGGCCGCCGTACGAACAGAACGCGGTGGGGATACATAACGTCTTGCCTTTTATGAACGCGTAAGACGTCGGGTCCCACGCGGTATAGCCTCTCGCCTCAAACGTTGCGCGAAGACCGCCTGACGGGAAAGATGAAGCGTCCGGTTCGCCTTTTATAAGTTCCTTACCGGAAAATTCCATTATAACGCTTCCGTCGGGCGACGGGGAGATGAAGCTGTCGTGCTTTTCTGCCGTGATGCCGGTAAGCGGCTGGAACCAGTGCGTGAAGTGAGTAGCGCCTTTTGAGATCGCCCACTGTTTCATCGCAGCGGCTACGGCGTTGGCTACGCTTATGTCAAGCGTCTTGCCTTCGTCAATAGTCTGCTTCAGCGAATTATATACCTTAGCCGAAAGCGTCGCTTTCATAACTCTGTCGTCAAATACGTTCTCACCGAAATAATCCGATACGGTTTTCATTGTTTTTTTCTCCTTTTTTTGTTTGAAAAATGAAGAGGCGCCTTCCACAAATGTGAAAGACGCCTTTGCCTTTTCGTTATTACGGCGGTATTATACTACATAAAATCCGATTTGTCAAGCCCTTTTTGCAATTTTTTTGAAATTTTCCTGCATTTTTTGATTTGGATGTTTTGTTGGGGGTTACCCACCCCTCAGGCGCGTACCGCGCCAACCCCCAAACCCCCTACCCCTCCGGAACCCCCATTGCTCACTACGTTCGCAACGGGGAACCCCTCGGTCCCTCCCACAGATCAAAGATCTGAGGGGGCTGCCGAGACAATCGGCTGAGGGTGTGTTTTCGTGCAGAATTCTGAAAAGCAACGCGATGAATATATAAATGCTCACATCAATTATAATTTTGATCAATATCTCTTTTTCTGCAAATAACCTCTTCATTTCCCGTTTGTTCGTTTTTTTGAAATGTTACTTGAAGATCAAGATAATTGATATTTGCATAATCTGCGTCATCTGATCCGGTATAAATCCGAACTGTGTTTTCATCTGTAAAACCTTCTCTGTCATAAGGTTCCCAGAATATAGCGGAACCACTCGGGTTTTTTATTTGCACTAACAGCTGACCGTCTACCTGCTCCGCGTCAAAGTATCTGATAAAAACCGGATCGCCCTCAGCTTCAACTTTACAAACACCGTCCTTGCTTTCAACGTATTCTACTTTACAAATATTACCTAAATAAACGGTAATATTCTTGCAGGCCGCAAATTCCTTACTGTATTGATATTTCTGATTTATCATTTTCTCCTCTTTTCTTTCACCAAACAAAACGCCTATAGGTACAGATAAGATTTCGGCAATTACCGGAAACATCGTAACGTCTGGGTAACCGATCCCGCATTCCCATTTTGAAATTGACTGTGCGGAAATACCGAGCTTTTCGGCAAGCGCAGTTTGTGTCAAACCTTTCTCTTTTCTTAATTTTGTAATGATATTGCAAAACTCATTTAGCTTATACATAGCTTATCCCCTTTCTATAACCAAGTATACCACAAAAACAAAGGACCGTCAATAACTGCTCAGTTGTAAATGATTTTTATATTGTTGCTTTCATCATAGAGTTGTGCCGTTAGCCCGATATTTTCCGGGGTTGTTTCGCGATTCCAGGGCGGGCGACCAATGGTCGCCCCTACGAGACGCGCGCTGCCCCCTCGATTTAAAATCGACGGGAGGGGACAGGGGGGTATGGGGGGGTTCTCGGGCGTAGCCCGAGCAAAGGGGTTCCCCGTAGCGAACATAGTGAGCAATGGGGGTTCCCGTGAGGGGTGGGAAACCACCCATTTTCGTCGGCTCCGCCGACACCTTTTTTTATTATTTCTTATTTATTCTTTATTATTTATATCGGTCTTCCCGTTCAAATTAAAACGGGTGAGCGTTGCTCACCCGAAAATCATAATTTCTGATTATATATTTTTTGTTATCGTAAGATTATTTTTGCCGTCTTTATATTCATAGCGCATATCGTCCATGCTCTTTTTTACCATAAATATCCCGAGCCCTCCGATAGGTCTTTCTTCCGCGGACAGCGTTATATCGGGATCCGGCTTTGCAAGCGGATCGTACTGCTTGCCTTGATCTATAAACGTGATAAGCACACGGCGCGGATCGTCCGCAGTTTCAAATCGGATGGTGATCTGTCCTACCTCGGGCGCGTATGCGTAATGTGCGACGTTTACGAACAGCTCCTCTACCGCGACGTTGATCTGCATCTGAGTTTTAGCAGGACACTCAAGCGCCTCAAGCCGTTCGTTTATAAAAGCAAGCGCGCTGTCAAGATTTTCGTCCGTTGCGTCGAGCGTAAGTTCCGGCGCTTCTTTTTTGCCTTCCGGTCCGGCGTATGAGAAGCCGAGCATGGTTATATCGTCAAACTGCGGGGCTTCACCCACGAATTTTTCTATTGCACCGCGAACGTTGGATATAAGCGCGGCAGGTTTGGCGCCGGGATCTATATTCAACGCGTCGGTCAGGCGCTCTTCTCCGAACAGGATCGTTTCGGCGTTTGTGGCCTCGGTCACGCCGTCCGTATATACGAACAGACTGTCGCCCGGATGAAGCTCAAACTCGTGCTCCTTGAATCTCATGCCTTCCATCGTCGCCACGGCGGGTGAATGACGGTATTTTATAAGCTCAAACGAGCCGTCCGCGCGGCGGAGAGCGGGATGCTCGTGTCCGGCGTTTGCGGCAATGCCCTTGCCGGTCGTTATGTCAATAACGGCAAGCCATACCGTTACGAACAGTTCCGCCTCGTTTCCTTCACATAACTGATCGTTTACGTATTTCAGGATCTCGGCAGGGCCGCCCCCCATCATGGAGCGGTTTTTGATAAGCGTCTTTGCTATGACCATGAACAGCGCCGCGGGAACTCCCTTTCCGGAAACGTCCGCCATGACAAGGCCTATATGAGAATCGTCTATCATAAAGAAATCGTAGAAGTCGCCGCCGACTTCCTTCGCCGGCGTCATTGACGCGTAAAGATCAAACTCGGTGCGGTCCGGGAACGCGGGGAATATTCGCGGAAGCATATCCGCCTGGATCTGTGCGGCAACGTTCAGCTCCGCGCCTATACGCTCCTTTTCTGCCGTTATCGCCGTCAGGTTGACAATATATCTGTTAATATCTCTTTCCATCTGTTTTACGGAATCACACAGCGTCTCCACCTCGTCGCCGGTGCGGATATTCAGACGTGAGATAGCGGAATCTTCCTTTTGTTCGTCGCTTCGATCCTGTACAAACGAACGCGCTGCATCCGAAAGCATATTGATCGGTTTTATCAGCGCTATTACTATAGCGATAAGAATGACTGCTATCAATATGATAACGGCAATCCCCATAAATATAATAATACTGCGCAGATAATCGGCACGGTCCTGCATTATTTCGTCCATTGATATGTCAACTCCGACAAGTGCAATTGACTTTCCGTTATCATCCCTCACCGGTTCCACGGAGGTACACAGCCAGCCGTACGTATCGTTAGTGATGAACGCGGGAATACCGTCTTCCGGATGTTCAACTTCTTTTGCCGGTCCGGAAACAGCATGTTTTGTCCCGAGCTGACACTGCTCCTCGGTATCATCCGCATCCATTATGTATGTGATCATATTTCCTTCAAGTATCTGGACGTACAGGTATTTGACCCCGTTGCTTTCTTTGATATCGAAAAGAACGTCGAGCATCTCGTAATAGAGATCATCCTTGATCGCGTTGGCTTTCCGGTCATATTCATCCTTGTAAGAGACGTCGCTCCAGTATTTTGCGTCGTCATATTCACCTATCTGTTTGACAGCTTCGTAATAACGGAGAAGAGCTCCCGCGTCAAGTTGAGAAGCCGCTGTTTTTGCAAGGTTTGAAGACAGTGTCTTATAGTGATTGTCCATCGTGGAGCTGTAAACTCTGTAACTTATGGTAACCGCGATGGTTGTCAGCACCAGTGCCGCGAAAATGATAACCGCGACGGTTTTAAAACGAAGGGAAACAAGCCTGGATTTCTTTTTGTTTGACTTTGACATTGTATTATTTCCTTTCAAATCAGGATCAGATTTACGTAAGTATTGCGGAGCGGTGCGTTATACACAATGGAGGAAACGACGTCTTCTCCTTCGCTGCATAAATAATCCGGAAGGTATGCCGTAAGCTGCTTCACGGAGAATGTTTCACATAAAGCATATGCAACTCTTCTGATCTGCTGCAGAGAAAGATTTGTTTCGATCACCTTAAGCGAATCATTTTGAGGAGCGCACATGATGAAATATTTGCAGCCGTCAAGCTCGACGCTGAGTGTCCTGCCGCCGAAAAACGCGGTTTCGTTGATGCAGAAGCCCACGTGCCGGTCAGACCATTTGACGTACGGATGAGAGGAAAACGCACAATCGCGCATCCGGTTGTAATCCTTTGGCAAAACCGGAGAAAAAACAACGTCTTCTTTTATTTCCGGGCATACGGTGACAAGCTTAAGAATTGCGTCCTGCTCAAAGCCAAGTGTTTTATAATACGGTATAATGTCCCGGCGAACGGGTTTGCCGAAAAGTGCGCAGTTGTTGTTTCTTGCATATTCCTCCACGTAATGAAACAGCGCGGTGTAGTATCCGTTTTTTCGGTATTCGGGTAAGGATCCGCCTGCGTACAGAAATTTTGCGTTTAGTGCCTCAGCCCCGTCGACAAATGAAGCGTCAAACCAATGCAGCATGCTTACAGGCTGACCGTCGACCGCATAAACCGCTGTCGTTATATGACCGAAATTTTCACGGTAAAAAAACCTGACGTAGTCTTCATCGTCGCCGAAGCAAACCTTCCAAATTCTGCACAGCGATGCTATATCTTTCTCTTCTGCAGTGCGTATTCCGTTGTCCAATTTATCAAACCTCCACGGTGAGTGTATTGAATCCGGCATAGCGCCGGTAGAAAAAGCGTTTTGATTTTGCTTTGACCATTTGTATTCCGAGCGCGGCAAGACTTTCCTCGTCCTCGTAATCACGTCCGGTCTTCATAGCGAACGGGTTGAAGTCTACGGCGTTGTCACGCAGATGAAGCACTGCAGTGCCGTCATTTTCGATACACAGCGTAAGCTGTATATACTCGTCACCCTTTTTACGGAATGCGTTGTCTATTATTGCCTGACATACTTCCTCAACACATAAGGTAATATAATATACCTTCTTAGGATCAGCATCGTTTTCTTCACAGAAGCCTTCGGCTTTGCTCAAAAGATCGGAGATATCCGAGGAATTGGCGTCAAGCAGATATGAGAAGACCGCGTCTGTTTCTTTTCGCTTTTTGATATGGCAAACGGGGACCCAGATCGCAAGTGTTCCAAGCTCCGCCGCCAAAAAAACGAACCAGAACCATTTAATTCCAAACGATGAGAATATTACCGCAAATCCGGCAAAGCAGACGAAGGTGCGAAGCTGATTTATCAAAAATACTATTTTTTCTCTGCCTATAGTTTGAAAGCACGAGCTCCACGTAATGCTCAATCCGGCGGGTATAACCGACAGACAGAACAGCCGCACGGCGAACGCTCCGTCGGTTACGGCATCGCCCGTAAGTCCGAACAGCGCGCAGACAGACGGCGCAAATACCGCGAAAAGCACGGATATTACCCCGCCGCATATCACACCGATACCGATGGCGAGAATCATTACGCGTTTGATCGCATCCTTATTGTGTTCCGCATAAAACGTTCCGGACAGAGGCTGAGCCGTATCACCGAGAGCCAGATATAAAGCCAGCGCAAAATATGAAACGTTTTGAACGACGTTCATCTGCGCCAAAGCGCTCTCGCCTCCGAGACGCAGTAATATATTATTTACGATAAGAAGCGCGGCAAACTGACCGATATAGCCGAAGGAAGAAGACATTCCCGTTTTAAGCACGCTGAATATCAGCTTTATATCGGGTTTTGAGAATTTGAAGCGCAGTATCGCCCATTTGCGCGTAAAGTGCATTGAAAAAATAACGATACCTATCGCTTTTCCTAATACCGTCGCGATTATCGCACCGCGCACGTCAAGCTTGAAAACGAGTATCAGGACAGCGCTTGCGGCGACGTCTGACAGATATCCTGTCAGATATCCCGCGCTTGCGAGCTTTTCGTTATCGTCACAGCGTATGCAGTAATATAATAAAAAATATACGAAGGTCAGAGGCGCTCCCCAGAACATGATCTGCAGATAATCTTTTGTATAATTCCACAACTCCGTGCCCTCGGTCCCGGCGCCGAGCCCTTTAAGTATATACGGCATAAACAATGAGCCGAGCACGGCTATCATGACGCTGATAATCAAAGCAACTATAAGCATCTGTGAGAAGACTTTGATCCCGTCCTTCGCCCTACCCTTGCCTATCGCTCTCGTATAATGCACGGAAGCACCGATGGCTATCCCGATGTCAAGAACGTTGAATATCATATAGACCGGCGCGACAAGCGACATTGTAGCAAGTCCCGTTTTTCCTATGCGGATACCGATGAAGAGGGCGTCGGCAATATCTCCGAGTGCAAGTCCGAGCGACGAAAGAAGCGTCGGCCAAAGCAGCCGCCGGAACATACTGTCGGTAAACGATTTACTATTTATTCCATTTAATGCGGTATCGCTCATATCGCTCTTCCTTCCCATATGCGGATAAGTTCTTTAGGTCTGCGCAGCAGTTTGTGCGTTCGTAACCCCGGCAGTCCCATATCTTCCTCCGAATCAACGGTTTTGACTTCATCAGGCAAAAAGCGGTACAGTTCCCGTTTTATAAAACAGTCGCACGACCTGTTTAAAACCTTGCAAAAACTGACGTCAAATATCTCGGGTATAACAAAAACACCTGCTGCGTACGCAACGTCTTTGTCATCCGCTTTGAAGAGTGCGCCCCACAGCTGCAGCTGTGAAAAATGACACAGCGCTTTTTCGGCGGCTGCGGTATCGGCAAGATCGTCGCCCGAGCGTCCTTCCGTCCATTTGCGGTTGATGATACGCGCCCGATCAACGTTTTCATCGCATAACGGTTCCACAGACCATGATAAAGCCATGGAACGTCCGAGATTTACCTGATGACGCAAATTTTTGAATTCTTTTCCGGCAAGCGCGATCTGTTCGTCTTTATCGTACAAATACGGATAATCGTCACGACAGGCGGTAAATCTGAACCTGCCGGAATAGACACGCTCCAAAAACAACATGTCCTCGTCGGTCACAAAAGAAAAGACCGGTGAACATTTTGTCAAAAGCGTGTCGATCAGCTGTTTTTTTCCGGTTTCCGTGCCGCACGGAAAAAGATACACATCTTCACCGCGTACACCGTGCCTGATAAGGAAAGCATCGTCAGATATGTATATTTCATAACCCTCGTGCTCTTGCCATACAAACAGAGAAGCAAACGTGTAAACGTACATAGTGCTGCGCGATTTTTTACGGATAAACTCTATCTTTTCCATTTGAGAAAACGTAATAGGCGTAAACCGGATCGGCGTATGGTTACCGAGATTTAATGGCATAATTTAATTCTCTAAACTTAACAAAGATGATTGGCGTGTTCACAGAGACAAAAACATCATTCAATACTTAAAATATCGACAAATCCCGTAACGTCAAAGATCTCCATGATCTCGGGTTTTACGTTCGTTATCTTCATCTCTCCCTGCTTGTTCATCACCTTCTGTGCGGCAAGAAGCACGCGCAGTCCGGCGGAAGATATGTAATCGAGTTTTTCAAAATCAAACGTGAGCCCGCTTATACCGTTGACAGATGTGCGAAGCTCTGCTTCAAGCTGCGGAGAAGTTGTGGTGTCAAGACGTCCTTCAAGTACGATCGTAAGTTTATCTCCGTTCTGATTTTTGGTGATAGTCATTTTATGTACGTATCCTTTCGGTTATTGTATTATTGTTTAAACTCTGTCTGCAACGCAGACAGCTCCCTCGGCGAGGGAGCGCTGCTATGCCTCTTTTTTTGTGAGGCGGAAAAAGCTGTGTAAGAAAATTATTTTAAGGTTTTTAAGTTGAATGCGGTTTCGGTTTCTTTTTTCTTTTTCAGCTGTGATCCGGTCATTTCATTGATACTGCTGGTATCCTCGTTGCTCTCGGTTGACGCGTCCTCGTATCCCAGGGTTACGCCTTTCTTTGAGTTAACCATCGCGCGGCCTCCCGCCACTTCGTTCAACAGGTCGTCGCTCAGTTCTGCATTTTTAAGATCTTTTTTGTCAGGCATTGTATTTTCCTCTTTTCTTTTTATTTTTTATTTTAAATTATTTCAGGATCCTAACGTGTAACACGTTTTCGGTTTCTTTTTTCTTTTTCAGCTGTGATCCGGTCGCTTCATTGATACTGCCGGTATCCTCGCTGCTCTCGGTCGACGCGTCCTCGTATCCCAGGGTTACGCCTTTCTTTGAGTTCACGGTCGCGCGGCCTCCCGCCGCTCCGTTCAACTGATCGTCGCTCAGTTCTTTTGATCTGTTTTTTTTCTCATCATCCATATCTTTTTTCCTTTCTTATACAGCAGGCTTGAATAGCCGTACAGTCGTTTTATCCCGGTATGTATACGCAATACGTCACAGCAGCGGAATGATGCCGTTATCTTTCATTTCTTTAAGACAATCCCGGCAATAGCCGTATTCAAGTTCCGAGGAATATTTCTCGGCGTCACAGCGTTTGCATCTTAATATGGCGTCTTTAACCTGACGGTGATATCCGCCGCTGATCTTATCAAGCGCCTCTGCCGGCAGTTCGACGCCTTCCTCGTCTGCAAACCTGATAAACTCTTCTTTGGTCTTACATTCTTTTGCCTTTTTCTTCTGCTCGTCGGTAAGGGAATCCAGAACACCCTTGAGGGCTTCATTCAGCTTATCGTCCATGATCACTTTCTCCTCATAATTTTCTTAATTTAATTATGTCCGGCGCGGCGCGGGGCGGCTGCTGTATTTCATCTTATCCGAGCGCCGTACGCAGAGCGGACAACGCTTTATTGTGCCGTATTTTTACCATTCCGTAACTGATACCGAGCGTCTCAGCGATCTCTGTCAGCGGCATACGGTCGTAGTAATGAAGAACTATAACGTCTGTAAGCTCATCCGGCAGGTCCTCAAGCGCCCCGGCAAGCTCACGAAGCATCTCGGCGTTTGTGACCTCGTCTTCGGGTGAGCTGTCGCCCGGCACGTCCTCCGGGATCTCTTCCGTAGGACGCGCTCTGCGGCAGTAATCTATAACGGTGTTTTTAGTGATCGTATATATCCACGTTCCGACCGACGCTTTTGACGGATCGTAGTCGTCCGCGCAGCTGAACGCTTTTACAAAAACGTCTTCGCAAAGATCTTCAACGTCACTTTCGTTATAGATACGGGAACGTATGTAGGACGTTACCTTCCCGCGATATTCGGTATACAACCGTTCTTTTTCATCCGCCGTCATACCGGGGATCCTCCCGGCATTTTTTTCTTTCCGGCTATTTCAGATATCTGTTGAACACCTGCCGCGGAGACCGAGTCAAGCTCGTCGTCTGTAAGCTCGCGCTCTTCAACGCGGCGGTGAACGCCGTCTATCACCTTCTGCAGCCGGAGATCGTTTTCAAAGTGCTGATAATCAAAGAGGTTTTGTAATTTTGTTTTTGTCACTCTTGATCCTCCTTTGCCGCTTTGTCTTACGCCTGTTTATACGCAGAAAAATTCGTTATGGCAGTGTTTTTTTCAAATTTTTTTGATTTTTTTCGGATTTTTTCGTTTTTTTCAGTTTTTTTCGTCTTTTTGAACCGTATCGAGTCTCTGACGCGCTACAAGTTCCGCAAAGAAGCCTTCCTTTGCTATAAGATCGTCATACGTTCCGTCCTCAACTATTTTGCCGTGATCGAGCACGATTATGCGGTCGCACTGGCGTATAGTTGAAAGGCGGTGCGCTATGACTATACGCGTGCATTTCATCCTGTCAAGCGCGTCTGAGACCTGCTTCTGAGTTATATTGTCAAGAGCGCTCGTCGCCTCGTCAAACATAAGTATCCTCGGTTTTGGGGCAACTGCGCGAGCGATAAAGAGCCTCTGCCGCTGTCCGCCGGATATACCGCCCTGTCCCTCTGAGATAAGCGTGTTCATCCCCATGGGCATAGCGCGTATATCGTCAGCCATACCGGCTATCTCCGCCGCCTCCCACGCGTCGTCAAGCGTCAGCCACGGCGCGGAGATCGTGATATTGGAGAAAATATCTCCGGTAAACAGTTTTCCGCTCTGCATTACCGCACCGATCTTACGGCGCAGTGATTTTAAATCGAGCTTTTTGATATCGTGTCCGTCGTAATACACGGCTCCCTTCTGCGGTGTTTCAAAGCCGAGCATTATCCTCATAAGCGTTGACTTGCCGCAGCCTGTCTTTCCGACTATGGCAACGTACTGGCCGGGACGGATCTTCAAAGACAGATCGTCGATGACCGGCGGCATATCGTCGGTATAACGGAAAGTTATATTATTCAGCTCTATCCCTCCGGAAAGACGCGTGACCACCTGTTTGTCAAGCGAGATCTCAGGCTCCGCCTCCATTATCGGCTTTGCCATTTCAAGCGCCGGTTTTATCTGCGCAAGTCCCGTTGCGATACCGGCGAGCGCGATAAACGCGCTGTTGACCATACCGTAAGCTGAGTTGAACGCGTAATACTCCGCTACCGAGACGTTTGTCTTTACCGCGATGAAAAACATTGCTATGGTGCCGACAAGCGAAACGGCGAGAGTAATGACGGATGAGATCTTCAGAAACAGCGGCGGATCGTAAAGGAGCTTTGCGTCCTTTGCGTACATTTTGCCCCATTTGGCAAACGCTCTCTGCTCCGCGCCCGAAAGCTTTATTTTCTGTATACCGGATATAAGCTGATAACTCATACCCAATTCCTTGCTTTCGTGCTCCATGCTCTGACGCGTTATCTTCATCTGTATGAAGATCCTGATAACGGTGATCAAAAGCGTTGCAAAAGTGACTATGAGCGCGGGCGCGACGAGCGCGGGCGCGTATTTGAATATCTGGAAAATATATACTATGGAGAATACCGACGCCATTCCCGTAGTCAGAAACATACTTGCTATCTGGCTGCAAAGTCCGTTTATGTAACCGGCGCGGTTAGAAAGCTCACCGGCGCTGTAATCCTTGAAGAAATCCGGCGGCAGCGAAAGGATCCGCATCATGGTCGCCGCTTCTACCGAAAGATTCAGCTTTGTTCCTATGCGCGACGTCAGAAGCGCGCGGACGGACGTAAAGAGAAGAATGCTCAGCGACGCGCTTATCATAAATACAGCCGTGCCGATAAGCGCCGAAGCGCTGCCCGACGTTATAACGTACGAAAACAGATAATTGTTGAGCCGCGGTATCAGCATACCTATGCCGGTCACCGCAAGCATTGCAAGTATAAGCGGAATGATATCCGAAAACGATATCTGCTGGATTATATATTTAAGTAAGCTTCCGACCGTCATTTTTGAGATCGGGAACGGTTTATAGAAAGCTATTGCTTCCTTTTCTATAATATCCTGATTTTTGCGGTTGATCCGCACCGTTTTTCCGAGCTTCCTGTCATAAAAGCTGTAGCCGTTCAGTCCGGTGGGTATCAGAGCGACGACGCTGCCGTCGTCCCGGCGCGTGCCAAGCATCGCTCCTATCGCGTCGCGGTACCAGCCCTTTTCAAGTTCTACGGAGCGGCGCATGAATCCCGCGGGACGCAGCAGATATTCAAGCACCTCGTTCATATCAGTGATCGCATCCGGCACTTCCTGCGCTGCAACGTGATAATATTTTAAAATATCTCCTATCGCGTCAGCCGTGATCTGTCTGTCGTCATTGAGCGATTTGCTCATCCGGCGGCCCATAACGGCGTCCGCCATCTGCTCAAACGACTCTTCAAACACCGCCTGATCCGCGTCTTTTCTTTTGCGTATCTGTTCATCAAACCAGCCCATTACGTCACCCCCTTATTCCGACGTCACGAGCCTTTTGTACGCGCCGTCAAGAGCCATAAGCTGTTCGTGCGTACCGCGCTCCACGACCTTGCCGTGATCTAAAACGACTATCTCGTCACAGTCACGTATAGTTGAGAGCCTGTGAGCTATAACGATGCAGGTTATGCCGCGGTTCTTAATGGAATTCACCACTTCGTACTCTGTTTTGGCGTCAAGCGCGCTTGTCGCCTCGTCAAGTATGATTACAGTGGGATCCTGCGCAAGAACGCGCGCGATCTCTATACGCTGACGCTGACCGCCGGAGAAATCCTTGCCGCCTTCCGTCAGTACGTACTGGTATCCGCCCTCACGCTGTATTATATCCTCATGTATCTGAGCGTCGCGCGCGGCAAGAACTACCTCAAAATCTTCTATTGAATTGTCCCACATTTTTATATTGTTGGATATCGTGTCTTCAAAAAGGATGATATCCTGATCCACAACGGCTACCGAACCGGTGAACACGCTGCGGTCTATCCGGGAGATCGTTTTGCCGTCAAAGAGTATTTCCCCACTCCACGGCTGATAAAGTCCGGATATGAGTTTTGATAACGTGGATTTTCCGCAGCCGGACATTCCGACGAACGCCACGCGCTGCCCCTGTTTAAGGTCAAGGCTGAAATCCTCTATGAGCGGCGCTTCAAGCCGCGAATATCCGAACGTCACGTTCTTCATCTGAAGCGAACCGGAAAGCTTGTCAAAGCCGTCTTCTTCTCCGTCTGCGCCGTGCTCCTTACTGTTGTGTGCAAATACGGGATCCTCCGGATATTCCATAACGTCTTCTATACGCTCCATTGACGTTCTCATCTCCTGCATCGTCTGTCCGGCGGAGATAAGATCTGCCGCGGGAGCTATGAACGAGGCGAGAAATCCCTGGAACGCGAATATCATACCGGGTGTAAACTTGCCGATCATCACAAGCCATACGCCGAGGATAAGGACCGCCGTGTTCATTATGCCGGAGATCAAAGACGGGATCATTCCGAGATACTGATTTATACGTTCAAAACGTACTTTCTGCGTATTGACAGACGCCTGGTATCCGGACCATTTTTCAAAATAGCCGTTTTCCGCGCCGCTTGCCTTTATAGTCTCTATCATTTCCACGCCGGATACGGTGGCGGCAACGAGCTTACCGCTGTCGCGCATCATAACGCGCGTGATGTTCACACGTTTTTTAGATATGTACCGCGAGATCAAAAGCTGAAAGATAACGGACGCGACGCCTACGAGCGTGAGTATCCATGAATATCTGATCATGACCGCGAGATAGAAGATCATCATCACCGTGTTCAGTGCGAGCGGTGCGAGAGTGTTCACTATCTCACCGGCGATATCGGCGTTCAGTTCTTTGCGCTGCTGTATATCGCCCGCCATACGCTGTGAGAAAAACTCCATGGGCAGACGGAGCACTTTCCACATATACGTGCTGTTTCCGACGACCGCCATTTTGCCGTCGAGCTTGAGAGAGTATATCGCGTTTATCCAGTTCGCAATAAGCTGAATTACCGCTATTATGCTCAGACCGACAAAAAACGGTATGAACCAGCCCGGCTGATTCTGCGTCAGAAGTTCGTCTAAGAAAACGCGCGAAAATCCGGCTGATACTATTCCTACGAGAGTTGAGATCACGGAGGTTATTATAACAAACGCCACAGCGCCGCCGGCGCCGCGCAGTCTCTTTTTCGTAAAGCTCATTATGCGCTTAGGCTCTCCGCCCGGCTCAAACTCTTCTCCGGGTTCTATCATAAGGCAGATGCCGGTAAAGCTCTCGTCAAATTTTTCAAGCGTTACGGTATAATCTCCCCTTGCCGGATCGTTCAAATACACCTTGTTGCCGCGGAATCCGTCGCATACTACAAAGTGGTTGAATTCCCAGTGGATAATGCACGGGAACGTTCCTTTTGCACGGAGCGTCTCCGGCTCAAAACGGTATCCCTTAGCCGTAAAGCCGTAGTTTCTCGCCGCTTTGAGGATATTGCCCGCCTTGCTGCCGTCACGCGAGACTCCGCAGTCACGTCTGACCTGTTCAAGCGGCACCCATTTGTTGTAATACGCCATGACCATACACAGGCAGGCGGCGCCGCATTCAAGCGCCTCCATCTGCATGATCACAGGTACTTTAGCCCTGCCTTTTGTGACAGGCTGATTTATATTCTTTTTGCTCATAATATATAAACCGTCAATTTATTACGTACGTGATAGGAGCGACCTCTTTTACGCTGCCGTCGGCATCTTTTACCTCAACTCTGCCGAAAATGCTCCACGTCAGCATACCGATAAGCAGTATCAAAAGCGCAAGAAGCACGATCCATACAGAAGGAGAAGTGACTCGGATATAGTCGTTAAGCGACTCCGGGCTTGTTACCTGTTTGATGCTCTTTTCTCTGAAAATGCTGTTTTTTGACTGATCTTCCGACATTTTATATCCCTCCCAAATCATTTTTTACAAAAGCGTAGAATTTTGCGCGTATATCCTTTGCCTGATCACGGCGTAAAAGATACGTTTTACCGTCTCTGCTCATACAGTCTTTATATGTCATTCTTGATATATGGTTCATATTAAGCGTGACGCCCTTTTTGATCTGAAGAAAGGAATCGTCAAGCAGCTCGTCTATCTCTTTAAACGGTTTCCTTATGGAATACACGGTATTGTTGCTGCAGGTGATCTCCGTGTTGTGGCCGTGTCCCTCCACGCGTATGATCTCATCCTGATAAAGTACGTTGATGACCCGGTCTATCCGTACCGTCAGCGTATGACGCGGTTCCGTCTTTGTCTGCAGGCGGCGGAAGACCTCAACTATGTCTTCCTGCGACACGGGCTTGACAAGATAATGCACGGCGTCTACGGAAAAAGCATCCACCGCGTGTTCCCGGCTGCTTGTGATAAAAGCCACCGGCGTGTGCGGACAGACAGCCTTCATCTGTTTGGCGATCTCTATACCGTTTTCCTCTTTCATGTAAACGTCGCAAAGGAGCAGATCGTAAACGGCGCCGTCCCCGGCTGCTTTCAGCAGGTCCCTGCCTTCCGAAAACCGGTCAATACGGTAATTGCCGGAAATATTGAAGATCATTTCCTGCAGATTGTATACTTCTTCATTGTCATCATTCAAAATGGCAATATGCAATTCCGATCGTCTCCTTTAATTTAATTATAATATACGATTATATAGTATTATTACCATATTTCAAGAGAAACGGCACAACCGGTAGTAAAAAACGGCACAAGTGGTAATAAAATAAGGTATTATACGTAATATTGTCGATTTAAAAAGCAAAATAAAAGCCGATATTTGACGGTATTGCTATAGCGGCGCCTTTTCGTGCAGATCCGCTTCGCTTGCCCGCGGGCAAGCTTCACTTTGCTTCACGTCCCGCCCCGGAAAAACACCTGACCAAACAAAAGCGCCGGGAGCATATAAGTCACCCGACGCGCGTTTTGGGTTTACGTAAAGCCCCGTGCCGGGGTATTATTCCGTCTGTCCCGACGGAACCGTTATATCCGTTTCACGCGGAAGCGGTTTTCCCAAAGTCGGGACGTTGTTTTCATCAAACTCAATTTTTTGTATATAAGCGTATCTGCCTTCCACGCCGGCATCCGGCGCCGCCATCCCGTGATACGACATCCACACCTCGGACCCGTCCGGCGAATAAAAGAACGCGCAGTGACCCGGAGCGTAGACTCCGTTTGCCGAACTGAATATCGGCTCTTTGCTCTTTTTCCAGTTGTCCGGGTCCAAAAAATTCTTTTTCGTCGTGTCTTCCCCGACGTAATGAAGCATTCCGAGACAGTAGTATTCGCTCCAGCAGCCGCTTGCGGAATAAATCAGATATATTTCTCCGTTATGCTTTAAAAATACGGGTCCCTCGTTTACTCTGCCGTCGTTATCCTTGTCCGTTCCTCTTTGCTCCCAGTCGTACTGCGGATACGTTATCCTTACGCGCTTTGTGCCGACTTTCCACGGACTTGACATATCGGCAAGCATAACGACCTGTCCTTTATCTTCCGAAAAATAGCAGAAGGCCGTATATATATTGCCGCTCTCCTCGTCGTAATATACCGTCTGGTCTATACAGATCTGATTTGCCAGCGTCTGTCCCTTGAAATGATAATCGCCGAAAGGATCGCCGTCTTCCGATTCAAGGCACAGCATACGCATAGATCCGAAATCATAGCCGTTTGTGCACGCGCACGTATAAACGTACCATTTATCCTCAGTAGGCATATAATGCAGCTCCGGCGCCCAGACGTTAAAGCCCAGAGTCCGGCTGCCGCCTATGCTGTCCCCTGTCTTTATAAGATCTTTATATTCGCCGTTTATAAAAAGATCTTCGACCGTCCTGCTCCTGTAAAGCCGTACCTGTACGACCTCCGTTGCAAGACCGTAATAATATCCGTTGTGATAAACTATAAAAGGATCCGGCATTGATTTGTCCGATATGGGATTGTTGAACGTTTTCAACGTCTTCTGCTCCTTTTCCGTTTCGGCTTCTGTCTCAGTCTCCGTTTCCGTCGTTTCTTCCGTCTGTTTATCGGTGATCTGTTCAGTCACGGTTCCCGTCTGCTCCGGCTGCGGTACGCACGAGCATAAAAGAAGTGCTGTCAGAAGCGCCGCCGCGGCTCTTACCGTTTTTTTCATTTCAGTTCTCCTTAACTGTCCATTCCTCTAATTCTTGTTTTGTGATATTCATTTTGGTAATAAGACCGTTATAACTTATGTCGTATTGTTCTTTACTTATTGCGCCGTGTTCTTTGAGCGTGTCAAGTGTGTGTATCTGTTTTAAAAACAGGAATTTCTTTTGTTCATCCGTCATATCCATCGTACCCGTCTAAATAATTGTGGTATTCGCCGCCTGATTTATACCCCGGGAACGTGTCAAGACAAACGGCGTGTATGCTGTTGAAAATGCTTTTTTCCACGTTCGGATCGTTCTCGCACAGTTTTTTTATAAGCAGTTTTACTTCAAGCCGCTTTGATTCGCCCACGTCAACGGCGCTTCTCTCCGTCATTTTACACGCGCAGCGTATGAAATCGAGCCCGTTGTACTTAGCCCATGAGATTATATCGTCCTCGCGCACGCAGTAAAGCGGGCGAATAAGCTCCATTCCCTCAAAATTGGTGCTGTGAAGCTTCGGCAGCATAGCCTGGAGCTGCGAGCCGTAGAGCATTGCCATAACGGTAGTTTCAATAACGTCGTTCAAATGGTGTCCGAGCGCTATTTTGTTGCACCCGAGCTCTTTTGCCTTTGCGTAAAGATGGCCGCGGCGCATACGCGCGCAGAGATAACACGGCGTTTTGTCGACGGAATCCGCAACTGCAAATATATCGCTTTCAAATATCCTTGCCGGGATATTCAGTTTTTTTGCGTTATTTTCTATCTTTTTTCTGTTTGCTTCACTGTAACCGGGATCCATTATAAGAAATTCAAGCTCAAACGGTATCTCGCTGTATCTTTGCAGCATCTGTAAAAGCTTTGCCATAAGCATGGAATCCTTACCGCCGGAGATGCAGGCGGCAATTTTGTCTTTGGGCTTTATAAGCTCGTATCTTTTAACCGCTTCAACGAACGGATTCCAGAGCTGTTTTCTGTATTTTTTGTTTATGCTGCGCTCGGCTTGCTGATAAAATTCAAGCTCTTTACCCATTTTTAACACCCGTTATATCCTTTATCACCTCGCCGGAGATAATGTATCCGGCGACTGTCGGCACGAACGAAACGCTGCCCGGCACGGCTTTGCCGGCAGTCCCGTCGTATTCGCCGGTCTTTATCGGCGGCTCTTTTGAGTATACGACTTTCAAATTTTTCACGCCGCGCTTTTTAAGCTCCGCGCGCATCACGCGGGCAAGCGGGCAGACGGAGGTTTTATAAATATCAGCCACCTCAAACGCGGTCGGATCGAGTTTGTTGCCCGCGCCCATGCTGCTGATTACCGGCACGTTTGCCTCTTTTGCTTTCATTATTATGCCTATTTTGCCCGTAACCGTGTCTATCGCGTCTATAACGTAATCGTACTTTGAAAAATCAAAACCGCCATCCGTTTCCGGACAGAAAAACACTTTATGCAGATTTAAAACAACGTCCGGGTTTATGTCTTTGAAACGCTTTGCCGCCGCTTCGACTTTCGGCACACCCACGGTCGAATGAGTCGCTATTATCTGGCGGTTTATGTTCGACTCGCTTACGACGTCGTTATCAATAAGATCGAGCGTGCCGACTCCGCATCTCACAAGCGCCTCGGCGGCGTTGCCGCCCACACCGCCTATACCGAATACGGCGACGCGGCTGTTTTTCAGTTTTTCCAACGCTTCTTTGCCTAAAAGAAGCTCGGTTCTTTCAAATATGTAAGACATCATTTATCCCTTTGCAGAAATTCAAACACGCGGTTTTTGTAATCCGGCGCCTCGTCAAACACGGTGTGGCCGTACGGCGGCCCGTACATATAAAGCTCACAGCCGATTTTCATCGCTATATCGACGGACGCTTCCGGCGGCAGTATTTTGTCTTCCGAGCTGCCTAAAACGAGCGTAGGGCATTTTATCTCGCCTAACCTGTCGGATACGTCAAACCCGTCGGACGCGTTGTATAACAGCTCAAACCGTTTCAGTTCTTCTTCGCTGAGTTCTATATGCGGTACTTTCATCCCTGCCGCCTGCGCGACGCCGTCGGAATAAAGCACAGCCATAAAATTATTTATTTTTTCTTTTATATCGCCGCCCGCAAACGCCGGCCCGGATATCATTTTAGGCGCGGTGGAACATAAAACGAGTTTTTCGACAAGGTCGGGATGATCGAGTGCAAACTGCTGCGCCGCCATTCCGCCCTGCGACACGCCGAAAATGCACGCTTTTTCGATCCCGAGTGCGTTCATCACAGCCGCGGTATCCTCCGCCATATCTTTTATGCTGTAGCCGTCAGACAAATTAAGCCGTCTGTCAAGCAGATAAACGGTATAGTCGTTTGTAAATACGGAATAAGCCGCCGCTATCGACGCCTCGTATACAAGCACGCTTTTTACGCTCAGCCCCGGCAGGATGACAAGCGCCTTATCGCCCGTGCCGAATTTTATATACTGCAGATGCAGTTCGTTTGTTTTAACGGTATGGATCATAACAGCTCCGTATGGATTTGATAACCGAATTATATACTATTTGCGCGTAAATATCAATATGTTTTATGAAAATTATTATGCAGAAAATAATAAGCGCGCGGGTGTGAGGGGGGACACACCGCGCGCGGCTAAAGCCGCAAAAGCCCCGAGTATTCGGGGGGAGGCGGGGGTTTGGGGGTGGATAGGGGGGGTGGCCCGGGGTTCCCCAAAAACGAGGAACGAGTTTTTGGGGGTTCACGGGCGGGGGAATCCACAAAGCGCCGGGTGAGGGGTTCCCAGTTGCGAACAGAGTGAGCAACGGGGGTTCCCGGAACGGCGCACAGATCGTCGCGACAGCGACACCGATTTTTATTATTTATTATTTCTTCTTTATTCTTTATTCTTTAAGACGGACGACCAATGGTCGCCCCTACATTGATTTATTTAAAACGGCGGAGACCAAGCCCCGCCGTGAATTCATTTATTTTTATTTCGCCGTGTAGAACGCCACGACGGCTTTATGCATATTGTAAACGTCAAATTTTGATACCACCTCGTACGGCGCGTGCATCGATATTACCGGAACGCCGACGTCGACTGTGTCTATGTTCTTTTCCGATATAAACTTTGCGACCGTTCCGCCGCCGCCCTGATCTACCTTGCCGAGCTCGGCCGTCTGCCATACGACGCCCGCGTCGTCAAAAATCTTTCTTATCCTGCCTACGTATTCGCCCGACGCGTCGTTGGTGCTCGATTTGCCGCCGCCGCCCGTGTATTTGCAGAGCGCAATGCCGCAGTTGATTATTGCCGAGTTGTTTATCTCGTAAGCTCCGGCAAAGTTCGGATCGTACGCCGCGGAAACGTCCGCGGACAGACAAACTGAATTCGCGCGGACGATGCGCTCGCTTTTGCCTAATGCTTCGCAAATATCGGCTATTATATCGCAGAACGCGCTTGTTTTCATACCGGTGTTGCCGTCAGATCCGGTCTCTTCCTTATCCGCAAGTATGCTCATAACGGTCTTTTTCGGTTTATTAAGCGACAGTATCGCCGTGATCTCGGGATACGCGCAGACTTTGTCGTCGTGTCCGTACGCGGCGATCAGCGATCTGTCAAGACCGATGTCGCGCGCTTTCATAGCTGGAACGGCGCAGAGCTCGGCGGACTGGAAATCAGCCTCGGTCATGCCGTATTTTTCGTTAAGTAACCTGAGCAGATTCAGCTTTATCGCCTCCGGCGTTTCATTGTCGAAAGGCATGCTGCCGGATAACAGATTGAGCTGTTCGCCCTCTATAGCCGCGCCGAGATTCTTTGCGTACTGATCGCGCGCGAGGTGCGGCAGTATGTCGTTTACGTAGAACAGCGGATCAGATTCGTCCTCGCCCAGTATGACGTCAACTGTCTTGCTGTCCGCAAGCGTCACGGTGCCGTGAAGCGCAAGCGGTATTGCCGTCCACTGATATTTTTTAATGCCGCCGTAGTAGTGCGTCTTCATAAACGCCATTCCGCCCGCCTCGTATACGGGATGAGCTTTAAGGTCAAGACGCGGAGAGTCTATATGCGCCGCCGTCAGAGCGATGCCTTTTTCTATATCCTCGCTTCCGATTATAAAGAAATATACGCTTTTGCCGCGGTTGTTATAGTAGTATTTTTCCCCGGCTTTTACTTTTTTGCCGAATTTGTATTCTTTAAAGCCTTTTTTCTTTGCAAGAGCTATGGAGTAAGCGGACGCGTCTCTTTCCGTCTTTGCGTTGTCCAAGAATTTCTTGTAATCCTCGCAGTACGCAAACACGGCTTCTTTTTCATCCGGGCATTTTTCAAAAGCCGTTTTCTTTTTATAGACCAGCTTTTCCTTTAAAAGTTCGCCCTCTGATTTTTTCTTCTCGTTCTTTGGCATTATTTTACCCTTCCTTTATTTAGTTCTTTGTGTTTTTTCTCATAAGAGTTATTTCGTCCGCCTCGCAGAAGCGGTCAAAATTGTCCTCCGTTATTTTGTACTCACATCCGCATCTGCAGCAGCGCAACGCAAAACAATCATATCTGACAACAAGCTCTATGTCGCCGCTGCAGTTGTTTTCCGGTTCTCCGCCCAGAAGCAGCATATTGTTCACGTCGCCTTTCGACAGCTCGTTATCCTGCTTTTCGGCACAGTCGCAGTATATCCTGCCGTCGCACATAAGCTCTTTTGTCACGGTGGATATCATAGGCAATAGCGAAAGGTCCGGAGCGACTCTGCCTGTATACTCTTCCTCGTCGTTATCAAAATAGTCAAGCGCGTCGTTTTCCTGCAGCAGATCGTATAATTCTTTTTCCGCTCTTTCAAGCTGTTCTTCCACGTTTTCCTTCGTTCCCGTAAAACAGATATCCATACCCGACATGGGACAGGCTAAAAGCGTAAGAGGTCTTTCAAGCACAGACTGTTTTGAGAGTATGAATTCGTGATCCGTACCGCATACGAAGCACGGCACGGAAAGTCTTATCTTGCCGTCTGACGTATAGGTCATTTTCATTTCACTGTCAAATTTGGGGCATTTGAGCTTTATCATATCTCCGGACAGTGCAAATACGCCCACCATGCTCTTCACCGCCTGACCGCAGGTGGGACAGCGGTACGCCACCGTCGTGTTTTTGGGCTTGATTATCATTATAAGTTCCTTTCGTAATAAAACAGATATTGCTGTGCTATTCCGGCGTACTCGCCGAGTGAAGACGTATCGAGCCTGCCGTCAAAATACTTGTCTATCGTCTTTTTTATCCAGACGTCTATCGGAAACGCGCTTGTCTTGTCAAGCGCGAAAAGCAGCGTGCATGACGCGACCTTCGGACCTACGCCCTTTATTGTGCAAAGCTCGGCCAGTCCCTGCTCGTATGTATATTCGTCTCTTATCTTACACAGGTCCATACCGTTTGTGCAGTGCTGTGCCGCGGATATGAGATAACCGGCGCGAAAACCGGTCTTTAGGGCTTTAAGTCCGTCCTCGCCCGCCGCAAGCAGTGCTTCCGGCGTCGGGAACGCGTAATACTTTTTGCCGCCGTACTCAAATTCTTCCCCATAGCTTTTACATACCGCGTTTATAAGCGATTTTATCCTGGGTATATTGTTATTTTGCGATATTATAAAACTGCAAAGCGTTTCCCACGGGTCCTGGCGCAGTATCCTTATCCCGTCACCCGACTCCATGGCTTTTGTTATAACTTCATTTTCAAAGTGATTTTTTATATCCGTGTTGACCAGATCGTAATCCGTATCAAGCCCCAGATATCTTTTCCATATATCATTATATTCGTCTTTTGTGCAGTTAAGATATACGTGTCCTTCATCCTGCGATACGCGTAAGACTCTGCCGAAAGCGACGCCCTCCCAGACGCCGTCCCCGTCTTTTTCAAAACGGAACGCCTGGCCGCAGTCAAAGATTTTATCAAGATCAAAGTGTTTTGGCCTTTTAAGCACAAGAATATCGCCCATAATACTTGATTTTTCCCTGTTTTTTTGATATGATATATAAAAAGGAGATTATTGTGATGAAAGAACAGATATATACAATTCCCGTAAATACCGCGTTTGAAAAATCGCAGGCGGACAAAACGTGCGGATGCCCTTTCTGCACTATGAAAGAGATCTTGCAGAAAAACGAGCTTGAACTGATCACCGGCGCTTCCATGATGGAGCCGGACATACGCATAAAAACAAACGAGCTGGGCTTCTGCAAAAAGCATTACGATATGATGCTGTTAATGAAAAACCGCCTCGGCATAGCTCTTATGCTTGAATCTCATTTAGACGAACTTGGCAAAAAAGTCAAAGCAAAAGGACTTATGCCGCTTATAAAGGGCAAAGGAAACGCGGTTTGCGAGGATCTGAAAAAGTTAGAGGAAAGCTGCTACGTCTGCGGCAAGATAGAATTCCATATAGATAAAATGTTTGAGTGCGCCGTGTTTTTGTGGAGCACGGATACGGATTTCCGCAAAAAGACCGCGGATCAGCCGTTTTTCTGTCTGCCGCATTACAGACGCTTTATAGAATACGCAAAGCGCGATATGTCAAAAAAAGATTACGACGATTTTTACAAAGCCGTATCCGGCATAGAAAACGCGTATCTTGACACTCTGCGTGAAGACGTGTCATGGTTCTGCAAGAAATTTGACTACCGCTACGCGGACGAGCCGTGGGGCAATTCAAAAGATTCCATAGAACGCGCGACTGCGTTTTTGAACGGAAGAGTGTGAAATAAAAATTAAAAGGCGGCGGGGCGATCACAGATCGCCCGTTTCACGTTCCGCAGGAACATATCGCGTCCCGTAAGGGACATATCACCTCACAGATACGTCGCCTTTCAATATATGCTTCGCGTGTTATTTATACATGACCGGAAACCACTTTTCCGAGTATTCGGTAACTTCCGCTTCTTTTTCTTTATATTTTTCAAACGTGAGCTCTTTTGATATCAGATCGCTGAAAGCGCCCGCGGTGTTTGAATAAAGCGTGGGATAACCTGATCTCATAGCTATAACAAAGTCGTAATTCGGATTGTTCATTATCACGTTCAGGCTGTTAACGGAGCCGTTGTCGCGCAGGACGTCAAGCATATTGTGATAAAGAAAATCGTATTTTATATACTCAGTTGAAGAAGCGAAAAGCGCTTCTATGAGATCTCCGGACATCCTGTCGTCCGCCGCATATTCGGGGATGCAAAGCACTACGGCGTCGTCTGAGATGTACGAGCCGTATTCTCCGTCTTTATTATATTTCGGGAACGGCAGCATTCCCCATACGACGGAAGAATCCGCCATTTCCTCCGCGGCAAACACCGTGTCTATGCAAAACAGCACTCCGCCCGCGGTAAACGTATCCGCCGGTGAATCCGATCTGAAAGGTCTTTGCAGAGTTGAAAGCAGCTCCACCTTGTTTTTGTATTCTTCCGTAAAAGTATTTGCGTACGGCGTTTTATCCATGCCGCTGTTTGCAAAGTCAAATCCGGAGCCGGATAAAAGCATCCTTTCATATTTGACGTTTTCTTTTACAACGGCGGTGCCTTTGCCGGCTGATGAAGCGGCGGCGGCGCATTCCACGTACTTTTCAAGCGTCCATTCTCCGTCGGACACAAGAGAATACATATCGTAACCGAGCTGTTTCGCCAGCTCTTTGTTGAAATATATGCAGTATATCTTTTCAGGCTCAAAACAGCCCTCTCCGGATAAAGCGTACGTTCCGTGGCCGGCGGAGAACGCGTTAAGCGCGTCGGCGCTGAAATAATCGGCTTTAAGGTCGAGTCCCGGCACGGTGCGCAGACTTTTTACAAGTCCGTCCGCTATAAGCGAGCCGACAAGACTGATCGGTACGGCGATAACGTCCGCAAAATACTCTTTTTTCTTAACGGCGGCTTTTAGTTTGTTGTACAGATCTTCCTCGGAAAAGCTGACCACGTTTACGGTGGCGTCCAGTTTTTCCTTTATTTTGTCCGCGCGCACGACCCTGTCCGACGTGAGCGGAGTTGCGGAGCCGTCGCCTTCATAAAACAGCGTATCGGTCGCGGCAACGAGTATGCGCATGCCGGAGTATTTAAGGGCGTCAAGCTGCTGCAGCGTGTCGTCCGCGTTTTTTTTCATTTCATCCGAAGTCTTTTTGTCAACTACTATCTCTTTGACCTCGTTCGTGTCCGTCCCTTCCTGCGTGTCATCTTCCGCGGTCGTTACGGTCTCTTTGCCGTCTACGTTGTTTATGATTATAATACCGCAGGACTGCAAACACAAAAGGACGGCGGCGAAAACGGCTAACAATTTAAGTCTTTTCATACCTGCTCTATAAGATCCATCGCTGCTTTCATGATATCCGATCCGTCGTAATCCTCTATCCTTCCCGTATCGGCAAGGTTTGCAAGCGCCGGATCTATCGGTATGCGCGCAAGCACCGGCAGACCGAATTCAACGGCAGCGGCGTCCGCGGAGCCTTTACCGAATATATAATGCTCTTTTCCGCAGTCCGGGCATTTGAAATAACTGAAGTTTTCCACAAGACCGATTATGGGCACGTTCATCATCTTTGCCATATTAACAGCCTTTGAAACGATAAGCGAAACGAGCTCCTGCGGGCTTGTTACTATGATTATCCCGTCAAGCGGTATGGACTGGAACACGGTAAGCGGAACGTCGCCCGTTCCGGGAGGCATATCCACGTACATGAAGTCCACGTTGCCCCATATAACGTCCGTCCAGAACTGTTTTACGGTGCCGGATATGACCGGTCCGCGCCAGACGACCGGGGATTTTTCATTTTCAAGCAGAAGATTTACGGATATTACCTCTATTCCCTTTTTTGAAGTGAACGGGATAATGCCGAGGTCGTCTCCGTCGCAAAGACCGTGAAGCCCGAAAGCCTTCGGGATAGACGGTCCGGTCACGTCCGCGTCAAGTATCGCGGTCCTGTGACCTCTTTTTGCGCTCTCCGCCGCCAACAGCGACGTTACGAGAGATTTGCCTACGCCGCCCTTGCCGGAAACGACGCCTATAACCTTTTTTACGTTTGAGTATTGATTGCACGGTTCTTTTTGCGGAACGCGCGACGAGCAGTTTTCACTGCAGGACGAGCAATCGTGAGTACAGTTTTCAGCCATGATCATTTTTCCTTTTAAATAAAATGCTTTGTTATTGTTTAATTATAACCTCAAAACTGTCTTATATCAACAAAATTTAGTGGATTTTTTATTAAAAATATTGTGAGGAGTTGATTATTTCATACTCTTGTGGTAAAATAGATGAAAAAAAGCGGTTTTTTTCTTAAAAGAGGCAAATATGGACGTGATAAGGATCAATGAAAACGACGTTCTTGAACTTAAAAAGAAGCATCCGTGCGGTTCTTTTTTGTTCAAAGTCATAAGGACCGGTTCGGACGTAAGGATAATATGTCAGGGCTGCGGACGCGACCTGACTCTGCCGCGCGAAAAACTTGAAAAAAGCATAAAAAAGATCGTTGGTAAAGAAAATGACTGAAAAACTTGATCAGATAGTTGAAAAACTGAATAAAATAGACGCGGAGCTGCTCGATCCCGCGGTCGTTTCCGATCCCGCCAAGTACCGCGAGCTTATGAAGGAGCGCAAAAACATCCTTCCCGTAGTTGAAAAATACATGGAATACAAATCGCATCTGCAAAGCAGGGCGGAAGCGGAGGAGATATTATCCTCCGGCGACAGCGAGCTTTACGAGCTTGCAAAAGCCGAGCTTGACGAAGCCGAGGAAAATATCAAAAAAAGCTATGAAGAATTAAAAATACTGCTTTTGCCGCGCGACCCGAACGACGACAAAAATGTCGTTATAGAAATACGCGGCGGCGCGGGCGGCGACGAGGCTGCGCTTTTCTCATACGTTTTGTACCGTATGTACTGTATGTACGCGGACAGTATGAAATGGAAAACGGAGCTTATGTACTGCAATGAAACGGAGCTGGGCGGATTTAAGGAAGTGTCGTTTACCATAACCGGCGACGGCGCGTATTCGCGGCTCAAATTCGAATCCGGCGTCCACCGCGTTCAGCGCGTGCCGGAGACGGAGGCGCAGGGGCGCATACACACCTCCACCGTCACGGTCGCGGTGCTTCCCGAAGCGGATGACGTTGAGGTGGAGATAAACCCGGCTGATATAAAATTCGAGACGTGCAAATCAAGCGGCGCGGGCGGTCAGCATATAAACAAGACCGAATCCGCCATACGCCTGTATCACAAACCCACGGGTATTATAATCGAATGTCAGGACGAGCGCAGCCAGTTCAAAAACAAGGACAAAGCGTTAAAACTGCTGAAAACGAAGCTCTACGATATGAAGCGCCGGGAACAGCACGATAAAATAGCAAACGAGCGCAAAAGCCAGGTCGGCACGGGCGACAGAAGCGAGCGTATCCGCACGTATAACTACCCGCAGAGCCGCGTCACCGATCACCGCATAAATATGACTGTATACTCGCTTGAATCGTTTTTGAACGGCGACATGAACGCGATGATAGACGCGCTGATAACCGCGGACACGGCGGCAAAACTGTCTATGGAGACGGAGAATTGAAAACACTTTATCTTACTTCAAAAGAAAACGATATAAAAACCGCGGCACAGATCATTCTGAGCGGCGGTACCGTCGCGTTCCCGACTGAGACGGTGTACGGCTTAGGCGGCGACGCAACGAGGCCGGACTGCGCAAAAAAGATATACGCGTCAAAAGGCAGACCGTCCGACAATCCGCTTATAATACACCTGTCAAAAGCCGAAGAAGCGGAAAAATACGCGTACACGAACGATATATATTACAAATTGACAAACGCGTTCTGCCCCGGGCCTTTGACCGTGATCCTGCCTAAAAAGGATATCATCCCGTATGAAGTGACCGGCGGGCTTGACACGGTTGCGGTAAGGATACCGTCGCACCCGGTCGCACGGGCGTTTATTGAAGCGTGCGACGTCGCGATCGCCGCTCCGTCAGCCAACCGTTCCGGTTCTCCGTCGCCTACGAGCGCAAAGCACGTAAAAGACGATCTTGACGGGAAAATAGACGCGCTGATAGACGGCGGCCGGTGCGAAATAGGGCTTGAATCAACTATCGTGAAACTGAAAGACGGCTTTGCCGTCATACTGCGTCCGGGCGCCGTTACGGAGGAAATGCTCTCGGCGGTCGTTCCCGTAAGACGCGACGGCAGCCTTTACGTAAAGCCGGATGAAAACGTACGTCCGGAAGCGCCGGGCATGAAATACCGTCATTACGCGCCGGACATGCCCGTGACGCTTCTGAAAGGCCCGCATAACGACGTTGTTTCGTATATGAAAAACAGGCTTGAAGAAGATGAAAGCACGGGTATCATCTGCCTGCAAAGCGATGAAAAATATTTACGCGGCAAAAACGTAAAATATATGCCAAACGACGCGGCGGGACAGGCAAACAGCCTGTTTGCGCTTCTGCGCGAATATAAGGGAACGGATGCGAAACGTATTTATTCCGTAACGCCGTCGCGCACGGGGCTCGGGCTTGCCGTATGCAACCGCCTGACTAAAGCGGCCGGATTCGATATTGAATACGTGGGTATAACGATACCCGTTCTCGGACTTACCGGGCAGAGCGGCGCGGGAAAAAGCACGGCGGCAAAATATTTTGCAAAGCTCGGAGCGTACGTATGCGACTGCGATGAGATATACCACGGTATGCTGTACAGGAATTCGCCCATGATAAAAGAGCTTAAAAAGCATTTTCCGTTTGCCGTTAAGGACGGCGCGCTTGACAGACCGGCTCTTGCGGAAGCGGTGTTTTCCGATAAAGAAAAGCTTTCCCTGCTCAATTCGATAACGCACGGCGTCATACTTGACGAGGTGAGAAAACGGCTTTACGAAGCGCAGGATAAAGGATATAAATTCGCGGTGGTCGACGCGTCGCAGCTGTTTGAATCCGGTTACGACGCGGAATGTACGGCGGTCATAGGCGTGTGCGCGGACGAGGAAACGCGCATAAAAAGGATAACGGAGCGGGACGGGATAAGCCGTCAAAAAGCGTTGTCCCGCATAACCGGTCAGCATAACGAGGACTTTTTCCGCGTATATTGTGATACGGTGATTGAAAACGACGGGGACGAGGCAAAGCTTGAAGGCGAGGCCGCCCGCACGGTAAGCAGATACATAAAGGAATAAATATGAAACAGGCAATAAAACGCAGCGTTGCCGCAATAGTTTTAGTCGCGCTCGCGGTAGCGTCCGGCTTCGGCATACAGCAGCTTTATTATGCGATACAGAATAAAAACTACCCCACGGCATATTCGGAATACGTTGACAAATATTCCGAGCAGTACAGCGTGCCGAAGGACGTTATTTACGCCGTCATAAAGGTGGAAAGCAATTTCAGATACGACGCGGAATCTTACAAAAAAGCCCGCGGACTGATGCAGCTCATGCCCGGCACGTACGAGTGGATGTGCGGCAGGGAGAAGATAGATCCGGGGGCGTACAGCATTGACGATCCGGAGATGAACATAAGGATAGGCACGTGTTATCTTGCATATCTTTACGGAGAATTTGAGATATGGGACACCGTGTTCGCGGCTTATAACGCCGGTCACGGCATAGTGCGGCAGTGGCTTGCAGACGAGCAGTACGGCAAGGACGGACATCTTATAAACATACCGTATCCGGAGACCTCCTCGTTCGTAAAAAAAGTCGCGGACGCAAGAGCTGTGTATGAAAAGATACTGAAGCGCAGTGAAAAATAACGCTGTGACGGGCGGCCGGCGGCCGCCCGTTTTATTTGTTGCGTCTGTTTTTCACGTTTGCATAAACTGCGCGGTACATAAGCGAAAAAATGCATTATTTCAGTTGTTTTATGCGGCAAAATATGCATAAAATGCAGGAAACGCCTTAAAATATTTCAAAAATTAAATAAAAGTAGTTGACAAGAACGTATTATTGTGATAAAATCATCTCAATTATTTAATACCGAAAGGAAAAAATAAAATGAAAAAAACTTTATCGGCAATTTTAGCAGTTATACTCTGCGCATCGTTCTGCCTGCTTGCGGCGTCATGTAATTCAACCGGTAAGAAATACACGGTAGGCATAGTCCAGCTCGTACAGCACGTGGCGCTTGACGCCGCTACCGACGGCTTTAAAAAAGCCCTTACCGATAAACTCGGTGAAGGCAACGTAACGTTTGATTATCAAAACGCGTCCGGCGACACGGCAAACTGCGCAACGATAGTAAACGGCTTTGTTTCAAACAAGGTAGACCTTATAATGGCTAACGCTACTCCGGCTCTCCAGGCGGCTTACAACGCCACCCGGACGATACCGATACTCGGAACGTCCGTCACGGAATACGGCGTCGCTCTCGGCATAGAGAACTTCAACGGCACGGTCGGTTCAAACGTTTCCGGTACGTCAGACCTTGCTCCGCTTGACGAGCAGGCTCAGATGATAATAGACCTGTTCCCCGAGGCAAAGACTGTCGGTCTGCTTTACTGCAACGCCGAGGCTAACTCGCAGTATCAGGTAAAGGTCGTCAAGGAATATCTTGAGGCAAAAGGCATAACCTGCAAGACCTATACGTTCAGCGACTCTAACGACATTTCAGCCGTTACGACAGCCGCCGCTGCGGAAATAGACGTGCTCTATATCCCGACGGACAACGCCGCCGCAGCTTCCGCTGAAATAATAGGCAATATTTTAAGAGACAAGAAAATACCCGCTGTAGCAGGCGAAGAAGGCATCTGCACAAAGTGCGGCGTTGCCACGCTTTCCATAAGCTACTACGATCTCGGTTACAAGACCGGTGAGATGGCGGCGGATATACTCAAGGGCGACAAGAAGATAGAAGAAATGCCTATCGCATACGCCCCCACCACTAAAAAATACAACAAGACCATAGCGGATGAACTTGGCGTCACGATCCCCGAAGGATACGTAGCGATAGAACAGTAACCGCAAAACGGCCGGAAGGCTGAAAGGATTTATACAGCATGGGTAATTTTCTCGGAAGTATGCCCGGAGCCATAGCACAGGGACTTATCTGGGGCATAATGGCTATAGGCGTTTACATAACGTTTCGAATACTTGACATAGCCGACCTTACCGTTGACGGTACGGTATGTACGGGCGCGGCCGTTTGCGCCGTTCTCGTCGCATCCGGCGTCAACGTATGGCTTGCAATACTTATCGCCACGCTCGCGGGAATACTCGCCGGGTGTATCACCTGGTTCTTCCACGTGATACTCGGCATACCGGCTATACTCGCCGGAATACTGACGCAGCTTATGCTGTGGTCCGTAAACTTAAAAATAATGGGCGGCGCTAACAAGCCGCTTTCGGCAAGAAACCTTTACGTGCTTTTAACACAGATGGACGTGCCGCGTTCACTGATATTCTTAGGGATAGCGGCGGTCATCATAATAGCTTTGCTGTATCTGTTCTTCGGCACGGAGATAGGCTGCGCCATACGCGCTACCGGCTGCAACGGCGCAATGAGCCGCGCGCAGGGCATAAACACCGACCTTATGAAGCTGCTCGGTCTTGCGCTGTCAAACGGTATAGTCGCTTTGGCGGGTTCGATCCTCTGTCAGTATCAGGGCTTTTCCGATATCAATATGGGAAAAGGCGCGATAGTCACCGGACTTGCGTCCGTTATAATAGGCGAGGCGGTAGTCAAGCGCATAAGCAAAAACTTTGCCGTTAAGCTCGCCGGCGTTTTCATAGGTTCCGTGATATACTGGATAGTATATCAGACGGTAGTGTTCTTCAAAGTGGACACGGACCTTCTGAAAATGCTTTCCGCTCTGCTCGTCGCCGTATTCCTGGGTATCCCGTATCTTAAAAAGAAAATAGGCGGGAAAAAGAACAAGGGAGGCGCCGTAAATGGATAACGTAATGCTTTCCCTTACCGGTATTGTCAAAAAATTCAATCCCGGCACGATAAACGAAAAAGTAGCGCTGAACGGTCTTGACCTCACGCTTGAAAAGGGTGATTTCGTTACCGTTATAGGCGGCAACGGAGCCGGCAAAAGCACTATGCTGAACGCCATTTCCGGCGTCTGGCGCATTGACAGCGGCTCAATAGTCCTTGACGGAGTTGATATAACGAATCTTCCGGAATACAAACGCGCAAAATATCTGGGCAGAGTGTTCCAGGATCCGATGATGGGCACCGCCGCGGATATGCAGATAGAAGAAAATCTGGCGCTGGCGTCGCGCCGCGGCAAGCGCAAGACGTTTGCCCCCGGCATAAAAAAAGCGGAACGCGCGTCATACGCGGAAGCGTTATCCGAGCTCGGACTCGGGCTTGAGACCCGTCTTTCCGAGAAAGTCGGTATGCTGTCCGGCGGACAGAGACAGGCGCTTACGCTGCTTATGGCGGCTATGAAACAGCCCAAGCTGCTTTTGCTTGACGAGCATACGGCGGCTCTTGACCCTAAGACGGCCGCAAAGGTGCTTGAGATAACGGAGCGTATAGTAAACGAAAACAATCTTACCACGCTTATGATAACTCACAACATGAAAGACGCCATAGTGCACGGCAACAGACTTATAATGATGCACGAGGGCAAAGTTATAGTAGACGTGTCAGGCGAGGAAAAAACGCGGCTCACGGTTGAAGATCTGCTTGAGATGTTCACAAAAGCGAGCGGCGGAGAGTTTACAAACGACCGCGCGATACTTTCATAAAACAAACGATAAACGGGCAGCCGCAAAGGCCGCCCGTTCTTTTTTATTTGTTTACTTTAAGGATGCTTTGATGTTTTCAAGATTTTTTATAAAAAAGTCTTTTTCCGTCTCCGTAAGTCCTTTGACGAATCCTTCGTTTATCCTTTCTATGGCGGCGTTAAGATCTTCCGTGGTCTTTTTGCCCTTCTCCGTCAGATAAACGTGAGTTTTGCGCAGGTCTTTTTCGTCAACTACGCGGTCTACAAGACCGTCCTTTTCCATTTTACGGAGCGTTATGCTTATGGTAGGTGCTTTCATACCGGTCTTTTCGGCAAGGGAGAGCTGAGTTCCTCCGTCCTTGACGTAAAGCTGAGAAAGAAGCGTTCTGTATGCGTTCTTGATGCCTAAATTCTCCGCTTCAATACGCACGCGCAGTGTGTAAAGACTTGAGATCTCCTTGATGAGCACGGATGCGTATTCACCTTTTTTTGTTTTCATTATAATGTTCCTCCTTGTTTTGTCAAAATCATTATAATCTTTATAATTCTGTTTGTCAACAGTTTACGGAAAATTTCATTTACTTTTCAGATAAGATACAAAAAAACAACAGATTATGTGATTCAGACCGTTTCAAACTGTATGGATACGCTTTTTCCGTCCGTTTTTATAACGCAGTAAGACGGTCTGCCCGCTGACGGGCGCGAAATACTGCCGGGATTGCAGACGTATACGGTCTTATCTTCTTTTTTTATTTCATTATAATACTGCCTGTGCGTATGGCCGAACAGAGCTATATCACAGCCGCTCTGCGCGGCAAAGCTCTCGTATCTCTGCATACCGAACTTTACGCCGTATCCGTCGCCGTGACACATAATGATATCAAGTCCGCAAAGCTGTACGCGCAACAGCGGCGGCTCTTTTGAATAGTGATCGCAGTTGCCTTTAACGGTCAGAAGACCTGTCACAGGAGGAAGAGAAAGATATTTCGTATCCTCCGCGCCGTCGCCCAAATGGATGACGCATTCAATTTCCGGGTATCTGTCAACGACCGTCTGCATATTATAGGACGACCCGTGAGAATCCGAAAAAACGATTATCGTTTTATGCATAGTACGCTCCTTCCGGTATCAAATCGCAAATTGCGGCATAGTATATTATGAAAAGGGGGATAGATATATGGAACTGAATAAAAAAAGTCTGCAAGATCTCACGGCGCTCTCCGATGACGAGCTGCGCGAAAAAATAAATTCAATAGCACAGTCCGCGGGGATAGACAGATCCCGCACCGCACCGTATTTAAAAGATATATCCGGGATAAAAAAGAAGCTCAATTCACTGTCGGACGCGCAGATAAAAGCGCTTCTGTCGGCATTAGGTGAAGATAACGTCAGAAAAATAAAAGAGGGCCTTGACAATGGATCAAAGCGGTGATATATTATCCGCGCTTTTGTCCGACCCGGAAAAGCTTTCCGCGGCGGTCTCCGCCGTATCTTCAATGCTTGGAAACTCCTCTCCGTCAGGCGACGGGGAGGAAGAAGTAAAAAAGCCGGCGCTGCCGGAAAAGCAGTCCGAGGGAGCGGCGCTCATAAAAGCGCTCAAACCCTTTCTCTCCCGGGAAAGACAGGAAAGAGCGGATAAAGCCATACGTCTGCTTTCGCTTGCCTCGCTCGCCTCGGAATTCAAAGACTTAAGGTGATCTTATGTACGCACAGCAATACAGACAACCGCCGAAGGATTACTGCGGCACGGCGATGCAGCCGAAAGAACAGATAAATACCCGGCAGCCCGAGCAAACGGAAAGATCTTCAGCACCGGTGCGGTTATTATCCTCCGTCGGAACGGATGAGATACTGATAGCCGTTATTATTTTTATAGTTATATCGTCGGGCGGTTGGGAGAAAAACGCCCTTTTGCTTATGGCGCTCGTTTTTATTCTTCTTTAGTATCTTTTTCGGGCTCTTCTTTTGTTTTCTTCTTCCTGAAAATAACGAACTTGCTGAAGAAATAATTTATAATTACCGTACCTATCGACGCTATGAGCTTAATAAGATTTTCGTTGAAATGCAAGACGGTCACAAACAGAGCGAGTATCGCCTCTTCTATCAAAAGCGAGGCTACGCGCGCGCCGACGAACGAGACAATCTCACGGAAAACCGTCTTTCCGCTTTTGTCTTTGCTTTGAAACACGAAAAACTTATTCGTTACGTATGCAAACGCCACCGCGGCGACCCACGCTATGACGTTTACGACGAGCGTCCACCAGCTGACGTTGTCCTGCATACCGGGGATATTTACGAGCGGATAAAAAACGAGATAATTTACAAGCGTGGTAAGTCCGCCGAAAACTACGTAAAGCACGACTTCCTTATGCTTTTTTATCCAAGCGTTCGCTTTTTTGAAGAAAATCAGATATAAAACGCCCAAAACGAACAGGACGCAGCCGGCTATTATCAGCCACGTGCTTATTTTAACTCCGAATATCGTATCGTTTAAAAATGCAGTCATTATTTTTCTCCGTCAAAATCTTTGATCAAATCTATCGTTTTTTGTTTGCCGTAAAGTCTGTTTAACGCCTCGCACAGCGCTTTTGCCGAGATATTGTCCGGCAAGGACAGAGCGCGGCAGAGCTTTTTTCTTTTTCCGGATGAGTCTTCACAGCCGAAAAGACCGTAATTATACAGATCCGTCCTTGTTATAACGTCCGTTTCAGGCTCTTTTGTCGAGGTAAACGGCAAAAACAGATCGCACAGCGTTTTCGCGTCCGTTCCCTCAACGCCCAGATATCCTTCTTTTGACTGCGTGGTCTTGCGCTTTTCCCTGCCCTTTATCTGCGGGATATATACGTTATAAATTTTGTCGTTCGGCAGGATGCCTTTTAAGTGACCGCGTATAAGATTTCCCGCGCTGTCGCTGTCCGTGGCTATTATAACGCCGTCCTTGCACAGCGCTTTTATATAGTCCTTTTTTTGTTTGTCTTTAAAAATACCGAAGCCGTCCGTAGTTATTACCGTCGCGTCGATAATGGAAGAGAGTTTTATCTTATCGTACTTGCCCTCAACGATAACGGGCAGATCTATCTTTATTTTCATATACTGCAAACAAGCTGCATTAAGACGCCCCAGTTATCGGACGACGTGTTTTTGACCGCTTTGTCCGCTTCGTAACAGGCGTGCAAAAATCTGAAACAGCGTTTTTCCGGTATCTCCGCGACGGACGGATACGCGAGTTTAACTATATATTCGTTAATGCCGAGCTGAGTCGCCGCCTGCTGATACGTAAGTCCGCTTTTCTGCGCTAACTTTATGCGGCAGAGCTTTTCAGCCTCCGCTATTATGGAAGATAATATAAATTGCGGCTTTTCCGCGCGGCTTTTAGCGTCTTTAATATACATGGCGAGCGCGGACGGGTCGCGTTTTCTTATATTATCCGATATGAAAAACGCGGAAAAACTGATCTTCTGCGGTATAAGTTCTTCAATATCCGCGCGGTTTATTTCCGCTCTGCCCTTCTCCGCAGCGTACGCGCAGAGCTTTGATATTGCGGATGAAAGCTCCGTCATACCCGTGCCGCAGCGGGCTGTGAGATATGAAACGTCGCTATCCGATACGGCTATATTCTCGGATTCAAAATGGCGTATCACCCATTTCTGTACACGCGCCGGCGACAGCTTATCAAAAAACAGCGTTGTGCCTTTTATTTTTAATAAAGCCGCTTTATCGTCCTTGCCCGTGCCGGTGAACTCATCCTCCGTTGCGTATATGACAAGGATGATATACGGAAACTTTCCCGCTTTTTCTATTATCTCGTCGGCTTTCTTTTTATATCTCTGCTGAACATAAGGATAGCCGGAATTATACCATACGATCATGCGGCGCTCGGAAAACTGCGGCAGCATATCCGCAAGTTCAAGCACCCTCTCCGCCTGGTCGGGTCCGGATACCGTTGTGAAATTCAGATCGGCAACGTCCTCCGGTATGACCGCGCCTTTAAGGTCGAGCAAAAAACGGCGCTTCAAATACTCCTCGCCTCCGTACAGAAAGTACAGTCCGGCGGGGGGGGATGCAATTATTTCTTTTGTCAGCTTTACTATGTCCTGTTTTTCCATTTTCCGCCCTTAATATTTAAATTTATACGTTCAGGCTCAGATCCCCCGGCTTTATCCATTTGATTTTTCTCATTATCTCGGATATTCCGAGCGAAATACCCGCGGGAAGTATGAAATACATAACGAGTATTTTTATAATAACGAGCCACGGCGCCTCGGCTGCGGCTCCGAACCCGGACATGGTCTCTTCGTTTATCATAGTCATAAAGCTCTGTATCGGTCCTACGAGACCGGACGTGCCCATGCCTGAGCCTACAGGGTTGCCGTACATTTTTAAAAGCAGCGTCGAAACGGGGCCGAGTATGGCCGAAGATAAAATCGCCGGTATCCATACGCGCGGATTTCTTACTATATTCGGCATCTGAAGCATACTTGTGCCTATGCCCTGAGATACAAGACCGCCGACCTTGTTTTCACGGAAGCTGATGACCGCAAAACCTATCATATTCGCACAGCAGCCGACCGTAGCCGCGCCCGCGGCAAGCCCGGACAAGCCGAGTGAAACGCCTATCGCAGCGGAGCTTATCGGCAGCGTTAAGAACATACCCATGAGCACGGATATAACTATACCCATTACGAACGGATGCTGAGGCACCGCCCAGTTGATGATACCGCCGAGCCATGACATGAAAGCAGAAACGGGCGGTCCGACGAGCAGACCGACAGCTGAACCGGTGACGACGGTCACGAGCGGCGTTACAAGTATATCCACCTTTGTTTTGCCGGAAACGAGCCTGCCAATCTCGATACCTACGTACGCGGCGATAAACGCGCCGAGCGGTTCACCGGGCGAGCGGAGATTTATAAGTCCGCTTTCCGCTATTATAGTGCCGCCTATTATCTGCGAAGCGTAAGCGCCCACCATACCGCAGACAGCCGCGGATATGGTAACGAGCGGCGACTGCTTGAATTTTATAGCCACGCCCGCGCCTATACCTGCGCCCATTACGAACTGCGCGGTCTTGCCGACGGAAACTATAAGATTTCCTATAAATCCGGGGATATACGAGCCTATCTGCGCTATTATAGTACCTATGATAAGCGTTGCGAAAAGCCCCGTGGCCATTCCGGACAAGCCGTCTATAAACAGTCTTTTTAAATATTCTTTTACTTTTTTCATTATTATTACCTCTTATAAAATCATAATGATTATACTATTTTTTTCATAAAAAGTCAAGGTAAAATAAAATAAAAAAGTGTTGACAATATAGCTCGTTTTTGGTATAATATATCCGATTACGGTATAAACCCCAAGAAAGGACACAAAAATGAAAAAACTGATTTCCGTTTTGCTTCTTATGTGCATGTTGGCATCCTGCGCCGCTTCTGTAACGGTCGCGACAGGTGACACCGAAACGAAGCCGGTAACGCTTTCGTTTGACTCAAATTCGTTATCTTATTTCGGTTCAGCCAACGATACGAACGTAAGCATAGTAGACGACGAGACCGATTCCGGTCACTCCGTTAAATTTGAGCTTAAATCCGCTTCTAACGATCCTTACGTATTCTTTAACGTAAGCAGTTACGTCAGCAAGCTCGGACTTACGTCTTCTTTCCCTGCAGCAAATGAAATAAAATATATTATTTTGAAAATTAAACAGGAAGCCTGTTCAAACAACATATTCAGGATATATTTCTCCACGTCGGTTTCCGCGGGTCCCAACGAGCAATTCACCGCGACATCATCGTTTGACGTAGGGCTTGAGGTCTGGCAGTACGTCGTTTTTGACATGAGCAAGTCGACCGGTTGGACCGGTAAGATAAGCAACCTGCGTCTCGACTGGATAACAAGCGGCAACAGCGACGGAGAATCTCTGTGCATAAACGAGATCATATTTGCAAAAAACGACGATGAAGCCGCGCCGTATATAAAAGCGGCGGAAGGCACCGGTGAAGATACGCATCCTATGACAAGCGCACAGCAGCAGATCGCAGATTATATCCTTGCAAACGTTAAAGATCTTGCACCGGAAATATCCAACGATAAAATAACGGCGGCATACGAAGATTCAAGTATTGCGTTGTGGTTCGACCATTCCTATAAAAACACGCCCGCTGAGGACGTAACTTCCACCGGGCTGAATTCGTATCAGATAAAACTCGCCAAGAACGAGATAGAAGGCTGTCATCTGATGCTCGCTTCCACCGCGGATAAAACCGGTCTCACGCTTGAGATATCCGACTTTGTAAACGGAAACGGCGACGTGCTGACTAAAGAAGTCTGCTACGGATACTATTTCGACGACGTGGACGGTTATACGGTAGCCGACCCGATACCGCTGCTCGAACACGAATTCGATCTTACCGCCAACAGAAGCAAAATGTTCATCATAAAAGTTAAATCCACCGCCAAAACTCCGTCCGGTCAATATGCCGCGACGGCGGTCCTTAAAGACGCGGACGGCAGGGAAATAAAGAAAGCTAACGTTTACGCATACGTCTGGAATTTTGCTCTGCCGGAAACTTCAAGCTGCAAAACGCTTACCGATCTCGGTTGGTGGTGTATTTACGAAGGTCACAAATTATTCGCCGGCGACGATTCGCTTATATATTCGAAATATTACGAATATCTGCTTGAAAATAAAATGTGCGCGTATACGCTGCCGTACAGCAACGATGGAAAATACGATGACGACAGAGTGGAAAAATATCTCAATGATCCGCGAATGACCGCGTACACACTTACGTGGAAAACTGAATTCAGCGAGTCGATGATAACAAAAGCGTATAACAGAGTATCAAAAAATCAGACTTGGCTCGATAAAGCTTATTTCTACCCGGTTGACGAGCCTATGACAAAAGACAAGCTCGATGAAGTCATATCCGACGCAACACGTATTAAGAGCATTTTCGGGGACAGCTACAAACTTATAACCCCTATGCACTGGAACAGCCTGTATGACAAAGAATATAAGGTTGACGCGTTTGAATACGTAAAAGGTTACGTAAACGTATGGTGCCCGCACACGTTCTTCTTCAACACTTACGCGGACAAGCAGGCCAATCCCGCGCTCACGTACCGCAATTATAAGAAGCTGGAAGACAATATCGGCACGTTCCCGGCAAGAATGGCAGAAGAACAGGCAAACGGAAACGAGGTATGGTGGTACGTAACGAGATTCCCGCAGGATCCCGAGATCGCGCTGTCCATGAACGATAAATCCGTAAGGCACAGGATCCTGTTCTGGCAGCAGAAGCTTTATAACGTTGACGGTTTCCTTTACTACGCGGCAAACGACTGGTATCATATAGAAGGCACAGAAGAACACAGATATATGTGGGACAAAAAACACGAGGTAGATACCGGCACGATAAATCCGTTTAACTTCTACGGCAACGGCGTTCTCGTGTACAGCGGCGCGGGACTTCAGGAATACCTTGACAGATACAGCGAAGGCGACTATGGAGCCGTCGGATATTACGGACCGGTAGGTTCGCTCAGGCTTGAATCCGTACGCGACGGTATTGAAGACTACGATTACTTTACACTTCTCGATCAGAAATACGGCGAGGGAACGTCCGACGTTATAATCAAAATGATAACGACTTCTCTCGGAAATTATAATTTGGACGAAGAACTCTTCGCAAGGCTGCGCACGATACTCGGTAACCTTATAGCAAGCGACAGCATCACGCTTCCCAAGCCCGAATGCACCGTTAAGTTCGCAGATTACGACGGAACGGTTTTAAGTGAAAAAACTTATAATTACGGTGATAAGCTCACGGCGCCGACCGGACTTACGCGTGAAGCGGACGCTGTCGGCTCATACGTTTTCAGAACGTGGGATATAGGATATCCGGACGTCTGCACGGAAGACGCGACCTATACCGCCGTATACAACGTCACTTACAATAACTATACCGTGAAATTCCTTAACTATGACGGCAAGTTATTGAGCACAAAGACGTATCACTACGGTGATAAGATCTCAACGCCGAGAACCCCCACACGCAAAGCTGACGAATACGGCAAATACACGTTCAAAGCATGGAATAAAGAGGTCTCTACGTGTACCGGCGACGAAGAATTTACAGCGGTATACGATATTGCCTATACGGATTACACCGTTAAATTCCTTGACTATGACGGCACGGTACTGAGCGAGCAGAAATATCATTACGACGATAAGATAAATGCTCCGGAAGATCCGACCCGTAAAGCGGACAACGTATACACGTACACGTTCAAAGGCTGGGATAAAGAAGTTGCAAACTGCAAAGGCAACGAAGAATTTACCGCCGTTTATGATCCCGCTTATATCGATTACACGGTAAAATTCCTTGACTATGACGGAAAAGTTCTGAGCGAGCAAAAATATCATTACGGTGATAAAATAAATACGCCTGAAAAAGATCCTACCCGCAATGCGGACGAATACGGCACGTATACGTTCAAAGGATGGGATAAAAAGGTCGAAAGCTGCACCGGCAGCGAAGACTTTACGGCGGTATATGATATCAAATATACTGATTACACTGTAAAATTCCTTGATTATGACGGCAAAGTTCTAAGTGAGAAAACTTATCACTACGATGATAAGATAACAGCTCCCGAAGATCCCGCACGTGAAGCAGACGAAGAATTTACGTATGAGTTCACCGGCTGGGATAAAGAAGTTACCGTCTGCAAGGGCAGCGAGGAATTCACGGCCGTTTACGGCAGTACGCCCGCCAAGACAGTCATACCGGGAGATATGAACGGTGACGGAGAAGCAGACAATAAGGACGTTGTTTCACTGTTCAGATACGTTTCCGGCACGGAAAAACTCGAAGATGAATCTATCTACGATTTCAACGGCGATAAAGAAGTAAACAACAAAGACGTTGTTGAACTGTTCAGATATCTCAGTGCAAAATAAAATATAATGCATGCAAAGGCAAACCCGTCATCTCCCGATGGCGGGTTTGTTTTTGTGCCGAGCGGCAGTTCTTTTTTTACTATTGACTTTATACTTTTTTTATGGTACAATGCTTCATATTATGGGGTATTATATGGGAAAAATAAAAGAGTTTTTTACAGACAGATCGTTTTTTAAAACCGTATTAAAAATAGCTTTGCCCATGGTTATACAGAACGGTATTACAAATCTTGTAAACGTTTTGGATAACGTCATGGTCGGGAGTATCAGCAGTGAGGCGACGTCCGGTGTTGCGATAATAAACCAGTTTATGTTCGTTTTTTATCTTCTCACCTTCGGCGCCGTATCCGCCGCCGGCATTTTTACCGCGCAGTATCACGGAAAAGGCGATAACGAAAACGTGCGCGCCACGTTCCGTATCAAAATAATGATCTGTCTTGCCGCGTCTGTTACCGGTATACTTCTTTTCGCGTTATTTAAAGACTTTTTCATAAATATGTTCCTTACCGACACAGGCGCCGGGATAGATCCGGAGTTGACGTTTACGCTCGGAGCGGAATATCTTTTCGTCATGCTTTTCGGTATCGTTCCGTATTCGCTGTCACAGGCTTACGCTTCCACCCTGCGCGAAACAAAACGCACGGTGCTTCCGCTTATAGCGGGTCTGTCAGCCGTTATAATAAACCTGTTTTTAAACTACGCGCTCATTTTCGGCAAATTGGGATTTCCGGCGCTCGGTGTTGCCGGCGCGGCACTGGCTACGGTTATCTCAAGATACGCGGAATTTCTGATACTTGTTATCTGCACGCACACAACATCAAAGAAAAGCCCGTTTATCACAGGTGCGTATAAAAGCTTACGCGTGCCCGGCTTACTTATAAGAAAAGTTGTCAGAATGGGCTTTCCGCTTATTCTGAACGAGGGTTTATGGGCGCTTGCCATAACGCTGCGAAATCAATGCTACTCTACACGCGGACTGCACGCGGTCACCGCTATAAGCATTTCCTCAACCTTTTCTAATCTTTTCAGCGCCGTATATCTGTCGCTCGGAGCGGCAACTATGGTAATAATAGGAAATATGCTCGGCGCGGGACAGATAGAGCAGGCAAAGAAAACTAACAAAAAACTGCTTGCGTTTTCCGTTTTATGCTCTGTTGTTCTGGGTATTATCATGGCTTCTTTATCGGGTGTTTTTCCCAAATTCTACAACACCACGGAGCAAGCCGCCGCGCTTACGGTATTTATGCTCATAGTCCGCGCGGCGACTATGCCGTTTTCCTCTTATACGAACGTCGCGTATTTCACGCTGCGCTCCGGCGGCAAAGTGTTTATTACCGTTTTGTTTGACAGCGCGTTCATGTGGGCTGTCGTTATGCCGCTGTCGTTTATTCTTTCACGTTTTACGAATATAGACATACATCCCATGTTTATAATATGCGAGGGGACCGAGTTTCTTAAAATGATGCTTGGATATATACTGTTGAAGCGCGGGACCTGGGCTGTGAGCCTTGTTGACAGGTAAGACCGCATATACTTGATATATTCACAATATTTATATATAATGATATAAAAAAGGAGGCGCTTTATGGGGTACGGGTCGATACTTATCGGTATAGCTTTTCTGTTTGTTCCGTCTTTCGGCATATATGATTTTATTCCGGATGCGATAGGCTATGCGCTTTTGCTCATCGGTCTGTCAAAAACGGCGCAGCTTAACAACGATCTGCAAAACAGCAGAAAGTATTTCAGATATCTTTTCTTTCTGACCCTTGCAAAGCTCCTTTTGATATATCCGCTATCGGGCTTAAACGACGAGATGACGCAGATGCTGTACGTTTTCTTTTTTGCAATAGCGGAAACGGTCTTTCTGGTCCCGGCGTTTTCAAATCTGTGCGAGGGAAGCTATTATCTTTCTTCACGCGCCGGCTGCTCCGTGTCTGACAGAGCGTATTCCGATCTGAAGCTCGTATCAAAAATATTCATATTCGGGCGCGCGATACTCGCGGTGATACCGGAGCTTACCGTGCTTGCAAACAACGCGTACCGGGAAGAGCTGACGGTTGAAGAACTAAATAAACCTACAATATATGACAGCAAATATATTATAACGTTTGCGTGCATTGCGCTGTCGCTTCTGATAGGGATAGTATTTTATATACTTGTGATGAGATATTTTATTCCTCTTATAAAAGACAAAGCGTCGTATAGTGAAATAAAACGCCGCTATGACGAGGAAATAACGTCAAATCAGGCTAAACGCGTATATAATTCCGTAAATACCGCGTCTTTGCTTTTCACGTTTGCATCTGTTTTTATGGCAACGCTGTATTTTTACGGCTGGGATATTTTGATAGACGTCATCGCCGCGGCCCTGACGACAGCCGGATTTATTATGTTAAAAAACGTTGTAAACACAAAAAAAGCCGTTATTTTATCCGCGGTTTTCGCAGTTGTTACGGCGGCGGCGTCCGGGTTTGAATACTACACAGCAAAAACGTATTTTACGGACGCGTCGTATATAACGAGCGCGTCTATGAGGGCGTATATAATATCCGCATCGGCAAAAGCGGCGGGATTTTTAATATTTTCATCCCTTATCTATTATTTTTACAGATGCCTTTGCATAACAGTGAAAAATCACATAAAATCTCCTACTTTTGACGAGGAAGGGTACAAGAACAGGCTGTATAAAAAGTGCCGCGTCTTATGCGGCGCCGGTATAGCGGCGTGCGGTATATCCGCCGTGTCGGGATTTTTGTTCTCGTATTCCGAGCTGTTCCGCTTTGCCGGTCTGATCTGCTTCGGCGCGTACGCGATATATTTGTATATAACAACGACAAAGCTGTGCGAGGAGCTTTCAAGATTTATCTGATATAAAAAGTTTAAAAGCATCCGTTTTTGCGGATGCTTCAATTTGTTGACAAAGTATTTTTCAGAGAAATACCTTCCCCCTTGGGGAAGGTGGCACAACGGAACGTTGTGACGAAAGGGGCTTTTCAAACTGCAAAAATCATTTTATAGCCTCTTCCGTCACTTCGTGACACCTTCTCCAAAGGAGAAGGTAAAACAAAAACTGCTTTGTCTTCACTCTGAAGCATCCGTTTTTGCGGATGCTTTTTTATTACAGTGATGAAAGAAGCTTTAAAAACTTTGTGTCGTTCATCTGCTCGTTTGTTATATATTTCCCGTTATAAAACAGCGAGTACGTCGTGACCGGCGTCGGGGCGTTCTGCGCTTCATCTCTGCTCTTGATCTGCACGGCTTTGAATTCTATTCCGTGTTCTTTTGCCGTCTGCTCCACTACCGGAACGTATTTTGCGTTGAACGGGCACTGATACGTGTAGTATAAAACGAATCCGTCCTCATCCGTGTGCGGATGCTTTGCGCAGGGTTTAAACGCCGGCTTGACCGCGCTTTTATCAAAAGGCAGATGCCATAGCTGTATACCGTTGTCCGCCTCGTCGCAAGCAGTAAATCCTTTGTATTTTAAATATTTCGGATCGGCTAAAAACGGTTTTTTCTTCTCCGAAGATAATATACACAGACCTTTTCTGCCTTTTTCTTTGCTGTCTTTTATACATTCGTTAAGCAGATCGTTTGAATATCCGTGACCTTTGAAAGATCCGGATACCCACAGGCAGTCTATATACGTATACCCGTCCGCTTCGATCGGACACCACGCGTTTTCCGCGGGGATGTATTCAATAAAGCATTTGCCGCGCTCTGCGCTTTTCAAAAACACGAGTCCCTCGTCAAACCGATCGGTCAGCCATGATTTTTTTGACGAGACCTGTACGTCCTTGTCGTTTGATATGGCGCAGCAAATATGCTCGGATCCAATATTGTCTTTTGTTACTCTTATGTATTCCATAATATCTCCTTTTTTAATGCGGGTCGTCGAGGCGCCGACCCCTACGATTCGGAAGGGGGAGAGACTCCTCCCCTGCAAACGGGTCGCCGTGGCTCTGACCACTACGGTTGATGCGCCGACCCCTCAGATATTCTGAGGGAGGGGTAAGAGGGGGTTTGGGGGGTGTGTCGAGGGGTTCCCCGTTGCGAACGAACGTGAGCAATGGGGGTTCACGAGAGGGGTGGGGCCACCCAAATGCGCCGCCGGGGCGGTGCACAATTCGTCGGCTGCGCCGACCCCTACCGTCTGAATTTTTAATTTTTTACCACCCGAATTTCTCGTAATTCGGTTCTATCACGGTTTTATTATACTCCATTCCTCCGGGGAAATTTGCGCTCTTTAGGATGCCGGGAGTGATGCCCTTTTCAAGCAGTTTTTCGACCGCCACGCTCGTTATGCTCCACATTATGTAATCGGACGCTATGCCGGACGCGGCGCCGAATTTCGCCTCTATGCCCGGCACGTCTATCATCGCCTCGGCGGCAGGCGCGCAGTTGTCTATCGTTACGGTCGCTATCTCATACAGCTTTTTGCCGGACGGATGAACGGGATCTACCTGCACTGCATACTCCATTGACGTAAACGCTATCACCTTTATACCCAGCTGTACCGCTTCATACGCGAGATCCACTATCTTTTTCGTTCTGCCGGAAACGGAGCTTAAAAACAGCACGTCGCCCGGGCGGAAATTTGACTGTGTAAGCGCATATCTCGCCGCCGCGCCCTGAGTGTTATTCCACCCAAGATCCGAATTATCGCGCGCTCTCGCGTCGTTTTCGACTTTCAGATCATAGCTGAAATGTTTATAGAATATCGGACCGCCGCCGCGGTAAATGGAATCCATCTCCATATGATGACAAATGCTTGATAAGAATATGCAGCCGCCGTCAGCAACGCTTTCCGCGACGATTTCTCCGGCTTTTATGATATTCTCCGTCTGCGTGTCTCTTACTTTTTTAAAAAGCTCGTCAATTGATTCTCTGTACCTGTCAAGTAACATTTTTCGTCTCCTTATTTTCATTTATATCGTATTTGAATTCCGGATACCGCTGTGCCAGCTCTTTTGCATCATGCTCGTCAAAGCTTCCGGTCGCTTTTTTCTTATGAGCCGCTAAGACGCCTAAGATCGGCTCTATTTTCGGTATTATTATCTTACGCCCGTTTATCACTTTTTCAAATTCTTTGAAAAACACGGGGTTGCCGCGCCAGATACTGCCGCTGACGGTCAGCGGCACGTCGTTTTTTATATTATTGCTTTCTGTCAGATACCGCATCTGCTCGCCTGCAAGCCTGCCGGCTTCCTTTATTATTGACAGCGAGACCTCGTCTCCTTCCGACGCGGCAGCTATGACGAGCGGCGCGAATCCCGACACCTGTGTAACGGGGGAAACGTCAGGTTTGCCGTAAATTGAAAAGATCGCTCTCTGCAGCTCTTCTCTTCCTTTGAATCCGAGTTTTTGCGGTATTTTATCGGTAAGCGAAGTGCGTTCTCCTCTGCCTTCTCTGTCGCGTATGGCGGCTATAAACGCGGATCTGCCTATGTAATAGCCCGATCCCTCGTCGGCTACCGCCGCGCCGTAACCGCCCGTAAACAGCTTTTTGCCGTTTATCCTGGCAAACGACGTTGCGCCCGTACCGCACAGTGCAAGCAGTCCGTCGCCGAAAATGCCCGCGGCGGAAAGTCCCATATCAAGCTCGCCGGAGACGGCCGCGTTTTTGATCTTGCAGATACGTCCGAGCTTTTCCGTTACAGACGACTCATACGTGCCGTTTAATTCCTCAACCGTCTTACCGTAAAGATCCAAGCCGTCCGCTATATCTTTTATGTGTTTATCAACGAGCGCGGCGTTGTTCGTGTTAGAGCGCAGACTGCCGCTGACGCAGACGCTTATACGGTCAAGTTTTTCATTATAGAGTATCGCGGCGGTCTTCGTGCCGCCGTTGTCAAGCGCAAGATAGTATTTCATATTCACATATAAAAGATGTTGTCTTTGTATTCTTTGAATATAGCCGCGTTGTGCTCGTCTCCGCCGTCAAGGTTCGCGCTCATCAGCACGGGCGGGACCGTACCGTCTTTTATCATTTTATTTACCGCGTCAATAACTATCGCGTTTATCAAAGCGGTCCCTACCGCCGTGGACGTAGGTCCTATCTTCTCCGGCAGACCTTCTACCGTCACCGCGGCGTCTCCGACCTCGCCTTTGTTGTCTAATACAATATCGCAGACTTCAAACAAACGCTTACCGGAAGGATGGCGCGACGTTACGGCTTTGGAGTAATCAAGATTCGTTATGCAAACTGTTTTTACGCCGTTTTCTTTTGCCGTTATCGCCATTTCCACCGGAACGGTGTTCCTGCCGGATACCGAGTGAATAATAAGAAGATCTCCCTTTTTTATGCTGTTTTTTTCAAAAATGATCTTTCCTATACCCGCCACTCTTTCAAGCGAGCTCGTCATGGTAACGGGACGGGTGTTCAGCATCATGGCGGGGAAAAATATGGGATTTATAACGGCTAAGCCGCCGGTGCGGTAAAACACCTCTTCCGCTATTATTCCGGCGTGCGAACAGCCGAAAACGAACACGTTGTTTTTATCCTCAACAGTCTTTGCAAGGCACTCGGACGCCGCCGCTACGGCATCCGTCTGTTCCTCATAAGACGCTTTTACTGTTTTTGCCACAATGTTAATATAATCTCTGCCGTCCATAAAGCTCTCCTTTGATTTTATACTCTGATAATACCACAAAAAAAGAAAAAAATCAATATAAAAGCAAAAGAAATCCGCGGCAGGAATGCGTACGCTCCGACCGCGGTCTTTGTTAACTTATATTTATTTTTCCTCGTAAGGCGCTTTCGGTTCGGCGGGCGGAGCGTCCGTGTAAGCGGATCTGTAACCGTATCCGTAACCGTAATTGCTGCCGTAATACTTGCCGTATCTGCCGTAACCGTATTTGCCGTATCTGCCGTAGCCGTATTTGCCGTATTTGCCGTATCCGGCGTATCCCGCCGTCTTTTTATTGACGTCGTTCAAAACAAAGCCGGTTATCTTTGCGTCTACCTTCTGGAGCATATCCACGGCGTCTCCGATGTTGCGTTTGTTGTCAACTCCGGCGCGCACGATGAAGATATATCCGTCCACCTTCTGCGCGAGCAGCGCCGCGTCAGACACGAGGTTGAGCGGCGGCGTGTCTATGAATATATAGTCAAACGTTTCCGCGCAGGCTTCAAGCACCTTGTCAAACCGTGAGGAGCAAAGAAGCTCAGCCGGGTTGGGCGGCACGCTGCCGGCGGGTATAAGGCAGAGATTTTTTGTTGACGTTGTTATTATGGGTATATCTTTTGTAAGTCTTGCCAGAACGTCGGAAAGGCCAATGTCCTTTTTTATGCGCAGCGCCTTTTTGATGGAAGGATGGCGCATATCCGCGTCTATTATAAGCACGCTTTTGCCGAGCTGTGCAAACGATATGGCTATGTTTATGCAGGATAAGGATTTGCCCGCGTTCTCACTCGCGCCGCAGACGGCGAATATCGCGCATTTGCCGGCGTGGCCGGAATAAAGCAGGTTTGTCCTGACGGTATTATACGCCTCTTTTACGGAAAACGTGGTTTTTTCATTCAAAACCTTGAATTCTTTTAATCCGGAGACGTTCTTTTTATTCTTCTTATTCATCGTCTTATTCATCGTCAGGCTCCTCTCCGTCCGATGATTCGGCTTCGGACATTATGGTGGGTATAGATCCCAGAACGGTTAGACCGAAAGTTTCGGAAAGATCTTCAGACGTTCTTATACTCGTATCAAAAAGCGCTATCATTACGAATACCGCGGCACTCAGAACAAACGCCGCCGCTGCCGCTATCGCCGCGTTTCTTAACGCGTTGGGCGATATGGGGGATTTGGGCGTGCTGGCGTACTGAACGACCTGCGCCGCGCCCGTCTGAACAATGTCTAATATCTTCTGCGGCGCTATTTCCGCAACAGCGTTGACTATTTTTTCAGCGCGTTCCGGATCCGTATCCACGTAATTTATGCGGAATATCTCGGAATTTTCTATCGCTTCTTCCGTTAAATTGTTCTTTATAGTAGTTACTGAGACTTTGTACTGAGAGTCAAGATTATCATAAACCTCTTCCAAAACCCTGTCTGTTTCCAGGATTATGGAATAAGTTGTGACAAGCTGTTTTGCAACGCTCATTTCACTTGTCGTCGTGGTGTTGCCGGTCTGCGCGTTGGCGCGTACGTAGACCATGGCGGACGCTCTGTACTTAGGTTTGATAAATATTTTGGTCACAGCAAAAGCCGCCCCGCCTACAACAACAGTTGCCAGAAGGATGGGCAGGATATGCTTTACGATTATGCGGAAGATAAGCAATAAAGATATACTTACTTCCTGTTCGTTAGTATCGTTATTGTTCATAAAATACCTTTTTCGACATTTAATTAACTTAATGATATTATAATCTCAAATAAAAACAACGCTTGCGATTTTTTAAGAACAATATGTAAATTTAGAAAAATGCGATTTTTGTTTTTTAAGTTTTCAGATACGATATAAAAGGTTATTGTTTTATTTCAACTTTATGGTTATAATATAGTTAACAGGAGGATGAATATATGGCAGAGATAACGCTTACAAAAGAAAATTTCAAAGAAGAAGTGCTGCAAAGCAGCGTACCCGTCCTTGTTGATTTCTGGGCGTCATGGTGCGGTCCCTGCAGGATGATAGCTCCTACGGTGGAAGAAATAGCAAAAGAGTATGACGGCAAGATCAAGGTCGGCAAGGTTAACGTTGATGACGAGGGGGATCTCGCAGCAGAATACGATATCATGTATATCCCCACGCTCATCGTTTTCAAAGACGGCAAAGTTACAAACGTATCAAACGGTCTCAAAAGAAAAGACGAAATATTAAAGATGCTGGAGATATGACAATGAAGCTTACAGATGATATTTTTTACGTCGGCGTAAACGACCACGACATTGACCTGTTTGAAGGTCAGTACGACGTGCCTAACGGCATGGCGTATAATTCCTACGTTATAGTTGACGAAAAGATCGCGGTGTTCGACACTGTGGACGCGCGTTTTTCTCACGAATGGCTTGACAACATACAGACCGCGCTGAACGGCCGCCAGCCGGACTATCTTATAGTCCAGCACATGGAACCGGACCATTCCGCAAATATACTGCAGTTTGCAAAAACGTATCCCAAGGCTGTTATAGTATCAAATACAAAATCCTTCCCTATGATGAAGAATTTCTTCGGAGTCGATTTTGAAGACAGAAGAATTGAGGTAGGCGAGGGCGGCACGCTTGATTTAGGCAAGCACACGCTGTCTTTCGTGACCGCGCCCATGGTCCACTGGCCCGAGGTCATTATAACTTACGACTCATACTCAAAAACTCTCTTCTCCGCGGACGCTTTCGGAAAATTCGGCGCGCTTGACGCTGCGGAGGAATGGGCTTGCGAGGCAAGGCGTTACTATTTCGGCATAGTAGGCAAATACGGTGCGCAGGTGCAGGCGGTACTTAAGAAAGCCGCCGCGCTTGACATACAGCGCATCTGCCCGCTTCACGGCCCGGTGCTTACGGATACCATACCGGAAGTGCTGAAACTGTATAACACCTGGTCTTCGTATCAGCCGGAGGTCGACGGCGTTTTCATAGCGTATACGTCTGTCTACGGAAACACGAAAAAAGCCGCGCTGCTTTTGGCGGACAAGCTGAAAGAAAAAGGCTGCCCGAAGGTAGCCGTGTCCGATCTTGCAAGAGAAGATATGGCGGAAGCCGTTGAAGACGCTTTCAAATACAGCAAGATGATACTTGCCACAACGACTTACAACGCGGATATTTTCCCGTTCATGCGCGAATTCATACAGCATCTTACGGAGCGCGGATATAAGAACCGCACGGTAGGATTTATAGAAAACGGATCGTGGGCGCCGCTTGCGGCAAAAACGATGCAGAAAATGCTTGAAGGCTCGGTAAATCTCAAATTCGTTGAGCCGGTCGTTAAAATCAAGTCCGGTATGACGGATGAAAATAAGCAGCAGATAGAAGATCTGTCCGACGAGCTCTGCCGCGACTACGTTGCAAGAAGCGACAAACCCGTGACAAAACAGGATCTTTCCGCGCTGTTCAACATAGGCTACGGTCTGTACGTCGTGACGTGCAGCGACGGCAAGCGCGACAACGGACTGATAGTGAATACCGTATCCCAGGTGACGAATACGCCCAACAGGATAGCCGTCACGATAAACAAGCAGAACTATTCACACCATATAATAAAGCAGACCGGCATAATGAACGTCAACTGTCTGTCGGTAGACGCGCCGTTTTCCGTATTTGAATGCTTCGGCTTCCGCTCCGGCAGAAACGTTGATAAATTCGATACCATAACGCCGCTTCATTCCGACAACGGGCTTGCGTTTTTACCGCAGTATATAAACTCGTTCATGTCGCTTAAAGTAGAGTCTTACATAGACCTTGACACGCACGGAATGTTCATATGCAGCGTTACGGAGGCGAGAGTCATATCAGATGCGGAGACGATGACTTACACGTACTATCAGAACAACGTCAAGCCTAAGCCGCAGACTGAAGGCAAAAAAGGCTACGTCTGCAAGATCTGCGGATACGTATATGAGGGAGACGAACTTCCCGAGGATTTCGTATGTCCGCTATGCAAGCACGGCGCCGCGGATTTCGAGCCGCTTAAATGAATTACAACAGAAAAAAGGTCTTTGGTATCCAAAGACCTTATTTGTTTTGTTTATTTTTCGTATTCCACCGGTTTTGTCGTTACAAATTCCGCGCCGGCGTGTACCGTTACGATTTTCTCTGCCGTGTTGCCGGTGAGATCCTCCGAGCGAAGCGTCAGCGTATGATCTCCCTGCGTCAGCCTGCCGCGGGCGTCAAGCGCGTTTGCGGACCAGATGATCTGCAGAGCCACGTCGTCGTGATCGTCCGTTACGGATACGTTTATGACCGGGGAGCAGCCGGCTATAGAATATATTTCGGTAAGATCGAATTCTATTACAGGCGCCCGGGTATCAGCCGGACCGACGGTGACGTTAAGCACTATATCGTCGGATCTGTTTCCGTAATAGTCTGTTGCAGAGATCGTGCAGGTATAGCTGCCTTCCGTAAGCTTTCCGTTTGTGTCAAGCGCATTGCCGCTCCAGGCGTAATCTATCGGTATCGTGCGTTCTTCGTATTCGTCATACGCGGACGCGTTTATGATGAACGGTTTGTTCGCGGTCGTTATTATGTCCGTCGGACCGCTGTACGTTATAACGGGAGGCGTGCCGTCGTTCGGCTTGATGTCGACTGAAACGTAATCTATATAACACGAATGTGCAGCCGAATCCGTAAAACGGAAGCCTACGGCAAATTTGCTCAGATCGCCGTTTTCATCGCACAGGTTTGCAAGTACGTTTCTGTCCGTTATTGAAAATACCGTCCACTGCTCGGGATATTCCGGATTATACAGCTTCCAAGCTGTGCCGGGTTTGTTATATTTGATTCTTATACCGCCCTCGGTCTCGTGCACTTTTATCACATCCGGATAGTACATACGTATATTGACCGCGTTGATGACGGACAGCGGTATCTTTTGATCCGTAAAATCCACGGCAAGTCCGGTCGCATCTTTGTTCGTAAGCTTTATTACGTAACCGGTGTAGCCGGACGGGATACCCGCCGCAGCGCCGCTTTCTTCCGTATAAACGTCGTTTAACGCGCTGCTCACGTACTGCGAAAAATCCGGAACGTCGTTATCAACGTACGGTATCTCTTTTTTGACGTCGTCGTAATCTATAGGCGTTTTAACTACGACTTTTACGTAATCCACGTAACACGTTCCGGTCTTGCCGTTGCCGAAACGGAAGCCTAAACCGAATTTGCCTAAATAACCGTCTTTGCACAGATTTGCAATAACCGTGCTGTCCGTGACCGACAAAACCGTCCACTTGTCCGGATTATCCGGCGCATAAAGCGACCACGTTGCGCCGGTCTGGTCGTATTTTACTCTTATCCCGTTGCCTGCCTGAACGACGCCGGTACCGTAATAAATGCGGAAATCAACCGACTGTATATCGACCTGTGCGATTTTTTTATCTGTAAAATCAACCGTTATGCCTGTCTGACCTGCGTTATACAGCGACATGACGTAACCGGTGTAACCGGCGGGAACGCCCGCCGCCGCGCCTGTATCCTCTGTGTAAATATTCATCGGATTTCCAGCGTATGACGAAAAATCCGGAACGTAATCCTCCGCCGCCGTATAAGGGATCTCGTCTTTTACGCCGCTTAAGAGCGTGACGGATACGTAGTCAACGTAGCACGTACCGGTGCTGCCGTTGCCGAAACGGAAGCCTAAACCGAATTTGCCTAAATAACCGTCTTTGCACAGATTTGCAATAACCGTGCTGTCCGTTACCGACAAAACCGTCCACTCGCCGGGGTGATCAGGCGCGTAAAGCGACCACGTCGCGCCGGTCTGATCATATTTTACTCTTATCCCGTTTCCTGCCTGAACGACGCCGGTACCGTAATAAATGCGGAAATCAACCGACTGTATATCTGACTGGGCGATTTTTTTATCGGAAAAATCAACCGTTATGCCGGTCTGTCCTACGTTATACAGCGACATGACGTAACCGGTGTAACCGGCGGGAACGCCCGCCGCCGCGCCGGTTTCTTCGGTATAGATATTCATCGGGTCTCCAACGTAGGACGAAAAATCCGGAACGTAATCCGTTGTATAAGGTATCTCGTCAAAAACGCTGCTCTGCTTAGTCGTATCGCCCTGCGCCTGCACGGCAGGGACCGTGCAAAACAGCATTACGGCGGCCAGTATCAAAGAAATCATCTTTACCCGTTTCATTGTTCAATGTACCTCCGTAAGCAGATTTGCGCGTATCGCGTCAAGCTCCGCGTCTGTCATACCTTTTGACTTGAGACAGGCGCGCACCGCCTCATACAGCGAGTTTATCCCGGTCTCCTGGCGGAGCCTGTGGAACGTTGCGTAAAGACCGTCCCTCGTGTAGTTGGACGGGATAACGCTCGTATCAACGTATCCGCCGACGTTTGAGAAGAACGAAGTCTCGTAATCCATCGTTATATCTTTTTCGGATACGCCGCAGAGCGCTTCAAGGAAGAAGGCGAGAGTACCCGTTCTGTCGCGTCCGAGCGAGCAGTGGAAATATACCGGGAAATTACTTGCATCCGTAAACACGCGCATCTCTTTCAGAAACGACTCCTGTTTCTCCTCGGTGTCCCAAACCTGCGTATACCACGGAGCGCTGACCGAAACGTAGTTTACGGACGCGCCGAGCGGCGAAGATCCGTTCGGATCTGCTTCGCGCAGGTCTATTTCTGTTTTTATTCCCAGGATATTGACGGCTTTGTTTATGCCTTCTTCCGTTATATTCTCAAAGTCCGCGCCGCGATAGACGATGCCCTGCTTCATACGGTATTTGCCGTCTTCGGAATAATAACCGCCTATATCGCGGACGTTCGATACGCCGTCAAGCCTTACCGTGCGCGGCGCGGCAAGCGTACAAAACGAGTTTACTTTTGAAATAACTACTTTGTCGGCAAATTCTTTTCTTAGCTGCCAGTAATAAGTTGTACCGGAATACAGATCTTCAACGTTTAAGCTGTTTTCAAAGCACAGATAAACGTCGGGGGACGACATATCTGCGTTTTGCGAGATAAGCACGTGAGTGTAAAGCACGCCGTCGTTTTTATCCCATTTTAAGATCACCGGCAAAGGCTCGCATTTTTCCGTAAAGTCGCAAATTTCGTTTAATCCCTGCGGACTGTAGTTGTTTACCCATTCCGTCATCTCATCCGTCAAAAGCGATATCGTCTCGCCCGTGCCGGGGCCGACGACGCGCGCCGTCGCGCCGTCCGGATTGCCTATACAGAACGAAAGCGTTTCTCCGTATACCGCGCCGTCGCCGTTTTTATCGTCAAGCGTTATCCAGTACGCTTTTACGGAAAAAGATTTGTCAAGCTTATCCTCCGGGATACCTTCTATAACATACGTTACAAAATACTGAGATTCGGCAGAGAACACGGACGGGGCTATGCCTTCGCCGCCCGCTTTCAGACGTTTGAAGGCTTTTGTCGTGGAAACGTCAACGGTCTTGCCGTCAAAAGTGATCCTGAATCCGACTTTTTTATAGTTAAGATCGTCTATCGTAGTTACAAATCTGATGTCTGTTTGATCCGGATCTTTTTCGTTAGGTCTTATCTGCCATTTTACTTTATGCGCGTCTTTGTCAACGAATTTGGCAAAAGCCGGGCCGGATACCGCGGCAATCGTAAGATCCGGGTCGGAAAACCATCCGGCAAATACTTTGCCGGGCTGCTCCGGCGTCTTTTCCGTTGACGAAAAATATACTTCGCTGATGAACAGGATCGATTCTATCTCTATCGTCGCGCCCTCGTCCGCGCATACGGGGATACGTATGCCGTTCAGTTTAGAGCCCGACACAGCCGGAAATACGGAGGCTATATTGTATGATACCGCCCACCACCTTTTTTTCACCGTAAAGCCGTGATCCGCAAACGTGCCGTCCTGCCGGCCGTACGAGGTGTTGACGTTTTTTGCTTTTAAATAAATGCTGTCACCTGATACCGCACCGCTCGCTTTGTATTTTATGATAAACGTATCGTAAACCTTTGTATTGACATCCGGCAGGCTCACGTCTATCCACGAGTCCGCGCCTTTTGTCGTCACAACAAGATTTTCGCCGTGGCGGGAAAGCGCGGCGTTATTGACGCCGACGGTCTCAAAAACGGTTTTATAGCCGTTCATCACGACTTTGAGCTGAGAACTGTCCGCGCTGACAGAGCCCGCCGCGGCAAGCAGCGAGAACGTCATAATAACGGACAGGATCAAAACAACGGCTTTTTTCATTATTGCCCTCCTTGTATCAGACAGTCACATTATCGGTATCCACTGTTGATTATATCATAATGTTTAATAATGATATTTACATATAAGTTAATAATTACAAAATAATTTGATATTATTGTTAATAATATATTAATCTGCGCTTTATTCCCAAACTTTTTCAAATAATGAATTATTTTTACAAAAAGTTTTAAAAGCGTCGTTGAATTTATGTCCGGTTTGCATTAAATTTCTTTTAGGGGGGTATTTATGAAAAAGGTTTTGCTTGTAATGATCCCGCTTATTATCGCCTTAACGGCGCTTTTGTGCGGATGCGGAGATAACGGTGAAGAAACGGCGGCGGAAACGGAAACGTCATCCGGCGGAATGTCGTACAGCGAAAGCGCAAACGAGGATGAAGCGAACTTCAACGATCTGTTCGGAGAATAAGGAGAGTAATATAATATGAAAAAAATATTTATTTTAATTATTGCCGCGGCTGTACTGTCCGCCGCGATAAACGCGTCGGCGGTGCTTGTCGGGGACGCGAACGGAGACGGGAAGGTAAACAATAAAGACGTCACAACGCTTTTCAGATACGTAAGCGGCATAAATGCGGAATGTTTTACGGAAAACTGCGACGTAAACGGCGACAGATCCGTGGACAACAAAGACACGGTGGTGCTTTTCCGCAAGCTGAGCGGAAAAACCGGGACGGGCGAGGATATACCCGGTATGTCCTATAACGAAAACGAAAATGAGGATTCCGGCAATTTCGGCGAGCTTTTCGGTTGATTTGTCAGAGTAATGGCGATCATCGATCGCCTTTTTTTATCGCGGAAGACAGAAAAACGGGCTGCCTGCACGGCAGCCCGTTTGATTTTTTATCAGTCGTTTACAGTTTCGTCCGGGAGAGACACGGTTATAATATCTTTTGTCTTAAGTGTGACTATCTCAACAGCGGGAGATACGTATGTTTCTCTAACTTTTTTCATTTTCTTTTCTCCTTTACCGTTATTTCTTCCCGTCAGTCATCGGGATTCGCAACGTACGTCGCCGCAGCGTCGCCGTAGATCATCATAGCGGTCACAAGGTCCGCAAGAGTCGTATCAGCGTCGTCTTTCTTTGCGTATGCGTACGATTCAACGCTGTATGTGAACGTGCTGCTTATCGCTTCATCGCCTTCTTTGATGACCGCGGTCACGGTCTCGCTCAGCAGATTTGCGGGCATAGGCAGATAGTAAACGTATACGTTGTTGCCGATGGACGTAAGGTCGCTCAGATCCACCGTTTTTTCGGTCGTTCCGTACGTGAAATATATTTTCGCACTCGAAGCGACGCTTGCGTCAAGCAGTTTGAACTTGTATCTTATGGATACTTCGTCTTCAAGTTTAAGACCGACCGCCGTCCAGGACGCCAGTTTGTTTACAACGTTTGTGCCGTCCAGAGCTTTAACAGAGGTAAGCGTTGCTTTTCTTGCCGCTATCGCCGCCGGATCGGCAGGCGTCATGGTCGAAGTTCCCGAAGCGTAAGCCTGAGCCGCCGCACCGTAGTACAGCGTTGCCGCCGCGAGAGCTTTAACGTTTGTTCCCTGCGCCGGATCATTGATAAGGGTTTCAAAATAGGTCTGAGGTGTATAACTTACTACCGGTGCGGTTTTATCAATACCGCCAACTGACGTTTTAAGCGTTGCGGTTATGGTTTTGTCCATCTGTTCAGGGCTTAAACCGGCAAGCGTGAATACGCGCTGATCACCGGAAACAACTCCTTCCACGTCTTTCGTTTCCCCGTCGATCTCGAAGGTTACTTTCGTTGAATCGTCGTCACTGTCCGCAAACAGAGCGTTGTTCGCTTTGAAGTTGATATTTATGAGGTTACCTTCCATAAGGCTTGCATTGATTTTGTCAAGTGTGAGTTCGAGCTGATCTTCAGCAGCGCCCATAAGCGTTATAGCCGGTGACGTGGTGCTGGCAGCGCGGTATACGTTAGCTCTTACAGTTACTCTGGGGTCTGCATTGACAGTACCTTCCTGTAAAATAAAGTAATTTCCGGATCCGTCTGTCAAACCTTCTCCAGCCGTGATCTTCAAAACATATTTACCGGGAGCGTGCGCTCTTGAGAAGTTTGCAAAAGCACTCGGGTTATCTGATGTCGGACTTGAAAATACTATATTGTCAACAACTTTTCCTTCCGCAGTCGACAATTCCATATTTACCGTACCGTTGCCGTTCATGCTCATCATCATTCTGTCAAACCAACAGTCTGCGGTAAATGTTATATCAACTTCTCTGTCTGCGCCAAAATTCGTTAAAGTATCCGCCGCGTTTTCGTAAAACCACCAGCCCCATGTCGGTGAATTAGGATCTGTCGGATCATCATAGACGCGGGCAATTCCGCCGTAAAGCGGTTGTTTTAAGTCAGTATTAACCGCACCCATCAAACCTATATAAGGAACTGCATGCGTATTTTCGTTTGCCATGGCGTTAGTAATCGAAAGGGTAACTTTGGTGTTACCGGCGTCAGCTGAAGCAAGAAGCATGTGTTGTGATGAATCACCGGCTTCTTCTCTTGTAAAGCATATCGTATAGTGTCCTGGAGCATATGTATTATCCAGTTTAATGACTGTATCCCACCCTTCAACAAGCTGGGTATAGTTCTTTGTTTCACATACGGTGCCGTATGCGTCAATAACGCTTATAGCCACAGTTCCGGTACCGTAAAAATATGTTATAATTGAGTCAAATGCATTCGGCGTGTCGAACGCAACTTTAATTTCATATTTATTACCGTTATTCCACGTCCACCAGCCGTGTGTTCTGCTGGCAAGATATGCAATCGGATTTGTGGGATCTCCGGTCGGTATTTCATAAATTTTGTTAGGCGTGCAAAGCCATGTATCTGCATCATAACTGTTCACAGCAGTAGGATCCGGATTCAAACCGCCGGTCAGCATTATGTACGGATTTGAACGTGTATTTGTATTGGTGTTGGCAGTTCCGACATTATTAACTACAATATTTCCTCCAAAGCCTGATCCGATTACAAGATAAGAACCTGTATATCCCGGATATGTTTTCGGAGTGGTATCTATTCTTATCGAATATCTGCCTGGAGCATAAGATCTCAAGAATTTTATCGTCGTTAAAGCGTCGCCGATAATCCTATGAGTGAGAGTTTCGCATAAATTATGTTCATCATCAAATATTGAGATCTTGTAATATGCCCATGACGCGAAAATCATTATAGCCATTCCGTCAAATGCGTAAGGAGCGTTAAATGTGAATTCGGTATAATAATAATCTCCATAATAAGGAGATGACCACCAACCGGTCGTATAATCTAATTCTCCGTTACTATTAAGAGGCTCACAAAGCCAATAATCATAACCATAAGTAGGCGCTGCCGCGTCAGGTTCGGGGTTAACAGCACCAGTTAAAATTATATAAGGAGCTGTATACGCGCCTTCAACATTTCCATCACAAAAAGCCCAAACACTCGTAGAGAGTGTCGCGCCTGTGCCTATAACGAGATATTTTCCAAACTCTGCTACGCAATGGATCTGTATCGTATATCTGCCGGGAGCGTAAGCTTTTGAAAATCTGACGTCGTTAAGAGCATCGCCGGGGTTTGTATAGTTCTGCTGTTCCAGAAGTCCGTTAACGCCGTATAAACTTATAACTGCGCTTGCGTTTCCCCAAGACTGCATTTTAAAACCGTCAAATGCATTCGGAGTTATAAATGATACTCTGAATTCATAGTCGTTAGCTTTCCAAACTTCATTCGTCTGATCCATCCAGTACGCGGAAGCTGGCGAAGCTTCCGTGCTCGGATCGCAAAGCCACGTATCGGGATCTTTGTCTGTAGCCACAGACGTGATCGGGATGAGAGCCGCGATCATGACTGTTATTAAAATAACGGCTAAAACTTTTTTCATCTCTTGATTTTTCTCCTTTTTCGAAAACAGTTAACAAATATTGCAACGTCAATTCAATTTTGATGATATCATTTTATCAATAAAAGTTTTTTCTGTCAATATATATTAAGTAAAAACAAACGAATTTTACAAAAATTTTACATTTAATCAAGCGCAAGCGCGGCGGCGCCGAGGATACCGGCTTTATTTCCGAGCTTTGCCGTCGTTATTTTTACCGCAGGACCCATGGATCCGCCGTATATCTCTTCGTCGACTATTTTCTGCAGCGGCGCGGTGAGCCCTTCTTTTTCCGCGCAGATACCGCCGCCCAGAATGACCTTTTCCGGTCTGAAAACGTTTGCAAAGTTTATTATACCGCAGGCGAGATAACCGAAATATTTATCTAAAACGTCCTTTGCGTACGGGTCTGAATCCCTGTATCTGAAAGCCGTGGTGCCGTCTATCTCCTGCGCTTCGCTCATTTTACTGTCGGGATGCTGCTGCACGGCGCGTTTCGTATCGCGTACGAGCGCGGACGCGGAAGCGTACGCTTCAAGACAGCCGCGTCTGCCGCAGGAACAGCTCAGTCCGTCTTTAACGATGACCATGTGGCCGAGCTCAGCGCCGGCTGACGCGTTGCCCTCGTACAGTTTGCCGTCAAGCACTATGCCGCCGCCGACGCCCGTTCCGAGCGTGATCATAACGGTGTTTTTACAACCTTTTCCCTCTCCGAACTTCGCTTCTCCGAGAGCGGCGACGTTCGCGTCGTTGGATATCGTTACTTTAAGTCCGGTCTGCTTGTTTACCGCGTCCGAAATTCTGAAATGCGACCACTTGAGGTTGTTTGCGTATACGACTTCTCCGTTTTCGCTGTCTATCATGCCGGGAACGCCCATACCCGCGCCGCGCACGTCGGCGGCGGTCATATGAGCAGTCTTCAGCAGATCGAGGCAGAGCTTTGATATGTTTTTTGATACGGCTTTGTCGCCTTTTTCGGCTTCCGTCGCCACTTTATCATATACAATAATATTTCCGAGATCGTCAGTTACGCCGCCTTTGATGAACGTGCCGCCTAAATCTATCCCCACGGCGTATTTTCTGACCGCGGAAACGATAAGCGTCATATTGCCGGAAATCGTGTATGCATCCTCGCCCGCGGGGATAAAATACGAGTCTCCCGTATTTATTTTTTCTCCGTCTACGTCTCCCTCGCCTTCGACGCAGGTCAGGCAGCGGAAGGAGCCTTTGTCCGACGAAACCGTCTTTTTGCCGTCAATACCGAGCTTATACGCCGTAAAGTATTTTGACGCAAACAGAAACGTGCCGTCGTCTGTATTTTCGCAGACGGGGCTGATAACGCCGCGGTCCGCGTCGATAACGGACAGAGCCTGATCCAGATGCAGCTCCCTTTTAGTTCCGTTCCTGTCCGTGCGGTCGTAATCGTAAAGACGGTACGTTATATTGCTGTTCTGCTGTATCTCGCAGATAAGGCATCCGGCGCCTATCGCGTGGACGGTGCCGGCGGGGATCAGAAAAGCGTCGCCCGGTTTTACTTCGATTTTATTTAAATATTTCTGCAAAGTCCCGTTTTCCGCGGCTTTTCTTATCTCTTCGGCGCCGAGTTTTTTGTTGAATCCGATGTAAAGCGCGGCGCCCGGCTCCGCGTCAACGACGTACCACATTTCCGTTTTTCCGTAGCCGAGCCCGTGCGAAACGGCGTATTCGTCCGACGGATGCACCTGTACGGACAAGTCCTGTTTTGCGTCTATCAGCTTGACAAGCAGCGGAAAGCACGAAAACGACGCGCAGTTTTCGCCAAGCTCCGCGGGCGATACCGCCTCAGATAAAGCGCGTCCGCCGGATACGCGGCTCATCCCGTCCGGATGAAAAGAAAGCTCCCAGCTTTCCGCGCACGTTTTTTCTTCACACGCTTTGCCGTATTTTTTTATGAGTTTTTCTCCGCCCCAGATATAGCTTTTGAGCGCGGGGGTCAGTTTTATTGCCTTTGTTTTTTCCGTTTTTTTCATAGTTCACCTGCCCGGTTTGATATTTCTTCATTTATTATAACTCATGCAAAAAAATAGTCAAGTGGGGACGGGTAAATTATAGCGGCTTGATTTATTCATATATTCCTTCTATAATGAGGGCGGAAGCGGAAGCGCTGAAATTTAAACAAAAGCAGGTAAAAAAATGAGACTGTTCATTGCCGTAAAACCGGACGGAAAAACGCTTGACACTCTTGTCAACATGCAGGAAAAAATGAAAAAACAGGGCGTGTACGGCAACTACACGTCTTTACAGAATCTGCATATAACGTTAGCTTTTATAGGCGAATACGACAAACCGCAGAAAGTGCTTGACGCGATGAAAACGGTTAAATTTTCGCCTTTTGAGCTGTTTGTTAAAGGTACGGGCAGCTTCGGCGAGCTGTACTTTGCGGATATGGCGGTATCGGATAACTTAAAAGAATACGTAAAAGATCTGCGCGCCGCGCTTGACAAAGCCGGCGTTCCGTACGATAAAAAGAAGTTCACTCCGCATATAACGCTTCTGCGGCGGGCAAGCAAACCGGTCGTCCGTAATATAAGCGTACAAAGCGAGCCGATGACGGCGGACAACGTTATACTTATGCGCTCCGACCGCGGCGAAAGAGGCATGATCTACACGCCTGTGGGAAGTGTGAGCGGAGAGAAAAATCAAGGATCAAAAATTCAGGATCAAGAGATATGACAGGTTATTTCGGCAGCTTTATGAAGTTATAATTTATTGAAAAGACAATCGGATAATACGCAGTAAAAATACTGTGAACAATCGGGTACTTATATTGACATTATTCCTCTTTTATGATATAATACAGGCATCAAAAATAAACGGCGCGTGACTGACGGAAAGCGGACAACCGCAAGGGAGCGCTGCCGTATACAGCCGACCGTCTGGGCATACTTGAACACAAGTCCGAGTGTGTCCTTTTATCTTTTTCCGGGGGTAGAAAAATGAAGAAAATCGGAATAATAATGGGATCTGACAGCGATATGCCGATCGTAAAGAAAGCGACGGATATGCTTGACAGTCTTAACATACCTTACGAGGTGCATATTTATTCGGCGCACAGGACGCCGGAGCAGGCAGCCGCTTTTGCAAAGAGCGCAAGAGAAAACGGCTTTGCCGCAATAATAGCCGCCGCGGGAATGGCGGCGCATTTAGCAGGCGCGTTAGCCGCGAACACCACTCTGCCGGTGATAGGTATACCGTGCGGAGGCGGAGCGTTCGTAAACGGTCTTGACGCGCTTTTATCGACCGTTCAGATGCCCACGGGCATACCGGTCGCGACGGTCGCCGTGAACGGCGGCGGCAACGCGGCGCTTCTCGCCGCGCAGATAATAGCGGTGGAAGACAAGGAGCTTGCCGCAAGACTTGATGAAAAAAGAAAAGCAGACGCGGAAAAGGTCTTGGCAAAAGACTCAGCGCTGCAGATTTAAGGAGATATAATGGGCGGATATTTCGGTATAGCGTCAAGGACAGACTGCATGGCGGACGTGTTCTTCGGCGTTGACTATCATTCACATTTAGGCACAAAGCACGGCGGACTTGCCGCGTACGACGCCGAAATAGGACTTCAGAGAAAAATACACAGCATAGGAAATTCACCTTTCAGAACGAAATTTGAAAATATTTTCTCGGAGATGAAGGGTACGTCGGTAATAGGCTGTATAAGCGACACGTTCCCGCAGCCTCTGCTCCTGCGTTCCAAATTCGGCAGCTACGCCATATGTGTGACCGGCGTCATCCATAACATGGACGACCTTATAAAAAGTTACTTTGAGGTAACGGGCGCGCATTTTGACGCGATGACGGGCGGAAAAATAAACGGCACGGAGCTTTTCGCCGCGCTGATGGACCACAAGGACACGTTTGCGGAAGGTATAAGATACGCGCAGGAGCTTATAGACGGCACGGCGGCGGTACTGATACTGCGTGAGGACGGAACGATAATCGCCGCGCGCGATAAATACGGCAGACTTCCCATGCAGATAGGCAAGAGAGAAGACGGTTTTGCCGTATCGTTTGAGTCGTTTGCGTATCTGAAACTCGGGTTTGAGCCGTTCTGCGAGCTCGGCCCGGGCGAGATAGTACAGATAACGCCGGACGCGGTGATAAAATTAGCCGAGCCGGGAAAAAGAAAACGCATCTGCTCGTTTTTATGGAGCTATTACGGATATCCGACCTCGACTTACGAGGGCGTAAACGTTGAGGCTATGAGATATAAAAACGGCGAGATAATGGCGGAAGCCGACATGGAAAGCAAAAACGCGGAAAACGTGGACTACGTCGGCGGCGTTCCGGATTCCGGTACGCCTCACGCTATAGGCTACGCCAACAAAAGCCACAAGCCGTTTGCGCGCGCGTTCATCAAATACACGCCCACCTGGTCGCGCAGCTTTATGCCGCCCAACCAGGCGGACAGAGACAAAATTGCAAAAATGAAGCAGATACCCGTACACGAGCTTATAACGGACAAAGAGCTCCTCTTCGTTGACGACTCGATAGTCCGCGGAACACAGCTTAAAGAAACGGTGGAATTTTTATACGAAAACGGTGCAAAGGCGGTTCATATGCGCTCCGCCTGTCCGCCTATAATGTACGGATGCAAATTCCTTAATTTCTCCCGCGCGACGTCGGATATGGAGCTTATAGCAAGACGCGTTATAATGGAGCTTGAGGGAGAAGAAGGATTTGAACACATAAAAGAATACAGCGACGGCAAGACGCCGAGGGGACGCGCTCTGCGCGACGCGATATGCAAAAAATTCAATTTTGCGTCGCTTGAGTTCCAGTCGCTTGAAGGCATAGTTGAAGCGATAGGCTTAGACAAATCGGATCTCTGCACGTACTGCTGGGACGGGGAGGAATAATATCATGCAAAATTCAAGATCTGAAGCGTACGCCGCATCCGGCGTTGATATAACAGCGGGCTACCGCGCGGTAGAGCTGATGAAAGCGCATATCGCAAGGACGAATACGCCCGGCGTCGTGTCCGGCATAGGCGGCTTCGGCGGTCTGTTCGAGCTCGATCTTACGGGAATAAACAAGCCCGTTCTCGTTTCCGGCACGGACGGTGTGGGAACGAAATTAAAGCTCGCTTTCTTAGCGGACAAGCACGATACCGTGGGTATCGACTGCGTCGCCATGTGCGTAAACGACGTTATCTGCTGCGGCGCAAAGCCCTTGTTTTTCCTTGATTATATCGCCTGCGGCAAAAATATACCGGAGCGCATAGCGGACATTGTAAAAGGCGTATGCGACGGCTGCGTTCAGTCCGGCGCGGCTCTCATAGGCGGCGAGACCGCGGAGATGCCCGGCTTTTACCCCGAGGACGAATACGACCTTGCAGGTTACTGCACGGGCGTGGTCGATCGTGATAAAATAATAGACAACACGAAAATGAAGGCGGGCGATATTGTTATCGCGCTCCCGTCAAGCGGCGTTCATTCCAACGGATTTTCGCTCGTGCGCAAAGTTTTTGACGTTGAAAATGCCGATATAAAATCACCGGTCAAAGAATTAGGCGGCAAGAGCATACTTGAAACGCTTCTGACGCCGACGAAAATATACGTAAAACCCATTTTAAAACTGCTTGAAAGCGTTGAAGTCCACGGCATTTCCCACATAACCGGCGGCGGCTTTTATGAGAATATCCCGAGAAGCATTCCGGACGGACTGGGCGTCGTGATAAAAGAGAAAGACGTAAAAGTACTGCCGATATTCGATTTGATACAGAAAAAAGGCAACATCAGCCGCCGCGATATGTTCAATACTTTCAACATGGGCGTGGGAATGGACGTTATAGTACCCGCAAAGCAGGCTGATACGGCTTTACAGATACTGAAAGAATGCGGCGAGGACGCTTATATCATAGGCGTCGTGAAAGAAAGTGAAAGTAAAATAGAATTATGCTGAAGAAAATTTTCTCCGGAGTATGCGCCGGTATACTGATAAGCATAGGCGGCGCGGTGTTCCTTGCGTGCGATAACAGATACGTCGGCGCGGTGCTCTTCACCGTCGCGCTTCTCTGCATCTGCTTAAAAGGCTTTTCGCTCTACACGGGAAGGATCGGATTTATAGTTGAGAGCCACGATAAAGAGTATTTCGGCGGACTTACCCTCGGTTTGCTCGGCAACGCGATAGGTACTATCGGCTGCGGTTACGCTATAAGATTAGCTTTACCGAAGTTAGGCGAGGCTGCGCAGACGCTATGCACAGGCAAGCTTGACCAGACGTTTTTACAGACGCTCATCCGCGGTATATTCTGCGGAGTGCTTATGTATCTGGCCGTCAGCGTTTACAAAGAAAAAAACAACGTAATAGGCATAATCTTCTGCATACCCGTCTTTATTCTGGCGGGCTTCGAGCACTCGATAGCCGACCTGTTCTACTTTGCCGCGTCCGGTATCGTATCGCTTAAAGCGTTCGGCTTTATCTGGACGGTGATTTTAGGCAACAGCATAGGCGCGGTGATCTTGCCGCTTCTTATGATGAAAAGGAAAAAGCAATGAGTAAAAAAGTTAAAATCGCCGTTTTGGTATCGGGCGGCGGGACGAATTTACAGGCGCTTATAGACGCGCAGGATTCCGGCGTGATAACAAGCGGAAAAATAGTCTGCGTCATATCAAGCAAGCCGGGCGCGTACGCCTTGACACGTGCGGCAAACGCGGGGATAGACGCTTATACGGTATCTAAAAAGGAGTGCAGGGATCAATCCGAATTTGAAGAAAAAATCGAAAAAATCCTTAAAAAATACGGTGCTCAGCTCATAATTTTAGCCGGATTTATGTCGATTTTGTCGGCAGATTTCACGAAAAAACATGAAAACCGCATAATAAACGTGCATCCGGCGCTCATCCCGTCGTTCTGCGGCGCGGGTTATTACGGGCTGAAAGTACACGAGGCGGCGCTCAAATACGGCGTTAAAGTCACGGGAGCGACGGTGCATTTCGTGAACGAGATACCGGACGGCGGAAAGATTATAATGCAGAAAGCCGTTAAAATTCACGACGGCGACACGCCGGAAAAACTGCAAAAAAGAGTTATGAAGCAGGCGGAATGGAAAATACTTCCCGCGTCCGCCGAGCTTGTATGCAAAAAAATATTATCAGGTGAGGTGTGATAATGGAAATTTATAAGAAGCACGATATTGAAGCGCTTATTACGGGCAATCCGTACGTCGGACGCGGCATAGTCGCCGGTTTATCCGAGAACGGAAAATACGCCGTCGCCGCCTATTTCATAATGGGCAGGAGCGCAAACAGCAGAAACAGGATTTTCACGAAGAAAAACGGCGAGATATTCACGGAGCCGTTTGATATATCAAAAGTCGAAGATCCGTCGCTCATAATCTATGCGGCGTTAAGAAAATACGAAAACAAGCTTATATTCACAAACGGCGACCAGACCGATACGATATACAACGGAGTAAAATGCGGCGCAACGTTTGCCGGGGCTTTGGCAACAAGAGAATTTGAGCCGGACAAGCCGAATTTCACACCGCGCATAAGCTGCATGATGACGCTTGACAAGCCGCTTACGTACGAGATGAGTATACTTAAATCCGAGGATGAAAACGGAGCCGACTGCTGCCGCTTCACGTTCTCATACAAGGCTCAGGCAGGTCTCGGCCACTTCATCCACACCTACGTTACCGACGGAAACCCGATACCGACTTTCCAGGGCGAGCCGGAGCGCGTTATCATACCCGATAACATAGACGAATTCACGGACAAACTGTGGCGCGGACTTGATACAAACAACAAAATATCTCTGTACGTCAGATACACCGATCTTTGCACAGGTGAGGAAACGGACAGACTTATAAATAAGAATAAGTGAGGATATAAAATGAAAGAATTTGAGCTTAAATACGGCTGCAACCCCAATCAGAAGCCCGCGAAGATATTCATGCACGACGGAACAGATCTGCCGATCAAAATATTGAACGGCAAGCCGGGATATATAAATTTTCTTGACGCGTTCAACTCGTATCAGCTCGTAAAAGAGCTGAAAGCGGCGCTCGGAATGCCGGCGGCAACGTCTTTCAAGCACGTTTCCCCGACCTCCGCGGCTATCGGTCTTCCGCTTCCCGAAAAGCTGAAAAAAGCCTGCTTCGCCTTCGACGTGGAAGGCTTAGACGATTCACCTTTAGCCTGCGCTTACGCGCGCGCCCGCGGCACGGACAGAATGTCGTCCTTCGGCGACTGGATAGCGTTGTCCGATACCTGCGACGTCACGACCGCAAAGCTGATAAAGCGCGAAATTTCCGACGGCATAATCGCCCCGGGCTACGAGCCGGAAGCGCTTGAAATTCTGAAATCCAAGAGAAAAGGCGGCTACAACATAGTTGAAATAGACGAAAATTACACGCCCGATCCGACCGAACACAAGCAGGTTTACGGCATTACGTTTGAGCAGGGCAGAAACAATTTCAAAATAGACAAAGAACTCTTATCAAATATAGTTACAGCGAATAAAAACCTGACGGACGCTGCCGCCGCGGATCTGATAATATCTCTTATCACTCTCAAATACACGCAGTCCAACTCCGTCTGCTACGCTTACGGCGGACAGGCTATCGGCGTCGGCGCAGGTCAGCAGTCAAGGATCCACTGCACCAGACTTGCCGGAACGAAAGCGGACACGTGGTTTTTGCGCCAGTCCGATAAAGTTTTAGGCTTGCAGTTCAGAGACGATATAGCCCGCCCCGACAGAGACAACGTGATAGACGGATACATCAATCAGAACGAAGAGGACGTCTGCGAAGAAGGCGTATGGCAGAAATACTTTAAGGTAAGACCCGAGCCGTTCACAAGAGAAGAACAGAGAGCGTATCTCGACACAATGGACGGCGTTGCGCTCGGCTCCGACGCGTTCTTCCCGTTTGACGACAATATAAAACGCGCCAAAAAGAGCGGCGTAAAATACATAGCGGAACCCGGCGGTTCGATCCGCGACGATCTCGTTATCGAAAGATGCAACGAGTACGGCATGGTAATGGCGTTTACGGGAATGAGGTTGTTCCATCATTAAAATAAGGATCGTAGGGGAGGGGTCTCCCCTCCCGCATAATTATATAATGGAATTTGATAAAGATATCCATATTGAATCCGTCTGCAAAAACGATGCGGATTTCCTGTATGGACTGATGAATATTCCGTCGGTTATGCAGGTTTTGAACGAGATGCCGACAAAGCGTCACGATTGGGTCGACGCCGTGAACGCGTGGCTTTCGGATGACGACGAGGAAGATCATATCGTATTTTTCAAAAACACTCCGATAGGCTGGCTCGGAATAAACGGTCTTTTGAGCAAAGATAAAACCGCATACCTGAAAATGGCGGTATTTTTACCGGAATATCAGGGGCGAGGTGTCGGCGCGTTTGCGATAAAGCAGCTGATGTCAGACTTAAAAGACAGAGGATATGAGAAAATCATATTATACACGGACAGCGACAATCACAAAGCGCAGTCATGCTATAAAAAATGCGGATTTCAGACCGTCGAGTATTTTACTGAAACCATGTCAAACGGAAAGAGTATATCAAGAATCAAGATGAAATTGGTTTTTTAAAACCGGTATCGGCTCTGCCGACTAAATATGGGGAGTCCCCACCCCTCAAGCTCGGCTTCGCCGAGAACCCCCCATACCCCCCTGTCCCCTCCCGTCATATAAAAATGATGAGGGCAGCACGCGGGTGGTAGGGCGGGGGCTTGCTCCCGCCGTTTTTGATCGGAATTGTAATGGGCTGTTTGCGAAAATGGCGATCGCCTCATCCACCGCATCCCGCGAACCCCCAACGCTCACCAGTTCACGTTGGGGAACCCCGGCGCGGTCCCCCTTCCCCAACAGGGGAAGGCAAACGGGTCGTCGAGGCGCCGACCCCTACCGCCGCAAAAGCCCCGAATTTGAAAGCCCCGAGAATTCGGGGGGGGAGGCGGGGGTTTGGGGGTGGATGAAGGGGGGGTGGGGAACCCCCAAGAATAACGATAACCAGAGGTACAAATTGAAACTTTTAGTAGTAGGCGGCGGCGGCCGCGAACACGCGATAATCAAAAAATTAAAAGAAAACAAAGAGGTTGAAAAGATCTACGCTTTGCCGGGTAACGGCGGCATAGCTGATGACGCGGAATGCGTTGATATAAAGGCGACGGACATTGAAGGCATCGTCAATTTTGCCGTGCACAACGACATTGACTACGCAGTAGTCGCACCGGACGATCCGCTCGTGCTCGGCTGTGTTGACGCGCTGAATTTCGTAGGTATTCCCTGCTTTGGTCCGAGATCGAACGCAGCGATGATAGAGGGCAGCAAGGTATTTGCCAAAAATCTGATGAAAAAATACGGCATACCGACGGCGAAATACGAAGTCTTCGGAGATGCCGAGGAAGCACTTGAATACGTAAAGACCGCGCCGCTTCCCACCGTTATAAAAGCGGACGGGCTTGCGCTCGGCAAGGGCGTAATAATTGCCGAAACAAGGGATGAAGCCGAGGACGCCGTTAAAGCTATAATGGAAGAAAAACTCTTCGGCAAATCCGGCGACAAAATAGTAATTGAAGAATTCTTAGAAGGTCCTGAAGTCTCCGTTTTATCGTTTACGGACGGAAAAACCGTCGTCCCGATGATCTCGTCAATGGACCACAAGCGCGCGCACGATAACGACGAGGGACTTAACACCGGCGGCATGGGAACGGTAGCTCCAAACCCGTATTACACAAAAGAAATCGCCGAGCAGTGCATGGAAAAAATATTTTTGCCGACGATCAAGGCGATGAACGCTGAGGGACGGACTTTTAAAGGCTGCCTGTATTTCGGACTTATGATAACGAAAGACGGCCCGAAGGTGATAGAATACAACTGCCGCTTCGGCGACCCGGAAACGCAGGTGGTGCTGCCGCTTTTAGAGTCAGATTTACTCAATATAATGCAGGCGACGACGAACGGCACGTTATCCGACACGGAAGTAAAATTCAGCGACAAGCACGCGTGCTGCGTCATAGCCGCGTCAAACGGATATCCCGAACACTACGAAAAAGGTTTTGAGATAACTTTACCGGAAGACAAAACCGGCATATACGTCGCCGGCGCGAAACTGCAGGACGGAAAGTTAGTCACATCCGGCGGGCGCGTTCTCGGCATAACGAGAGTAGCGGACACGCTTGCCGGCGCGATAGACGAAGCGTACGAAGCGATAAATACCGTTAAATTCGAAAATATGTATTACAGATCTGATATAGGAAAAAAAGCTTTGCAGGCAAAGGGTAATTGATATGGTTTACAGGATCTACGTTGAAAAAAAGCCGGGACTCGATAACGAAGCAAAAGCGTTATACGGCGATTTAAAATCGTTTTTAGGTATAAAAAAACTGTCTGCCGTCAGAATGTTCAACAGATACGACGCGGAAAATATTGAAAAAGACTTGTTTGACTACGCCGTCAAAACGGTATTTTCCGAGCCGCAGACGGACGTTGTTTATGATTCTTTGACACTTGATGACGCATACGTTTTTGCGGTCGAATTCTTGCCCGGTCAGTTCGATCAGAGGGCTGACAGTGCGGCGCAGTGCATTCAGATAATATCGCAGGGAGAACGTCCCGACGTGCGCTCAGCAAAAATTTACGCGCTGTACGGCAAACTGTCGGACAATGATATTGAAAAAATAAAAAAATATGTTATAAACCCGGTGGAGGCGCGCGAGGCGTCGCTTGACAAACCGGAAACGTTAAAGACCGCGTTTGAGATACCGACTACGGTAAAAACGCTTGACGGATTTATAAAGCTCAGCCGTGCCGAACTTGAAAACTTTGTCAGATCGTACGGCCTTGCCATGGATGCGGACGATATTGAATTCTGCCAGAAATATTTTATAAAAGAGAACCGCGACCCGACCATAACCGAGATCAGAATGATAGACACGTACTGGTCCGACCACTGCCGCCACACGACGTTTTTAACGCAGATAGATTCCGTAAAATTTGAAGATGAGCTTTTACAGAAAGCATACGAGGATTATATAAACGTACGCAAAGAATTAGGCAGAACGAAGCCGGTATGCTTAATGGATATCGCCACGGTCGGCGCGCGTTACCTCAAAGCAAAAGGCAAACTGCCGAAATTGGACGAATCCGAGGAGATAAACGCCTGCACGGTCAAAATCAACGTAAACGTTGACGGAGTTGACGAACCGTGGCTTTTACTGTTCAAGAACGAAACGCACAACCACCCGACGGAGATAGAGCCGTTCGGCGGCGCGGCGACGTGCATAGGCGGCGCGATACGCGATCCGCTGTCGGGCAGATCGTACGTTTACGCGGCGATGCGCGTTACGGGCGCGGCGGACCCGACGGTACCGGTATCCGAAACGATAGAGGGCAAACTGCCGCAGAGAAAAATAGTTACCACCGCCGCGGCGGGTTATTCGTCCTACGGCAACCAGATAGGACTTGCGACCGGTATAGTTGACGAGATATACCATCCCGGTTATGCTGCAAAGCGCATGGAGATAGGCGCGGTGATAGCCGCGGCTCCGGCTGAAAACGTAAGACGCGAGCGTCCGGCTCCGGGCGACGTTGTAATTCTGCTCGGCGGCGCGACGGGACGCGACGGCATAGGCGGCGCGACCGGTTCTTCAAAATCGCACACCGCTCATTCAGTTGAAGAATGCGGAGCCGAAGTGCAGAAAGGCAACGCGCCGGAGGAAAGAAAACTGCAAAGGTTATTCAGAAACAAGGACGCCTGCAGGATGATAAAGCGCTGCAACGACTTCGGCGCCGGCGGCGTTTCCGTTGCTATAGGCGAGCTGGCGGACGGTCTTGACATAGACTTGAACGCCGTACCGAAAAAGTACGAGGGACTTGACGGAACGGAAATAGCCATAAGCGAATCACAGGAGAGAATGGCTGTAGTCGTTGCAAAGGAAGACGTTAACGCGTTTTTAGCCCTTGCAAACAAAGAAAACCTGCGCGCGTGCCCGGTTGCAGCGGTCACAAAAGAGCCGAGGCTCGTGATGCGCTGGAACGGTAACGAAATAGTAAACGTAAGCCGTGAATTTTTAAATTCCAACGGCGCTGAAAAGCATATAGACATAACGCCGGAAAAACCGGAGATATTTGAAAGCAGGATCGAAGGCAGCTTTGCGGACAATTACAAAAAGATCGCCTCTGACTTAAACATCTGCTCAAAAAGAGGTTTATCGGAAAGATTTGACTCTACTATAGGCGCAAACACCGTGCTCATGCCGTTCGGCGGCAGGTATCAGTTAACGCCTATACAGGCTATGGTGCAGAAGATATCCGTTGAAAAAGGTCACACGGACGACTGCTCCGTCATGAGCTGGGCGTACGATCCGTTCATTTCCGAGTTAAGTCCTTATCACGGAGCTTACACGGCGGTAGTCGAATCAGTCTGCAAACTGATAGCTGCAGGCGCGGATATAAACGACACGTATCTGACTTTCCAGGAATATTTTGAAAAGCCCGGCAACAGCGGCAAACGCTGGGGCAAACCCCTCTCCGCTCTGCTCGGCGCATTTGAGGCGCAGAAGGACTTAGGGATCGCGGCGATAGGCGGCAAGGACTCCATGAGCGGCAGTTTTGAGAAACTCGACGTTCCGCCGACGCTCGTATCGTTTGCCGTTACGACGGACAAAGTCAAAAACATCATCAGCCCGGAATTCAAAAAAGCCGGCCACAACGTTTATCTGCTTGCGCCGCGGTATGATGAGAACGGACTGCCGGAGAAGAACAGCGTTCTCGCTTTGTTTGACAAAGTGACCGGTCTCATCCGTTCCGGCAAAGCCGTGTCCTGCTATGTAACCGGTATCGGCGGTATAGCCGAGGCTGTTATGAAAATGAGCGTCGGTAATATGACAGGCTTTGAATACAGCGCAGATTTAAGCGTAAAAGATATATTCAAGCGCAGGACCGCCGCGTTCGTCGTTGAGGCGACGGACGGTATCGACGGTACTCCGATAGGCAAAACGACGGATAAAGCAGAAATAAAATATAAAAACGAGATAATAGATCTTAAAGAGCTTTCCGGAATTTACGAGGACAAGCTGGAGGGCGTATATCCGTGCAATATCAAAAACGCGGACAGCCCGCTTGTAAGCTTTGAATACAAAGCGACAGAGCGCAAGGCTCCGGCAATAAAATGCGCGAAGCCTAAGGTGCTTATCCCCGCTTTCCCGGGTACTAACTGCGAATACGACAGCGCAAAGGCTATGGCGGACGCGGGCGCGGAGCCTGTGATATTCGTCATAAACAACCTTGACGCCGCCGGTATAAAAGCGAGCGCGGACGAGTTTGCAAAAAAGCTGAAGGAAGCGCAGATGATATTCATTCCCGGCGGATTTTCCGGCGGTGACGAACCGGACGGCTCCGGCAAATTCATAACTGCGTTTTTCAGAAACGAACACATAAAAGCTAACGTGCACGCGCTGTTAAACGACCGCGACGGTCTTATCTGCGGTATCTGTAACGGCTTCCAGGCTTTGATAAAATTAGGTCTTGTGCCGTACGGCAAAATAATTGACGCGGACGAGCACTGCCCGACGCTTACTTTCAACACCATAGCGCGCCACCAGTCGAGAATGGTAAAAACGAGGATAGCGTCAAACAAATCTCCGTGGCTTTCGTTTACGGAAGTCGGCGACGTTTACAGCGTGCCGATATCACACGGCGAGGGCAGATTCTTAGCGGAGGAATCACTTATAAAACAGCTTGCCGGTAACGGTCAGATAGCCACGCAGTACGTGGACGAAAACGGCGAGCCGACAAACGATATAAGATACAACCCGAACGGTTCAATGTATGCGATAGAGGGTATAACCTCGCCCGACGGCAGGGTTTTCGGCAAAATGGGACACAGCGAGCGCAAAGGCGAAGGATTATACAAAAACGTCCCCGGTAATTACGACATACGTATGTTTGAAGCCGCGGTAAAATATTTCAAATAAAGGCGGAAGGTAAAAATGAATTTCTTTGATGAACTGAAAAACTACGACAAAGACGTATTCGCCGCGTGCGAAGCGGAGCTTACAAGACAAAGACAGAATATAGAGCTTATAGCGAGCGAGAACATCGTATCAAAGGCGGTGCTTTTAGCCGCCGGCGGCGTTCTTACGAACAAATACGCGGAAGGTTATCCCGGAAAGCGCTATTACGGCGGCTGCTATTGTGTTGATATCGTAGAAGACATAGCGAGAGAACGCGCAAAGAAACTGTTCGGCGCGGAGCACGCAAACGTTCAGCCGCACTGCGGAGCCTCGGCTAACCTCGCCGTGTTCTTTGCTCTGCTTCAGCCGGGCGACACGGTAATGGGTATGAATCTGTCCGAGGGCGGCCACCTCTCTCACGGCTCGCCCGTCAATATCTCCGGTAAATATTTTAACGTTGTGCCTTACGGCGTTGACAAAACGACCGAGATGATAGATTACGACGAGATGGAGCGCATAGCGAAAGAGTGCAGACCGAAGCTCATCGTCGTCGGCGCTTCCGCATATTCAAGGATAATAGATTTCAAACGCTGCCGTGAGATAGCGGACGAGGTCGGCGCGTATCTTATGGTAGACATGGCGCACATCGCCGGACTTGTTGCGGCGGGCGTACATCCGTCCCCCGTGCCGTACGCGCACGTCGTAACAACTACAACGCACAAGACTTTAAGAGGTCCGCGCGGCGGTATGATACTCTGCAAAGAAGAATTTGCAAAACAGATAGATAAAGCCATATTCCCCGGCACGCAGGGCGGTCCCTTAATGCACATAATCGCCGCAAAAGCCGTGGCGTTGGGCGAGGCTATGACGGACGAATTCAAGGAATACGGCAAACAGATAGTCAAAAACGCCGCGGTCCTCTGCGACGGACTTAAAGCCCGCGGCATAGACATAGTATCGGGCGGCACGGACAACCACCTTATGCTTATAAAGCTGCTTAACAAAGGTATATCCGGCAAGGAGCTCGAACACCGCCTTGACGAGGTGCATATCACCGCGAATAAAAACACCATACCGAACGACCCCGCAAGCCCGTTTATCACAAGCGGTCTGCGCGTAGGCACTCCCGCCGTTACGTCAAGAGGCTTCAAGGAGCCGGAAATGAAGCAGATAGCCGATATGATAGCCGATATTACCGAAGATTATGAGGGCAACAAGGACAGAGTAACGGAACAGGTCGCGGCGCTTTGCGCGCGTTATCCTATTTACTGATGCGTTATGTATAATGAAAACGAAAAGCCCGAAATATCTGCGTCAATACTGTATTTTGATAAAGAATACGGTATTGACACGGCAAGGAAAATATCCGATATTTTATGCAAATACGGATTTGACAAGCCGGGCAAAATTTATGCCGGATGCCTGACAAACAACAGATATAAAAAGTATCCGGGGCATTTTTCGGATTTGTTTATAAGAGCGTATTCCGAAAAAGACGTTATGTCATACGGTATGGCGAGCGGTGACAGCAGAAAAGCCGATGAATATTGGCGGTTTGACTGCAATATGACGTTTTATAAAGACAGCAAACTTGCTCCCCGAAATTCAGAAAACTTCTTTGAGCCGTGGAACGTCATAGATTTGAGCAGTACGTACGGACGGCTGAAGGATAAAGCCGAAACGGATAATTTCTTAAAGTGTGTAAAAGATTTGATTTTGCTTTTAAATCCGTTTTACGCCGATATAGACGATATATCAAACAGCGTCGACCTGCTTTTTGAAGCCGGAGAGCAGACGCAGGTGTCGGACAGGATACAGCAGATTTATTGGGGAAACTATTACGGACCGTCATTCTGTCAAAAATACGGTACGGATAAAATGCTTAATCTGCCCGCGTACAGTATTGAAAAGCTGGTAGACGGCGTGTTTTATACGTTATGCGAAAACGTCTTTGACTTTGCGTCGGATGAATGTAAAAAGAGAAGAAAACAAATACGCAAAATACTTAACCTTAAACCGCCGAAAGAAAAATACGGCTTCGGATACGGCGGAGCGTTAAGGTCAGAAGAGGACAAAGAAATAATAAAGAAAATAGCCCGCGAAAAAAGAATCTGTAAGATTTTTAAAAAGAAATCACCGAAAATATTTGAATAGGAGAAGTTGAAAATGGCATACTTAACAGACCTTGAAATCGCGCAGAAATGCGAGCTGCAGCCCATTTACAAAATAGCGGAGAAAGCTGGCATAGACGAAAAATTCGTTGAGCCCTACGGCAAATACAAGGCGAAAATAGACTTTTCAGCCGCTTCCGGCAAAGACAAAAACGGCAAACTCATACTCGTTACGGCAATAACGCCGACGCCCGCGGGCGAGGGCAAGACCACCACGACGATAGGACTTGCGGACGGGCTTTCCAGAATAGGCAAAAAAGTCACCGTCGCTCTGCGCGAGCCGTCGCTCGGCCCCGTGTTCGGCGTCAAGGGCGGAGCCGCCGGCGGCGGTTACGCGCAGGTAGTGCCTATGGAGGATATAAACCTGCATTTCACGGGAGATTTTCACGCTATCGGCGCGGCGAACAATCTGCTTGCCGCGATGCTTGACAATCACATCCAGCAGGGCAACAGTTTAGGTATAGACGTCCGCAAAATAACGTGGAGACGCTGTGTTGATATGAACGACAGACAGCTGCGATTCATTGTTGACGGCATGGGCGGCAAAGCGAACGGCGTTCCGCGCGAGGACGGCTACGATATAACCGTCGCGTCTGAGATAATGGCGGTGTTCTGCTTATCAAATTCCATAGCGGACTTAAAAGCCCGCCTCTCAAGGATAATCGTCGGCTACACCTACGACGACAAGCCCGTAACTGCGGCGGATCTTAAAGCCGTAGGCGCCATGACCGCGCTTCTGAAGGACGCGCTGAAGCCTAATTTAGTCCAGACTCTTGAGGGAACTCCCGCGTTCGTACACGGCGGCCCGTTTGCGAATATCGCGCACGGCTGCAACTCCGTACAGGCGACGAAGCTGGCGCTGAAATTGGCAGATTACACGGTCACGGAAGCCGGATTCGGCGCGGATCTGGGCGCCGAAAAATTCCTTGACATAAAATGCAGAGCCGCGAGATTGAAGCCCGACGCGGTAGTCATAGTAGCAACGGTAAGAGCGCTTAAAATGCACGGCGGTTTAGCGAAAACGGAGCTATCTAACGAAGATTTAGGCGCGCTTGAAAAAGGTATACCCAACCTTCTGCGCCACGTTTCAAACATCAAAAACGTGTACGGTCTGCCCTGCGTCGTAGCGGTCAACCGCTTCCCGACGGATACGGACAAAGAAATAGAATTTATTATAGCAAAATGCAAAGAGTTAGGCGTAAACGTAAGACTTTCCACCGTATGGGCGGAAGGCGGTAAAGGCGGCGAAGAACTTGCGGCCGAGGTAGTCAGACTTTGTGAAGAGGAAAAAGGCGATTTCCGTTTCTCTTACGAACTTGATATGAGCATTAAAGAAAAAATAGAGGCGGTCGTTAAAAAGATCTACGGCGGCAAAGACATAACCGTAATGCCCGCGGCGCAGAAACAGATAGAACAGCTTGAGAAGCTCGGCTTCGGCAAACTTCCCGTATGTATTGCCAAAACTCAGTACAGCTTCTCCGACGATCCCAAACTGCTCGGCGCGCCGGAAAACTTCACCGTCACGGTAAAGAACGTAAAAGTCTCCGCCGGAGCCGGATTCATAGTCGTGCTGACAGGCGACATACTCACTATGCCGGGTCTGCCCAAATCTCCCGCCGCGGAGCGCATAGACGTTGACGACGACGGAACGATACACGGGTTGTTTTAAAATTACGAATTAAGAATTCAGAATTCAGACGGGCGGCGGACGGTCGCCCGTTTTTCACGCGCGGAGCACAAGCATTTTCACCTTCCCCGTCGGGGAAGGTGGCGCGCGAGCACCGGAAGGGGCTTTCGAGGTGGCGCGTGAGCGCCGGAAGGGGCTTTCGAGGTGTCAGCGCAGCTGACGAAAGAGGCCTTGCCGTGACGGAGGAAAAACTCCCTCAGTCGCCTGCGGCGACAGCTCCCTCGGGGAGGGAGCCTGTAAAGCGGCAAAAAAGACGACTCCGCGTCGTCTTTTTTATTCGTTATGAGCGCCTTACGGCGTGTTTTTAATTATTTTATCGGTGCGCTCTTTTCCTTCTGTATAACGTCGTGCGCTCCGCCTTCTACTATACTCGTTGCGGAAACGAGCGTCAGCTTGGCTTTTTTCTGCAGCTCCGGTATCGTAAGCGCGCCGCAGTTGCACATGGTTGATTTCACCTTTGACAAAGACAGCGCGACGTTGTCCTTGAGCGATCCGGCGTACGGGACGTACGAGTCGACGCCCTCTTCAAACGAGAGCTTTTTGTCGCCGCCTAAGTCGTATCTCTGCCAGTTTCTCGCTCTTGCGGAGCCTTCGCCCCAGTACTCTTTGTAATACGTACCGTTCAGGCTGACTTTGTTTGACGGGCTTTCGTCAAAACGCGCGAAGTATCTGCCGAGCATTACGAAATCCGCGCCCATTGCAAGGGCAAGCGTTATATGGTGGTCGTAAACTATGCCGCCGTCGGAGCAGACGGGAACGTATACGCCGGTCTCTTCAAAATATTTATCTCGCTCACGGCATACTTCGATCAGCGCCGTCGCCTGACCTCTGCCTATACCCTTTGTCTCGCGGGTTATGCAGATAGAGCCGCCGCCTATACCGACCTTTACGAAGTCCGCGCCGCAGTCAGCCAAAAATCTGAAGCCTTCCGCGTCAACAACGTTGCCCGCGCCGACCTTTACGTCTTCTCCGTAATTGTCTCTTATCCATTTTATGGTGCGCTTCTGCCATTCGGAAAATCCTTCGGAGGAGTCTATACAGAGCACGTCCGCGCCCGCTTCAAGCAGAGCCGGAACTCTTTCCTCATAATCGCGCGTGTTTATGCCGGCGCCTACGACGTAGCGTTTCTGATCGTCTAATAACTCGTCCGGGTTCTGCTTATGCGTATCGTAGTCTTTTCTGAAAACGAGATAGCAGAGCTTTCCCTCGTCGTTGACTATCGGCAATGAATTGAGCTTATGATCCCAGATTATATCGTTTGCAACTTTTAAAGTGGTGCCTTCCTTTGCCCAGATCAACTTTTCAAACGGCGTCATGAATTCACGTATCTTAAGGTCCGGCGCCATGCGGCTTACGCGGTAATCGCGCCCGGTCACTATGCCGAGAAGCTTGCCGTCCGCCGTTCCGTCGTCCGTTATCGCTATCGTAGAGTGGCCGTTTTTCTGCGTCAGCTCCACAACGTCCGCAAGAGTATCGTCGGGCTTTAAGTTGGAATCGCTTTTTACAAAACCGGCTTTATACGTTTTTGCGCGTTTTACCATAGCCGCCTGTTCAGCCACGGGCTGTGAGCCGTAAATGAACGCGACGCCGCCTTCCGTTGCAAGCGCGACGGCGAGCCTGTCGCCCGAGACGGACTGCATGATGGCGGATACCATGGGTATGTTCATCATTATTTTGGGAGCCTGTCCCTTTTTGTACCTTACAAGAGGCGTTTTCAAGCTGACGTTTGACGGGATGCACTCTGCCGAAGAGTAGCCCGGTATCAGAAGATATTCGTTAAAGGTATGCGACGGTTCGTTTATGAAATTTGCCATTCGTTATTCTCCTTTATCAGACGTTTGATTTTGTATCGCAGTATACGCAGCGGTATATTTTATGCTCCGGGTCGGTAAGACGGAAAACGTGCGGGAGCTCCTGCTCCGTTGTAGTTATACATCTCGGATTTTTGCATTTTATCACGTTTTTGAGCGTTTGCGGAAGCGTTATTTTATGTTTTCCTATAACGGCGCCGTCTTTAATGATATTGACGGTGGCGCCGGGATCGACAAAACCGACCACGTCAAGATCCACCGTTATGTCCGCGTCGATTTTTATAATATCCTTTTTGCCTTTTTTGTTGCTGTACGCGTTTTTTATTATGGCGACGGGGACGTCAAGCCCGTCAAGATCAAGCAGGCGGTAAAGCTTCATTCCTCTGCCCGCGGTTATGTGGTCTATAACGACGCCGTTTTTTATTGAATCAATATTCATAATTTTAACCCTTTTGTATATTTTACTCTAAAATCATGTTTATGTCAATATATAATTGTACCGTCTTCTGTTAAAAGTTTAAGTATAAGCGCCATACGCATATATTTTCCGTATTTCACCTGCTTGAAATAGCACGCGCGCGGATCGTCGTCTATCGCCACGCTTATTTCGTTGACGCGCGGCAGCGGGTGCAAAACGGACGTATCCGGTTTTGCGAGCGCCAGCTTTTCAGGCGTTAAGATATAGCTGTCTTTGAGTCTTACGTAATCCTCTTCGTTAAAGAATCTTTCTTTCTGCACGCGCGTCATATAAAGCACGTCGAGCTTGGGCAGCGCCCACAGCAAGTCGGAGGTCTGTGTGCATTTCATCTTGTTTTTTACTATAACGTCGGAGTAAACGTATTCCGGCAGTTTCAGCTCGTCCGGTGAGATCAGAACGAGTTTTATATCCTCATATCTTGAAAGCGCCTGTATGAGCGAATGTACGGTGCGCCCGAATTTAAGGTCGCCGCATAAACCGACGGTAAGATTTCCGAGTCTTCCCTTCTCGCGCTTGATCGTCAAAAGGTCGGCGAGCGTCTGCGTGGGGTGGCAGTGGCCGCCGTCGCCGGCGTTTATAACGGGGATCGACGCCGCGGCAGCCGCGACGTAAGCCGCGCCTTCTTTCGGGTGGCGCATGGCTATAATGTCCGCGTAGCAGGAGATCACCTTTGCCGTGTCCGACACGCTTTCGCCTTTTGCCGCGGACGACGTTGCCGCGTCCGTCATTGAAAGCACGTAGCCGCCAAGCTCATACATCGCCGCCTCAAAGCTCATGCGCGTTCTCGTGGACGGTTCAAAAAACATTGTAGCCAGTTTTTTGCCCGCGCATATATGCGCGTATTTTTCCGGGTCTGCTATTATATCCTCGGCTGTTTCTATAAGCTGATCTATTTCTTCTTTTGTAAGATCTATTATATCTATAACGCTTCTGCTCATGTGTTTACCTCTTCATCCAGCTTTCGTCGGACGGATCGTTTCTGAAAGCGATAAGACGCAGAACGTCTTCTTTTTTGATATAACCCTGCTCCGCCGCGATATTTACTATGCAGTCAAAGTCCGTTAGCGATACGTTTTTGACGTTTGCTTCGGCAAGGCGCTCCAGGCCCTTTTTCATCCCGTAAGTGAATATGGACGCTACGCCGAGGACGTCCGCGCCCGCCTCGCGCAGGGCTTCGACTGTGTCTATAACGCTGCCGCCGGTGGAGATAAGGTCTTCTATAACTACCGTTTTCTGTCCCGGTATGAGTTTGCCCTCTATCCTGTTCTGTCTGCCGTGATCTTTGTTTGACGATCTTACGTAACCCATGGGCAGACCGAGCAGGTGTGCCGTTATCGCCGCGTGAGCGATGCCCGCGGTGGACGTTCCCATAAGTATCTCCGCCTCGGGGTAATACGTTTTTACCGTCTGCGCCAATCCTTCTTCAATGTGTATGCGGACCTGTGGCGCGGAGAGCGTCAGTCTGTTGTCGCAGTATATCGGGCTTTTGATTCCCGACGCCCACGTAAACGGCTCCTCCGGGCGCAAAAACACGGCTTTTATACTTAAAAGATCTTTTGCCGCTAAAACTCTGTAATCCGTCATGATACAAATTCCTCCAAACATCTGTTATACGCGGCAACGGGATCGTCTGCCGCTGTTATCGGTCGTCCTACCACTATATAATCCGAGCCTTCAAGCTTTGCCTGTTCCGGCGTCATGATACGCTTCTGATCGCCTTTTTCGTTATCCGCGAACCTGACGCCCGGCGTGACGGTAAGGAAATCCGCGCCGCACGCGGTATGCACCGCCGCCGCTTCAAGAGGCGAGCAAACGACGCCGTCAAGTCCCGATCTTTTCGCGTTTTGCGCGTATTTCATAACCACGTCTTTTATCGGTTCTTTTATAAGAAGCTCGTCTTCAAGCGCGGTCTGATCCGTTGAGGTGAGCTGCGTTACAGCTATCAGAAGCGGCCTTGTTCCGTCAGGCCGTGTCAGTCCCTCGATCGCCGCTTCCATCATTCTTGAAGTTCCGGCGGCGTGGACGTTACACATATCAACGTCAAGGTTTGATAACACCGCCATAGCCTTTTTTACGGTGTTGGGAATATCGTGCAGTTTGAGGTCAAGGAATATCTTGTGACCTCTTTCCTTTATTTTTCTTACGATATCCGGTCCTTCCGCGTAAAACAGCTCCATTCCTATTTTTACAAACGGCTTTTTGCCGCCGAATTTGTTCAAAAATTCAAAAGTCTTTTCCGCAGATTCAAAATCGCAGGCGATTATTACGTCTTTTCCCATAACATAACCTCTTTTATTATCGTTTTTCCTTTTCTCATTTGGCTTTGCCAAATGAGCACATTCGGCGCCGTGGGGGGTGGCGCCCGAATGTGCTATCGCGCCGCCTTACTGTCTTATATCGTTATTTTATAAATCCTTCTTCAATAAGCATCTCAAGCACACGCGCTTCTCTTTCAAACATCATTTTGTTATACGGACTTTCTTTTACGGCGCGGTTTTTTGATATCGCGATATCCGGCGTAACGTATTCAAGCGTATAAGATTCGCGTGCCTCGTAGCCGTCAAGCTTCTGCGCCGTTTTACCTTTTATATCGCAAAGATAATAATAATTATCCTGCAAAAAACACTCGGTTTCGTCTTTGTCGCTTCTTTGTATCCTGTGCACGTATCCGTATTCTCTGACGGAAGCCGGATCAACTATGAGCCCCGCTTCTTCCCGCGTTTCGCGTATCATCGCCCGCACGGGGTCTTCTCCGTTTTCTATCCCGCCGCCGGGGAATTTGTAGTAATCGTATTTCAGACTGTGTACCATCGCGACCTTGCCGTCTTTTATAATGATACTCCTCGCGGAATGACGCGCGTAAGTATGCGTGCACTCTCCGTAGTCTTTTTTATCCATTTCAAACAGCAGTCTCATACGTTTTATCCTTTTTAACGTTCGCGCAAGCGAACTCATAGTATTGCACAAGCAATTCATAATTTTCGGCGCAAGCCGAAATCATAACACCGCGTCAGCGGCTCATAACTCTAACACGGCGGGCATTTCGTCGCCTTCTTTATAAAAGTCCGGTCTTTCAACAAAGCCGAAAGAGGAGTAAAGTTTTTTTGCGACCTCGTTTTCCGGCTCGTACGAGAGCCAGCACCACTCGGATTTTCCGCACGGGAACGTTTTTATATAGTCGAGCGCCAGCTTCATCGCGGCTCTGCCGTAGCCTTTTCCCTGATATTTCTTGTCTATCATAAACCGCCAGACAAAATAGCTGTTAACTGAGAAATCCGGTATTTCGTCCTCCCAGTCGTCGCATATATTGTAACCTATCATAAGAAAGCCGACCGGAGTCTCGCCGTCATATATGCCGAAGGGCATCGCCGCGCCTTCGCCGTCCGCGTTCGTCGCGTACGCTTCCGCTAAGCTGTAGCAGTTATCCGCAACGAAATTTATCTGATCTTCGTTTACTTCAAGACCGACGAGATCGTCAAAATTTTTTGTGTTTACCCTCACAAGTTTTATATCATTCATTTTATTTTCTCCATAATCGGCAGGGTTCGACTCCCCCGACGGCCCGATTATCGGTGTCTTTAATCTTCAAAATCAGATAACATATCGGTCGCCGCACCGTATCCGGCGTCAGACGATTTTACAAGCCACTGTATCGCTTCTTCTCTGTTTTTTTCTTCGTCCTTGTCAAGCAGTATCTTGGCGACGTTATACATCGCCTCGGCTATGCCCTGCTCCGCGGCGGGCAAAAACCACTCTAACGCTTTATCCTGATCCGGTTCCGTTCCTCTGCCGGACCAGTACATGAATCCGAGAAGGAACTGGGACAAAGCGTCGCCGGCTTTTGCCGCTGTCGTCAGATACCTGAAAGCCCGGTCAAGATCCTGCGGTATGTTCCAGCCGAAATAAAATTCCTTGCCTAAGAAAGCGCACATCTCCGGATCGCCTTCTTCGCACAGTTCAATAACTTTCTGTAATTTTTCGTCCATACTCGGTTCCATAGTTTATAAATCTCCTTTTTTTATTGCGCCCCTCAATCTCTCTCGGAGATCGTGGGGTCGGGGTTCCCCGTTGCGAATTTTTGAGCAATGGGGGTTTCCGCAAGCCGCGCGCCGCCCCCTCAGATCTTTGATCTGTGGGAGGGGTAGGGGGGTACGGGGGTTGGCGCGAAGCGCCGGAGGGGTGGCCCGGGGTTCCCCGAAAACGAGGAACGAGTTTTTGGGGGTTCACGGGTGGGAGACCCCCGTTTTTGTCGCGAAGCGACACCTTAATTTGCCATTTACAATTTTAAGGGTCGTCGAGGCGCCGACCCCTACCGCCTGAATTTGTACCTGTCCATAACCTCCGGCAGCTCTTCAATTATCTTCTTGCACGCAAACGGATCAACGAGGTTCGCCGCGCCGACCTGCACCGCCGCAGCGCCCGCGTACATCATCTCCAGTACGTCCTCCGCCGTGCTTACGCCGCCGCAGCCGATTACGGGTATCTTTACCGCGTGGCTGATCTGATACACGGCGCGCAGCGCCACCGGGAACACGCACGGACCGGACACGCCGCCCGTCACGTTTGCTATAACCGGTTTTCCCGTCTTTAAATCTATCCTCATACCGAGGAGCGTGTTTATGGCGCAGATGCCGTCCGCGCCCGCGTCCTCGCAGGCTTTGGCTATTGATACGATATCCGTCACGTTCGGCGACAGTTTCATTATAACGGGCTTTTTCGTCACAGCTTTTACGGCTTTCGTTACCGCCGCGGCGCTCTCGGCTGACGTGCCGAAACCCATTCCGCCGGCTTTGACGTTCGGGCAGCTTATGTTTATCTCAAGCCAGCCGACCTGCTCTTCTTTGTCAAGCAGCTCGCTTACGTAAACGTAATCCTCAATGCTTGAGCCGGATATGTTCGCCATTACCTTTTTATTAAACACCTTTTTCAGCGCCGGAAGCTCGTATTTTATAACGTGCTCGACGCCCGGATTCTGCAAGCCGACGGCGTTCAGCATTCCCGACGCGCACTCCGCTATTCTCGGCGTGGGATTGCCGAAGCGCGGCTCTTTTGTCGTGCCCTTGAAAGAAAACGTGCCTAAAATATTTATGTCATATAATTCCGCGAATTCAAGTCCGTAGCCGAACGTGCCGGAGGCGGGGATTATCGAGTTGTCAAGTGTGATGCCGCAAAGGTCTACGCTCATTTTTCCCATAATATCTCCTCCTTGTAAAGCACCGGGCCGTCTTTGCATATGCGCTTATATCCCGTTACCGTTTTGCAAGAGCAGCCCATGCACGCGCCGAATCCGCAGCCCATTCTCTCCTCAAACGAGAGCTGACCGCTCGACTTGCAGCCGTTAAACACGGCTTTGAGCATCGGCAGAGGTCCGCAGGTATAGTAATATGAATATTCTTCCGGCAAAGCGTCCGTTACAAAGCCTTTTTTGCCGCAGCTGCCGTCAACCGTCGTGACGGTAACGCTGCAGCCGAGCGCTTTGAATTCTTCTTTGTAAAAGACTTCGTCTTTTGTGTTGAAACCGAGCACGACGCTTACTTCTTTGCCGACTTTTATCATCTCTTTTGCAAGCATATAAAGCGGAGGAACTCCGACACCGCCGCCGAGCAGAAGCGGCTTTTGACCGGATACGGATATATCGTATCCGTTGCCGAGACCCGTCAGAAGCAGTAGCTTTTCGCCCGATTTTATACCGCTCATCTGCTCCGTTCCTTTGCCGACGACTTTGTATATAAGCGTGAGCGCGTCGCCCTCTCTGTCGCAAACGGAGATAGGACGGCGCAGATACAGCCCGTCAAGTTTTATATTGACAAACTGACCGGGGCGCGTTATATCCGAGCAATCGCCGCAGAGCGTCATTTTATAAACGTTCTGCGTTAGTTTTGTATTTTCTGTTACTGTAAAAATTACGTCTTTCATATTATGAGTTTATTGTGGAGACGGTTAGCGTCGTTTCTTCAAGCACGTCAAGCAGGACGCGCACCGTGTCAAGCGAGGTGAACATCGTCACGTTATTTTCCGTCGCACAGTGTCTTATCAAAAGACCGTCGTTCTGCGCGTCCGATGCGCCTATGTCGCGCGTGTTTATGACGTAGGCAATATGTCCCTGTCGCAGAGCCTCGGGTATTTCGTCTGAGCCGGACGAGATCTTTTTCAGCACGTGCGTTCTTATGCCGTTTTCCTTTAAGAAATTCGCAGTTCCCTCGGTCGCTTCTATATTGAAGCCGAGGTTGTAGAAGCGGCGTATGAGCGGCAGCGTTTCTTCCTTATCCGAATTTGCGACCGTGACAAGGACCGTTCCGTAATTCTGCAGTCTCAGACCAGCCGCCTGCAGCGCTTTGAACAGCGCGCGGTTGAGTTTGTCGTCGTAGCCTATCGCCTCGCCCGTAGATTTCATTTCAGGTGAAAGATACGCGTCAAGACCTCTTATTTTATTGAACGAGAAGACCGGAACTTTTACGTAATGTCTCTTTTTCTCCTCCGGGTACAGATCGAATATTCCCTGCTCCTTAAGCGACTTGCCTAAGATAGCCTCCGTCGCTATATCGGGCAGCGGATAACCGGTGGATTTTGATAAGAACGGCACCGTGCGCGACGATCTGGGGTTTACCTCTATAACGAACACGTCGTCGTTTTTGTCAACTATGAACTGAATGTTGTATAAGCCCTTTATTCCTATGCCGAGTCCGAGTTTTTTCGTGTACTGAAGTATAGTTCCCTTGACTTTATCCGATACGGAGAAGGCGGGATAAACGCTTATGGAGTCGCCGGAGTGTATGCCCGTGCGCTCTACAAGCTCCATTATGCCGGGTATGAACACGTCGCGTCCGTCGCATATGGCGTCCGTCTCAACTTCTTTTCCGGGTATGTATTTATCAACTAAAACGGGCTTGTCCGCGTCTATTTCAACGGCGTTTTTCAGGTAATGGCGCAGCTGACCTTCGTTTGCGACTATCTGCATGGCGCGGCCGCCCAAAACGAATGACGGACGGACGAGAACGGGATAGCCGATCTCCGACGCCGCTTTGACGCCGTCCTCGATATTCGTGACGGCGCAGCCCTTCGGCTGAGGGATGCCGAGCTGCTGCAGCACTTTTTCAAAGCTGTCACGGTTTTCCGCGCGCTCTATCGCCTCGCAGTCCGTGCCTATCATCTTGACGCCTCTGTCCGTAAGCGGCTGAGCTAAGTTTATAGCAGTCTGACCGCCTAAGGAAGCGATGATGCCCTCGGGATTTTCAAAATCGAGCACCGCCATAACGTCCTCGGGCGTAAGCGGCTCAAAATACAGTTTGTCCGCGGTCGTGTAGTCCGTGGAAACGGTCTCCGGGTTGTTGTTTATGATTATGGATTCGTAGCCCTGGCGCTTTATGGTCTGCACCGCGTGTACGGTGGAATAATCGAATTCCACGCCCTGACCTATTCTGATAGGACCCGCGCCGAGCACGACGACTTTCTTTTTATCGGTCAGTATGCTCTGATTCTCGCCGGTGTAGGATGAATAAAGATAAGCTATATATTTGCCCGTGTGAAGCGTATCCACCATTCTGAAAACGGGTACGATACCGTATTTTTTGCGTTTTTCATATAGTTCAACCTCGGACAGATTCCAGAGCTTTGCCGTGTACTTGTCGGAGAAGCCCATTTTCTTTGCTTCACGCAGGACGTCAATGCTGTTAACGTTCTCGCGCAGCTTTTTCTCCATTTCCGTTATCTTCTTTATGGATTCAAGGAAAAGCTCCGTTATCATCGTCTTCTTGTGCAGCACTTCAACGCTCACGCCGCGGCGCAGAAGCTCCGTTACAGCGTAAATGTTATCGTCACGGAATTCGGATATGTAATGTAGAAGCTCGTCGTTGGTTTTGTTATCAAACTTTGCAAGGTGCAGGTGGCAAACGCCCGTTTCAAGCGAGCGTACGGATTTGAGCATACATTCTTCAAGATTGCTGCCTATTCCCATTACCTCGCCCGTCGCTTTCATCTGCGTGCCTAATGTGTTCGGCGCGTCGGCGAATTTGTCAAACGGGAAGCGCGGGAATTTTGCAACTATGTAGTCAAGGCTCGGCTCGATAGCCGCCGTGCCGCCCGCGACGGGTATTTCTTCTAATAACATTCCGAGAGCGATCTTCGCCGTAACTCTCGCTATCGGATATCCGCTCGCCTTTGACGCAAGCGCGGAGCTGCGCGAAACGCGCGGATTTACTTCTATCAGATAATATTCGCTCGTCTCGGGATGGAGCGCGAACTGGACGTTGCAGCCGCCGGCGATCTTAAGCTCTTTAATTATCTTAATAGCGCTGTCATTCAGCATTTTCAGATCGTGATCGTTCAACGAAAGGATAGGAGCAACGACTATGCTGTCGCCGGTATGGACGCCGACGGGGTCGACGTTTTCCATGCCGCATATAGTTATGGCGTGATCGCTGCTGTCGCGCATGACCTCGAATTCTATTTCTTTATAACCCTTGACGCTCTTCTCAACGAGCACCTGATGTACGGGCGACTGACGGAAAGCGTTGGGCGCTATGCTCATAAGCTCCTCTTCGTCGTTTGCAAATCCGCCGCCTGTGCCGCCGAGCGTGAAAGCCGGGCGCAGAACGACCGGATAACCTATTTTTTCCGCCGCCGCTTTCGCTTCGTCTTCGCTGTACGTTATCTCGGACGGGATAACGGGCTCGCCTATCGACTGGCACATTTCTTTGAAAAGCTCTCTGTCCTCCGCGCGCTCTATACTGTCCGCGGGCGTGCCCAAAAGCTCCGTGCCGCATTCTTTCAAAATGCCTTTTCTTGATAACTGCATGGCTAAATTGAGTCCGGTCTGTCCGCCTATGCCGGGGATTATAGCGTCCGGGCGCTCGTATCTTAAAATTTTTGCAATGTACTGCAGCGTAAGCGGCTCCATATATATTTTGTCCGCTATCGTCGTATCCGTCATTATCGTAGCGGGATTGGAGTTACAGAGTATTACCTCGCAGCCCTCTTCTTTTAACGCCAGACACGCCTGCGTACCGGCGTAGTCGAATTCCGCCGCCTGACCGATAACTATCGGGCCGGAGCCGATTATCAAAACCTTTTTTATGTCTTTTCTTTTCATATGTAGATCTCCTAAAAAAGAATTATTTTCGATTGTTATGTTTTAACATTGGTTGTAGGGGCGATCATCGATCGCCCGTTTTGTTTCGTGCGAATTTCGGCGGGCGACCACTGGTCGCCCCTACGGTCAACCCGCCGTAAGGCGGATTTCATCACACAGTGATTTCATCGGCGAAGCCGATTTCATCCGTTCCGGTCCGGAGCGGATTTCATTTTTCGCCGCCCCCTCAGATCTCTGATCTGCGGGAGGGGACAGGGGGGTATGGGGGAATTGAGGGGTGGGGACCCCCAAAGAATGTCGCGAAGCGACACCTTTTTATCGGGTCGTCGTAGGCGCCGACCCCTACTGTCTGAATTCTTAATTTTTAAAAACCACGTTATCTCCGAACACGGTCATAACGCATTTTCCGTACACTTTTTTGCCTTCAAACGGCGTTGATCTTCCTTTTGATAAAAACCTGTCCGGATCGATCTCATATTCACAGTTCAGATCCCACACGGAATATCCGCTTTCTTCAATACCGAATCTCTTTCTCGGCGCTTCGCTCATCATATATACGAGCCGGTCGAGCGTCATCACGTTCTTTTTCACAAGCTCCGTGTAAAGCACGGGAAACGCCGTTTCAAGCCCGACTATGCCGAATGCGCTGCCCGCCAGCCCTTTCGCTTTCTCCTGTACGGAATGAGGCGCGTGGTCCGTCGCTATCATGTCAACCGTTCCGTCGATCGCGGCTTCTATAAGCGCTTCTTTATCTTCCCGCGAACGCAGAGGCGGATTCATTTTGAAGCGTCCGTCTTCGCGCAGATCGTTTTCGTCTAAGATCAGATAATGCGGCGCGGTCTCGCAGGTGACGTCAACACCGCTTTTTTTCGCCTGACGTATGAGCTCCGCGCTTTCTTTCGTTGAAATATGGCAGACGTGGTATTTGCAGCCGGTCTTTGCGGCGAGATTTAAATCTCTTTCTATCTGCCGCCATTCGCTCTCCGAGCATATACCCTTATGGTTATGCAAGCGCGCGTATTCTCCGTCGTGTATGTATCCGCCGTGCAGCAAAGAGTTGTCCTCACAGTGCGCGGCTATTATTTTGCCGCATTGTTTGGCGATCTTCATCGCAGATTCCATAACAGAATCGTTCTGTACGCCCGAGCCGTCGTCGGAAAAAGCTATCGCGTATTCCGACAGAGCGTCTATATCAACGATCTCCAGACCTTGTCGTCCGATAGTTATACAGGCGTACGGGTGGACATTTATGACCGCGTCGCGCTTTATGATATCAATCTGTGTTTTTATATTCTCAATACTGTCCGGCGCCGGGTCGAGGTTCGGCATAGTGCAGACGTCCGTGTATCCGCCCGCGGCGGCGGACATACTGCCGGACTTTATCGTTTCTTTATAAGAATAACCCGGCTCACGAAAATGCACGTGCACATCGCAAAAGCCGGGTAAAACTGTATAACCTTTTTTGATATATCCGCAAAGTGAAGCCGGAAAGTTTGATGAAACAGCAAAGGAGAGGTCCGTTTGTATTTCCTTTTTATTTCCCGTTTTAAATACGCTGTTCATACGTTTCTCCGAAAAACGACACACGGGCGGCATGGCGGCGCAAGATCTGCGCCTTAAACGATATTGCCGACATCACGGTATCGGTTTAAAAATCTTATTTGATATAATATACCACAAAACACTCATTTTGTCAATGTGATATCATAATATTTCAAAATTATTTTACCAATATCGTGATTTTTATAGCATTACTCAACGGTAACGCTCTTTGCCAGGTTTCTCGGTTTGTCTACGTCGCAGCCGCGGAGAACGGCGGTGTAATACGCGTAAGTCTGTACGGGTATTATTGCAACTATAGGCATAAGATATTTGTTTGTCTGCGGGAGTTTTATATACTCGTCGCAGATATCCGCGTTTTCGCCGGTGCAGGAGGAAACGAGTACGACGTGACCGCCGCGCGCGCGGACTTCTTTTACGTTGCTGACCGTTTTCTCCGCAATATCCGGATCGGTTATTATCGCCATGCACGGAACGCCGGGCGTCACGAGCGATATAGTGCCGTGCTTCAGCTCGCCCGCCGCGTATGATTCGCAGTGCATATAAGATATTTCCTTTATCTTCATAGCGCCTTCACAGCCGGTCGCATAGTCCTGTCCGCGTCCGATTATATAGTAATCGCCGTGCGGTTTGTTGTATGCGGCAAATTTTTTATAAAGCTGTACGTATTTGTCGGTAAGAACTTCCGCCGCAAGCTCCGGCAATTTTGCCATATCCGAAAGGTAGTTTTTCAAAAACTCCTCGGTAACGGTCTTTCTGTCGTACGCGAGACGCGCGGTGAGCAAGTACATTATAAGCACCTGCGCGGTAAACGCCTTTGTCGTCGCCACGGCTATTTCCGGGCCGCAGCGCGTATAAATGACCTCGTCCGCCTCGCGCGCGATCGAACTTCCGACAACGTTTACGATGGCGCAGACCTTCGCGCCTTTTTCATGTGACAAACGCAGCGCCGCAAGCGAATCCGCCGTTTCACCCGACTGGGAGATTATAAACACGGTATCGCCCGGTCCGACCATCGGATCGTCGTATCTGAATTCGGAAGCGATCGAAACGCTTACGTGTATTCTGCAAAGATGCTCTATCGAGTATTTGCCGAGAAGGCCCGCGTGCATAGCCGAGCCGCAGCCGACCACGAAAATGCGCTTTATATCCGACGTATCCGGTATTTCGGACTTGAAGATATTGCCCGCGCCGTCTTCGGTGTGCATGGAGATGAGCCGTCTTAACGTATCGGGCTGTTCGTATATCTCCTTTAACATAAAGTGCGGATAACCGCCTTTTTCAGCCGCTTCGATATCAAAATCCGCGTGGAGCAGTTTTTTGCCGTTTGTTATTTCATTGCCGGAAAGATCAAAAAATCTGATCTTGCCGTCTTTCAGCTCCGCAATCTCGTCCGTGTCCATAAGATAATAGTCTCTCGTATAGGATAAAATCGCGGGGATGTCTGACGCGATAAAGCATTCTCCGTCGCCTTGCGCGGCTATGAGCGGGCTGTCGCGTCTTACGGCGTAGATCGTATCCGTTTTATCGGAGAAGATTATGCCGAAAGCGTAAGAGCCGTGAAGCTGCGGGAGCGCTTTTGATATGGCTTTTACCGGGTCGCCGTCGTAGCAGCTGTCTATAACGTACGCCGCCGCTTCAGTATCGGTATCGGATACGAATTTCGCGCCTTTTGTCTCGGCGCTCTGGCGGAGATGCAGATAATTTTCAATGATCCCGTTGTGTACGAGCGTAACTCTGCCATAGCCGTGAGGGTGAGAGTTTCTGTCGGACGGTTCGCCGTGCGTCGCCCAGCGCGTATGGCCTATGCCTACGCAGCCCTCGGGCGCGCCGTTTTTGTCAAGTAATTCCTGTAAAGCGGAAAGTCTTCCCTTGGTCTTGAATATTTTCGTCTGCCCGTCAAGGCATACGGCAATACCCGCGGAGTCATATCCGCGGTATTCAAGCTTGGAAAGGCCTTTCATAATGATTTCGGCAGCGGCTTTTTTGCCGCTGTAGCCTACGATTCCACACATAGAAAAGTACCTCTGTTCAATTTTATTTTTCGCTGCATAAAAACGGCTTTGTTTCGCGGTCTCCCGCGGTTTTTGACCGTTTTCTTCGGGCTGCAGCGGCACGGAGGGTATCCGCCGAATCTTTCGATAACCCCCACCTCGTCAACCGCTGAGGTATTGCGGTCCCGGCGCTATGCTTACGCATTGGGTATGCCCGGCTTATGTTCTCTCCTTTCCGCAAAGTCGGACGCTCTAATTATAGTGATCTTTATGGCTTTTATAAACAATATTTTGTAAAAACAATGTAAAATCGTCCGACAGCCTTCCCCTTTGGGATCAGGCTCCTCCTCCGGGGGAGCTGTCGCCGTATGGCGACTGAGGGAGTCGCCTTCTCGGTCGGAGAAGGCAGGAACGCCGGATCTTTTTTTACTGTCCCCCTTGGGGAAAGTGTCGGCGGAGCCGACGAAAGGGGCTATTAAACAGATAGTTTTTTAGCCTCTTCTGTCACGCTTGCGCGTGCCACCTTCTCCAATGGAGAAGGTAAGCGGCGGGAGCAAGCCCCCGCCCTACAACTCCTTCCGTCACGGCAAAGCCGTGCCACCTCCCTCAAAAGGGAGGCAAAAAAGGCTCCTCCTTCGGGGGAGCTGTCGCCGTATGGCGACTGAGGGAGTCGCCTTCTCGGTCGGAGAAGGCAGGAGCGCCGGATCTTTTTTTACTGTCCCCCTTGGGGAAAGTGTCGGCGGAGCCGACGAAAGGGGCTATTAAACAAATATATTCTTTAGCCTCTTCCGTCACTTCGTGACACCTTCTCCAAGGGAGAAGGTATAAAGCCTCTTCTGTCACTTCGTGCCACATTCTCCAAGGGAGAAGGTAAGCGGCGGGAGCAAGCCCCCGCCCTACAATTCCTTCCGTCACGGCAAAGCCGTGACACCTCCCTCAAAAGGGAGGCAAAGCCTCATCCGTCAGCTGCGCTGACACCTTCTCCCAAAGGAGAAGGCTAACGGGCGATCAGTGATCGCCCGTTTGTTTACGTATTTTTTATTTCTGCCTTATGTTCTTCCGTCACTCTGAAGCTCTCGACCGCTTTTCTGACCGTCATTTTGTGCACCTCGGGTGTAAGAAGCCTGTTTTTAAGATACGGTACAGTGTCGTCATACTGCTTTGCCAGAGCCGTGGCGAAATACCACGCGCACATCATATTGACGTAATACTCGTCCGACTTTATGCCGGCGACGAGGTCGTTATATTCCGGTTTGAAATCCTCCCCCAAAAAGAATTTCATAAGTAAAAGGACTCCCACGCGCACCGTATAAACTTCATCCGACTTTACCCATTCCCTTATCTTAACAATAAGCTTCCGTTTATGTTTTTTGAAAACGGCGGGAGATATCGTATCGCACGTTGACCAGTTATCAATATACGGCATAAACGCTTCTATCGCGGCTATACATTCCTCTTCATCCCTGATATTCGATATAATGACCGAATGAAGATTGTTTTCCTCAAAGTATATATGCGGCAGCTCTGTCATATACTGCCGACGCTCGTCCTCCGTCAGCTGTTTGCAAACTTTTTTCAGTGCGGGAAAACGGACGCCTATCATTTTATCCTTATCCAGTCCCGGCGTCAGTTTATACGTAAATTCCTTATATTCCGCGTCAGCTTCTTTCATAAGAAGTCCGCGGACTTTTTCACTCGCTCCCATTTTTCTGTTTCAAAACCCCTGTTACATACAGGAATTTATTTTCCTTTTATATTATTTTATCGCCTTTTTTCCTGTTGCATTTCCAACACAGCGTTTGAAGATTACTTTCTTCCGTAAATCCGCCTTTTGTTACCGGAATTATGTGGTCTATTTCAAGTAAAAGATTCGGTTCTTTTTTTGTGGAATTACCGCAGTATCGGCAAGTATAATTATCTCTTTCCTTGATCTTCTGACGCAATTTGCTTGTCATAAGCAACCGTTGTTCTTTTGAAAATGACGAGACAGTTAATTTGCTTTCGAGAGCTTTTATTAACCGAACAATCAAGTCTTCCGTCATAGGAATTGTAAACGTCCTTTGCGCTTTTCCACCGTTAGACGTATAAGAAAACTTATATTCGACATTTAATACGTTTTCGTTGATAATAGCAAAGCCGAGTCTTGAATAAAAACCGTCTGCGTCATTTTCCATTACGAAATCCGGCACATTTTCGATGTATTGCTGAATTTCATCTTTTTGCTTATCAATTATTTGCTTTGCTTCTTTTAACGTTTCAAGCTCTTCAACAAGCAAATGTAATTTTTGTATTTGCTTCGGATAAATAGTCTTGTCAGGATAAAAATACTTAATTACATATTCAAGCGGGCTGTTTTCCGCGCTTGCAAAAACCGATGATGATACCTCGGCGGTAAACGGTGATATGCTTTTCTGATATGGGTGTACGTAATTATATACGTCTTCGTGTAATGTCGAATTACGCGTAATATTCGTTCCGAACAGGATTGAGATCGCCTTTGCTTTCTCGTCAATATAGCCGTTGAATTCTCGCTGCTTTGACATCAAAGATTCACACGTCTCTTTTATTTCTTTGAATTCATACGATCTGTAATAATCAAGGATTATTTTTCTGTTGTCTATTATCCTTGTTATTTCATCGTTTGACTGTTCTATTATTTTGTCTAAAATATCCCATTCTTCACTGTCAGACGATTTTACCTTTTTTATATTGTGAATAGTTCGTTTAATTAGCTCCGTGACACATTTATCCAATTCATTTATATCGTTTTCGGACACAAGAATTGATTTGTTGTCATTTGAATAATCTATAATATCATTAACCCGTTCATAATAGTTATGTTGTATGTCCTCTAACCGCTGCGCTTCCTGCTCTCTGCAATATTTGTTATATTCACTTTTGCTCATCAATAGTGATTTATCTTTATTCAATTCGATAAGGCGACCTTCACGGATACATAACCGTGAGCTTAGCTGACTTCTTCCGGCGGGAGAAGTATATTGAACGCGCACGTTGTATACAGGATCCGTATTTTGCAAACAATACAATACTTGCTGTTCGATTTTTTTATATGTTGTTATGCCCTTGAATTCATTATTATTCAGAAACTCGCGCAGCAAACTTGCGTATTCTCGTTTATTTCTTACAATTTCAATGGACCTCGGAAGCAGGTATTCGCGTTCTTGGAACAATTTGATTTCGTCGTAAGTTGAAACAGCTTTGCGGCTTTTTACACTAACAGAATAATCAAAATGATCAAAGCGTATCCAACCGGAGAGATTCAAGGATTTTAAGACACTATTCTGCAATTTGCTGTATAATGAGTTGTATTTGCTATGACGAATAATAAGTGTAACAATATACGCTATAACGAAAGCGGCAAGCACTGAAGAAATGATATTGAAAGCGATCTTGTTTTCTATAAACACTAAATCAACAATACAAATAATCGATGACAGGATAAGCAGTATTATATTTACTTTTTTTGCGTTTTTGTATTTTCTTTCCGCAACATATAACTCTTGTAAATCCACTATGCACTCCTCTTTTGTGCTATAATATTCGCTTTTGTTTTGCAACAGTGACAGATTACATACGATCAGTCGTTAAAACCATTTCTTTATCGTACCTAAAATTCCGCGGGTCACGGATCTGCCGAGTTCTCTGCCTATGGTGTTCATAGCCGAGTTTGCGACTTTTCCGGCGTAGCTCGTTTTCTTTTTCGTTTGTGTTTTGGCTTTTTCCTTTTCTTTTGCCTTCTTCTCTTCTTCCTTGCGCTTTTCTTCTTCCTCTATCTCGTTCTGCGCTGTTATCAGCTCATACGCGGATTCGTTATCCACGTAGTTTTCATATTTTCCGTACAGATCGTCCGCTTTTATCTCCGCGGCGCGTCTGTCGTCGTCTATCGTACCCATGGCGGACTGCGGCGGAAGCACCGTTGCGCGCTCCACGACGGACGGGCGGCCTTTTTCATCTAAGAAACTTATCAGAGCCTCGCCCGTGCCTAAGTCCGTTATCGCCTGCTCGGTATCAAAATTCGGATTTGCGCGGAAAGACTGCGCGGCGGCTTTTATCGCTCTCTGCTCAAGCGGAGTATAAGCGCGCAGCGCGTGCTGTACGCGGTTGCCGAGCTGCGCCAGAATGGGATTGGGAATATCCGACGGCTGCTGAGTTATGAAATAAACGCCCACGCCCTTTGAGCGTATGAGCTTGACGACCTGCTCCACCTTATCTGTAAGCGTGCTTTTCGCGCCGTTGAAAAGCAGATGCGCCTCGTCAAAGAAGAACACGAGCCTCGGTTTTTCCGGATCGCCCACCTCCGGCAGCTCCTCAAACAGCTCGGCTAAAAGCCACAGCATGAACGTTGAGTAAAGCAAAGGCGATTGGAAAAGCTTTGCACAGTGCAGTATGTTTATATATCCGCGCCCGTTTTCATCCGTCTGCATCCAGTCCTTTATATCTATATCCGGTTCGCCGAAAAACGCTTCTCCGCCCGCGTCTTCAAGCTGAAGCAAAGCTCTCTGTATAGCGCCGGCGGACTGCTTTGAAATATTGCCGTATTTGTTTAAAAGCTCCGCGGAATGATCCGTTATGTACGCAACCATGCTGCGTATGTCTTTAAGGTCTGTCAGAAGCCAGCCGTTGTCGTCCGCAACGCGGAAAGCTATTGACAAAACGCCGCTCTGAACGTCGGACAACCCGAGCAGACGCGTGAAAAGCGACGCGCCCATATCCGAAACCGTAGTTCTTACGGGATGACCGCCCTCACCGAAAACGTCCCAGAAACGCACGGGAAAGCTTTTGTATTCAAACTTGTCCGGATCGTAACCCATGCCGGACAGACGCTTGTCTATCGCCTCGGACCTTACGCCGCGCTTGACGCACCCGGCAAGATCGCCTTTTACGTCGGCTAAAAACACCGGAACGCCCATGTCCGAAAATGATTCCGCCATAACTTTCAGCGTTATCGTTTTGCCCGTGCCCGTCGCGCCGCATATAAGGCCGTGGCGGTTTGCCATCTTCGGCAGTATATGCGCCTCCACTTCGCCTTTTCCTATTATGATCCTGTTATCTGACAGCATATTATGACCTCTCGTTATCAGTTGTTTTTACATAGTCATAGTATCATATATGAGCTGTATTGTCAACACTTAAAGGAAATTTTTGCGCCCCGCCGCGCTTTTTTGCCGCAAAATGAATCTTGACAACGATTTTGATTTGTGGTATCATAAGCGTATGAAATACAAAAGCTTATACGGTAAAGATGAACTGATCGCAAGGTGGGACGATATAACGTCGCCCGCCCGTTTTGCCGGTGCGAACGATACGCTTGACTGGGTATACAATTCTTTCCGAAAAGGAGATTCGGTCAAGCTCGTAAAAAAACCGCGCGCGGCGTACGATCCTTACGCAACGGTTTTCCGCGGTAAAATAGAGGAAACAAAGACCGGCAGCCAGATACGGGGCGTTTATACAAAAGGGCTGTTTGATTATATCATAACGCTTGTGATAGCGGTCGTATATTTCGGCGTATGCGCCGAGTATCTGTCGCGAGCGTCTGACAGAACGCTGCCGCTTATACTTATATCGGTCGGTATTATAGTGATACTTTTCGCGCTTATACCGTTTCCCGGCAAGCGCAGAAAATACGGCGCGCTTATACGCAAAGTAACGGGCGACGGCGAAGCAAAACCGTCAAATAAGCCCGCGGAAGAGCCGGTATATGCGGAAAAAGAAAAATACAAATTCAGAGTAACGGGGAGAAAAAAATAATGGGATACGACAGCTTATACAGAAAAACGCACGACAGACAGGCGGCGATCAGGCTGCTTAAAAGAATTGATATAATAACGTTTATACTCTTTCTCTTTCTGTTTCCCGCCGGCGTTTATCTTGTGCATTTTCTGTTTTCGCTTATTTTCAAAAACGGTATAAACTATTTTTCCGTTATACTTATATCCGTTTTGTCCGTAGCTTTGATAATATTTGATTTTGTAAAAAAGCTTAAAAGCAATTACAGATACGTCCACTGCAGCCACGATATAAAAAATATAATCAAAGGATTTGAATCAGAGCGGAACACGCAGAAAAAAACGTCGCTTGACAGTACGTACGGCGGCAGCTTCAACGAGGGAAAGCTTTTCAGATATACGTATGAAAACGACGCGAGACTGAACTGCGATTTTGATAACGGGATATATACATTCACCGTTTATAACGACGAGTGGGACGAGGTAAAAAAATTCACCGCGGAGCGCGAGGAGGATTTTGAGGAAACAATGCTGCAGGCGCTTGAATTCACCGCCTCGCTTGAAAAAAAGCCCGACGGCGAATACGACGAATCCCTGCAACCCGAAGTCGAAATCGACGAGTACGAAGAGGATTTTGAGGAAGAAGAGGAAAGCGACGTGAACGACGAGGAAGAACGTAAGGAAAACGGTGAATGAGTTCAGAGCAGGAGAATTAAGAATTCAGAAAACGCGCCGGAAAGCGCTCATAACGACTGAAAAGACGACTCGGAGTCGTCTTTTTCAGTCTCATAGTTTTGCTGCAAAGCCGCAAATCATAACGCGCGTAAACGCTCATAACTTTTATTCTGCCTTGCTCACTTCTCTGAACAGCACCGCAACGTTTTTGTTGTTTGCCTCACCGTCTTTTCAGTTTATACCTATGGCAGCTTTAAACGCGTCAATTTTAAGTGTGATGATATCAAGCTGAGCTTTTTTGCCGTCGTTGAATATCAGATCATAGCGCAGTGAGCGATACTTATCCTGACCAACAGGTACGTCTACTCCGTCACCGATAAATTTATAGTCTTTTATATCTCCCCCGGTGAAACAGTAATCATCCTGGGCCGTGCCGTAAATAACAGCTTTTCCGTTTTCAATACTGACGTAGCTGCCTTCGAAGAAGTCTCCGTCTTTGATACTGCGGTTGACACAACCGTAGAAATTGTTTGTGTTGTTGATACGCGACATCGTACTTCCGAAATTGCGGTTGCTTTCTTTGATCTTTCCCGCCGTTTCCTTGATTTTGTCAAATAATCCCATATTCTTTCTCCTTTATTTTATTATCCAAACAAACCTTTTTTCGGCTTGTAATTGGGGCAATTTGTATATTTATTACGGTTCCAACAATTCTGAACAGTACAAGTATAACATTGCTGCCGAGCATCTTCAAGCTCTTGCTTCTTTTTCTTTTCCTCTTCCCACTTTCTTTCCTGTTCTTCACGTTCCCGTTTTTCATCCATTTCTCTTCTTCTGGCTTCGTCACGATCTCTTTCTCGTTGCATTTCCTCGCGCTCACGTTCTCTTTCTCTTTCTCTGTATTCCAGCTCCTCGAGGCGTCTTTCCTCTGCTTGTCTTTCTCTTTCCTCGGCAAGCCTGCGCTGTTCTTCTCTGTATTTCATATCTTCAAGTACGGAGAACGCTTCTTTTAAAGTATCCGCCCGTCCTTTTTCAAGAAGCGATATGAGTTTGCCGAGATCCGGAAGATCATCATCGGATATAACGTCGTTCAGTCTTTCAAGCTCCTCTGACGCGGGAATGTATTCTTTTTGTTTTATGCTTTCCGCTTTTTTCTTTTTTTCCTCTTCTATTTTTTGCTTTATTTCTTTTTCTTCTTTATCCACCTCGTCAAGACTCTTGTTGTATTTATCCAGCTCTTTTAAATATTTATCATATTCAATTTTATATGCGGAGTAAACTCTCATTTCTTCCGCGTACTTGTTTTCGGCTTCTTCAATTCTTTTTCGTTCTTTTTCTTCAAGCTCGGCAACGTATGCTCTGTACGCTTCATCTGTTTTTCTTCTGTTGTTGTCCGCTATGTCCGCCTTAACACACGGGATAAGCGGTTTGACGTATAAAAACGTAAGCACTGCAAAGCCAATAACGTGAAGAATAGCCAAAACAACATTATAAGCCGAATACATCATACCTAAGAACACCATAGATAGAAGCAGCAAAACGATACACAAAACGCCTTTCAATATGTGCGATTTTATGTATTTGACCGTTTCTTTGAATTCGGATTTGGAAAATTCTTCCTTTGATACAGGTTTCATGGGTGTAATATGAGGTTTTATCGGCTCCGTCATATTATCCGGTTTTTCCGGTTTTTTTAAAGCCTTGCATTTGCGCTCATACGTATCTTCAACCTGAGGGTCATCCATACGCGCTTTTATACGCTGTTTTTCTCTGTACGCTTCATTTATTTCTTTGAGTTTTTTTATCAATTCATTTTTATCTGCAGGAAGTTTACCGTTGTTTTTCATCATTTTCACCCTTCATATTATTTTTTAGTATTCGATACGGACTTTCTTTACGGTTTCTTCTGTCATATCGTCAAGACATTTATCCACAGCTTTTTTGATTCTTTCTTTTGCGGCTTTTTCTGCTTCTGCCCTTTTTTTGCCTTTGGGGCTTTCTGAGATCGCTTTTATCAAAAAGTATACGGCGGCTCCGATAGCCGCAAAGAAAACAGGAATGAAAAGCCAGTGCGCAAACATACACAAAAACAAAACAAACTGTGAAAAACCAAGAATACCCGCTATTATCAGATGTTTTTTAAAAGCTTCATCAATTTTATAAACAGGTTCCTTTTCTTCATATATGCTGTAATCAGGCATGGCATACTCTTTCAAATTTTCCGTCAGATCATATACTTTAGCATCTTTTATATTTGCGCTTGTTATATCGCATCCGGGCGCTTTTGCAGCGTAAAGCATCGGTATTTCGTAATGAACAAGTGATCCCTCTATAAGCTCGGCGCTCCATTCAAATATTTTCTCTTTTCCGAACATCACCATTTTTGCCTGTCTGTTGACCTCGTCCATAAGCACTTTATCGTCAATAGAGTATTCTTCATCAACAGTAACACATTTTTTGTCAACGATCAACTTTCCGTCTGCGTCAAACCAGCTTTTAAGTCTTCTTTCAAACTGCAGTTCATTCCACATTTTCACAGCTTTGATGCATTGGTCGTGATCCAGATCCTTAGTTATACTCATTAAAGTCATTGATTCCTGACCTTCGATTTTCGCAGGATTGATTATATCGTCATTTATAGTGGAATTCGTTGTGTACACACCGGGGTCGATTATATGAACCATGTACGCGTCCGCCCTTTCATTTAAGGTACCGTCTGAGATCCTGATGCGATACCCGAAGACATCAAACTTGAGACATTTTGCAACAGATATAAAGTCCACTAAATCTTTCCTCATATCCTCATACATTGAATCTTTTGTTGTAAAGGTTCCGAACCGCGAATTCTCTGCTGTGGTACTGGAAACAATTATATATTTCCTTATACATTCTTCAATAGTTTTCTTTTCCAGAATTCTTACAACTTTTGACGCTTTCATATTTTTCATCTCCGATTTTTAATTTTCATAACTATTATACACCTATAGTTTAATTTTGTCAACCCTTAGGTGATTATTTTTTCGCCTGAAATTGTATATAATTAACTTAAAAGTTAATTTGCAGGAGGAAATTATGGGTGATTTTGACCTAAAACAGATAGGGCGGCGTATATGCGAGAGGCGGCAGACGCTTGGTATAACGCAGGAAAAACTTGCGGAACAAATGGACGTTTCCATTCAAATGGTATCAAATATGGAGCGCGGGAACAAGGCGGTAAAGATCTCAAATCTAATAAAGCTTGCCGAGATACTTGACGTCTCCTCCGACTACATCCTTACCGGGAAATTCGTTGCGGAGAATAAAACCGTCGCCGAAAAGATCTCATACCTCTCCGATAATGACAAAAACCTTGTGGATGCACTGATAAACAGACTTATAAAAGACGAAAACTGAATGTAAAAAGACCGCTGAATTGAAGCGGCCTTTTCTGTTTTGAATTATGCTGTCCCGCGCCCCCTCAATCTCATAGAGATTTTGGGAGGGGTAGGGGGGTATGGGGGGTGGCGCGTAGCGCCGTGAGGGGTGGGAATCCACCATAATTCGTCGCGTCAGCGACACCTTGATTCTGAATGATTTTTGATTCTTATTTTACTTCGTATCTGAATTTGAATCTTCCGCCGGGTGCGGCGTCGCCGAGAGTGTAAAAGTCCATTATATCGCCGTCCGCGGAATTATCCGCCCATTTGAAATCGAGCGTGAAACCGCCGTCTGCTATACCGAGCATGGCGCGCGGTATTTTTACCGTCATCACGTTGCCCTGTACGCAGTATTCCACTTCTCCGACAACCGTCGTATCAAATCCGTTTCCGGTAAAGGCTTCAAGCGTTGCGGTGTTTTCATTTTTCGGCGACGTTTTATTCAGCACGAATTCGAACGTCTCCCAGTTCTTTTCGCTTTCTTTCGTGTCGATATACAGTCTCATCCAGTTTTCATCCGTATACGGCGTTATACCGTTCACGCAGCGCACCATAAAGTAAACGTATTCACCGTCGCGCGCGACCTTTGCGTCGTAAATATCGTTTCTGCCGGATTCGTCTTTATAATTATACCTCTTATTCGTCCCGGCTTCAAAGTAGCCGTAGCAGGAGCGGTCACCGGTATTACCGGGATACGTATTATATTCAGGCTGTACGTTTGTCCATTGACCGAATCCGCCGTAAATATCGACCGTCTTTTCGCCGGACGCTTCCGGGATGCTGTTTACGCCTTTGTATCTTCTTATGAAATTGACCATCTGATAATAATAATGGTCTTTTAATTTTCCCTTTGACGGCTCTATGTCGCGGCTTCTGAGGTCGTCAAACTGATCCGCAAAAGCGTTAGATACGGGAGTCGAACCGCTTTCCGCGGGCGGCCAGCTCTCCTGTCTTATGGCGACCCACTCGTTCCATCCGGTTATGAATATGAATTCCGGGTCGACCTCAAGCGCGTATTCAAACTGCTCCTCAAAGTTTGCGCCGTACAGCACCGCGTCCTCGCGGTCGTCGTATCCTTTTGACGTATACGTTCTGTCCGTGACGTTTTTGCCGTTCATGGCTGTGAGCTTATGCGTTTTCCAGTTGTGGTTCTGCGCAACGCCTACCGTTATCTCCTCAACCTTCTCATCCCTCAGCTTTTCTTTAAACGTCGCCTGCGGATATACGGAGAGCCAGCCCCACTGATACGGCGATTTCTGTTTTGCAAGATAGTCCGGCTGACCCTCTCTGTAAGTGAAATATTTATATATCTCCTTCTGCAGATCGTCTTTGCGGTCAAGGCAGGATTTATAAGCGATCATAAGCGGTTTGCCGTCCCACATGGTCCATGAATCCGGATACCACTCGGCTTTGTATATATTCGTATAAAGCTCCACAAGCTGCGTACGCGCGCCGTCCGTGGGACCGAAAGGCAGCAAAAACGTTACCGTCGGAGCGGCTACACCGTCTTCCCTTGCCTCATGGAATACTTTCATCATCTTTTTTGCCGTTTCAAGCCAGGTGAACGCGCCGTTCGTGTTGTCGCATATAACGCAGTCCACTCCGGCGTCCGCCAGAAGCTCAGCCTGGCGTCTTAACACCCATTCGTCGTTCCCGCTGTAATAGCCGTAGATCGGCTCGTTCCAGAAATGATAATTTGCCGTGCCCCAGCGCGCATCCCTGAAATTGTTTATATCTATATCCGGGTATTTGTCAAGTATTTCCTGATTGTTGTACGCCTGTACGGTATTTGCGAAATTTCCGTGCCAGGGGGAGTAGAAAATGCCGACGGTCTTGTTTTCGCGCACGCCGCCCGTTTCCTTATTTGTCAAAAGAACTCTGCCCAGACCGTCTTCTCCGACAAGCAGTCCGGGGTCGACGGTTTTTGTTTCCGTCACTTTTCCGTTCTCGTCAACCTTGATCGAGCTGTCGTCAAGCGACGGGTCGTACGTTTCCTCCTCCGTCGTCTCCGGCTCCGTTTCAGTCGTAATATCGGTACCAGACGTGTTTTCGGTCGTCTCCGGTGCGTCTGCACAGCCGGATATCACGGGTACGATCATCATAAAGCAAAGTAATAGTGCTGCCAATCTGTTGTTTTTCATTTGCGCCCTTTTTATACAGTATTATTGGTTATTTTGATTTTATCATATAAATTTAAACTTGTCAAGTATTGACTTTGCCCGCTTGTTTTGATATTATATAAATATGAAAAAATTACAAAACCCGTATCCGTACTCGGATACAAACAAAAGATATTACACTTTTGAATATTTTACGCGCAAGACCTACGGCAAAAAGTGTGCCAAACTGCCGCTCGACATAGGCTGCAGCTGCCCGAATATTGACGGGACAAAAGGGCGCGGCGGCTGTATTTACTGCTCGCCGAGAGGCGCGGGTGATTTTGCCGCTTCTTCTGCTTTATCCGTCACAAAACAGCTTGACACAGCCGCGGAAATGATAAAAAACAAGTGGGCGGACACGGGATATATCCCGTATTTTCAGGCGCATACAAACACTTACGGAGACGCAGCGTATCTTAAACAGAAATATAAGGAAGCCGCATCGTATCCCGGCGCCGCAGCGGTGAGCATAGCGACGCGCGCGGACGCTTTGACCGGGCCGATACTTGAAATACTGTCCGCTCTTGCAGAAAAAACCGACGTTTTTGTTGAGCTCGGTTTGCAGACGTGCTCGGACGAAACGGCGGCTCTGATAAACCGCTGCATGACGACAGAAGAGTTTATAAAAGGCTATGAAGCCTTATCAAAAACCGGCGTCAAGCGGTGTATACACATAATAAACGGACTGCCGGGCGAGGATGAAAAACAGATGCTTGACACGGCGAGATTTACCGCAGATCTTCTGCCGGATATGGTAAAGATACATATGCTTTACATCGTCCCCGACACGAAAGCCGCGCAGATGTATTATAACGGCGAGCTGCGTTTGCTTGACAGAGACGAATACGTGAGCATAACGGCAAAACAGCTTACTTATCTGCCGCCGCAAACCGTCATAGGCAGACTTACCGGCGACGCGCCGCTGTCCGAGCTTATAGCTCCGGACTGGACGCGCAAAAAAGTATCCGTTTTAAACGAGATAGACAAATACATGGCAAATAACGATTTATGGCAGGGAAAGGAATTCAGATGAAAAAAGCGCTGCTGTTTTTAACAGCCGTTATAACGGTCTTATGCGTCGCCTGCGCCTCAGTACCGGAGGAGAGCGAAACGTCAACGGATACGGAAATAACAGAAACAGTCGCCGAGACCGGCGCGTTGACGGAAGAGGTGACCGAGCCGGAGGAGCAGACCGTTTTGCCGGACTATTACGTGGATTTCAGCGATGAGAAAAACGCATACGCCTGCTCAAATTTTTATAACGTAACGACTGAATATACGGGGGACGGGATAAAAGTCAATTTCCTGTCTTCCGGCGACGGCTCCGATCCGACGTACTGTTTTGATCCTTATATGACTCTGCCTTTGCCGGAGGGAAAAATCAGTATTGACGACTACCCGTATTTCGTGATGTTTTTATACACGTCACGCGACGATATGCAGGGAGATATAAGATACAAAACGGAAAGCGTACACAACCCCGCTTCATATCCTACGTACCGTTTTTCATACGGCGGCACGGGCGAGCGGAAGATAATCCTTGATTTGCAGGAAAGCGTCGTTTTGTTCATAGCCGCAGACGACAAACCCGTGGAGGGCAACTACACGGATCTGCGTATGGATATGTTTGAAAACAACGCGAACACAACGGATACGTTTATAATCCACTCATACGCGTTTTTCAAAACGGAAGAAGAGGCAAACGCGTTTGAAGGAATAAAAAGCAAAAAAGACGAAGAAGCGGAAAAGCCCGATCTTTCAGCATATTACAAAGGTGTAGAATTCGTCACGCCGGACAGTAAATACAAACCGAAAAAACTGCTTTACTGCTTTGACAACTCTTATGAATTCACCGTTTCAAAGCTTAAAAACAACGGCTACGGCGGCGTTGTGACAAACGTCAGATTCGCTTTGGACTATCTGCAAAACGATACCGAGTTTGAGATACTTAAAAACGCGTTTGAAAAATCGGGCGACGCGGGACTTCACCTCTGGATATACGACGAATATCAGTGGCCGAGCGGAAAGGCGTTCGGGCAGGTTTTAAAAGGTCACGACGAATACGAGGCTGCCGGTATAGAGCTTATTAAACTTGACGGCGAAGGAGATATAAACTACACTCTGCCGGACAATTATATAAAGATCGCCGGCGCGGATATCATAAAAGACGGCACAAAAACTCCGCTTGAAACCGACGGCAAGCGTATAAGCGCAGAAAACGGCGGAAAATACACCGTTTACGTCTACGCAAGGCGAATAACGAATCAGAAAAAAGAAGACCCGGCGGACTTCTCCACTCTGCGCGACGTGGACCTTTTAAATCCCGACGCGGTTAAGCGTTTTCTTGATCTTACGTATGAAAAATACAAAGAAAAGTTAGGCAAAACGTTTGATCTTGTTGAGGCTTTCTTTACGGACGAGCCGCAGCTCGGCAACCGCGACATGAAAAATTACGTCGTATGGACCGGTAAATTACCGGAAAAATTCAGAGAAATGCACGGTTATGAGATTGAGGAAAACCTTTATTCTCTGTACGACGGCGACACGGATCGCGACAGGCTCGTGCGAGTCAATTTTTATCAGACCGTATCGGAGTTGTTCCGCGTATCGTATTTTGAGCAGATAGCAAAGTGGTGTGAAGAAAACGGCGTTTTGTCCTCCGGGCATCTTTTGTTTGAAGAAAACGTACAAAGACAGATAGAGACGTACGGCGGCGACTTTTTACAGCTATGCGGCGCAATGGGCATACCGGGCGGCGACGTGCTTCAGATCGAGCCGGACAGACTGCTTTGCAAAGGCACGGACATAGGCAATTTCATGGGGCTCAAATACGTATATTCCGCGGCGAAAAATCAGGGCAAGCAAAAGGTGCATCTTGAATTCACTCCGTCCGCGGTCACGGGCGCGCCGTTCTTCTCAGAGCCGGGCAAATATACTATAGCCGGCGCGACGCTCACCTCGCTTTTCGGCGCGAATACTTACACGGTCATTTGCGGAGACGGCGATATTCCGACAAAAGATCTGCAGAGATTCACGGATTACGTCGGCAGGATAAACGTACTGCTCGAGTCCGCTTATACGGCGTCGGAAATAGGAGTGTTTTACCCCGTGGACGCGATCAGAGCCGCTTATACGGCGACAGCAGATCATTTTGATTATAACGGCCCGGACGAGGCGGCAAAGATAAACCGCCTTATGCAGGATACGTGTTACGACATCCTGCGCGCCGGATACGATTTTACCGTGCTTGATAAGCAGAGCGTCGCCTCATCAGTTGTTTCCGGCGGCAAAATGAAGATAGGCGCGGGCGAATATTCCGTTATAGTCATGCCGAACGTAAGCGTGCTGAGCTGTGACGCGTATGAAAAACTGCTTGATTTTGAAAGCTCCGGCGGGAAGATCATCCTGCTTGGATGCGTGCCCGCCATGTGCGATAATATAAACGAGACGGAAAGATTCAACGCTTTAAAATCAAAGCAGGACAAAAGCATTTATACCGGGAATATCATAGACAAGATAGCGGAATACTGTAAAATACCCATGTCCGCAAGGATAAAGTCCGGCGTTTTCATATCCGAATACAAAAGAACGGACGACGGCAAGACCGTCGTATACCTTGCAAACTCGACAAACAGCGTAAAGACGGTAACGCTGGGCGACGGATGTGAAAACTACCTTATATACGACCCGTACGAATGCACCGTGACAAAGGCAAGCGGACAAAGCACAATCAGAATAGAAAAGTACCGCGCCGTGCTTATAATAAAATAAAATTATTGACATTTCTAAAATATTGTGGTATTATTAGTTTCATAAATAAAAGGAGATAAAGTTATGTATTCATTTCCGATAGGTGTAATGGTAGACTCGTTCCGCATCCCGATAAAGGACGCTATCAAAAAAGCGGCGGAAATAGGGGCAAAGGGCTTACAGATGTACGCCACGTCCGGAGAAAACTCCCCGGAAAACTTAAAAGGCGCGGCGCGTAAACAACTGCTTGACTACGTAAAATCAAACGGTCTTGTATTCTCCGCCATATGCGGCGACCTGGGACGCGGTTTCGGTTACGCTGACCTTAACCCTTCCCTTATAGAAAAATCAAAACGCATTCTCGATCTCGCAAAAGATCTTGAAACCGACGTCGTTACGACTCATATCGGCGTCGTTCCGTCGGATCCGGGTCACGAAAGATATAAAGTCATGCAGGACGCCTGCCGTCAGCTTGCGGAATACGCGGATTCCATAGGATCGCATTTCGCGGTGGAAACGGGTCCTGAGACTTCGGAAGTGTTAAAGGGCTTTCTTGACAGCCTCGGCTCAACGGGCGTGGGCGTTAATTTAGACCCGGCAAACCTCGTTATGGTAACGGGGGACGATCCCGTGGTCGCCGTTCACAACCTGAAAAAATACATAGTCCACACTCACGCAAAGGACGGGCTGATGCTTCATAAAACAAATCCGGAATACATATACGGCGTGACGCCGGCGCCGGAGGACATAGCGGGGATCGCGTTTTTCCGCGAAGTACCGTTAGGCGAAGGCTCGGTAGGCTTTCCGACTTACTTAAAAGCGCTTGAAGAGATAGGTTACAAAGGCTTTTTGACGATAGAGCGCGAGGCGGGAGAAGATCCGGCAAAAGACATTGGCATGGCTGTGGAATTTCTTAAAAAAACCATCAAGGAGAACTGATATATGAAAAAAACGAGGATAGGCATTATAGGCACCGGCGGCATAAGCCACTGCCACATGATGGGATACAAAGAGCTTGAGGCGGAAGGACGCGTTGAGCTTGTCGCCTGCTGCGATATAGACGGGAAAAAACTTGACGCGTTTGCGGAAAAATACGGTTTTGCAAAAAAATACACAAACGCAGCGGAGATGATGAAAAACGAACAGCTTGACTGCGTAAGCGTCTGCGTATGGAACAGCGCGCACAAGGACTGCACCGTTACCGCGCTCCGCGGCGGCGCAAACGTCCTCTGCGAAAAACCGATGGCGTTGAACGCCAAAGAGGCTCAGGAAATGGCAGACGAAGCGAAGAAAGCCGGAAAACTGCTTCAGCTCGGATTCGTCCGCCGCTTCGGCGAGGACGCCGACGCGGTAAAAAAACTCGTGGACGACGGCACTTTCGGCGATATTTACTACGCAAAAGCAACGTATCTGCGTCAGAACGGCTGCCCGGGCGGCTGGTTTGGAGATAAAGAGTTCTCCGGCGGCGGTCCTTTGATAGACTTGGGCGTGCACGTAATAGACCTTACAAGATATCTTGCCGGCAACCCGAAACCCGTGACCGCGTTCGGTGTGACGTACGACAATTTGGGTATGCACCGCGCGGAAAGCGAGCAGGGCTGGGTAGTTGAGCAGGGTGAGCATCCCTACACGGTGGAAGACCTCTGCGCCGCCATGATCCGTTTTGACAACGGCTTGACGCTTTCAATAGAAGCGAGCTTCAACCTTAATATCGAAGGCGACGTAGGCGACGTACAGCTTTTCGGCACAAAAGCCGGCACGTCCGTCAATCAGATGCGTGTCCTGACTACAAAAGACGGAAAATTCATCACATTTACTCCGGAAGGCGAGCATTCGTTCCGTTTCGGTCCGGCGTTTGTTTCCGAGATAAGAGGATTTGTTGACGCCGCCGAGGGCAAACGTGAATGTTTAGCCCCCGCGGAGGACGGCGTATGGCTTATGAAGATAATTGACGCTGTGTATGAGTCGGCAAGGACCGGCGTAAGCGTGGAAATAAAATGAGGATAGTAATTAAAGTAGGAACGTCAACGCTCGCGCATCAGACGGGCAGACTTAACATAAGACAGACGGAAAAGCTTGCAAAAGTGTTGTCCGATTTAAAAAACTGCGGTCACGAGATACTTTTAGTCTCCTCCGGCGCTATCGGAATGGGAGTGGGCAAACTGTCTTTGCCGGAGCGTCCGACGGATATACCGACAAAACAGGCGGCTGCCGCCGTAGGCCAGTGCGAGCTGATGTACGTTTACGACAAGCTCTTCGGCGAATATCATCACAACGTCGCTCAGATACTTCTGACCGCTGACGATTTTGAAGACAAAACAAAATACAAAAACTTTTCAAACACGTTAAACAGACTGCTGCAGCTCGGCGCTCTGCCGATAATAAACGAAAACGACACGGTATCAACGGCGGAGCTCGGCATAGGAGATAACGACACGCTGTCCGCGCTCGTAGCGATAGGCGCGAAAGCCGATCTGCTCGTTATTTTATCCGATATAGACGGGCTTTACACCGCGGATCCGCACAAGGATGAAAACGCTACTCTCATACCCACGGTATCGGATATGGATGAATACATAATGAGCCTGGGTGAAGGATCGTCAACAAGCCTCGGTACCGGCGGCATGAAAACGAAGCTGTCCGCGGCGCGTCTCGTAACGGACCGCGGCATAGATATGGTCATCTGCAACGGCAGCAAGCCCGAGACGTTATACGATATTTGCGAAGGGAGATCCGCGGGAACGCGCTTTACCGGTAAAAAACAATGACCACACAACAAATGCTGCAAAAAGCAAAAGCCGCCTCATACTTTTCGCCGTCTCTTACGACGGATATAAAAAACGCGGCGATATATAAAATGGCAGAATGTATCAAAGCGCGCAGCGATCTGATACTGAAAGCAAATGAAGAAGACGTGAAAGCGGCGCAGAACAAGCTCTCCGATTCCATGATAGACCGTCTGCGCCTTGACGAAAAGCGCATAAAGGGAATGACGGACGGCATGGAGGCAGTCGCTTCCCTGCCCGATCCGGTCGGCACGGTATTATCCGAAAACACGCGCCCTAACGGTCTTAAAATAACAAAAAAGACGGTGCCTCTCGGCGTCGTCGCGATAATTTACGAAAGCCGCCCGAACGTAACGTCTGACGCTGCGGTGCTCTGCTTCAAATCGTCAAACGTCTGCGTACTGCGCAGCGGAAGCGACTGCTATCGCTCGGCAAAAGCGATAGTGGAAGCGATGCGTGAGGGGTTGAGACTTTGCGGCATACCGCAGGATTTTATAAATCTCGTCCCGGACGCGTCGCGTCAGAGCGCGAACGAACTTATGAAAGCAAACGGCTTCGTTGACGTGCTCATCCCGCGCGGCGGCAAGGGACTTATACAGAGCTGTTTACAGAATTCAACCGTCCCGTGCATAGAAACGGGAACGGGCATATGCCACGTATACATCGACAAAGCGGCGGATCAGGCTAAAGCGCTTGAAATCGTGTATAACGCGAAAACGTCGCGCCCGTCCGTCTGCAACGCCGCGGAGGTCTGCCTCGTTGACAGAGCGATAGCGGCGGAATTTCTGCCGAAATTCAAAGAAAAAATGTCGGGCGTGGAACTGCGGCTCGATGAAGAAGCGGCAAAAATCATAGACGGCAAGAAGGCGGGAGAGCTTGACTTTGATACGGAATTTTTAGATTATATAATGGCTGTCAAAATCGTGTCAGGCGTGGAAGAAGCAGTATCGCACATAGCGGCGCACTCAACGCACCACAGCGACGCGATAGTGACCGAGGACAAAGCGGAGGCGGAGTATTTCTTAAACAACGTCGACAGCGCGGCGGTCTACGTAAACGCGTCCACGCGTTTCACGGACGGCGGAGAATTCGGGCTCGGCTGTGAAATGGGCATATCAACGCAAAAGCTCCACGCAAGAGGCCCGATGGGCTTGTGCGAGCTTGTCAGCTATAAATATCTGATAGAAGGGAACGGGCAGATAAGATGAGTAAGGTAGGATTTATCGGTACCGGAGTAATGGGCGGCGCGCTTGCACGCGCGGTGAGAAAAAAGGTTGAAGGAAAAGAGCTGTATCTGTCAAACATACCGGCGTCTGTGTCCGAAGCTCTTGCGTCGGAAATAGACTGTGTAAGCGCTGATAACAAAGCTGTTGCGGAAAAATGCAAATACGTTTTTCTTGCGGTAAAACCGAACATGATACGCGGGGTTTTATCGGATATCGCACCGGTTTTGAAAAAAAGGACGGACAGATATACAGTCGTTTCAATAGCGGCTGGCATAACGATAGAAACGGTAAAACAAACGCTTGGGTTTGATCTGCCGGTCATCCGCATAATGCCGAACACGCCCGTTATGTGCGGCAAGGGCGTGATCCTCGCCGCGTCAGAAGGTGTGACGGATGAAGAAAAGGCGGAATTTTTCGATCTGCTCTCCTGCGCCGGCGTATGCGACGACGTAACGGAAAAAATGATAGAAACGGCGGGAACGCTGACAGGCTGCGGTCCGGCTTTCGCGTTTGTAATAATGCAGGCTCTGGCGGACGGAGCCGTTGCGTGCGGCGTTGACCGCGCGCACGCGGTCAAGTACGCGGAGCTTACTATAGCGGGAGCGGCGGAGCTTGCGCTTGCCACGGGAAAACACCTTGAACAGTTAAAGGACGAGGTTTGCAGCCCCGGCGGAAGCACGATAGAAGGCGTGCTTGCGATGGAAGACGCCGGCGTCCGCGCCGCGATGGCGGAAGCCGTAAGATCGTCTTACGAAAAGAATCTCAAATTAGGAAAATAACAGGAGAAAAAAATGAAAAGAATAATTTGCATCGTATTATCAGTGATTTTCGCTCTGATCCTTTGCTCGTGTTCATCTGCAAGACCTGCCGTGATCGAAACGATAGACGAGACGAATATGATAAAAGAGATGTTTTCCGATCTTTCTCAAAAGAAATTTGAAGAAATAGCGTCAAGATCCATGCTGAACGACGGTACAGCCGTAAAAGTTTCAGACGTGCAGTCGATATACGACTATATAGTTAAAACCGGCGCGGATCCCTCTCTCGGATTTACCATAGACGCGCTGACGAAAAACGTCAATATCAACCCGTTGGCGGAAACTTCAAACACGTACAGTATCATCACGCTCTGCGGAGAAAAATACGTTGCGTTCACTATAACGGTAGAAAGGCGTTCTACAGGTTACTTCTTTACGCAGATCTCCACGTTAGGCGTGATAACAAAGACCGAGACCTCAGATACGGAAACTGATACTGCCGTTGAAACGGATGCAGCGGACGCGACAGCGGAAACTGACGACGCCGTTGTCCCGGACGTTGTTGAAAACGACAACGCCGGATGAACGGTTTTTCTGACTATAAGACCTCACCGGAATACGCGCCGATACGAAAAATGCTTCGGCGGCGGCTTATAAAATCCGTTTTGATCTCTCTTTTGATCGAAGCGGGCTGCATTGGTATCGGTATATTCTGGTCAACTCACACGGGCTTCGGCAACGGCCGGCTCGCCATAGTTTTAATGGGGATCATAGGGCTCGGCGGCGTTAAGATAAGCGGTCTTTTGGACTATATAACGGACAAAAACTGCGAAGGAAAGATAATTGAAATAAAAGAAGTTACCGGCGATAAAAGCAAAACCGCGTACGGTCAGATGATAAACTTTGACAGTAAAATTTCAAAGATCTCCATATACGTTCAAAAGCCGGACGGCAGCGTAAAGCTGTATAACACAAGCTTTGAAAAGGTCCCGCACGATTATTACAAGGTCGGAGACGAGGTGCGCCATTACAGAGGGCTGAAGCTGTTTGAGAAGCGCGACAAGTCAAAAGACGTAAAGATCATCTGCAACGTCTGCGAAAGCTACGTTTCAACAGACGAGGACTACTGTCCGTTTTGCAGATACAAGATATTGAAATAAAGCGGACGGTATAAACGATCCGTAAAAGAAAAAAACTCTCCCGTAATTTATCGGGAGAGGATTTTTTTTGTTTGCAAGGAGTAGGAATTTTTAATATGAAATATAAAGGTCCATCAGCGCCGCGCCGACAGCTGCCTCATCTGACAGATCGGCGTCCGTTATAACCGAAACTCCCAGGCTGTTCTGCGTGCAGTTAAGTCCCGCTATATGAGCGGCGGCGTTGAGCGGTACGTACAGTACGCCGTCATTTACGAAAGGCGCGACGGGAATCTGATACGTGTCGTTATTGCATTTCACGTCCGTTTCGTCCGCTTTGAACGTAAACGTTTTGTCTTTATACGTTACGGTCGCCGTACCGTTTGACGCGGTGACGCTCATATCCTTTATTATACCGAGCGAAGCGGCGGGGACGAACAGTCTGTTCTTATACGTTACGGGAACTGCCGCCGTATCGGCTTCGCAAACGGGAACGGTCTTTCCGCCGGACAACGCGTACGGTCTGCCTGACGTAAACGACGCTCCGTCGCCGATGACCGTCTTTACAATATCCGTAAGCTGCGTTTCCTTTGCTGCAGTTCTGTACGCATAGCTGAAGCGCGCGTTGGGCGCGGCGTCGCCGAGATCCAAAAACTGCATTATATCGCCCGTTTCAGTCGAGTTGTCCGCCCACTTGAAATCGAAATCAGAACCTAAACCGCAGGCGCCGTCGTCAAGTTTTATGACGACGTAGTTTTCACCGATATATATTTCACCTTTGCCGATGTTTTCGGTTTCCCAGCCGTTGTTTACGAATTTTTCAATTGAGCCGTTATCGCGGTTTACAATAATGTCGTGTCCGTACCAGCCTGTTTTGCTGTCGCAGTCTGCGTTGATAAACAGATTCATCCAGTTTGTGCCCTCGGGTGCGGTCAGTTTATCCGCGCAGACGGCGAGGAAATACGTGCTGCCGCCGGCTCTGCTGACCTTGGCTGAAACAATGTCGTTTCTGCCGGTCTCGTTTTTGTAGCTTACAAGTCCGCCGTTGCCGAGCGAATCGCGGTGGAGCGTGTCGCCCGTCGTATCGCGGTATTCTGGCCATACGTCAGCCCACTGCGAAAGTCCGCCGTCAAGCGTTATATCGTGCTGACCGGATGCTGCCGGGGCGACGCGACTGCCCTTGAATTCGCGCAGGAATTTTGCAAGCTGATAATAGTAATTATCGCCGAAACCGCCCTTCATAGGCTCTATGTCGCGGCTGAATTCCGGATTGAAGCAGTCGACGTAATAGCTTGAAGACCACGAGATATAAGTGTTTGCTATCGTCGGATGACCGCTGCCGTTCCAGCGGCCCGCTGCCCATTCGTTCCATTCGGTTATAAGCACGACGTACGGGTCAACGTCCGCGGCGCGCTCCATCTGCTCCGCAAAGAAAAGTCCGTTCCCGGTCGTTTCAAGATTGAACTGAAAATCGTCTTTGCTTCCGTCTTCAAGCTTGCCGACTTTCGGCTGTTTGCCGTTTGAAAAGCTCCTGCCGGTGCTTGTGTTTGCAAGGATGCCCGCCGATATCGATATCTCTTCGACCGCGTTTTCTTTTTTTGTATTGTATGAAGCCGGCTGGGGCGTCTCGCACATCCACGTCCAGAAATCCTTGCCCTTCTTGACGTTTTCTTTCAGCGCCCAGCAGCGCCGCCAACTGAAGTTCTCGTCAACAATCTTTTTAGACTCTTTTGTCATACTCTTGAAATTGCCTAAGATAAGCGGCTTTCCGTCATAGTAAACGTAAAGATCGCTGTACTGCCCCGTTGAATATACGTCGTCCCATAATTCAAGAAATACGTTTTCCACTAAACTAACGTTGTCTGCCAGAAAGAAGCATATATCGGGAGTATCAAGTCCTTCGCTTCTCATTTGCTCGTATTCTTTGAATATTGCCTTATAACTCGTAGTCTGCGGATTGCCGTTTGTGACGTCCAGAAATATGAAATCAACGCCTATATCGGACAGCATTGACGCGTGCTTTCTTATTATCCAGCGGTCGTTTGTCAGATAATATCCGAAATAAGGCTCGCCCCAGTAGTGACCCCAGCCCTCGGGACCCTGAGTATATACTTTTTTAACGGCTTCTATACCGCCGTCAAGATACGTCTGATAATGATTATAGATTTTCTGGTCGGGATAAGTCACGCTCGTCGGCGTGAACCATATCTGATAAAACATTCCGACAAGCTTGTCGCGCGGAGCCGCGGCGCCGTCAACAACGGCTCTGTCAAGATCGTCGTACGCTACCCACGTGTCGGAGTAAAGATCGCGCAAAGCCGTTTTGTCCGCGGGATAATACGGCTCCGGCACCGCGTCCGTCCATTTGATTTCAACGTTGTCCACGTACGCGTCGCCGCTGTTTCCGCCGGACGACCAGAGGCTGAAGAAGCCCTTGCTTTCGATATTATACGTAAACGCCGTTTTTATTTTTTCGTTGCCTTCCGCGTCCTTTAAGATCACGTTTTTCTGGTCTTCTATGACAGCGGAAAACAGCGGTTTGAATTCGCCGTCGCGCTGCACTTCAACGGTTATCACGTTGTTTTTTACGTCGTCCGTCACTCTTACGCGCTGAGTTTGGGAGAAATTGACGTCCACCTTGAACGTCTTTACGGTCGGCCAGGTCGAAATAACGCCGACTTTGTCCGCGTGGAATGCGAGCCATATACCGTTCGTACCGACGGCGGCGAACTGGTTGCCGTATTCCGGCAGACGCAGGCCGATGTATTCGGAAACGTTGTCAATATTTCCGGCTCTGTCTGCGTTTACGTCCCATTCCGCGACGAAAACGTCGGCTTTTATCTTGTGCTTATTTGCTAAATAGGCATGGTTCGTTTTATTGCTGAAAACGCCGTCTTTCTGCGTGCCCTCGTTGTTAACGTACCAGTCTTCATTGTTCGGTTTTATCTTTTCTTCAAAATCCTGACTGTAGGAATAGCTCTGCGGCTCGAACGTCTCCACGCCGCCCTGTTCGCCGCTTTCTTTTATACCGTCGTCAAAAACGTAGATCTCACCCGGGTTCTCCTGCCCGGTCACCGCGTCGGTTTCCGTGCCTGACGTTTCGGACGATCCGTTTTCGCACCCGAAAAGGAACAGCATGGAAAAGCACATTAAAAGGGATATAACAGATAAAACGCGTTTCTTCATTTTCTCCTCCGAAAAATAATAACTCTATTCTATTTTAATTTTACAATAAAATTCTTGCAAATACAATTGCAAAATCAACCAAATATATTGCAATATCAATTTTATTGTGTTATAATATATATAAAGGGGGAATATTTATGGAACTTTGCGGTTTATATACGGTGTGCAGACAGGAACGCAGTATAAATTCATTTTCATATCCTATCCACGTTCACAACTCACACGAGATACTTATGGTAACGAAAGGGCGCTGCAGCGTCGTTATAGGCGATACCGAATATGAGCTTGAAGCAAACGACGCGGCGCTGATATTTGAAAACGAAACGCACGGACTTGTTATACACAGCGCACCTGTCGAGTTTTTGGCGGTACAGTTCATACCAGCGGCGGAGCGCGAAGCCGGGCTTGAGGAACAGATACAAAAAATCACGGAAAAGTGCAGAAACAAAAGCGGAGCTGTTTTTAAAATCAACGATAATATCTGTCCCGTCGTAGTATCGAATATGCGGCGCATCTGCGACGAACGGTCCGACTCTGATATAGAAATGTATTTTACGTATATTAAAACTATTTTATACGAGCTCATAAACAGCGCGTCTCAGAAATCCGGTATTGAAAAGAATAAAAAACGTGAAATAAACGACAAGGTTGAGCTGCTCAACGCCGTTACGGATTATATAGGAACAAATCTTAATATGATAAGCGATCTGTCTTTTATAGAAAAAGTTTTTCATTACAGCAATTCTCACATAAACAGGATATTCCGCGATTATCTGTGCGTTTCCGTATGGCAGTATATAACCGCAAAAAAACTTGACCTTGCGTATAATCTTATCAAGGACGGTTACACTGCCCAGATCGTTGCGGCAAAATGCGGTTTCAACGATTATTCCGTGTTTTACAAATCTTTCGTCAAACATTTCAACGTCTCACCTTCCGAGGTGAAACGCCGTTATGCCGATAAAAACAACTCCTAATCTTATTCCCGAACACAATTTTTATGCAAAAACAGACTAAATTTGCAATCAAAAATCGTGATATTGCAATTGCATTTGCAAGAACCGTGTTATATATTAGTCTTGGTAAATAATTTGTTTAAGGCAATGCAATTTACATATGCAAAAAAGTTTATTAATAAATTCTTTTCTTCTCCTCCTTTACAGTAGCGTGACAATATATTTGATCACGCTGCTGTATTTTTTTAATAATATTATTCATTATGCAATGTTTTATCGCGTTTTTGCAATTGTAATTGCAAAGTATTAGTGATATAGTAAAATTGTAAATAATGCGTAAATCACGCAGAATAATAAAAAGGAGAAAATAAAATGAAAAAGATAATTGCATTTGCAATCATCATTGCAATGACCGCGTCATTGCTGGCAGCTTTTATAACTGTCAATGCGGCGGAAGATTTCGCTTTTGCAAGAATCACCGCATCCGGCGGCGATCCGTATTTCTATCCTCATTATAAGGATGACGCTTTTATCAATACGGCCGCTGCGAAATTTGCCGCTGTCAAGTACAGGGCAGGCACGGACGTAAACGGAGCCGGGCTTGAGATCTACTCAAGCGCTCCCGCTCCCGGCAGCCCCAGAGCAAATATTGTCGGCGACGGAAATTGGCAAGTGGCGATACTTAACGTTGAGAACACGCCAAACTGGAGCAGCAGTACAGAAAGAATACGTTTTGACCCGATCGACGGAGCTAAAGCTGTTGACGGAGCGCAGATCGACATTGCCTGGATCGCGTTTTTTAAGACCGAAGCCGAAGCGACCGCGTTTGACGGATCACAGGATACTCCTGTAGCTGTCATTACACCAAACGAACTTAAAGCTCAGGCCGGTGCGGCAGATGCAACCAATATAAAAAGTATTGTTATTTTTGAGCCTGATAAAGCACCTATAGACGCTGAAGGAAAATTCAGTTATGCAAGAATAACCGCGTCCGGCAGCGACCCGTTCGTGTACGCTCATTTCAACAACGGTCATTCGATAGATCCCGATACGCTGCAGTGGGTATCTATCAGATACAGATCCGGTTCTGACAATACAAACACAATCGTTGAAATATATGCGTCCGCTCCTGCAGCACCCGGCGCAAACGCTGATCTTACAAATGACGGAGAATGGAATACCGTTGTTTTCAACGTTAAAGACGCGGGCAACTGGAACAGCGCGAATTTCGGCAATGATAAGACGAGAGCGCGTTTAGACCCGATCAGCGGCGGTTCTACAGCACAGGGAACGGTAGTTGACATTGCCTGGGCAGCGTTCTTTGCGAACGAAGACGATGCAAAAGCATACGACGGCACAACAGTTGCTCCGTGCATAATCATGGCTGAAGATATTAACTCAGTAGACGTCCTTGATCGCCATGAAATAGGCAGCATAGAGGTTTTAGCAGACGCTATTGAGATCGAACACGAACCTGATACCACCGAAGAAGAAAGCGAACCGGAAGAAGACGTATCCGATATAGACGATGAATCCGATATAGACGATGAATCCGGTATAGAAGACGTTTCCGACGAAGTAGTTGACGAGTCCGAGGAAGAATCCGAAGACATCTACGACGAATCCGAGGAAGAATCCGAAGACATCTACGACGAGTCTGAAGAAGAATCCGTTGAGGAATCCGTTGAAGAGTCCGAGACCGAGACCGAAGGCGAAGACGTTATCAAGACGTCTGAGCGTGAGTTCGGCGTACTCGACCCCGACAAACTTAACATAGTTATCGAAGGCGGCCTTGGCTACTACTACGCACATCCCGGCGATGAAGTAGACGTTAAGATCGAACTTAAGAACAACAAGACCATAAGCTCCGTAAAACTTACCCTTAACTACGACGCAAAACTGTCCGTAGTAACCAACTCCAAGGGC
>JAFSYU010000021.1 GCA_017443595.1 Clostridia bacterium
GAGAAAAAGGTAATAGTCGTTATTGCGGTTTTGGTAGTTATTGCCGTAGGCAGCAATCTTCTCGGCGTATACGCTGCGCCGCTTGTGATCAAAGGCTTGCAGGATAATCTGCCGCTTGAAAAACTGCTTTTGACGGTTTTATGGGTCTACGGATCTATGGCGGCGCTGTCGATGATACAGTCGTATATAAACACGGGCAAGACGTACCCGCGCGTTTCCGTGCGAACGCATATATTGAAGCAGGTCAACGACAAGGCGTGTACCGTATCGTTTCAGTGCAGGCTTGAAAAGAAATTTCGCGATCTCTGCCGCGGCGCGTACGATCACTGCGGCGGCAACGGACGTGCGGTCGAGGCGGTGTGGGAAGCGCTGTACGGCATTGCGGTAAGCCTGGTCAGTTTTGTCATATATCTGATAATGCTGACGAGCGCCGAACCGCTTTTGTTCGTTATTGTCGTCGTAACGTCGCTTATCGGTTATTTTGTAACGAATTACATAAACGGTTACGGTTACCGCCACAGGGAGGAGCAAAGCAGAATATCGCACCGCCGCTGGTACGTAAACGAGGTATCGGATTCGCTTTACGCGGCAAAGGACGTACGCATTTTCAATATGCAGCCGTGGCTTACGGATCTCGCAAAAGCGGCGGACGATCTTATGACTGCGTATCACCATAAAGCCGCGGGCGTTTATATCTGGTCTAAGATCGTAAACATTATACTTACGTTTTTGCGTAACGGCGCGGCGTACGTGTATCTTATCGGCGCGGTCGTACGCGGCGATATGGACGTGGCTACGTTCACCCTGCTTTTCGCAGTCGTCGGCGGCTTTACCGGTCAGGTAAACGGTATACTCGGAGGACTCAACGCTCTTTATAAAAACAGCCTTGATATTTCTTCCGTACGCGAATTTCTTGAATATCCGGAGCCTTTCAAATTCAAGGGCGGTATAATACCAAAGCGCATTGAAACGCTGGAGTTGAAAAACGTCAGCTACCGCTACCCTGACACTGAAAAAGACGTTTTGTCCGGCATAAACCTGACCTTGAAGCCGGGTGAGAAGATCGCCGTCGTGGGCTTGAACGGAGCGGGAAAGACTACGCTTGCAAGGATAATATGCGGGCTGCTTGATCCGACCGGCGGAAAAGTTCTTGTAAACGGTACGGATTTAAAAGAATACGACAGGGGCGAATACTACAGGCTGTTTTCCGCGGTGTTTCAGCAGTTCGGCGTAATAGCCGGAACGATAGCGGAAAATATAGCGCAGAGCGGCGGCGAAACGGATATGGAAAGGGTCGTTTACTGTGCAAAACAGGCCGGGCTTGACGAAAAGATAACGAGTTTGCAAAACGGTTATGAAACGCACCTCAATAAAGAAGTCTTTGACGACGCGATAGAGCTATCCGGCGGCGAGCGCCAGCGGCTGATGCTTGCTCGCGCTTTGTATAAGGACGGGCAGTTTTTGCTTCTTGACGAGCCGACCGCCGCGCTTGATCCGTTAGCCGAGGCGGATATTTACGGCAAATATGACGAAATGACAAAAGGCAAAACAGCGGTATATATCAGCCACCGCCTCGCCTCCACACGCTTCTGCGACAGGATCATTTTGCTTGACGGCGCGGTGATCGCCGAAGAAGGCAGTCATGAAGATCTGCTTTCGGCGGGCGGGAAATACGCCGAATTGTTTGAAGTGCAGAGCAAATATTACAGAGAGGAGGGCGAAGAGGATGAAGAATAAAGATAAAGAAGAAAAAATATCTTTTGCACAGGCGTTTAAAATGAACTGGCGCGCTTTCGGGATAATATACCGCAAAAGACCGCAGATGATAGCCTCGAGACTGATCGCGTCGATATGGGACGTTCTGACGCCCTATGCGGAGATATGGCTTTCCGCGCGTATCATAGACGAGCTGGCGGGCGACAGAGACCCGTGGAGACTGAAATTCCTCGTAATACTTACTCTCGCCGTCACGGCGGCATCGGCTCTTATATCCGCTTTTATCAGAAAATGGCGCGACGTACAGGATACGTCGTTCTGGTTTGCGGTGGACCGTATTTTTATAGAGAAGAAAGCGTCGCTTGACTACGCGGATCTTGACAACCCCAAAACGCACGAGCTTATAGCGGCGATGGAAACGATCGGCAGCTACGCCGGAGGAGGTTTTGCACGCGTCGTATTTTGCTTTGACACTTTCTTTCAGCAGATATTCTCTATAGCCGGCGGTATCGCGCTCACGGTTTCGCTCTTTACGAGCAAAACCGGGGAAAACGCGGCGTCTGCTCTTACGGAAACTCCGTGGATAGCGGTAGTCGCCGCATGTGTTATGGGCGCTTTGATCGCTGTCAGTTCGGTTTTGAACAACAAATCAGGTGCGATATGGGCAAAAAACGCAAAAGCACACGTTTTGGGTAACAGATTATTCTGGCATTTCGGTTGGCTCGGCTGGGACGATGAAGCCGCGGCGGATATCCGCATATACAATCAGCAAAGATTCTGCGGAAAATATATAGCGAACAAAGAATCTGCGTTTGAATCAAAAGGTCTTTACGCCAAGCTTTCAAAATACCCCATAGGCGTGTACTCCGCTCTGTCGACAGGGCTGAGCGTTCTGTTCAGTGCGGCGGTAAACGCATATATTTGTATAAAAGCGGTATCCGGGGCTTTCGGCGTCGGTATGGTAACGCAGTATACCGCCTCAACGATGCGCGTATTCTCCGGTATAGGCATGCTTATCGAATTTTACGGTGATATCAAAAACAACGCGGCGTATTTAAAGCTTGATTTTCAGCTGATTGATATGAAAAGCTCGCTGCAAAAGGGCACGCGCAAGGTCGAGCCTCCGCGGAAGGAGTCGGGCGGCATAGAATTCAAAAACGTATCATTCAAATATCCTGGCACGGATGATTACGTGCTGAAAAACGTCAGCATAAGATTCAGACCCGGCTCGCGTCTCGCCGCCGTCGGCATGAACGGATCGGGGAAAACGACGTTCATAAAGCTGCTCTGCCGTCTGTATGACCCCACCGAGGGAGAAATACTTTATAACGGCGTTAATATCAAAGAATACGATTACAGCGAATATATGCGTATGTTCGCGGTCGTTTTCCAGGATTTTTATATAACAAAATTCAAGCTCGGAGAAAACGTTTCATCGGGACCGATAACAGACAGGGAAAAGGTCGAAAAATGCCTTGAATCAGCCGGGTTTGCCGACAAGCTTGCCGAATATGAAAAAGGCATAGACACGTATATGGGCAAGATCTACGATCCGGACGGCGTGGAATGCTCCGGCGGCGAGGCGCAGAAGATAGCCATAGCGCGGTCGCTTTATAAGGACGCGCCGTTCATCATCCTCGACGAACCGACGGCGTCGCTTGATCCGATAGCCGAGGCTGATATATACTCAAAATTCAACGATATTGCAAAAGGGAAATCTGCGATATACATAAGCCATCGCCTTTCAAGCTGCAAATTCTGCGATGAAATAGCCGTTTTCCACGAGGGGCAGATAATCCAGCACGGCAGTCACGACGAGCTTTTGTCGGAGGAAGACGGCAAGTATCGGCAGCTATGGTACGCCCAGGCGCAGTATTATCAAAAATAGAAAGAAGTAAATTATGGATTATAAAAAGAATATAAAATATTTTGAAAATAAAAAGTTCCTTATGTATGGCAGCGCGGTTTTGCTCGCTGTCGGCGTCACACTCTGGTTCGGTCCGTTCTGGAGTCCGGATAATTATTTTGTAATGTATATTTTTTCGGTTCTTTCGATCATACTCGGGGGCGTTATTTTTGCAATAACGCTTGGAAAAAGATCGAACGACAAGAAAATCGACGAGCAGATAAACGAGGTTCTCAAGCATTTTGAAGAGGAAACGCTGCAAAAATACGACCTGTATGAAAGACAGCTTCCTTACGTTGAATCGGCTGTTATTGAGGGCTATAAATATTTTGACGGTTCGCTTCTGCGCCGCGATAAAGACGGTAAATACAGAACGGAGATTTACGTAAAAACACACGTTTACTTTACGGAAGAAGAGCTTTGTATCGGCTCAAAGGAAATCTCGCTCATAAAAGACGAACAAGCGGACAAAAGCGAGAAAATACCGTATGCAAATATCAAAAACGCCTGCCTTTCGGATGATGAAACGGTTTATAAAAAGGGAAATAAAACCGTACCCGTAAAATATCAGACGCTGCATATAGTTAAAACAGACGGCACGGAGTTCACCGCTCAAACCCGATCATCGCAGACTGTCGACACACTTGTATCGGATATTAACCATATAAGGGAGAGAAAAGTATCATAAAGGATTGCTATCTTAAATACCTGCGGAAGATAAACAAAGAAAACGGCGTTACAGTTATAATTGTTACACACGATCCGGACGTTGCTTCAGCGTGCAGCAGAACGATCATGATAGAAGACGGACGTATCGTTCGATAATTTAAATCATATAAGTGAGAGGAAAGGATTATAAAAAACGTGATCATAAAAGCCGAAAGCTTGATAAAGCAATATGACGCGAGCGTGGGATATTTATGTGTAAACAGAGCCGACGTTTTTTGATGATTGAAAAACCGCTTGCAAAATACAATATTGTATATTTGGAGAAAATAATTATGAGTAAAGCAAAAATAAGGACTCTTACGGTTGTCATTTTATCAGTTTTGATGATTTTTACGGGATGTTCTTTTCAGATTGATCACCCGGGTCGGATCGGTTCAAGGTATTGGATATCTGACGATGAACAAATGTTTTTTTACTTTCCGGCTGAAAGCGGTACGGGCAAGGCGGAAGGCTTAATCGTTATAGATCACGCATACTGCCGCGATATTATTTTGGAATGGAGCGGAAAAGGCGGAGAAGTAAAGGTAAAAGACGGATTATACGATCTGCTGTTCACTGCCGATACAGTGACAAATGAAGATGAACAAAGCTGTATATTTAAAATAAAACCCGACAACAGCGGTTTTGACTGGCCCGAAACGATTTCTTTCAAGCTATCGTCACAAGTACCCGAAAAGTTATTAAATCGCGATCCCAGACCCGAGCAGACCTCGCTTGATCTTTGGATACTGCAGGACTTTGCTGAAAATGATTGGTCGGATTATACCAAAATCACATCCGGCTTTATACGTGAGTATTATGGAAAGTCATACAAGCCGTCGGTTGACAAAAACGGCACGTTCATCGATCCGGATATATGTGTTAAATATTTGATCTCCTCGTGGCCGTATTATACATCAAGGCAATGCGTAACGAATATCTATATAACCGATCCCGGCGTAACGTTTTTCGGACTTACCGTTGAATCAACCGTTGATGAATTCGACGAGGTTTTGACAAAAAACGGATTTAAGCGACAGATCAGAGATACAGACCTTGATCCATCCGCCGAATACAAAGAATCCTGGTGTAATTCAATTTATTCAGTAACGGTCACCAGGCGGTCCGACAAATGTTTTGTCGATATAAATGCCCCGGTTTTAAACAGAGCAGGAGCTGAACACAGCGACAACGGCACTTGGTGAGACATGCGCCGAACACGACGAAGATGATAAAACAGTTGATCATATAACTTGTGAGAAATTGTTGTTATCGTCTTTTTCATTTATAACATAAATATTCAACTAAACGAATAACCGACCGAAACGATGGAAAGCGCCCTCGTTTCGGTCAATTTTTGTTTCTTGTTTTTGTTTTACAGTGTTTTCTGTCATATATATAACAGCAGAAAACGTTGTCACGAAAAAAATGCTTAAAGAGCCTGTTTTTTGAGATATAAGTTCAAAAGTGCACTCTGATTTTTGTTTTTCAACATTTTCTGTCATTCATGATATAGCAAAATTCGTTGTCATGAAAAAACGTGCGAACGGTGAGACCGATTTCGCTTATACAGAGCTTTTTGACCGCTGAAACCGGCTCAAACAAGCCATATCAGTCCGGAGTGTAAGCTCCGGACTGACGACCGTCGATGCCGGAGACGGTCGTCGAATGGGGTTCGAAGGGGTTTTACCCCTCGCCCCGAGGCTTGTCGTGTGCGACAAGCTGTACGGGGTACTCCTTTGGCGCAGGGAACGCAAAGGGTGACTCGCAGCGCAGGAAACATATCAAGGAGGTAAAAAACAATGCCGAGAGCAACAGAACACAACGCAAGAACAAGAAGCAACGGAGAAGTATTCTCCACAAAACACAACGACAGAAAATTCAATACCGACAACTCTCCCCATATCGACGGGAATCTGTCGATAAACAACGAGTATTCTTTTTGTGAATCGGGTGCGGAGACTCAGGATGAAAACGAACGTCGCTTTTACACAAAGCATTTCACCCCGCATCTTGAAGCGACGAACGAACGCTATCTGAGTCAAAGACACCCGGACAAGGTCAAAACAATGGATCAATACCGCGGCTCAAAACAGACCTGTCCTGAAGAAACTCTGTATCAGTTAGGCACCGCAGAAGAAAAAGACGTAACGGCGAAAGAATTGCTCGAAATAGTAAAAGAACATCTTGCCTGGATCGAAAAAACGTATCCGCAGGTAAGGATACTCGGATACACCATGCACCTCGACGAACCTGACGCGGCTCCGCACGTTCACGTTCGCCGCGTTTGGATCGCACACGATAAAGACGGTAACGAAATCGTCAGTCAGACAAAAGCTTTTGAAGAAATGGGAGTAAAGGCGCCAAAAGAGGGTGAGGAGATCGGCAGATATAACAATCCGAAAGTAACTTTCACGTTAGCGTGCAGAGATCATTACGAAGCATTGTGCCGCAAGAGAGGGATCGTTCTTCCCGAGGAAAGAAAAGAGGCGTCGGAGGTCGGGCTTGAATTCAAAGACCATAAGCGCAAGGTAATCGAGAAGAAAATAAAAGATCTTACCGAACAAAATGAAAAACTCACGGTGCAAAACGATAAACTCGCTGCCCACATCACCGAGCTTGCCGAAGATAAAAAGAAGCTGAGCGAGGAAAACAAAGCTCTGAGGTCGGAAAAAGAGAGAACGGAAGCGAAGCTTCAGCACGCACTCGATATAATCAATAAAGGCAAACTCGCCATTCTTCCGAATACGAAAAAGAACGTCCGCGGCGTTGTCAGGACGATAGATGATCTGAATAATCGAGAGAAAGATATTGCGGGCAAAGAAAAAGAGATGGAAGAAGATAAAAAGAGCATAAGAGAAGATGCAAAGAAACTGAAAGAAATGTCAAGAAGCTTCAGTCTTGAAAAATTTGTTGAACGTATCGCAGAATACCTTGAGCAGATATTTATAGCGTTTGCAAGCGATCGCTACAGAAGTCTCAGACAGTTTTTGAAAGAAAAGCATCAAGATAGATTGCTTAAAGAATACGACGAAAAAGAAGTCATGAAGACAATACGCAACACAAATATCGATCCGAAGAAAGAGATAGACGAAGCGGCAAAAGAAGCGGAAGAAATAGCAAAGAAGTACGAAACATATGATCTCGACAGAGATGAAAGGTAAAGGAGGTTATTACAATGAAAACAATAACAGACACGGTAAAATATCTTATCAACGACAACACGAGTACATACGATTATGTGACGGAAGCGATATTCATAATGATCGTATTGCTGAGAGAACAGAGACAGGCGGCAATGTATCTTCTCAGAGATAATACCGGCGAGATAGCGATGAAAATCGGCAACACGACGTATATCATAAACGAGATATTTGCCGAAAACGGAAGAACGGTATCGGACGCTTTAAAACATCTGATCATTTACACGATAGAAAAAGAAGAAAACGAGGAAAAGCGAAAAAGATTGTCGCAGGACGAGAAAAAAGAATAAAAGCGATATTTTTCGATAGGAATTAACAAAACGATACTTGAAAAACACAACGTATTATGCTATGCTTTAAACCGTAAGCAAAATATGTTGTGCAGGTCGTTTCATTACAGAGGAGGTAAAAAAGAAATGATAACGGCAACAGGCACAATAGCGGCGCTGTATTTACGTCTCAGCTCCGAGGATGATAAACGCTCGGAAAGTATGAGCATAACGATGCAGCGCAAAATACTGCGTGAATACTGCGATAAACAAGGCATAACCGTGTACGACGAATACGTTGACGACGGATATTCCGGCGGCAACTTCGACAGACCCGGATTCAAAAGAATGTGTGATGATATAGAAGCGGGAAAAGTCAACTGTGTGATAACAAAGGACTTGTCCCGTCTCGGAAGAAATCACTATATGAACGGGTACTACATATACGAGTATTTTCCGGAAAGAAACGTAAGATATATCTCCGTATCGGAAAACATTGATACAGACAGCGGCGAAAGCGATATAATGCCGTATCTGAACATCAATAACGAATTTCTTTTAAAAGAGACGTCAAGAAAAGTAAAGGCGACTTTCAAAAAGAAATATGAGGACGGCGAATACATTGCGCCGACGGCTCCGATAGGATATATCAAGGATCCCGAAAGCAAGAATCATTTGATACCCGATCCGGAAACCGGTGGCATCGTCAAAAGGATATTTGAACTCACCGCGCAGGGCGTCGGAAAATCAAAGATATGCAGAATATTTGAAAGTGAACAAGTTCCGACGCCGGGATGGATAAGTTATCAGAGAAACGGCAAGAGCTTTGCAAACGTTTTCAAAGGAGCGCCGGAAGAAAAAAGGTATCAGTGGTGCGTTCACGCTATAGACGAAATTTTGAACAACGAGGTATATATCGGAAACAGCGTTCATTACAAACAGGTGAAAATATCTTACAGGACGAAAGCGGTAAGAAGGAATCCCGAGGACAAATGGCTCATAGTTGAAAATACGCACGAACCGATAATATCAAAGGAGTTATGGGACGCCGTCCACGCGAACAGAAATACGAAGCATAGACCTTCAAAGGACGGAACAACGCATATATTCTCCGGACTTGTTAAATGCGCGGACTGCGGGAAGACGATGAGCCTTAAAACGACCGTTAAGGACGGCAGAGAGAGGAAAACTTTTAACTGCTCGACTTACAAAAAATACGGTCCGTCAAGATGTTCAGGCCATCACATATCGTACAATAATCTTTACGCATTCGTTCTCAGCAGACTTCAATTCTGGGTAACGGCGGTAAAAGAAGATAAGGAAGCTCTATACGCTTATCTATCCGAAACGAGGGCAGATAAGGACGTAACAGAGATAAAACAGACGGAAAACAAACTCAAAGCCGCAAAAAAGAAGCTCGCAGATATCGACAGAAAGCTCATAAAGCTCTTTGAGGACAGAGATAAGGGCGTTGTATCGGAAAAGAACTATCTTATGATGGTAAAAAACTACGAAGACGATCAGACAAAGTTCGAAGAAGATATCAAGGAATATGAAAAAATCCTCTCGGCAGCGAGAGAAACCGAGTCGAGCGTCAAATCGTGGATCGGAGTTATCAGCAAATACAAAGAGATAACCGAGCTTGACGCCGATATTCTGAACGAATTTATCGAAAAGATACTCATACACAAACCCGAAAAAGATGAAAACGGTAACAGAATCCAGAAAATAGATATCTGCTACCGCTTCATAGGAAACATCGACTAATCAACAAAAAACACAATTACAAACGATTACCCTCTATTTGTGCGCTTCGCCCCAAACCCCGCCTCCCCCCGAATTCTCGGGGCTTTTTGCCTGTACGAATCCGGGTTTATGCGGTTTTAGCGCTGCCCCCCTCAATCTCTTTGGAGATTGACGGGAGGGGTAAGAGGGGGTTGGGGAGATTGAGGGGTGGGCACTTCCCCAAACAATTTGTCGCGAAGCGACACTTTAATTTTATAATTGACCCCTGTTGTTATGGGTTGTGTTCCGCGCATGACCATAATTCACACAAAGTCTTTATAAATATTCTCATTTTATTATTGATTATCCTGCTTTTATTTGCTATAATTGAAAAAAATATAATGGGAAAAATATGTATGCTTTGTTCTGATCTTATCTCATATTTTGAAAACGGCGGAGCCGATAAACGTTTTGCCGCGTTATACGGCGAAAAAAACGTACCGTCTCAGAGAAAACGTTACGCGTCCGCGGCTGCCGGTTTTATGAAGCTTTACGGCGACGGAGAGTGCGTCGTGCTGTCCGTTTCCGGCAGGAGCGAAATATCCGGCAACCACACCGACCATAATAAAGGCTGCGTTCTCGCCGCTTCCGTCGACGTAGATATAATCGCTGTGGTTATGAAGACGGACGACAAAATCATACGCGTAAAAAGCGAGGGGTTTGACGAGGACCTCTGCGATCTTGCCGCTGTACCGGATAAAAACGGTATGCGCTATTCTTCAAAAGCGATAATATACGGCGTATGCGACGGATTTTCAAAACGCGGATACAAAACGGGCGGTTTCCGCGCGTTCACCACGTCCACGGTTCTGAAAGGCAGCGGACTTTCTTCTTCCGCGGCGTTTGAGGATATGATGGGATATATCCTGTCCGTCCTTTATAACGGCGGCAGTGTGAGCGACGTTGAGATCGCCAAAATATCACAGTACGCGGAAAACGAGTTTTTCGGCAAGCCCTGCGGACTTATGGATCAGGTCGCGTGCGCCGTGGGCGGATTCGTATACATAGATTTCGGCTCGGATGAACCGGAGATAGTTCCCGTTCCGTTCGATCTTACTGCGGCGGGCTACGACCTCTGTATCGTGAACACCGGCGGCAACCACGCCGATCTGAATGAAGACTACGCTTCCGTCCCCGCGGAGATGAAAGGCGCTGCCGCACTGTTTGGCAAAAAGGCGCTGCGCGGTCTTACCGAGGATGATATAATAAATAAACTTCCTAAAATAAGAGAAAAACTCGGAGACAGAGCGGCTCTGCGCGCGGTGCATTTCATACGTGAAAACGAAAGGGTAAAAAAACAAAAAGACGCGCTTTTGTCCGGAAATATTGACGGATTCCTGCAGTGTGCAAAAGAATCAGGGGATTCAAGCTATAAATATCTGCAAAACGTTTATACAAACAAAAACCCGTCTGAGCAGGGACTTTCACTTGCTTTGTGTATGACAGAAGGATTTTTGAAAGGGCAAAAAGCCGCGTACAGAGTTCACGGCGGCGGCTTTGCCGGAACCATACAGGCGTACGTGCCGTCTTCACTGACGGATGAATATAAAGCGTTTACGGAAAGGATATTCGGGCCGGGATCATGCTCCGTTCTTCACGTAAGAGCGGAAGGAACGGCAAGGATAGTATAAAGGATAAAAAAATGGCAAAAAAAGAGAAAAACGTAATGAGCTGCCGTCTCGGCAGAGTCGGCGGTCAGGCTGTGCTTGAAGGCGTTATGATGAAAAGCGGGACGCACATGGCGATAGCTTCCCGTATGCCCGACGGCTCGATAAAAATGACGAACAAGACGGTCGTGTCCGCAAGGCAGAAGCATAAAGCGCTCGATTTTCCGATAATCCGCGGCGTAGTCAACTTTGTTGAGATGATGAAGCTGTCTTATACCACTATGGACGCGTCCACAGCGGCGCTCGGACTTGAAGACGAGGAGCCGTCAAAATTTGAAAAATGGCTGTCCGAAAAACTGCACGTCAGCCTTACTACCGTCGTCATGGTAGTCGGTCTCGTTTTCGGTCTTGCGCTTGCCGCGGCTATGTTCATATTCCTGCCGAGCGCGTCCGGAAAAGGACTTTCCGCGCTTTTCGGCTGGATAACCGGCGGCAGATTTGTTTTATCCGATCACAGGATACTGTTTTCACTGATAGAAGGCATAATGAAGATCGCCATCTTTCTTATATACCTTTCACTCATTTCGCTTATGAAGGAGATACGCCGCACGTTTGAATATCACGGAGCGGAGCATAAAGCCGTTTTCTGCTACGAGGCGGGACTTGACTTAAACGTGGAAAACGTAAGAAAATTCAAGCGCTTCCATCCCAGATGCGGAACGTCGTTTATGTTCTTTATGATACTTCTAGGTATCATTATAGGCTGTTTTATCCCGTCCACTTGGCCGGCTATACTGCGTTCGCTTACTAAAATCGCGCTTCTGCCGCTTACGGCGGGGCTCGGGTATGAGATAATCAGATTTGCCGGCAAACACGACAACTGGCTTATCCGCGCGATATCACAGCCGGGACTTTGGGTGCAGAGGATAACGACAAAAGAGCCGGATGAAAAGCAGATGGAATGCGCGATCGCCGCGTTAAAGACCGCTATACCCGAGGAATTTCCGGGTTATACGCCGGATCAGCAGTTCAGCTGGCCGAAGAAGGAAACAGGCGCTTCGGGCGCCGTATGTGTCAGAGTCGCAAAAGCGATGGAACGCAAAGAAAAAAGAGAAGAAAGCGCTCATATGCGCGCCGTTATGAGCCGCATGAGCCGCGCCGAGCAGGTAAGATTCAAGCGCAAAAACGCATGACGTACCGGCAGTTATACGGTGAAATAAGATCACGTTTAGGCGACGACGCGCAGGCGTACAGCTTCTATCTGCTCAACAGACCTTTACCCGAGTTGTCGGCGGACGACGGCGTAGTGCCGGGATCCGTGCTTGATACCCATAAAGACGCGGTCAAAAGGATAGAGGAAGGCGAGCCTTTGCAGTACGTTTTCGGTCACGCGCCGTTTTACGATCTTTACATAGACTGCGGGCCGGGCGTGCTTATCCCGCGTTTTGACACCGAGGTGCTTGCGGAAGAAGCGATAAAAACGCTGCCGGAAAACGCCGTTTTTGCGGATATCTGCTGCGGAACGGGCTGTATTGCCGCGGCTGTGTTGAACAGCCGTAAGGATACGCGGGCGATATGCGTTGATATATCAGATAAGGCGCTTTATTATACCGAAAGAAACTTAAAAAAATACGGTTTGTTTGACCGTGCGGAGCTTATAAAACTTGACGTTTTTGACAGCTGGGACGGTCTGCCGAAAGCAGACTGCATTTTATGCAACCCGCCGTATATCGCAGCGGCGGAGATGAAAGAACTTCCGGAAAACGTAAAAAGAGAACCGTATGAAGCGTTATACGGCGGAGAAGACGGACTTGATTTTTACCGCCGGATAATAACGGCGTCAAAGGGTCACTTTAAAGGTGAGCCGCATATAATATTTGAAATAGGATACCGTCAAGGCAACGCGCTGCGTCAGCTGACGGGCGGTAAATGCGAGATAAAAAAAGACCTGTCGAAAAACGACAGAGTTTGTGTTATAAGAGGTTTTTTATGAAAGAAAAACTCATACTGATCTTTGGCGGAAGATCTGCGGAATATGAGGTTTCTTTGCTGAGCGTCTACAACGTATCAAAGGCGCTTGACAGAGATAAATACGACGTTATAAGAATAGGCATAACGAAGGACGGCGTATGGTACAGCTATTACGGAGACGATGAAAAGATAAAAAACGGGCAGTGGTGTACAGATAAGGAAAACCTGCATCCGCTTTCCTTTATCATGCAGACGGGCATAAAAGAGGACGATACGGGCGTTATATTCGGCAAAGACATAACGGTTTTCCCGGTCGTTCACGGCAGTTACTGCGAGGACGGCAGACTTCAGGGCCTGCTCGATATGTGCGGCTTCAAATACGTCGGTCCCGGCACGGCGTCGTCCGCCGTTTGCATGGATAAATACATAACTAAGCTGATAATAAGCCACAGAGATATACCAATGGCTGATTTCGTTCTTATACACAGAGGCAAAAACGACGAAAAAGTGATTAAAAAAGTTGAGGATAAATTTGATTATCCCGTTTTCGTAAAGCCCGCGAACGCCGGCTCGTCAGTCGGCGCGTCAAAGGTCAAGAGCAGAGAACAGCTTTTACCGGCGATAAAGGACGCGCTGTCATACGACGACAAAGCGCTTGTTGAGGAATATATAAAAGGCCGCGAAATAGAGGTCGCCGTTATGGGCAACGACGAGCCGTTCGCTTCGCGTCCCGGCGAGATCTGCCCTAACAGCGAGTTTTACGATTACAACACTAAATACATATCGGATACGGCTACGTATCATATCCCCGCCGAGCTTCCGGACGAAATATCCGGGAAAATACGCGATTACGCGGTAAAAATATACCGTGCTCTCGGCTGCAGAGGTTTATCCCGCGTTGATTTCTTCGTGGCGGGTGACAGAATAGTGTTTAACGAGATAAACACGCTGCCCGGCTTTACGTCAATATCCATGTATCCGTCTTTGATGCAGGATCACGGATTCACTTACGCTGAAGTGGTGGAAGAGCTTATAAAATACGCAAAAGAGGATTGAATATGCCCATAGGTGTTTTTGACAGCGGCTTAGGCGGGCTGTGCGCTTTAAAAGAACTGCACAAGCTGATGCCCGATACGGAGCTTGTATATTTCGGAGATACCGGAAGAACGCCGTACGGCACAAGATCTCCGCAGACCATAATGAAATACGCTTCGCAGGACGCGGCGTTTCTGTTGAGCCGCGGTGTGTCGGCTATTCTCGTCGCCTGCGGGACCGTCTCCACCGTGGCGCTGAACGCTCTTAAAATATCTTTGCCCGTACCCGTTTACGGCGTTGTTTCCGCCGCGTCGCGTGAAGCGGCGAGCGTGACGAAGAACGGTAAAATAGGCGTTATGGGCACTGGCGCGACGATAGGCTCCGGCGTGTTCGAGCACGAGCTGAAGCTCATAAACGGCGGCATTGAGGTGACGTCCGTCGCCTGTCCGCTTCTCGTCCCGGTCGTGGAATACGGCTTTGCGGAGGATGAGATAGCGTATTTATCCGTCAAAAAATATCTTGAACCGATAATCGACGCGGGAGCCGATACGGTCATTTTAGGCTGCACGCATTTTCCGATATTGAAAAAAATGATGGTAAAAGCCGCGCCGCATATAACGTTTATAGATTCCGGCGCCGCCGCCGCGCGTGAGATAGCGTCAGTGTTCTCTGACGGAGAGGGAAACGGATCTATACACTGTTACGTTTCCGACACGCCGGCGAATTTCAATAAGACCGCCAAAGTGTTTTTGGGTGAAGAGTTTGACTTTGACGTTGAAAGAGTGGATATAGAGAAATATTGATGTAGGGCGGGGGCTTGCTCCCGCCGCAAAAAAAATAAATAAGAAAGAATAAAGAATAAAACCCGGTGTCGGCTGCGCCGACGAAATATGGGTGGTCGCCCACCCGTGAACCCCCAAAAACTCGTACCTCGTTTTCGGGGAACCCCGGGCCACCCCTCAAGCTCGGCTTCGCCGAGAACCCCCCATACCCCCCTGTCCCCTCCCGTCAATCTCCAAAGAGATTGAGGGGGCGCGAGCGGACGATCAATGATCGCCCCTACAAGCGGGGCGTCGTGACGCCGCCCCCTACCGGGTCAAATAATAATCTGAAAGGATGAAATAAAATGAAAGAATACGGAAAGAAAACCTGGCTGATACCGGACTGCTATCTGAACTCGGTATCTAAAAATGAGTATATGTCGCACGAGGCGATATGCGTTATCAACACTACTGAGCGCGACGCGCACATCGACCTTACGCTGTTCTACGAGGACAGACCGGTAAAGACCGGTTATTCCGCTGAATGCGGCGCGATGAAGACGCACCACATAAGACTTGACAAGCAGGTGTCCGACAAGGGCGAGCCCATACCGCGCGACACGCCGTACGCCATACTCGTTGAATCGAGCGAGCCGATAGTCGTTCAGTACAGCCGTCTTGACACGTCCGCCGTTGAAATGGCGCTGATGACGACGATAGCGTATCCCGTCGACTGATGAGATTTGCCGCCACGTGTCTTTTCGGGCTTGAAAGACTTTTAGGTGAAGAGATAGACGCGCTCGGGTTACAGCGCGTTACGACGATAGACGGGCGCGTTATTTTTGACGGTGAAATCTCCGATATACCGCGCCTGAATATTAACCTGCGTTACGCCGAGCGGCTTTATATCGTGCTCGGCGTTTTTCCGGCACGTACTTTCACGGAGCTGTTCGACGGCACGCGCGCTTTGCGTTTTTACGATTATATAGGCGAATTTGACGCGTTTCCCGTAAAAGGACACAGCATAAAAAGCGCGCTTACGTCTATTCCCGACTGCCAGAGCATAGTCAAAAAAGCCGCGGTCGAGTCTATGAAAGACAAATATTCCGTAAACCGTTTTGAAGAAACGGGCGTAAAATATCAGATAGAGTTCTTCATATTAAAAGACGAGGCGACGGTCATGATAGACACGTCCGGCACTACGCTTCACAAGCGCGGCTACCGACCGCAGTCAAACGAGGCGCCCCTGCGCGAGACGCTCGCGGCGGCTTTGTGTAAATTGGCGCATATAAGAGAGGACAATCTGTTCTGGGATCCGATGTGCGGCTCCGGCACGATTGCGATAGAGGCCGCGCTGCTTATGTCAAACACCGCGCCGGGCATGAACCGCACCTTTATCTCGCAACAATATCCGTGGATAGAAAAAGCCGACTGGGACAAAGCTTACGAGCAGGCGGCGGATATGATAAAGCGCGACTGCAAATTTGAAGCGTACGCGTCCGACATTGACCCGGAGTGCGTGCGTATAACGGCGGACAACATTCGCCGCGCAGGTATGGAAAAGTATATAAAATGCTTTGAATACGACGCGAGAAACCTGCAGACGTACGGCAGAAGAGGCACTATAGTCTGCAATCCCCCTTACGGCGAGCGGCTCATGGATAAAGAAAGCGTAGCTGTGCTTTACAAAGAATTAGGCGACGCGTTCTCAAACCTCGGCTCGTGGCAGATATACGTCATATCTTCCTGCGAGGATCTCCCGCGCCTTTTCGGCAGACGCCCGGATAAGATCAGAAAACTGTATAACGGCATGATCAAATGCAATTACTACCAATTTTTCAAAGCAAAGGATACAAAAAAATGAAATACGAAAAACAACTGTTACAGTACGCAAAGCTCATAGTAAAAGTCGGCGTAAACGTCCAGCCGGGGCAGTACGTGACCATAATGTCGCCGCTTCACGCTGCGGAATTTGCGAAAATGATAGAAAAAGAAGCGTTTGAATCAGGCGCCAAAGACGTTAAAATAACGTTTAACGATCAGGGCGCGGATAAGATACGCTTTACGTACGCGGACGCGGAAACCTTGGCCGATATACCGGACTGGTTCAAAGAGATGAGAACGTACTACGCACGCAAGGGCGGCGCTTTTATAAACATTTCCGGCGGCGATCCCGAGGCGTTCAAGGGTATAGACGGTATGAAAATGCTGTCATTCAGCCGCGCTATGAACAAGGCGAGCGAGGAATTCTATGATCTTATGGATCAGGCCGTTTTCCCGTGGTGCGTAGTCGGCTACCCGAGCGAAGCGTGGGCGAAAAAGATATTTCCTTCCGACAAACCGTCCGTCGCCGTGGACAAGCTCTTTAAAGCCATATTCAACGCCGTCCGCATAGGCAGAGGCGACACGGCGAAAAAGTGGAGATCACACGACAGAGTTTTAAAGCGCCGCGCGAAGATCTTAAACGAATATAATTTCAAGGAACTCCATTTCAAAAACGGTTTAGGCACGGATCTGCACGTAGGTCTCGTTGAAAACCATATCTGGCAGGGCGGCTCCGATAAAACGAACAAAAAAGTCAAATATATGCCCAATATGCCGACGGAGGAGATATTCTCCATGCCGGATATGAACAACGTCAACGGCGTCGTATACTCGTCAATGCCGCTTTCGTATCAGGGCAATCTGATAGAGGATTTCAGTCTGACCTTCAAAGACGGCGAGGTCGTTTCACATTCCGCAAAGAGCGGAGACGAGGTGCTTACGCGTATGCTCGCAACGGACGAAGGCGCAAAGCGTCTCGGGGAGGTCGCGCTCATACCGTACGACAGCCCTATATCAAATATGAAAATACTGTTTTATAACACGCTCTTTGATGAAAACGCGTCCTGCCATTTAGCTCTCGGCTCAAGCTACGCCATAACTATAAAAGGCGGAGAGAAGATGAGCAAGGAAGAAGCAAAAGCAAACGGATCTAACGACAGCGGCATACACGTGGACTTTATGTTCGGCACATCCGATATGAGCGTCACAGGAGTGACGCACGAGGGAGCTGAAATCAAAGTATTTGAAAACGGCAATTTCGTATTTTAGGAGAGGCAAATGAAAAGAATAATATCCTTTGCACTGATACTAATTATGCTGATCGGCTTTCTGTACGGCTGTGTCGGCACGCCCGAAACAACGGCGGCGGACACGACGGAAACGGAAGAGCGGACTGAAACGGAAGAGGTGACGGAAATGCCCGTGGAAACAGATGAAATAATCACCGCGCCGGACGAGGACGCGGGTTTGACCGCATGGTACGCTCACTCGTTTATAAAAACAGATCCGGACAGACCGGAAGATACCGGGCTGCGCTCTTATACCGTATTTATGGCAAAAGCGGAGACGGAAAACGCGCAGATAGTTTTATCAGCCGACTCTGATAAAACAGGTCTGTCAGTTTCGTGCGGACCGCTTAAAAACAAGGACGGGGCAGAGATAAGCGCGGAGATATACAGACAGTATTACGTAAAATGCGGACAGGTGCGTTATCCCGATCCGGTCGCGCCTATGAATGATACTACGAGAGTTTTTGATATAGAAAAAGGGAAGTCTCAGGCGCTTTTCATCCGTCTGAATACGCAAAAAGACACGCCCGCGGGCGATTACGAGGGCGTCGTTTCCGTATGTGAAGGCGATAAGACCGTAAAACAGCTGCGCCTTTTCGCTCACGTATGGGATGTCACAATGCCCGAGGTGATGACGGCGTCCGCCGTTTCCGGCATGGGGCCCGGAGACATATACCGCTTCCATAACAACGACGGTGAAAAGGATTATTATAAAGAATATTACGATTTTCTTCTGCAGTATCACGTAAACGCATACGATCTGCCGTACGATATACTTGACGAGCGTGCCGACGCGTATATGAGCGATCCGCGCGTAAAGTTTTTCAGAGTTTCGTACGTAGGCGACGACGAGAGGATGGTCGCGTGGTACAACAAGCTCAAAACGAATGAAGAGTGGCTTAAAAAAGCGTATTTTTATCCGTACGACGAGCCGGGTTCCGCCTCCGCTTTAAACGATATGGCGGGAAAATGCGCGCGTATAAGACAGCTTTGCCCGGGCGTTAAGATAGTCGTTCCGTTCTTCCAGAACGTGCAGTACGACAAGGACAGAGATCAGATAGCTTTTATGAGCGAATACATAGATATATGGTGTCCCAAAACGTTCTGCTTCACTAAGCAGACGGACAAAGCGGGCGGTAAAAGAATGCTTTACAGTGCCTCGCAGAAAAAGAAATATACGGAATTCGGTCAGAGGATGAGCGAAGAAGTCGCCGGCGGCGACGAATTATGGTGGTACGTCTGCTGGGAGCCGGGTCTTCCGTATTTGAATATGTACGTTGATATGACGGGCTTGCAGAACAAACTGCTGTTCTGGCAGCAGAAGCAGTACGGCGTGAGCGGATTTTTATACTGGTCCTGCACGTTCTGGGAAAGAGTTGAAGACCCGTGGACCAATATGGCAACCGTCGGTAAGGATTACAGAACGGGTCAGAGCTGGTTATCAGATAAAGTTTTCGGCGACGGATCGCTTTTATATCCGGGTACCGACGCCGACGTTGACGGTGCGTGCGGCTCTTTCAGACTTGAGATGATACGCGACGGTATGGACGAATTTGAAATGCTTACGATGCTTGAAGCCGCGGCGGGAAAAGACAAAGCGGACGCGATAATAAGCACGGTTTCAACATCCGTAGTCAAATTCACGGACGATAATGAAGCCATGGCTGCCGCAAGGATACAGTTAGGCAATGCGCTGGAGGAAGCGCTTAAAAACAAATGATAAAACCTGAAATATTATCACCCGCCGGAACTTTTGAAAAGCTGAAAGCCGCCGTGAGATTCGGCGCGGACGCGGTGTATCTTGCCGGACAAAGCTTCGGTATGAGAGCCGGCGCCGGCAATTTTACGCTTGCCGAGATGGCGGAGGCGATAAAATACGCGCACGGACACGGCGTAAAAGTTTACGTCACGGTAAACACGATGCCGCGCGCGGACGAATACGACGCTCTGAAAAAATATATCCCGGCGGTAAACGAGCTGAAACCGGACGCGTATATAGTCGCGGATCCAGGCGTTATGGACGCGTTTCACAGACTGATCCCCGACGCAAATCTGCACGTTTCCACCCAGGCGAGCATCGTTTCACCCGAAACGGCTGAAGTATATATGCGTCTCTTCGGCGCAAAGCGCGTAGTGCTCGCGCGGGAGCTGTCGCTGAATGAAATAATAAAAATAAGAAAAAACACAAGTCCGGAGCTTGAGCTTGAGGTCTTCGTTCACGGCGCCATGTGCGTGTCGTACAGCGGAAGATGCCTTTTATCAAATCACTTTACCGGGCGCGACGGCAACAGGGGAGAATGCGCACAGCCGTGCCGCTGGAATTACAAGCTGTATAAGCTTGAGGAAGGCAAGGATGCCTCGCGTCAGCCGGGTATCGAGCAGACGGAAGACGGCACGTTTATAATGTCGTCGCGCGATATGTGTATGATTGAGCATATACCGGAGCTTTGTGAAGCGGGAATATCGTCGTTTAAGATAGAAGGCAGAATGAAAAGCACGTATTACGCCGCCGCTACGGCGCTTGCGTACAGACAGGCGGTGGACGCGTACTGCGGCGACCCGGAAAATTATACGTTTTCGCCGGAGCATCTGCGTATTCTGGAAAGCGTGACGCACAGAAAGTATGACACCGGATATTTCTTTGATAAGCCTATGGAGGACGCCAAGATCGTGGACGAGCCGGGGTATATAACGGAGCGCCCGTATTACGGCATAGTTTCGGATTATGACGCAAAGACCGGTTTTGCGAAAATAGTGCAGAAAAACAAAGCCGTCTGCGGCGACACGGTCAGATTTTTGACGCCGGACGGCGATAAAGAGCCGTTCCGCATAGAGGAAATGTATGATAACGAAATGCAGAGCATAATCTCCACCCCCCACCCGAAAATGGAGTTTTATATAAAAACGCCGTATAAGGTCGGAGAAGGAGACATACTGCATTAAGAATGTGGGGGCGATCAATGATCGCCCGCGAAAAACAAATGAATGTAGGGGCGATCATTGATCGCCCGCGAAAAACAAATGAATGTAGGGGCGATCATTGATCGCCCGCTTTTAAAGAATAAAGAATAAATAATAAAAATCGGTGTCGCTTGCGCGACGAATTGTGTGCGCAAAGCGCACATTTGGGGCTCCCCGCCCCCCATACGGGAACCCCCATTGCTCACGAGTTCGCAACAGGGAACCCCTATTACCGCCCCAAACCCCACCATCCCCCCGAGATTTCTCGGGGCTTTTTTGTGTCACGCGCGCAGCGCAAATCGAGTGCGTCAGCACACATCGGGCAGACCGTAAGGTCTGCATATCGAATCGCGTAAGCGATATATCAACATAATAATACTCTTTCGACGGGCAGACGGATATATCAAATGAGCCGGCTTTTTTTACGTTTAAAAATTGCATAACAAAAGCCGGAGGTTCACGACCTTCGGCTTTATTTTTTTTTATATTTTTTAAACCGGTCAGTCTTTTTTATCCGTAATTATATCCGTCAAATACGTACCGCCGGTTATGCGATAACCTTCGTCTGATTTTTCAAGCTCAAACGTAACTTCCTGCTCTGGTCTCCATCCGTCGCCTGCCGTTGCCTTAACAGTAATCACACCTTCTTTCTCTTCCGTTATTCTCACGGAACCGTAATTGATCATAAGACGAGCCTCTACCTGATCCGTCATATCAAGCAGATAAACGTTATCGCCGACAGTCAGTAAATACTGATTTTCCTTTATATAGTCTTTGACAAAATCCTTCGGCAGTATGTTGGAAAAATACCATATCCAGTGATCATAAGTATCAAGCCCATATGAAAACCGGCATACGCGGTCTGTTATATAAAACTTTTTGCCGTTCTCTTCACGCAGAGCAACCTGATCAAGTTTTTCTTCAAGTCCCTCCGGAAGCGACGGATTGTTTCCGTATTCTACGCTGTACGCTGTATCGCAATCGTAGTATCTGAAATCATATACAAGCCCGTAGCGCATGAATTGAAATAGCTTTTCCACGTCCATAATGGTATCTCTTATCGCACATTCCTCTGGTGAAAGTGTTCTGTAAAGCCATTCGGTAACGAGAGTACCGCCGGTTATCTTCAAGTTGCCGCCTTCATTTGACAGCTCCACGGTATAGTATTTTTCTTCGTCAACGTCGAAAACGAATACGTTTGCAGTTCTTCTTACACCGTTGCCGTCAGATACGAGTTCGACAAATTCTTCCTGATAATACGGAATTCTGAGGTTGTTCGTGTTGAAGAAATAATACGAATTACACGTGAGCACGCGGCCGTCGGACGCCGTTAAGAAGTATTTATTTTCCTTTACAAAATCGTCGGCTATGCTCTTTGTCGTAAGAGAGCTGAAATACTCTTTCCACTTATCTATCGTCTTTATTCCTTCGCGCTGTTCATACACGGCGGGTGCGGAATCGGAACGGTCAAGTTCATCCTTCGTATAGTATTTCAGTAAAGCCGTATATATGGCGTCGCCCGGCTCGTACGTTGAACTTCTGCCCTCTTCCGAATACCTGAAATATACGTTTGACGTCGGATCGTTTACCGCTATACCGTACTTGACGGACAGAGCCATATTGAAAAATTCACTTATAACGCGTTTTGCCTTTTGCTCACGCGTTTTAGCCGAATCCGAGAAGTTGTCAAATCCGTATTTCTTTATAAGCTTATATGAAGGCGCGTATTTTGTTTTTACCTCGTTCTCCGTCATATTCTTCGCATATTTACAGAAGGCGTTATAATAGTACTCGTGTATCCATTTGTCACATTCTTCATTGTACGACGCGTCAAAGCGCGGCAGATTATCTGCTTTGAAATTATCAAAATTAGGTAAATACTTAGTCGTGTACGGGACGGTGCGCGTATCATCGTTCCACGTATCTGTAAGGAAAGATGAAATATATACGAACATAAGCTGCTTGTGCATCGGGTCTGTTTCGGTATCGTACAGATCAAGGAAATATCCGAATGTGAAATTGTCCAGAGGCTCGTCGCCGAGATAATAATCGCCGTCGTAGTGTACGTCATCCGCGTGTTCGTCGCCGCATAGGTACCTGAAACGCTGATAATTGAGCCCGTAATTTATTATCTCGTACATCGCACGCTCTACGCGCTCCTCTGTATCAAGACCGTCCCAGTCTTCAGATACAGGATCGGTTTCTTCACCGATATCAGTCTCCGGCTCCGACTTCAACGTCGCCGGATAATTGTAGACCGATATCTCGTTATTTTCTATAACTACTCTGACCTTGTTGAAAACGTGCGCGTGACCGTCTTCGCCGTACTGATTTACGGTCTTATCCGTAATATCGGCGATATATTCGGAATTCGCGTACAACTCGCCGTTCTCTCCGACGCTCCAGGATATGCTCAGATCATTCATATTAAGTTTTTCAAGATCAAGTTTTTCCGCTCTCATAAGATTGCGCGTTTGATTGTAAAGCACACTTCTGATCGTGCCCATTGAATTCTCCGGTATCCGCCATTCGGAAAACGGCTTGAACTCTTGCCCGCTTACAAATATTTTTGCGCCGCCTCCGCCTATGCTGTGGTTATATACGTACTGATATGACGTAGGTAAACCGCCGAGACAGAGCGTAAACGTGACCGTTGTATTGAGGTTTTCTTCCGTTATTTCTTCAAGCAGCATTTCACGCGGTATTTTGCCGAAATCGGGATATTTTTCGAGCATCTCGTTATAAACACGGTCGACCGTTTCCTTTTGCTCCGCGGTGAATTCTTTCTTTTCCGGCGTCGCATACGGCGGCTGTATTCCTTCGCATATCCCGGAAGGAGTAAACGTATATTCATAGTTTTCTTCAGACGTAAACAGAGGCTTAAGCGATGCCGGATATTCCGTAAGCGTTACGGTATCAGCCGATATCTCAACGCCGATAGTGGCGAAAATATGCGGCGTCGGCATTGTTGTATCTTTCGGCTCCGCTATCGTTATTGACGTAGCGTACAGCCCGTTTTCATCATAGCTGAAGATGACTCTTTCCAAAATATCGTCCGGATCATGATCAACAAAGCGGGCGATCTGCAGACCGTTTTCTTCCGCAAATGCTCTGACGTTCTTTTTAAGCATTGATATTATATCGTCGCATACGATCTGCGGCAGCTGAGCATCGGTAAATTCTTCAAAATTCTTCCCTGTGATCGTCCAGCCGTTGCAAAAATCATCGTATTCCTTGACGCCGTATTCATGATATTTATAATTGCACCATAAACCCGTTCCGATGTTGCCTAAACAGAATCCGAATTCAACGTACAGATCACTGTTTGGGGTGTCAACGTACTCAACTATACGCTGTCTGGGGATCTTAGCGAATTCCGGAAAGTTTTCGATCAGTTCGTTATAATACCGGTCGGCGATTTCCTGTTCTTGTGCAGTAAGGTTGTTCTTTTCCGGCAGAGCGTACGGTCCTTCCATTTTATATACGTGGTATTTTACCTGTATTTCTTCCGTGTCGTCAGACGTATCGCCCGTTTCCTCTGATGATGAAGCGGGGCCGTTTGGATTCAGCTTCATTTCCGCTATTTTCAAGCCCGTGAAAATCCCGCCGAACAAAACCACGCAGGCCGCAAACGCGCCTATTATTTTTAAAACGGGACGTTCTTTCTTTTGTGTGACGGTGTCGGAACACCTGTCGTCATAATTTGCAAAATCTTCTATATCCGATTGATTTATATCCGATATGGCGGAAAAGAGTTTTTCCGCATTCTTTTTATTTTTCATATATTGTACCCCTCAAGATCAAGCCTTTTTTTAAGATCCGCCTTGATCTGCGAAAGCTCTTTTGCAACGGTGGATCTGCTGACGTTCAGCTTTTTTGCTATCTCAATTGTTTTTCTGTTGACGTAATATCTGCTTATGAATATGTATTTTTTCCGCTCCGGCAGAGAAGAGACGAAAGATTTTATAACGTCCGATAAAACCTTGCCGTCAAGCTCATCCTCGGCGCTGTCGCCGGGCAGGATATCTGCAAGTTCGTCAAGCGGCGAATAAAGATTTTCAGGTATCCTTTTATCCCTGCCGTTTCTTCTGTAAACGTCCGCCGCCGCGCGTCTTACAAGCGCTGTAAGATACGCTTTGAGCGAATCAGGTCTGTTTGGCGGTATGGAATTCCACGCGCTCAGATACACGTCGTTTACACATTCTTCCGCGTCACGCTTATCGTCTGTCATATCGGCGGCGATCTTTTTTAAATATTTTCCGTATTTTCTCTGTGTTTCCGCTATGGCGGCTTCATCACGATCGAAATATAACCGGTTTATTTCTTCATCGTTTATAAAGTCCATCGGCTTGCTCCCTTCGGGTTTTGATGTATGTGTGAGCCGCTGTCTTTCGGGAAATGTTTTTGCGTTATCCATGATTTTCTCCTTTAAGGCGCCTTCATACATACAAGTCGTTTTTTGCATCAAAATGTGTAAATGTATTTATTTATAACAGCGGAAGAGGGGACGTCCGCCGTTTTTTTACAGATAATACAACCGGCGGGAGCAACTCCCGCCGCGGTTATGTGTTTTTTGTCCCGGAAATGATCTGCGCTTTCGCCTGCGGCGTTATTTTATCTGAGAATTTGCCCGGCTCACGCCTATTATGATATAACGTCCGCCCTTTAACATATGCATGGCTTTCATATTCATATATACGGGCTTGCCGTTTATCATTTGTCTGTACGTGAAGGTGAACGTGCCGTGATCTTCAAGCGCTTTTATCAGGTTTTCTTTTGTAAACGCGGATACAAAGTCCGCTATATCGTCTTTATAAAGAAAGTAATTCGCGTCATGTCTGCTCTGCGTGAAGAAATCGTGCCCGTGTCTTTCAACGGCAAGTTCCTCACTGCCGGCGCTTGAGCTGTATTCTATAAAATCGTCCGTTTCAAGATCAACGTAGAACAGGTTGGAGTAGTCCGCGGCAAGCGCCCTTGCGATATCCGCGTAAGACGCGCCTTCCGCAGAATCCGTTATGGACAGGATCGCGAACGCTACGGCTATGGCGCCGGTCTTCTGATTTTCGCTCAGTTTTTTTGCAAACGAGTGAACAGTCGTTCCGTCGCTTAGTTTTTCGTCAAAGAACGAGCGGCTGCCGGTATTGCAGCATTCCGTCACCATCTTTACAAACGTCGATCCCTGCTCGTTTAATATAAGATCGTTGAATACGCCCTTTTTGGACAGATCCACACCGTATCTCGTGCTTATGAATTTTCTGTAAGACTGATTGCTTCTTACTACCCTGACCGCGCCGTCCTTCAGCTCAATTATTGCCATGGGCAGAGTGTCAAAGTAGTTGTAAAATCCTCTTTCGTCATCGCCGGCTATCATGGCAAGGTCGTGCAGATTGAGTTTACCTATAGTTTCAAAATAAGCGGATTCACCGGGATCCTCAAAGCCTATCTGCGTGCCGTTTTTATATCTGTTCAGTATCTCTTCAAACGGCAGCGGCTTGCTGTAGTAGTAACCCTGCAGCTTTGAACAGCCTATTTCGCGCAAGAACGCGACCTGCTCATCCGTTTCAACGCCCTCACAGACCGTGTCGACGCCGAGCGCCGTCGCCATTTTCATAAGCTCAGTCAGAATTATTTTGCCTTTGTTGTCCTTACCGAACTGGCGCATGAAGCTCATATCGAACTTTATAAGCTGGAATTTTATGCTCTGCAAAACGTCAAGCGAAGAATACCCGCTGCCGAAATCGTCCATCCATACGCTGAAGCCGAGGCTCTGGAACCTTTCTATCTGTCTTTTTATAAAATCAAAGTCGCTTCCTATTATGCTTTCCGTGATCTCTATTGTTATAAGATCTCTTCCGACGCCCGCGTTATCAACGCGGCGGCATATCTCATCCACTATGTCGCAGGCGTCAAAATCGGCTCTTGACAGGTTTATAGACTGCGGTACAATAAACAGCCCTTTTTCTTTCTGCGCTTTTATCTTTTCAAGCACCTGTCCCAAAACGTACAGATCGAGTTTGTATATAAGTCCGGACGATTCAAGCGTCGGTATGAAATCGGACGGGGATAAAATACCTCTCAGCGGGTCGATCCAACGCGCGAGCGCCTCCTCGTCGCATACTCTGCCGTTTACGGCTCTGACGATAGGCTGATAATAGACCTGTATCCACTTGTTGTCTATTGCTTTGTCTATGTTTTCTATGATATACTGACGGTTTTTGACGTCTTCCAGAAGCTCCTCGCTGAAGTAATTGAACGCGGAAACGGGAGATTTTCTCATACGGTCGCAGGCTATTTTCGCTCTGTCGCAGGCTGTGCCCGCGTCAACGTCTTCAAGATCGCTTTTGAAAATGCCGACTCTTATATGCGGGCAGTCCGGATGCTGAGCCTGCCAGTCTGCAAACAGCCCGTTAAGCGTCGCCTCAAGTCCTTTTTCTTCCGTATAAACCGCAAAATGGTCGCTTCCGAAGCGGCTGCAGCATTCGCTGCCGAAATAAGAGGCAAGCGTTTTGGACAGCGCGCGGATTAGTTTGTCTCCTTCGGAGAAACCGTATCTGCCGTTATAGAATTTCATACCGCTCAGATCGGCAAACAGCATTACGGGGTTTCCGCCGGCTTTGATTATGGATTCTTTGCCGGCTGTCGCCAGCTCAAAGAAATACGACATGCTCGGCAAGCCGGTAAGATAGTCGTAATAGCTTGCCTTTAGTATGCTTTCCTCATGAAGCGATTTCTGCAAAGAGAGATTAAGGCTCGTCTCCGGGGCGCTCTCGCCTACCGTATATTCGCCCTCGTCCGTGTACCAGACGTAAGCGATACGGTCGCCGCTCGTATAAACGTGTTTTCCCGTTGCGTGGATTATGTGATATCCGTTTTCCCCCGCTTTGCGCGAGCGGTAAATAACGTTGTAATCGGATTTGTTTACAGCAAATTTGATCGCCGCGTCAGAAATACGCGTCACGTCGTCCGCGTGCGTGTATTTATACATATCGTGATCCATGTCGTTATAAGCGGCTCTTTTGTCGTCATAACCGAAAAGTTTGCAGAATCCGTCCGATAAAGCAAGGGTCACTACGCGTTTATCAATGAACTGATAAACCGCAAAAGGTACCGCCATTTGTTCAATGGCGGATATCGATTCATCTGTAAACCTGAATCTTTCCATATTAACTACCTTAAAAACAGATCTTTTTCACATGATCAATACTATATTTTTAATATTATAACATATAATTAAGCAAAAATCAATACTTTTTTTGTAATAATCGTACAAAAAAGCAGACGCTCCCGTAAGGAAGCGTCTGGCCGTGCCGTAAGCCGGGTTCTGTCAATGACGGTCATCTGTCTTGGCGTATGCGTTGCCGCACAGCTCCATGCCACCTCGGAAATCTCCTTTCGGAGCGGACGGGCAGCCCTTCTTTCACACGGTGTTGCATCGGATAGGGTTTACATTTGCACGATGTTGCCATCAATGCCGGTGAGCTCTTACCTCGCCTTTCCACCCTTGCCCCGGGAGAACCCCAAATCATACTTGCGTATGATTTGAGGACCCCCCTTAGGAACCCCAAATTATGCGTACGCATAATTTGAGGACCCCTCGGAGAACCCCAAATCATGCTTGCGCATGATTTGGGGACCCCTCGGCGCTCTCCGAATTAAGTCGGGTGCGCCTGAGGCGGTTTATTTCTGTTGCACTTTCCCGGAGGTCACCCTCGGCGGACGTTATCCGTTATCCTGCCCTGTGATGCCCGGACTTTCCTCACGGTAATACCTTTCGGCGCCATACCGCGCGACCGTCTGACACAGCGGTATGATTATACTCTATTTTTGTCTTTTTGTCAATATCAAACGCGCCAGATGCGATTGTGAACTTTTGTTTAACATTTTGGCGCGCATATTGACTTTACAGTATACTGTAATGTTATAATCAAATCAAACGGAGGGCGCGATATGATAAAAATAGGCAATATGGCAAAAATTTGCGGGGTAAACACGCAGACCCTGCGCTACTACGACGCGGAGGGCGTTTTATGTCCGGAGGCGACGGATAAAAACACCGGTTACAGACTTTATTCACCCTCCGATATCGAGAAATTCCGCAAAATACAGTTTTATAAAAGTCTCGGCTTTGAATTGAACGAGATAAAAGAATTATTCAACGCGGACAGCGAAAAATTCAGAGCCATGATGATAAAAAGAAAAAAAGCGATGCTGTCCGATATAACCGCAAGCAAAGAAAACATAAGAAAAATAGACGAATTAACGCGGGAGCCGGAGAAGCTTGATTTTTTCGCCCTGCTCGACTTTCCGTTCACGGACGATCCCGGCGTAGCGGGCAAATGGACGCTCTGCGGTCAGCTTGCTGATAAAAACGATATAAATTCCGTATCGGAGCCGGAGGGCTTCGTCCATAAGGAAATACCGTTTCTGCCCGGCGGCGCGTTCGTCTGGGTGTGGTTCTGGACGAAAGGCGTTTTATACAGGATCTTAGGCGATCACGGCTTCGCCGTTCCGAATCCTTATGCGACGCTCGAAAAAGACGGTGAAAAATACATGATAATATAATATTTCAGCGACAGCTGTATAGAAAACGGCGACGATCCCGTGTATTTACTGTATAAGCAGACGGACGGCACGCTTTATACGTCAAAGACCGTGAAAAAACGCGTAGACGACACGGATATGCCGTATATCGACGATCCTGCCGTATCAGGCGAATGGGAAACGGTGGACTTTGTCAAGAATATCGACAGCTTCGATCGGTCAAAAATGAACTGGAAAAAAGAAAATCTGTGGATAGTTTCCATACGCTTCATGCCGCGCGGCGTATGCGTAAAAACCGTAAAAACAGAAAGAGGAACGGCAAATATCACTCTGCGTTACACAAAAGACTACGTTCTTGAAGACAGGGAAATGACGGCGGAAAAATACGTGATAAAAACAGTAAACGGGGTGGAATATCTGTTTTTACAGCACAAATCCGGAGATTATTCATACGGCGGCCGCGAGCCTATGCTGTACGTTTTCAAAAGAAAAAACGATTGACTTATGCATTGTTGCAGCGTATAATTAAAAAAATTAGGAGCAGCGTGATGAACTTTTTTAAAAAAATAAAACCCGTACTGTTCTGGATAATAGCGCTTACAGCCGGTCATCTCGCGGAATCAATTATATTCGGCCTGGCGCTCAATACCATAGTCGGCAGTCTCTGGCGCGACGGTTACGAATCAAACGCGACAGCGTTGATAACGGTTTACGCTATTATAATTCAGATAGTATTCTGCATCGTTTACACGGTCATAAACACGCGCAGCGTGACTTTCCGCGACGAAATGAAAGCGGAAATAAAAAACAAAACGCCGGTCTTTGACGTTTTCAAGAAATATTATCTGAAAAACGCCGTGTTCGAAATTCCCGTATATATCATATTTCTGATCCCTTACACGTTGTTTTACGCGTTTTCCAAAGTTGATCTTGCAAACTCGTTTTCGTTTGAGAAATTCTATATATCGGAGCTGTGGGCGTATATCGTCAGCGGAAACGGATTTTTGGGGCTTCTTATATCCGTCGTTATAATGTTCGTCATACTGAACGCGGTAAGATTTATCGTGCTGCTGATAATGAGAAAAAATCTTATTGAAGATTCCGTAACGCTGCAGTAAACGGAGGAGAATATGCTTGCATTGATCTCACTTAACAAATCCGTCGTTTATCTGGTAGTAACGGTTTGCGCCGCTGTTTTCGCCGTGCTTATATATAAGATCATACGCGTCGTGGCAGACAGGCTCGGATATTACGGCGCCTTGAAAAAATACTGCAAACAAAACGGCGGGGAAATAAAAAAGAATTCGCTTTATAAATCGTTTTTCAAGGTTTACCCCGGCTATGATATTGAAATGACCACCGGCGGGGTATCGTACGGTATAAAATTCTTCCCGAAATATCTGAAAAACAAAAATCTGCTCATAGAAAGCGAAACCAAAGCCTGTATTTTGAAAAACACCGGCGTTATGGGCATATCGTGGCGCGGATCGCTGCCCGGAGTCAGGACGCTTACGCCGGACGTCATAAGCGAAGTAATAGGGCACAGAATCAAGATCGATCTGACCGGTGCTGACCCGGAATACAAGAATATCCTTATATTTTCGCCTAAATGCAAAAGGATATATTACGTAAAAAAAGCCGAACGCGACGAGGCGTATAACGGCGACGACGTTTTCGGTTTTACTGTATTTTACAACAAAAACAATCTTATCGAGAGTTTTTTGGATAATGAAAAATAACGGACCTTATCTGCCTGCAGATCTTAAAAAATACGCACGGTTATCAAAATTCAAACCCGTGCTTGTGTTCGTTTTATGCGAAGCAACGGTTTTACTGTTTTTCTTCCTTTCCAAGGATTTTATGTATCAGACGGAGTACATAGCGAAGTATAACATCATAGGACACGTTTTTTACGCGGTGCTGTTTATTATTCCACTGTTCATATCCGGCATCCGTCAGGCGTTCAGCGACAAAACGTATATCGGAACGGTTGAAAGAGTCAAGGTAACGACGTCGCAGGACTTTGAAAACGCGTTCAAGCCGTCAAGAGAAACCAGATATAAAAGAAATAACGTATATCTGCTCGTAAAAGACGATAACGGCGGCGTTGAGAAAAGAAAAGTATACAGCGAGCGCACGAAAAACGTTCAATCCGTTGATTTTTACAAAACAGGGGATCGCGTTTTTCATATTTACGGAAGCAAGTACACGGTAATTATCCCCAAACCGTCCGACACGATGGCGCAGTGCGCGGTATGCGGAATAACGACGGATATAAATGAAGGTTATTGCCATAAATGCGGCTATACTCTGCCGTCGTTTTTCTCGGAAAAATAAACTGATACAAAAAAACGCACAGAGATATCGTTCGGTGCGATTTTTGATTATTCATCGTTTTGATATAACGGATCATACAGCCAGTGAGCCGGGTTGTCGTGTATGTATTTTAACGTTTCATTATATTCTTCTTTGTTTCTGATTACGTGTTCGTAAAACGACGTTTGAAATATTTTATCAATCGGATACAGCTTCTTGCATTCTCTCGTTGTCAAAGATTTATACGTGCAAATTATATCCATTATTGTAGGGCGGGGGCTTTACGTGAACCCCCATTGCTCACTATGTTCGCAACGGGGAACCCCTATACTCCCGCCGTTTTATACGCAGGATTTATGATCAAATGTATATGATTCGGCATTATGATATAAGCGTATAATTTACACATAGGATATCTGTTTTCAAGAAGCAAAAGCTGTTTTTCGGCGATCTTCCCGTACGTTTTGTATTCGATTTTCACCTCGGCATTTGCGGCGGGAGCAAGCCCCCGCCCTACAATGCGAGAGAATATGCATTTTCTGTTATGAGAGCATATCGTTATAAAATATAATCCGGCAGATGAATAGTCGTATTGCTTAAGCCTCGGATGCTTTCGTTTAGGCAGAGTATTTACGTTGTTATTCATTGTTTTTTTTTATTCTGTCCCAATAAGCTTTTGCGGCCTGTTCGGTCTTATTATTGCCGTATTCGTAATACCGTTTATCTTTTATATCGTCCGGCAGGTACTGCTGTTCGCACCAATCGTTTTCATATGCGTGCGGATATTTGTACTCAATACCGCGTCCGAGTTTCGCCGCACCGGCGTAATGACTGTCGCGCAGATGGTCCGGCACGTTTTTGCCCAATCCCGCCGCGATATCCGCCTCCGCTTTATCGTACGCGAATACGCCCTGCGCGGATTTCGGAGCGGTAGCAAGCGTTATCGCCGCGTTCGTCAGCGGTATGCGCGCCTCCGGCAAACCGAGCTCTTTCGCGCTCTCGCAGCACGCGCGAGTTATCACCGCCGCGTACGGGTACGCAAGTCCGATATCCTCGCTCGCTATGACCTGAAGCCTGCGGCAGACGGACAAAAGCTCGCCGGCGGACAGCAGTTTCGCCAGATAGAACACCGCCGCGTCCGGGTCCGAGCCGCGTATGGATTTCTGTAAAGCCGACAAAAGATCAAAGTGACCGTCTCCATCGCGCTGGAACGCGCCCGTTCCTCTCATAGCGTCCGGTACGAATCTGTCCGTTATTTCCTTGTCAATTTTGCTGTCCGCGGCGTAGAAAACGTGCTCTAAAAGCCCTATACCGCGCCTCACGTCGCCGCCGCATAGCCTTGCTATATATATGAGCGTTTCGTCTTCACATTTACAATCCGTTTTGTTTTCTTCGCTCAGCGTATCAAGCGCGCGGCGCAGTACCGGCAGACAGTCGGCAGGCTCAACGGGCTTGAACTCAAACACCGCGGAACGCGATATTATAGCCGGGTAAACGTAGAAAAACGGGTTTTCCGTTGTTGACGTTATAAGCGTTATGCGTCCGTCCTCAATATATTCAAGCAGCGACTGCTGCTGTTTTTTATTGAAATACTGTATCTCGTCCAAGTACAGCAGTATACCGCCCGCGCCTATTATCGTATCCGTCTGACCTATAACGTCTTTAACGTCGGACAAAGACGCCGTCGTGGCGTTCAGCTTATACATAGTCATTTCCGCCTGCTTGGCTATGATATTTGCCGCAGTGGTCTTGCCCGTGCCGGGAGGGCCGTAAAATATCATATTGGTTATATGCCCGCCGCTTATCATGCGGCGAAGCGAGCCGTTTTCCGAAAACAAATGTTTTTGTCCGGCTATATCGTCAAATGTCTGCGGTCTCATCCTGTCCGCCAAAGGTCTTACAAACATAATAAACCTCACGTAATTTACTTATATCATTATAAAACACCGCTTGGTTAAATTCAACACGGATTTGTAAATATTGATTTATTCACAATGTTGTGGTAGAATAATATAAAAACAAATCAGAGGTGTTGTATGAAGTATTTGAAGATAATCGGCACTAATTTGAAAAACGCCTGCGTTTACTTCGTTTTTACCCAGCTTTTTATAACCGCCGTTTTCCAGCTGACCGCGAAAGAAGGTTCAAAAGGTCAATTTCTTATGTTTGATATAGAACTTATACTGCTCGGGTTTTCAGTTGTCATGGCGGCTATACAAAATATATTCAAAATAAAAAAGCTCTCCGTAGCGGTAAAGCTTTTGATACACTTTTTGCTTACGATGGCGGCGCTGTTCGTACTGTTCATTACGGTGACGGGACAGATAACAAACGTAAAATCAATACTGTTTCTCATGTCCGCCGCGGTCGTCATATACTCGATTTTCGCCGCAATATTCTTACTTATACATTATACGCGTAAGAAGCGCGAAGAAAAAAACAAAGAATACACACCGATGTTTAAAGATAAAGAAAAAGATAAAAAATAATACAAAAGCTGCGCCGGACGGCGCAGCTCATTTTTATTTAACGGCCTTTACGTATATGGGGGATCTAAGCCTCATTTCACCGCATTTACAGTCAAGCGTCTTGCCGTTAAGCGTTATGCTTTCATAGCCTCTTACCTCTTCCGGCAAAGTCAGGTCTATCGAGTAGGTATCCGGTGCGCTGACGTTCAATTCAAAGCGTTTTCCGTCCGAGCTCCAGCTTACGCTTATAACTCCGTCCGGGGTGTTGACCGTTCCTTTTGCGAATTTCAAGCCGAGGATATGCGGCGCTATTTTAACGGTCTTTTCCGGCACGGTCTGCGGTATATCGAGACCTAAAATGTCACGGTTGAGCAGTACGCCGATATGCGCCATAAAGCCGTGGCAGCGGCTCGCCTTGCCGCTCACGGTCTCCCAGAGCGTGCCCGGGCCTTCTTTGAGCATAATGCCGCACAGGTAACATATTTCTTTGAGCATCTGCTCCGTATATCCGAGCTTTGAGAGCATATCAAGACGTATACACAGGCCTATAAACATATTTGCCGCGCCGATATCAAGCGTCGGCGGTTTTCTGTTCGGACAAGGACCGAGTTCGTTTACTACAGCGTCTATAAGCCCCGGACATTCAGCTTCAGTAAAAAGCTCTCCCCAAAGCATGGTATACTGCGCCGCCTCGCTGTAAAACGGCTTGCCCTGCAGTTTTCCGTTTTCATATTTCAGACTGTCGTGCAGGATATATCTCGGGTCGTAGCCGCCCGTGTCAAGCGCAACGCCCTGAAGCGCTTTTCTTATCTGCTCGGCGTGCGCTTTTGCCTCCGGTACGCCGTAGAGCTTGTCGTAACATTCAAGCGCGCAGGCGTATTCCACGTTTGCCGCGCAGGAAATGGGATAGACGTATTCACGGTTGTTTGAAAGCGACCAGTCTACGAAGACCGTGCTGTGAGATTCAAACAGACCGTGTTCTCCGCAGAGCTGTGACACGCCGTCAAAAAACGCGTCGAGCCTCGGTTTAAATCTGTCTATAAGCTCTCTGTCGCCGGTCCTTTTATAGTATTCGTAAATCTCTATCACAAACCAGAACGACCACGTCGTAAGCGCGCCGTTTTTAAAGTCGCCCGTCGCGGGATAGCACTGCGGGAAAAAGCCGTAATAACACTCATCTGCCGGAACAGAGAGGAAATTCTCTATCATCGCGCGCTCGACAGACGGGTCGGCGAGCATAAGCGCCGCGGCTCTTCCGGTCCAGAGCGAATCGCAGAGCCAGCCGCCGCGCTCTCTGTCCGGGCAGTCCATGAAAATGTCAAGAGTATTGAGCAAAAGCGTTTTATACGAGGCGTCGTATATGCGGTTTATATCCTCGTCGCTGCACAAAAACGTGCCGCCGCGTACGTCGGGCGTGACGTACGATATAAGTCCTATATGCGTTATATCAAACGGCTGATCCGTATTTACAAGTATTTTTATATATCTGAAAGCGTAAGGCTCAAACGACGTGAAATGCGTTGATCCTTTGCCGCAGTAAACGCGGAGACAGGAGTTGAAGCCGGATTGTGAAATTATCTCTCCGTCGTCCTCGAGCCGCTCGGAATATATAACGTCAACGACGGCGTTTTCCATCAGATGTACCGAAAAATATATAAATCCGACTCGCATTTCCTTCATATCGTATACGGCGCATTTTATATTCTTTCCCGCGCCGAAAGATACTACGTGCGCTTCATAACGGTTGATCATTTTTTCTACGGAACAGTCAAGCGGCAGCCGGCGCAGGGTCAGATCCTGCCGCCCGACGTATTCGCCTTTTGACTGATATTCTTCATTCCATAGATCGTAAAACGTAGGTTTCGGTTTGATATTACTATCGTATTCATAAGCGCAGACGTCAACAAGGCTGAAGCTTTTGGCGTAAATACGCTCAAATTCCGGATACGGAACGCCGCGCGGTATAAAGGCGGGCGCCGGTACTTCTTCAACCTCGTGCGGCGTATTCTCTCTTGTCAGATCCCACACCTCCGTCACCTGACGGCAATGCGAATGGCGCTGCGCGTATCTGTCGCGCTGATTTATAAGAACGCCTTCCCAGCTTTCGTCGGTACCGAGGAAAAATTCCTCCTGATAAGTGCTTTCATCAAAGTATACTATTTCCGCTATAACGAAACCCGGCTCGTTAGTATTGTCGTTTACGGTGCCGAACGCGTCGTAATAGCACGCTGTCTCTATTTCAAAGAGATTTTCGCCGTTTATTATACCGTCTGTCCAATATTCGTCAACGCGGGCAGTACCTATACCGGAGCGCGCGGGTCCGTGACTGATGAACTGACCGTTTACGTATAGGCGGTAAAACGATGACGCGGTTATTTTGATATTTATACAACCGCTTTTCATCTCTGCTTTTTTTATAAACCTCGCGAACGTGTTCGGAGTTTTGTTTCTGTCTTTTAAGAATATCGCCTTTGCTTTTTTGAACATGATATACGTCTCCTTGTTTTGTAAATAAAGAATATCATATTTAAAGTCTGTTGTCAAGTATGAGAATTAAGAATTAATAAAGCGGCTTTCCGGCGCTCCGCGCGCAGAGGAGGGGTCTTCCCTACCGAGTTAAGAGTAATGTGTCCCTTCGGGACAAATCTTGGGGATCCCCGCCACTCAACACCCCCAAACCCCCTGTCCCCTCCCACAGATCAAAGATCTGAGGGGGCGTGGATTATAAGCGCGTCGGGCGGTTGACTGGGCCGGCACCTTTACTTCTTTATACCTTAAATGTTCATAAAAAACAGGTTGAAATAAATACAGTCCCGATGTATAATAATTTGAATGTTTATTTAGGAGAGGTACGTTATGCTTACGGAATTACGGCTCCTCATGCTTGAGGACGCGAGCCCTTCGGAAATAGAAAAACGTCTGCCGCCGGACGAAGCGGAAGCGTTATATGCCTGGCACGGCAAAAAAAGCGGCGCCGTCAAAGCTTTTCTCTCACTTGAAGAATACGGTGAGGAAGAAAAAAAGCTCCTTTATAAAAAAGCGAAAAAAACACAAAAAAAGGACAAAAGGGGCAGATTCATAGTCCTTGAAGGACTTGACGGAGCGGGAAAAACAACGCATATAGAGCTGCTGAAAAAAAAGCTCGGTGAAGACGGAAGATCCGTCTACGCCACGGCAGAGCCGACGCCGTCCGCGGTCGGCGGACTTGTAAGAGACGCACTGGCGGGACTTCATACGCGTACGGCTGCGGAGCTTGCGGCGCTGTTTCTGTGCGACCGCATACAGCATAACGTAAACCCGAAAAACGGCATAGCAGGTTTTCTTGCCGCGGGTACGGACGTCATCTGCGACAGATACTATTATTCGTCGCTTGCTTATCAGGGCATAGACAGCGACATAAGCTGGGTGGCGCACATGAATTTGGACTGCCCGGACATCTGCCGTCCCGACGCGTGTATATTCCTTGACCTCTCCGTTGAAAAGTGCATAGAGCGCATGAAAAGCGAAAGACTCACGGCGGAGATATTTGAGACGGAAGAGATAATAAGGCGCGTGAAACGCCGCTTTGCCGATACGTTCAGAATGTGCAACGAGCGCGAAAATATATTCATAGTAAACGCCGACAGACCGAAAGAAGCGGTTTCTGCCGAGATATACAGCATAGTAAAGGGGATAAAATAAATGAACAAGGTACTTTTGATAGTTATGGACGGCGTCGGTTTTTCAAAGACCGGCATAGGAGACGCGGTCACGGCGGCAAACACGCCGACGCTTGACAGGCTGCTTAAAGAATGTCCGAACACAAGACTTAAAGCGCACGGCACGGCGGTAGGTCTGCCGTCCGACGACGATATGGGAAACAGCGAGGTCGGGCACAACGCGCTCGGCTGCGGACAGATATACTCACAGGGCGCAAAGCTCGTAAACGAAAGCATTGAAAGCGGAAAAATTTATACGTCTGATACCTGGAAAAAGATAATTGCCAACACGGAAAAAGGCGGCGCGCTACACTTTATAGGCCTTTTGTCCGACGGCAACGTACATTCAAACATATCTCATCTTTTCAATATGATAGAAGAGGCTAAAAAAGAGGGCGTAAAAGAAGTAAGAGTACACATCCTGCTTGACGGACGCGACGTTCCCGCAACGTCAGCGCTTACCTACGTTGACGCGCTCGAAAACAAAATAACCGAATTGAACGACGGTAATTTCCACGCCTGCATCGCCTCCGGCGGCGGCAGGATGAAAATAACTATGGACAGATACAAAGCTGACTGGGGCATGGTATCCCGCGGCTGGGAAACGCACGTCCACGGAGAGGGCAGACAGTTTGCGACAGCCAAAGAAGCGATAGAAACGTACAGAGAAGAAAACCCGGGCGTCATAGACCAGGATCTTCCGGCTTTCGTTATAGCAAAGGACGGAGCCGCTGTCGGTGCGATGAAGGACGGCGACGCGGTTATACTCTACAATTTCAGAGGCGACCGCGCGATAGAGCTTTCCATGGCGTTTGACGATAACGACTTCCCGTATTTTGACCGCGGATACCGCCCGGACGTTGTTTACGCCGGAATGCTGGAGTACGACGGTGATTTGAAGATACCGAAAAATTATCTCGTCTCCCCGCCAGAAATAAAGCATACGTTATCCGAATATCTCGTAGCGGCGGGCGCGAATCAGTACGCAATATCGGAAACGCAGAAATACGGCCACGTTACGTACTTCTGGAACGGTAACCGCTCCGGCAAGTTCAGCGACGAGCTTGAAACCTTCGTTGAGATCCCGTCCGACAGGGTATCATTCGATCAGCGTCCGTGGATGAAATGCGCGGAGATCACGGACGAGCTTATAAAGGTCGTAAAAGAGGGCAAGTTCGACTTCATGCGCTGCAATTTTCCCAACGGCGATATGGTCGGTCACACCGGCAATTACGACGCCGTTGTCTGCGGTATGGAAGCGCTCGACCTCTGCCTTGCAAGGCTCAAAGCCGTATGTGAGGAAAACGACGTCATAATGTGCGTCACAGCCGACCACGGCAACGCCGACGAGATGCTTGAAATGAACAAAAAGGGCAAGCTTCAGGTGCGCACGGCTCATTCGCTCAACCCCGTGCCGTTCATCATATACGATAAAAACGCGGTGCATGAGATTGAACCGGCGGACGACTACGGCTTATCAAACGTCGCCGCGACGGTAACGGAGCTTCTCGGACTTACGCCCGACCCGGTATGGCAGAGAAGTATGCTTAAAAAATAATCCCAAACGGAGAATTTATCATGAGAAAATTTATTGTATTATTATTGGCCGCGGCGCTTGTTTTATCGCTTGCGTCGTGCATCAACATCAACATAAATCCGGAGATCACCAAAGCCGAACCGGTGACGACGGCGGCAGAGATCACCACATCCGAAGAAACGGAAACGGAGACTGAAACCGAGACCGAGACCGAGACGGAAACTGAAACGGAGACCGAAGAGGCGACGACCGAAGCGGAAACGGAAAAAGAAAGCGAAAGATACGTATATGAAGGCGTTTCGCTGATTTTGCCGGAGGGCTTTTCGGTCGATTCGATGCAGGGGACGACTTTAGCGGTATATGAAGATTATCCCCTTCATTCTGACAATATCTCCTTTGTTCTTGCATCGGAACACGACGTATACGACGCGTTTACGGAAAGAGCTCTTTATGAGTCTTTCACGCAGAGCTATGACATCGAAAATTTCAAATATGAAAGAAGCGAAGGCGCGGATTACAAGCTGGTCAAAGCAGAGTATGACATATTGTATAACGGCGTTTCAATGCACCAGAAAAACTGCACGTTCTTTTTCGGCAAAGCAGTATCAATAACGTTCACAAGCGTTTCCGGCGAATTTGACGCGGCGTTCGAGCAGACTCTGCAAAGCGTACAGATCGTAAAATAATCACAGGATAAGGAATAGACCATGCCTATAAAAATACCCGACGGGCTGCCCGCCGCAGGGATTTTGCGTGACGAGAACATATTCGTCATGCATGAGCTTAGGGCTCTGCATCAGGATATAAGACCGCTTAAAATAGCGGTCCTTAACCTCATGCCCACGAAAATAGCAACGGAAACGCAGCTTGTAAGACTTTTATCAAACTCGTCCTTGCAGATAGAGCTGACGCTTCTGCGCGTGGAAAACCACGTGAGCAAAAACACGTCGGAAGAGCATATGGAAGCTTTTTACGAGGATTTTTCCGCGGTAAAAAACAGAAAGTTTGACGGTCTTATCGTTACCGGCGCGCCGGTGGAGAATCTCGATTTTGACGAGGTGGACTACTGGGACGAGCTTTGCGGAATATTTGACTGGGCGAAAAAGAACGTGTTTTCCACTATCTTCATTTGCTGGGCGGCTCAGGCGGCGCTGTACTACTATTACGGTATAAACAAGCACAAAATGGAAAAAAAGATGTTCGGCGTGTTTGAACATAAGGTACTTCTGCCGGCGCATCCGATAGTCCGCGGCTTTGACGAGATATTTTTAGCGCCTCATTCGCGCCATACCGAAGTGTACGAGGACGAAGTCTCCGCGGCGTTCGGCCTGCGTATCGTCGCGCAGTCGGACAAAGCCGGAGTGTATCTGATATCCGACGACGTGAACAGCAGATTTTTCATAACGGGCCACTGCGAATACGATTACGACACGCTTGCAAAAGAGTATTTCAGGGATAAAGAAAAAGGACTGCCTATTGAGGTCCCGTATAACTATTTCCCGAACGACGATCCGACAAAGACGCCCAAAAACGTCTGGCGCGGTCACGCGCACCTGCTTTTCTCCAACTGGCTGAACTACTTCGTTTATCAGGCAACACCGTACGATCTGGAAAAGATCTGAAATTTCAGAAACGGATGATCCGGTCAGCCGGACGGTTGATCCGCTTTAATCAACAGACTGACGACTCAAAGGAGGAGCAGGTATGAAGAAAATTACAGCGTTAACGTTACTGTTTTTTGTTCTGCTTGCGCTTTTTTCGTGCGGCGGCAAACAGAATGAAGAAAAGAATACCGGCTCATTGATCTTTGACTTTTCAAAAAAGGAGCGGGATCCCTATATCGAGGTCAAAGGCACGGAACGCGCTTACGTTACAAGGGACAACGAGGGGAACAGATTATCCTTCATCGTTGACGGAGAGGAGCTTATATCCGAGCAGGTAACGGACAAACACGGCAAGGTCCTGTTTGAATACACGCGCGAATTTTTTGACGCAGTAAAAAGACCGCGTATTGAAGACGGTACAAAGCCGAGGATAACCGTGCCGCGCGTTTATACGGTCGGAAAATCGTATGTATATAATGAAGACGGACTTCTTATAAAACAGATACACAGATACTCTTCTTATACGCGCTCTTCTGATGACGACGAGTCATCTCCGGACGGTCTTATCAGCTTGATACGGCGGATAGCGGAAAAAATGATCAATATCGGAAGCGGGTCTGACGACGACTACTTTTTTGCATACGACGAAAATTATTATGTCTATCTGCCTTATATTGACGAGTTTTACTGCAAAACATACGATGACGTTATTCAATATGAGCTTGAATACGGGTATAAGAACGGCGTAAGATACGTTACGTCCGCTTCATACGACGCGGATTATTACGACGGCGTTTTCGTCAATTATACATACGATGATAACGGTATATGCACCGTTATCCGAAAAGAAGCGAAAAAAAGCAAACGGTCTTATAACAGCGCGTCCGACGCGGTTTACGAGGCGTTTGTTAACGGTAAAGGCTTTACCTCCGGATACGATCCGATAGAAAAAGACGGCAGAAAAACGCGTGTAACAAGTGTATCCGTGTATAAATACGCAGTAAAGGATAACGCTGCCGAAACAGGAACGATATTATATGAACGCGAGTATGCTTACCGAAATTCTGACTTTGACTCAGAACCGGCCGAAACGTATATAGCCGTCTACGACGGATCCGGACGGGAAAAAACATATGAATGGCGCGACGAAAACGGTAAAACGAGATTTTATATCGTGCATGAATATAACGGGAACGTCGAGCTGACCGTCTGGTATACCGACAGATCAATGAAGGAAGTAACGGCAAGAGAAAAAACAGTATATGATGAGGACCATCCCGACGTTGATATAAGGAATGAATACACGGGATATGAGAACGGCAAGGAAGTATATCACAGTGTTTGTGTGAGCGAAGCTGTTGAATTTGACGGAGAATACATACCAGTTACCGTTTACTATTTTAGATACGAAAACGGCGTGCTGACCAGTTTATATAAGGTAGAAGAAGATGAAAATAGCGCATCGGTTTTTAAAAACTACGTCTATAAAAACTACGTCTATGAGGACGGATCGTACACAGTCAGTGTTTATCGGGACGATACGCTGATATCCGAGGAGACGTTTGACGGGAATATACCGGAAAACGAGGTGCCGCAGAATTGAACGTCTGCTTTTCTCAAACTGGCTGAACTACTTCGTATATCAGGCGACGCCGTACGATCTTAATAAAATCTGACAAACAAAAACCGGAGTCATCTCCGGTTTTTATATTTTGATCTATGATTTACGGCGGGCTTGTCCGGCGGGACGAGACAGTTCGGTCCGCGCCCTATGAGATCGGCTCTGCCGCATTTTTTCAAAGCGCTCCGGACATTTGCGTGATTCTGCGGGCGGTTGAACTGCAAAAGCGCCCGCTGCATCCGTTTTTCCTCCGGGTCTGTCGCCACGTATACCGGCTTCATCGTAAACGGATCAAGACCCGTGTAAAACATGACCGTGGAAGCCGTGCCGGGAGTGGGGTAAAAATCCTGCACCTGCTCCGGCGTGTAGTGGCTTTTCTTTAAATACAGCGCAAGCTCCACCGCGTCTGAAAGCGTACTGCCCGGGTGGCTCGACATCAGGTAGGGCACGACGTACTGCTCTTTGCCGAGCTTTTCGCAGAATCCGAAATACTTTTCACAGAATTTGTTATAAACCGATATATCGGGTTTTCCCATATATTTAAGTACGTTTGAAGAGCAGTGCTCCGGTGCGACTTTCAGCTGACCGGAAACGTGGTCTTTGACGAGTTTTTTGAAAAATTCGTCGCTTTTGTCCGCCAGCATATAGTCAAATCTTATGCCTGAGCGTATAAATACTTTTTTTACGCCCGGCACGGCTTCGACTTCTTTCAAAAGCTGTACGTATTCCGATTCGTCTGCTATAAGATTTTTGCACAACGTGGGGCACAGGCATTTTCTGTATTTGCATACGCCGTCCTTAAGCTGTTTTTCGCAGCTCGGGTAGCGGAAATTCGCGGTAGGACCGCCCACGTCGTGTATATACCCCTTGAATCCCGGAAGCGTTGTCAGAAGTTTTGCCTCTTCGACAACGGAATCAATGCTTCTCGATACTACGGAGCGCCCCTGGTGGAACGCCAGCGCGCAGAAATTGCAGCCGCCGAAACAGCCGCGCACGTGAGTTATTGAGAATTTTATCTCGTCAAGCGCGGGAACGCCGCCGTCTTTTTCATATATCGGATGATACGCGCGCATATACGGCAAAGCGTAGACCTTATCAAGTTCCTGCCGTGTAAGCGGCGGCATTGGCGGATTGACCACGAGCATACGCTCGCCGTAGTATTCCGTCACCGCGCGACCGTTTATGTGGTCGCATTCCGCGTACTGTTCGGCGTACGCTTTAGCGTAAAGAGTTTTATCTTTTTTCAGATCTTCAAATTCATAGCCTTCAACAACGTCAAAATGTATCCTGTCGCCGCGGGCCGTCACGTACGCCGTTCCGCGCACGTCGTGTATTTTTCGTACCGGCACGCCCTTGTCAAGCAGATGAGCTATACGGCGCAGTATGTTTTCGCCCATGCCGTACGTAAGTATATCCGCTCCGCTGTCTACTAAAACGGACGCGCGGATCTTGTTGTCCCAGTAGTCGTAATGCGCAAAGCGGCGCAGAGAAGCCTCAAGCCCGCCTAAAATTATAGGCACGTCTTTATACGCCTGTCTTATCCTGTTGCAGTAAACTATTACAGCGCGGTCGGGACGTTTGCCGGTCTTGCCGCCGGGCGTGTAATAATCATAATTTCTTTTCTTTTTTGCCGCGGTGTAATGCGCCACCATGGAGTCAATATTTCCGGCGCTGACGAGAAAGCCGAGGCGCGGACGCCCGAATCTTTTAAAATCGTCACAGCTTCTGTAGTCCGGCTGGCACAGCATACCCACGGAAAACCCCTCCGCTTCAAGCACGCGCGAGATTATCGCGGCGCCGAATGACGGATGGTCCACGTAGGCGTCGCCGCAGACGTATACAAAATCAACGTCGCCGCCGGCTTCGGCGCGGTCGATAGGCAAAAACGGCATTTTGTTCTCCGAATACAGTATTTTTTCATATCCAATATACTTTGTTTTACGTTCTCTGTCAATAAATATTTTTAAAATTTACATTTTTTCTTACAAAAAATCGCCTATTTGTATTGAAAATAAGAGAAGAATAATGTAAAATAATCACGAAAAAAATCAATACAGGAGAGTATGCTATGAGTATTTTACACGTTATCAATCACCCTATGGTACAGCATAAACTGACAATTATGAGAATGAAAGAAACGGGGTCAAAAGAATTCCGCGAGCTGCTGAACGAAATAGCGATGCTTATGGGATATGAGCTTACGCGCGATCTTCCGCTTGAGGACGTTCAGATAAAGACGCCCGTCGCCGCCTGCACCGCAAAAATGATAGCCGGCAAAAAGCTGGCGATAATCCCTATACTTCGCGCGGGCCTCGGTATGGTGGACGGTATCCTTTCCCTCGTTCCCGTTGCAAAGGTCGGACATATAGGTCTTTACAGAGATCCACAAACACACAAACCCGTTGAATATTATTGCAAGCTCCCGTGTGATATAGAAGAAAGAATAACGATAGTCTGCGACCCGATGCTCGCCACCGGCGGCTCCGCATCCGACGCCATAGATATGCTCAAAAACAAAGGCGTGCATAACATAAGACTCATGTGCCTCGTCGGCGCGCCGGAAGGCATAGCGGAAGTGCAGAGAAGACATCCGGACGTTGATATCTACTTAGCGGCGGTAGACGATCATCTGAATGAGCACGCGTATATCGTTCCCGGCCTCGGAGACGCGGGCGACAGACTGTTCGGTACAAAATAAAATTGTAAATTTTTATTAAACGTATTGCATTTTTCAAAAAAGTGTGATATAATGACCCTCGCTTGTTATCAATGAGAAGTAAGTTACCGAATTTGGAGGTGTATAAAATGGCAAAATGCAGTGTATGCGGAAAGGGCGTAACGTTCGGACACAACGTTTCTCACTCAAACCGCAAAACCAACAGGGCATGGAAAGCCAATATCAGAAGAGTTAAAGCTGTTGTAGACGGCACTCCGAAGACTGTCAACGTATGCTCACGTTGCCTGCGCTCCGGAAAGATCACGAGATCTGTCTGATTATTCTATGCAAAACAAAAGGCTGTCGCTTCCGCGACAGCCTTATTGCCGTTATGAGATCGTAGGGGCGAGCATTGCTCGCCCGTAAAGAATAAATAAGAAAGAATAAAGAATAAAAATCGGAGTCCCTTCGGGACGTGACAGGTAGGGGTCGGCGCCTCGACGACCCGGATTGAAAAATTATGAAAAATATACTTTTTATAAGTTCCGGCCTACCCGATATTATGGCAGATAAACTGTCTGACAAATACAGAATAATAAAACTGCAGCCGTGTGCTGACCTCGCAGAGCCGGTATCGAAGCACGCGGATATGCTTTTAGGCTCCCTTGACGGGCGCCTTGTCGTCACGCGGTCTTATTATGAAAAGAACGCCGCGCTGTTTTCAGACTGTGATCCGCTGATAACGGACGAACAACATGGAAAAGAATACCCGGCGGATATCCTCTTGAATTTTATTGATACAAAAGACGCGGTCATAGGGTATAAAAATGCGCTCACAAGGCTGATAAACAAGCCCGTTATAAACGTAAAACAGGGCTACGCGCGCTGTTCGACGCTTATATGCCGTGATTTCGCCGTGTCCGCCGACAAAGGGATCTTATCCGCGCTTTCCTCTCTCGGATATGATACGCTTCAGATCAGCCCGGGGCATATCGTTTTGCCCGGTTACGACTTTGGCTTCATCGGCGGAGCGTCTTTTACGGACGGCGGCGACGTGTATTTCTTCGGCTCGCTTTCATATCATCCGGACGGGAATAAAATAAAGGAATTTATAATATCTCACAAAGCAAAAGTATATGAGCTTGCGGACGCGCCTCTTCTCGACCTCGGCGGAGCCGTGATCATTAAATAATAAAATTTTTTGCAAAAATCCCAACCTTTTCCCGTTTTTTCGCATCTTATATAGCGAAAGGAATAAAATCGGATGATTTATACCCAAAATTCAAAAAAAGAGGTAAATTATGGATTACAAAAAGAATGTAAAGTACTTTGAAAACAAAAAGATCATGCTTTACGGCAGTGCGGTTTTGCTCGCTGTCGGCGTCATACTCTGGTTCGGACCGTTCTGGAGCCGCGACAATTATTTTGTGATGTATATTTTTTCGGTATTATCTATCATAGTCGGCGGCATCATATTCGCAGTCACGCTCGGAAGCAGATCAACGGACAAGAAGATCGACGAGCAGATAAACGAGGCGTTCAAGCATTTTGAAGAGGAAACGCTTCAAAAATATGACCTGTATGAAAGACAGCTCCCTTACGTGGAGTCCGCGCTTATCGAGGGCTATAAATACTATGACGGTTCATTTTTGCACCGCGACAAAGACGGCAAATACAGAACGGATATTTACTTTAAAACGCACGTGTATTTTACGGAGGAAGGACTTTGCCTCGGCTCAAAGGAAGTTTCCCTCATAAAGGATGAACAAAACGATAAAAGCGAACAAATTCCGTACGTAACTATCAAAAGCGCATATCTTTCAGAGGACGAAACGGTTTATGTAAAGGGAAACAAAACCGTACCGGTAAAATACCAGACGCTTCATATTGCAAAAACAGACGACTCTGAATTTATCTCACAGGTCAAATCGTCACAGGCGGTCGACACGCTTGTATCGGATATAAACCATATCAGAGAAAGAAAAGTATTATAAAGCAGAAATTTTTCTAAAAAAATTTCAACCGAATCCCAACCTTTTCCGAAAATTTCGCCTCTTATAGGGTGAAACGGATAAGAACGGAGAAAAAGATGAACAAGTATAACGGATATGACGATACGACGCTCGTTGAAATGACGCTGCTCGGTGATAACGACGCATACGGCGAGCTTGTGCAGCGCCACGAAAAAGCGGTGATGGGAACCGCGGTGAAAATCACGAAGAACGAGTTTTCCGCGCAGGACGCCACTCAGGATGCGTTTGTTTCCGCGTGGATGAATTTGTCGGCACTGCGTGAAAAAGCGTCGTTTCGTCCGTGGGTGTGCGCTATTGCCGGCAGGTGCGCTCTTAAAATAAACGATCGCTACGCTGCAGCAATACCCGCAATAAGTCTTGACGCGCTTGACTTTGATATTCCGGACGCGGAACGGTGTGACGAATATGACGATATTCACGACGCCGTTGCAAGGTTGAGCGAGAAGATAAGGGACGTTATACAGCTTCATTATTTTGACGGATACTCCGTTTCCGAGATCGCCGAAAGACTGTCCGTACCGGTCGGAACGGTCAAATGGCGGTTAAATGAAGGGCGAAAAAAACTCAGGGAGGGATTCGGAATAATGGAAAAAGAATTTGATGAAAACGAAGCAATGGTAAGGCGTGTAATGCGTCAGGTCGACAAGCTGAAACTCTGGAGATTAAAATCAAACAAAACAGGCTTTGAAGAGGATTATAAAAACGTACTCGCCTCGGCAAACGAGCTGCCGGACGGCAAGGATAAAAGTCACGCTATGGCGGATATACTGCTTCTCGGCTACTGGTGGCTGCCCGGGCAGGAAAACGATCAAGTCTTAGCGGAGATCAAAAAGCACGCCGAGCAGAGCAAAAACGA
>JAFSYU010000022.1 GCA_017443595.1 Clostridia bacterium
GGAAGAAGCTTTTCAAACGCGTCTCAAAGCCGAAGAAACCAAAAGCAAAACGGCGTAACCAAAGCGGTCACGCCATCTTACAACAAATCAAATATTCAATTTAGATACAAAGGCCGCCTTGGGGCATCTTCCTTACGGAGGATGCCCCAACAGGGATGTTTTTTGTTGACGCTGAATTAAACAGGAGAGATTCGAAGCAGCGTAAAGAAAACGCTCCGGTGGAGGAACCGCACTTTAATAAATATGACCCGAAAGATGTCAAAAATTTCAAATATCCGTCAAGCATTTGAACTTGACAAAGAGATATTTATATGATAAAATCAAATTGCTATTATATATATGTCATTTTGATCAAAATCAGCTATACGGAGAACTCTGATAAATGAACAACAAAACGACGGATAACGCGAAAAAGAACGTATCCGATGTGAAACCTAAAAAATTCAATATACGCTGGATGCTCGTATTTTTTGATATGCTTGTGTTTATCGCGTGCGCGGCGGCACTGTATTTTACGGGCGGGAGAACGTCCCTTTCGGGATTTCCTTATTTTGCCGCTTTGGCGTATCTTGTACTTTTATATATTTTCCGTTTTGTTTTTAAGATCTACAGCCAGGTTTGGAGATACGGCGGCATATCCGCGTATCTTAAACTTATACTCGCGGACGCTTTTGCGTGCGTGTGCGCCGTTGTTCTGAGCTTTATGATCCCCGGCCCGCGGTACAGCGTGGCGGAGACCGTTTCTTTGATAGGCGTAGACCTGCTGCTTCTTCTTTCCGCAAGGATAATATACGGATTTTGCTATAAATACTGCGCGTCAGACAGTTTTATAGGCAAAACGGCGAGATTTCTGCTCGGTTTGTTCGGTATAAAGGAACAGTACGTTTCAGACGCGGACAAGCATACCGTGAATATAATAATAGTCGGCGCCGGAAAAGACGGCATAGCTCTTTCGGAAGCGCTTGCCGCGGACGACAAAGCTATATACAAACCCGTGTTCTTCGTTGACGTCAAAGAAGAAAAAATAGGGCGCAGGATACTTGACGTTGAGATAATTTCAGAACAGCAGGTAACGCGCGAGCTGCTTTCAGCCTACGGCGTAGCCATGGTCGTTTTCGCCATACCCGATATGAGCGTGGAAAAGAAAAAAGAGCTTTATGAAAAATACAAAGCCTACGGATGTCTGCTCAAAGTTTATGAAAAATCATCGCTGCTCACAAGCGAGAGCGGCGGAGTTGTAAAGCTCAGAGAATTTGAAATCGAAGACCTGCTGTTCAGAAACGTACGCCAGGTCGCGGACGAAAGAGTCGTTTCTTACTACAAAGGCAAGACGATACTCGTGACCGGAGGCGGCGGCTCCATAGGTTCGGAGCTGTGCAGACAGATAGCCGAGATGGATCCGCGCATGATCATAATACTTGATATTTATGAAAACAGCGCGTACGATATACAGCAGGAGCTTCTGCAGAAGTATAAAAACAGATTTGAGACAAAAGTTGAAATAGCGTCCGTATGCAACAAAGACGCAATAGAAAAAGTTTTCCGCGCGTATCAGCCGCAGATAGTCCTTCACGCCGCCGCGCATAAACACGTTCCTTTGATGGAGAAAAACTGCGTTGAAGCCGTTTTGAACAACGTTTTCGGCACTTATAACGTAGTTTTGATGAGCGAAAAATACAAAGTTGAACATTTTATAATGATCTCCACCGATAAGGCGGTCAATCCGACGAACGTTATGGGCGCGACAAAGCGCGTGTGCGAGATGATAACAAGGTGCTTTGCAAACCATGATTCCGGCACGATCTACAGCGCGACGCGCTTCGGCAACGTGCTCGGGAGCGCCGGTTCGGTCATACCGCTGTTCAAACGCCAGATAGCAAACGGCGGTCCGGTAACTGTCACGGACAAGCGTATAAACAGATATTTTATGACGATACCGGAAGCGTCTCAGCTTGTGCTTCAGTCCGGCACCATGGCAAAGAACGGAGAGCTGTTCGTGCTTGATATGGGTCAGCCGGTAAAGATACTTGATCTTGCCGAGAATATGATAAGACTGTCAGGATATATTCCTTATAAGGATATAGATATAATAGAAACGGGCCTGCGTCCCGGAGAGAAGCTGTATGAAGAGCTGCTTGTCAAGAGCGAAGAACTGGACAAGACCGAAAGCAACCTGATATTTATAGAAAGAGACGTGTCGCTTACAGATAAAGAGCTTGAAGAAAAACTCGCGATCCTGCGCGACGCGGTAGACTCCGGCAGCGACGAGGAGGCGCGGCACGCGCTTAAAACGGTCGTTCCTACATACCGCGCACCCGCGGAGGTAAACGGAGAATACGACAAAGAAAAAGAAACGGCAAACGCATAAACAAGCATAAATCAAGCCTCACCCGCGCATAAAACGGGTGAGGTATTTTCATAGGGTAACAAGAGTTATCCGAACCCGCTCAAACGGCGCTATTTCGGCTCTTTTCGGTTTGTCGTCATTGGAATACCGGCGTATTCCTGCTTCCTGTCGCGCCGAAAATATCTCGAAATTTCATCCGTTTGAGTCCTATA
>JAFSYU010000023.1 GCA_017443595.1 Clostridia bacterium
GCATTCGGGCGCCACCCCCCACGGCGCCGAATGCGATGATCCGGCAAAACGCCGGATCATTTTTAGCCTTCTCGGTTGGGGCGCGACGCGTTAAGAAAACTCCACAGTGTGGAGTTTTTAGCTAAAGCGGTGAAGCGATCTACGATCGCGAACCGGGCAGGGGACTGCGCGCCGGGGTTCCCCGTTGCGAATTTATGAGCAATGGGGGTTCGCGGGACGTGGTGGATGAGGCTTTTGAAGGGTGCACAAGGGATTTTGTTCAATGTAACGGCGGGAGCAAGCCCCCGCCCTACAACTCCTTCCGTCACTTCGTGCCACCTTCTCCGAGGGAGAAGGTATAAAGCCTCATCCGTCAGCTGCGCTGACACCTTCCCCGAAAGGGGAAGGCAGGAACGCCGGATCATTTTTACTGTCCCCCTTGGGGAAAGTGTCGGCGGAGCCGACGAAAGGGGCTATTAAACAGATGGTTTTTTAGCCTCTTTCGTCACGTTTGCGCGTGCCACCTTCTCCAAGGGAGAAGGTATAAAGCCTCATCCGTCACGCATTCGCGTGACACCTTCTCCAACCGAGAAGGTAAACGGGTCGTCGTGGGCGCCGACCCCTACGAAACGCTTTTCAAAAAAATCAATAAATCTGAATAAACTTATTGACATTGCGGGATAATAGTGGTATAATAATACCACGCAAAGGAGGTGTTAATAATGCCGCAGATAATTCCCATAAGAGATTTAAAAAATACAAGTGAAATATCCGAAATGTGCAAAAATGCCGCTGAACCTATTTTCATAACAAAAAACGGTTACGGTGACATGGTCATAATGAGTATGGAAATGTATGAAAAAAAGATGTTTTTGCTTGACGCATACGCCAGACTTGACGCCGCGGAAGAACAGGTCAAGCAAGGCAAAATACTTGACGCCGATAAAGCGCTTTCCGATCTGAAAAACAAATACAATGTATAAACTGAAAATAACAGAAGCCGCTCAGAACGATATCGAAAGTATCGTTGACTATATTGCGGTACAGTTGGATAACAGAATAGCGGCAATAGATTTTTTAAATGCAATAGAAAAATGTTATTCACATCTGAGCGATAACCCGTATATATTCGCTAAAAGCAGTGACGCCAGACTTGAACAGGAGGGTTATCGCAAAGCGCGTATTAAAAACTATTTGCTTATGTTCAAAATTCGCGAAGACAGAAAAGAAGTTTTTATTTATCGGGTGTTTTACAGCGCAAGCAATTATTTTGAATTGCTGTGAAAGCATATCAAATTTAATTTAATCCGCGGTCTTATCCGCGGATTTTTATTTATAATATTGACTTTTGTCCGACGGGATGGTATAATTTATGTCAGACTATTAAAGACGAGGTGCAAAATGAAAAGACTCATATGTGTGATAATGCTGCTTACGCTTTTACTTTGCTCATGCACGGGACAGCCGACGGAGACGGCGGCGCAGAATGATACCGAGACGGTGACGGAAACGACCGAGCCTGTCGAGACGGAGCCGGAAGAGACCGCCGCCGTACACGACACGGCTTTAGCGGATGGATTCAAATTCAGCAAAATGCTTTCGGAGATGACGACGGAATTGTCGGGCGAATCGACGTTCAGCACCAAGACCGCCGAGTACAGCGTTGCTTACGAGAGCCGTTTTTACGGCCCGCAAAGCATGATAGACCGCGATTCTCACCACATGGGCGATCTTTTCGTCGCCGCGAAATACGCGACGGAATATCCGCAGGACGAAGGATATTTATACGGCGAGTTCAACGGCGACAGATTCAGCGATTACGTAACGTACAACGACGGCGAGCTGAAAATATATCAGGGCAAGGGCAAATACGCCAGATACGGCGAAGAAAAACTGCTTTGCACCGCAAAATTCGATATTGACGGTACTCTTCGCGCCACCGGCGATTTCAACGGCGACGGATTTACCGATCTGCTTTTCGTGACCGAAAAAAAGACCGCGTTTATCGGATACGGCTCGGAAGACGGGTTTGAACCGGTTTCCGCAGGTTATCTGACGGCTGCCGAAATCTACGCAAAAGAAGATTTTCACGCAGGCGACATGAACGGCGACGGGTTGACCGATATAATAGCCGTAAAAGGTTTTGATACCTCGGCTTGGATAATAAAAGACGGCAAAGCCGAGCTTTATTCGGCAAAAACGCTCAACATAAAAGACGAATACAACTTCTTCTGTGTAACCGACGTCAATACAGACGGATTCTGCGATCTGATAGTTTATATGGAAGGCGTTGGTTTAAGATCGTATTACGGCCGCAAGGACGGACAGTTCGGTCCGTATGAAAACGAGATCGGCAACAAAAACCTTTATCCCACCTGGGAGACAAGCGACCCGATAAAATACATGACGCCCGGCGATACGAACGAGGACGGCGTCTCCGATATCGTTGCGACGATGAAATACAGGAATAATAAAGACTGGCTCGTATGTTCGCTCACTTACCCGACAGAAGCGCCGGCGTACGACTATTCCACGAGCATATTAAAGAAAGACGACGGAACGTATATACTTTATAACGGCGGACTTTACGTTGATTACAACAAGGACAAATACGCGCCGACCGACGGAGATCACGTTCTCGTCTACACGTCAGACGACGGAGTGCGCTGGCACAGAAATCTTGACGCGCCCGCGTTTTACTTAGGCGGCGAGCTCGGCGTTTCCGGCGAGTGGTGGTCCGGCAACACGATAGAGCCGGAGGTAATCTGCGTTGACGGCACGTATTATATGTACTGGCAGTGCGAAAACTACACGCATCTTGAAAACGGCACGCTTATAGGTCACGATTATATCGGAGTCGCAACGTCGACGGACGGCTTGCATTTTGAGCGGAAAACGGATAAACCCGTTATAATAAACGAGCCGGAATACTCGTCGTTTGACCACGAGGAAGTTTTGTATTATCCGGACGATCCGGACGGACGTCCGTACTGGCTTTTCGTCCGCCACGTTATAAGGAATACGAGCGAAAGATTTTGCCGCATCCGTTCGGACAGCCCGTATGAATTTGACTACAGAAAAGCGGAAAGGCTCAGTAATTTCAACGGTTTGGGAAATCAGACCGGCTGGCTCAAGCTTGATAACGGAGAAACGCTGTTTGTGCGTATCACGATCGTCGAAAGAGGTGGCAAGACAACTCCGGCGCTGATTTTTTCATCAGACGGACTCAAATGGTCCGCTGTTGCTTTTGAGATGGCGGGAGTAGATAAAACGAACGCGCCGGCAAACACGGGAAAAAATATCTATTTCGTCGGTTTCTCGACGATCAACGGCACGGGCGAGATAGAAAGACTGGAAGACGGCAGATACAGATTCATTTACGGCGGATGCACGTCGGAAACTCCCGTCGCTCCTCAGATATTCTATTCAAACGCGGGATGCGGAGAATGCATTTTCAGTATTAAATAATAAAGAATAAAAACCGGTGTCGGCGGAGCCGACGAATTGTTTGGGGAAGCGCCCACCCCTATATCTCCCCAAACCCCTCTTACCCCTCCCTCGGAAATATCCGAGGGGGCGGCGCGCGGTAACCGTAGGGCGGGGGTTTGCTTTCGCAGATTCCCTTATGCCGAAAAAACGGGTCGTCGTTGGCGCCGACCCTACGGAAAAACAACGTATTTGATTCATAAAAGGAGCGGAAATGAAAAGACAAATAGTAAACATCATCAACTTCGTCCGCGGGTGCGAGCCGCGGCAGGAGATGGACTTATATACTCCGGTCACAGAGCAGATAAAGCTGATAAACAAATATGATCTGAAAGCGACGTTCCTTTTACAGTACGACACGCTCTGCGACGACAGATTTATAGATATACTGTCGCAGATAAACGGTAAGACAGAGCTTGGCGTATGGCTTGAGGTGGTGCAGCCGCAGTGCGAGGCGGCGGGCGTGAAATGGCGCGGCAGACCGGGCTTTCCGTGGGACTGGTACGCGAACGCCGGTTTTACCGTCGCTTATGAAAGAGAAGAGCGGGAAAGACTTGTTGACGCTTTGTTTGAAAAATATAAAGACAGATACGGCAAATATCCGCGCTGCATCGGCTCCTGGGCGATAGACGCGCACACTTACGAATACGTTTCAAAAAAATACGACGTTGACGCCGCCTGCACCTGCCGCGATCAGTGGGGCACGGACGGCTACACGTTCTGGGGCGGATATTACAATCAGGCGTATTATCCGTGCAAAAACAATATGCTTTGCCCGGCGCAGACGGCTGAGCAGCAGATAAATATCCCGGTTTTCCGTATGCTCGGTTCCGACCCGATATATCAGTACGATATGGGACTTGACGTAAACGGCGTCGCGGCGGAATGGCAGGGCGTGGCAACGCTTGAGCCGGTTTACGCCGGATCTGACGGCGGCGGTAATCCCGACTGGGTGGACTGGTATCTGAGCGAAAATTTCAGCGGGCGCTGCATAAAATTCGGCTACACGCAGGCCGGGCAGGAAAACTCTTTCGGCTGGGGCTTGATGTGTAACGGCCTTACGTATCAGTTAGGCAGGATAGCGGAGCTGTGCAAACAGGGAAAAACAGAAGCGCTGACGCTGTCCGAAACGGGCGCGTGGTTTAAAAAAGAATTTGCCCAAACGCCGCCGACGGTCGTCTCGGCTTTGTCCGACCGCCACGGTAAAAACAGATCTTCCGTGTGGTATAACTGCAAAAACTACCGCGCAGATATATACACGGAGCTTGACAGATTCTGGATACGCGATATTTTCCTGTTCAGAGAAGGCTATAAAGAAAGATATCTGAACAGCAAAAACGACAGCACGGCTATGACGTTTGACAATCTGCCGTTTACGGACGGCAACCGCTACAGCGGCTCGGGCGTACGAGCAGGTCTATATCCGTTTGCAAACGGAGAAGCGCTGACTTTCAAAACGCTTGAATACGGCGAGGATGAAAACAGCGCGTCCGTAGTATTCAAAGGCACGCAGATAGGCGATCTTGTGATAAAAACAAAAGAAGACCGCATAGAGTTCTGCGCGGACGGCGAGTTTGTTTTAAAAAACGTAAGCAAAAACGGAGAAGACGAGCCGGAAAAAACTCTGTATAATAATGAAATACGCTTAAAATACCGCGGTTTTGATTATTCCGTACCCGTCGCCTCCGGGTATGCGGAAGATACAAACACGTTTGTTTCGGAAAACAAAAAAATAGTTTTGATAATGGATAAAGAAAATGATTGATATCACACTGCTCGGCACGTCGTCAATGATGCCTCTGCCGGAGAGGGCGCTCACTTCCGTGTTTTTATCCTGCGACGGTCACTCGATTCTGTTTGACTGCGGCGAGGGAACGCAGACGGCGGCGAGAAAAGCCGGCGTAAGCCTGATGAAAACGGATATGATAGCGCTGACACACTATCACGGCGACCACATATTCGGCCTGCCGGGACTTTTGCAGACGATGCACAGCATGGGGCGTGCGGAGCCGCTTTATATCACCGGACCGGAAGGGTTGACGGACGCTTTGCGGCCGCTTCTGACGCTTGCCGGTACTCTGGCGTTTGAAATAATAACCGTTTTGATCCCGGACGGCGGGCTTGAACTTGATACGGTATTAAAAGGGTTTAAACACGGCGCAAAGCTTGCCGTATTCAAAACGGAGCATCGCGTTGCAAGCCGGGGATATGTCTTTACGCTGTCGCGTCCCGGCAGGTTTATGCCGGAAAAAGCGCAGGCTCTCGGCGTGCCGGAGACTCAATTCAAACTGCTGCAGAGAGGGCAGAGCGTTGAAGTTGACGGAAAAACCGTATTCCCGGGTCAGGTGCTCGGCGCGCCGCGCAAGGGATTGAAATTTGTTTTCTCCGGAGATACGGCGTACTGCGATACGCTGACGGAAGCGGCGAAGGACGCCGACCTCGCCGTGTTTGACGCGACGTACGCGGAGGATGAACAGGCGGATATCGCATACGAACACGGGCATATGAATTTCAGACTTGCCGCTGAAGCGGCGTCAAAAGCAAACGTGAAACAGCTTTGGCTGGCGCACTATTCGCAGATGATAAAAGATCCGCTTGAATATATTGAAAACGCAAAGAAAGTATTTGAAAATACCGTTTGCGGCTGCGACGGTATGAAAGAAACGCTTTTGTTTGAAGAATAGACCGGTTTATATGGAAATCAAAAAGGCTGTGGCAGTTCATTAATGCACACAGCCCTTTTACTTGGTTTTATATATCCGTTTTTATACCTTCGCCTTTTTCGTCCGATTCAAAGCACGCTTCAATGACGCGCAGCACGCGGCGTACGGACGGGATAGTTACGATAAGCTCGGCTTTGCCGTCTATCGTATCAAGAATGTTTCTGTAATAGCTTGCCCAGGATACGTCAACGTCGGGCAGAGGAAGCTCCTCAAGAGTGTCCGCCGGGCGCGGTGCCATGGTCCTCGTAGGACCGGCTTTTGTCTGTACGACTACCGGTTCCCAGTTCATTACGGTGTCTTTGGTATGTATTATTTTTCCGGTGCAGTCCCAGTCGTTTATCACGAGCGCGCCGCCGTCGCCGCACGCGTACCAGCGCGGCAGCTGTACGAGGTGGAACGTGCCGACCTCTATCTGCGACGTTATGCCGTTTTCAAATCTCATAACGAGCTTGAAATAATCATCCACTTCAAGCGTTCTGACGCAGTGCAGATTCGCGTAAACGGATACGACCTTTGACGGTATCATATCGAGCATCTGGTCTATCATGTGAACGCCCCAGTCGTAGACCATGCCGCCGCCGGCGACCTTGAATTCACGCCAGCCGTGCACCATGCCGCCCTGACCGTGAACGCGCGATTCTATTGTGAACGGCTTGCCTATCATGCCGTCCTCATACGCTTTTTTAACTATCCTGTAATCCTTGTCCCAGCGCCTGTTCTGATGGACGGAAAAGAGTTTTCCGCAGCGTTTTGCCGTCTCTTCCATTTTGTCAAGCTCTTTGCAGTTGAGCGCTACAGGCTTTTCGCATATAACGTTGTATCCGGCTTCAAGCGCGCGGCAAACGTATTCACAGTGGAAATTGTTAGGCGTTGCGACTAAAACCATATCAAACAGATGAGAATTCAAAAATTCTTCCGCCGTATCAAACGTGACAAGCCCGTTGTTTTTGGCAAGCTCCGTGCGGTCTTTTGCTATATCGTAAGCCGCTACGACTTCAAGGTCTGTAAAATTGGCTTTGATACTGTTGTGGTGCCAGTTTGCCATACCGCCGTAACCGATTATACCTAATTTATGTGACATAAATATTTCCTCTCCTTTTTATTCGTCTATCGCGCCTATTTCGCGCAGTTTGTTTATTATACTGTCAACGTCGCTTCGGATCATTTCTTCCGGCGCGTCGTATTTTTCATATAGCGCCTTTGTGATCTCTTCCGCAGTAGTGTCGTTTTTCAGCATTTCGATCACGAAAGCCGCGGTCTTGTTGCTTTTGATCAATCCGGAAAAAGACTGATCGCCTACGGGAACGGTAAAATGCTCCCCGCTCACCTCGTACGTTACAAAACCTTCCTTGAGTTTCATTTAAAACCTCTTTTCATTCCGTTGTATGATATTTCAGCCGCTTCCGGCTCCATATTGCATTCTAATCTGTAAAAATCCACGGTCTGCATAACGGCGGATAAAAGCCTTAGCGTATGCATAAGCGCTTCTTTCTCCGCGGGCTTGTACGTCTGCGCCCAGAGCTTTTCAAACACGGTATCGGCATCAGCTTTTTCTATGCGGTTTTCCTTGCCGCGCTGTAAAAAGCATATTGCTTTGACCGGTACGGTGATATCCGTGCTGAGTCTGTGCTTGCCGTTCCAGGGCGTGCCGCTTATATAAGTTTTGCCGTCTTTTACCGTGATCACCGGTTTATCGTCGTTTACCATTGTGACCCGGTCGCCGAAGCACTGCCTCCACAGCCGCGCGTGCGTTGATTTTCCCGTTCCGCTCTCCGCGGCGAATACGTACGCCTCACCGTCGACTGCAAGGGCGGACGCGTGGAACAAAAACGAGTCTTTATACGGCAGATATTCGGATATCTTTCTGTATACAGCAAGGCTTTCAAGCATAGGAGAAGTGCGGACGGAGCTGAATTTGTCAGCCTCCGCCTCTATCTCTTCTGTAGTTACGGAAGCGTCAAAAGCGTCATCCTCAGGCTCACGGTAAAAGCCGCGGCAATATGGATATAACTGCTCGTAATTAGGTCTTATAAGAAAGGTAAGACCGGCAAAGCCTGTGTAAAATTCCATTTTTGAACCCTGAATTTTTTATTATTCTTATTATACACAAACGTATGCTGTTTGTCAATACGGTATAATTTTTATTTAGGAATGATTTTTTCAATTTTTATTATACAAAAGTTGACAAACGGCGCACGCGGTGATATAATGGCGGCAGTTGATCTCTAAGAGGGAAAAATGATAAAGATAAACGACACAAAAGGGTTGATACGTCAACAGACGCAGATAATTGATAGCGGAATATCCGCCGGAAACGCGCTTTTATTTGGTGACAAAAACGGTATAACGTTTGAAAATTACGCGGGCGAAGCGGATGCGGAAGATCACGCGCCCGTGACGGCTGATACGATTTTTCATATGTATTCCATGACTAAAGTCATGACCGTAGTCTGTGCGCTTTCGCTGTGGGAAAACGGTCTGCTCGACCTTGACGCGCCGGTCAGCGAATACATACCGGAATACGCGGAATTATCCGTTTGTGATAACGGAAATATAAGACGCGCGGAAAAGGTAATGACGGTACGGCACCTGTTCACCATGACGTCCGGTCTTACGTATCTTACGGAATGCGATCCGTATATTCCGGATAATTTTATCAAGCGAACGAAACGGTGCGATACGGTCGGCTTTGCAAAAGCGCTTGCCTCGCTTCCGCTTATGTTTGAGCCGGGACGGCAGTTCAAATACGGTCTGTCGCACGACGTTTTGGGCGCAATGATCGAAATAATAACCGGCAAAACGCTTGATATTGTGTTTGAAGAAAAGATATTCAAACCGCTCAACGTGACCGACTCGTATTTTTATCAGAAAATACCGGAAGAAAAAGTTAAAAGACTTGCAAAAAATACCGCGTTTGACGGTGAAAAATATATAAATATCCCGCTGCTTGACCGACCCGTGCCCGGGGTGAAAATAAACGGTAACGATATATTTTCCGGCGGCTCGGGGCTCGTCTGCACGGCGCGCGGTTACGCCGCGTTTTTGACCGAAATATCAAACGGCGGCGGGCGGCTGTTAAAACCGGAAACGATTGAAATGATGACAAGCCCGGCGCTGACGCCAGAACAGCGCAGATTTTTTAACAAAAAAGAATTTGACAGATCGACGTTCGGCTCCGAGCACACGTTCGCGCTCGGCGTCAGAGTGCAGGATAAAATATCAATAAAGAGAGGCGGCGTCATCGGAGAATGGGGCTGGTCCGGCGCGCTCGGCACCTGGTTTTTCGTTAACCCCGGGGGCGACTGGTTTTTATATCTGCATCAGCACAGCCCTGCAAAGCACGGTGAATACATAACGTCATTAAGAAAAGCATATTACGACAGGAGAGAAGAGCAATGATAGAAAGAAAAGTTCCGCGCACGGCAAAAATAGGCGTTTTCGGCGTTGGACACGCGGTATACTGGGATCAGTTCCCGGGGCTTTACGAAAAGCTGCTTGAATATCACGAAGATTTCAAAAAGATCGTCGCTGAAAACGGCGTTGAGATCATAGATTACGGAATGATGGATTCAAACGCAAAATCGTACGATGCGCTTGCAAAAATCAAAGGCGACGGCGTTGACGTTCTGTTTTGCAATATGCTCACGTACGCAACGTCTTCCGTATTCGCGCCGATAATGCGTGACGCCGGCTGTCCCGTCGTACTGACGGCGCTGCAGCCGCTGAATCACATGGATTACAGCAAAGCGAATACGAGAGAACAGCTTGAAAACGACTGTATCTGCTCCGTTCCGGAATTCACCGGCGTTGCGGTAAGGCTCGGCAAAAAGGTCGCGGACGTCATAATCGGTACGCTGTATAATGATGAAAAAGTAAAAAAAGAGATCGCGGAGTGGTGTGATATTGCAAAAGTCCTTCACGGTCTGCGCGGCGCGCGCTTCGGTCTTATGGGACACGTGCTTGAGGCGATGTACGATATGCACGCCGATCCCACGGCTGTTTCCGCCGCTTTCGGCGTACACGTTCCGCTTTTTGAAGTTGACGACGTTATCAAAACGCTTCAGAACGTGACGGAGGAAGAGACGCAGGAGAAGAGAAGCCTTATACTTGATAATTTCGACACGCCGGAACCCGTATCCGATCCGATAACGGAAAAGCTGACGGATAAGGATCTTTACACAGCCGCAAAGACAGCCGCTGCACTTGAAAAATTCACAGCGGAAAACAAGCTCACCGGACTCGCGTATTATTATAACGGTCTTCCCGGCTCGCTTCACCGCGACGTCGTAAGCTCGTTCATCGTCGGAAATTCGATATTGAACGCCGAGGGCGTGCCGATGTGCGGCGAATACGATATAAAAACTTGTATCGCCATGTTCATAATGGACAGGCTCGGCATGGGCGGCAGCTTTGCGGAATTCCACCCGTTTGATTTTGATGAGGATTTTATTTTCGTCGGTCACGACGGGCCGCATCATATAGCCGTCGCGGAGGGAAAACCCGTTTTGCGCAGCCTGAAAAAATATCACGGCAAACCCGGTTCCGGCGCGTCCGTTGAATTCAAGCTCAAAGAAGGGCCGATAACGATCTTAGGCATAACGCAGACGTACGACGGAAAATTCAAATTCGTTATAGGAGAGGGAGAATCCGAAAAAGGTCCCATCCCGCCCACGGGAAACACAAACACGCGCGGCTGCTTTATGCCAAACTGCCGCGATTTTATAAAACGGTGGGTGATGGAAGGGCCGACGCACCACTACGCCTTAGGCATAGGCCACCGCGCGGAGACGATAAAGAAGATTGCCGACGCGCTTGGTATGGAAAGCGTTATCGTAAGATAAAAAAACGGCGCAGTCCGGCAAAGGACCGCGCCGTTCTGCTTTATAATTTTGACCGGGAGGTAAAATGATATAAAATGAAGAAAAGAAAACTGGATAAAAAAACAATAAATAATTTTTTCTTATATCTGTTGTCGGAAGAAAAAAGCAAAGCTACGGCGGAAAAATATAAAAGAGACGTTTACGCTTTTTTCTTATACGCGGACGACAGGGAAATAACAAAGGAGCTTGTTATTGCGTATAAAAACGGACTTAAGGAAAAAGGGTATAAGGAAAGCAGCATAAATTCAATGCTGGCAAGCTTAAACAGCCTTTTTTTATATCTATGCTGGTATGATCTTAAGGTAAAAACGTACAAAATTCAAAAGCAGATATTCTGCCCGGAAGAAAAAGAGCTTACAAAAGCGGAATATTTCCGTCTCGTAAGCACGGCAAAGCTGAAACGTGACGAAAGGCTGTGTCTGATACTGCAGACTATCTGCGGAACGGGCATCCGCGTGAGCGAGCTTCCGTTCATAACCGTGGAAGCCGTGAAGCGGGGAGCCGCAACGGTTTCCTGCAAGGGAAAAACGAGATACGTTTTTATAGTGCGCCGGCTGCAGAAAAAACTGCTTAAGTACGCGGCCGATAACGGTATATCACAGGGTAGCGTTTTTATAACAAGAAGCGGAAAACCGGTCTGCCGGTCAAATATATGGCGCGATATGAAAAGTATATGCGAAAAAGCAAACGTGTGCCGCAAAAAAGTGTTCCCGCATAATTTAAGGCATCTTTTCGCGCGGATCTTTTACCGTACGGAAAAGGATATCGCAAAGCTGGCTGATATACTCGGGCACAGCAATATAAACACAACGCGTATATACATAGTAAACACCGGCGCGGAATACAGGCGGAAAATGGAAAACCTGCGCCTGATATTATAGGAATAAAAAAATCCCGCGCCCGCGCGGGAAACATAATATTCATTATGTTGTAAATCAAAATTTCGCAGGGGGGGAACAGTCTAATTAAGAATTAAGAAAAAAAATACCTTCTCCTTAGGAGAAGGTGTCACGAAGTGACGGAAGAGGCTGAATATAAATAACTAACGTTCAACAGCCCCTTTCGTCGGCTTTGCCGACACTTTCCCCAAAGGGGACAGTATATCATCTTGTTTTATCTAACAAAACCGTAAATTACGAAGGATATCACTTTGATTTATATCCGTAACAAAAAAACTCTTTCGCTAATTTCAAAATGAAAAAAATGAAAGAGTCTATTTGTCGTGTAAAAAATTTTATACGTTTATATAAAAAAGTAGTGAAAAGTTATTGACAAATCAAAATTTATATGATACAATTCCAAATGATGAATAGTGTCAGTAGTGTTTTTTGTATTTGATTACATAATGAATATTACGTAACACTCAATATTTTTGCCGAATACGCGGGGCAAGGTTTCTTATATAAAAGCGCATTTATATAAGACTTTTCCTTGTTTTTCAACCCCTGCTCCGCGTGTTTACTTTATTTGATTAAAAAGCCGCGCGGCTATTTAATAAAGAAATATTAATAGGAGGACATTTTAAAATGTCAAAGAAGACAACAAGAAAAGCGATGCTTACAAGCGTTGTAGCGCTTGTAATATGCTTCGC
>JAFSYU010000024.1 GCA_017443595.1 Clostridia bacterium
CAACCGCTGGGAATACGATATTGAATCCGACGACGTCGAATACGATTGCGAAAATGTTTTTGAGGTAACGTCATATAAAAACAAAGAAGCGGTCATATCCGCTTACAGTATAACAAAATTTGTAGACTATAAAGATACGTTTTGCGGTATAATGAAATACGCAAGGGACAAATACGTCGAGGAGTGCGGTAACAATCAGTGGCGTCTTGTTGACGTGCGCGACAAAATGAAAGAAGCCGAAAAGCTTGCGGCGACCGAAAAACAGAAAGCGTGGTTCAAGACGGCGTACGATGTTATGAACAGGATATTCGATACCGACCCGGAGATCACACCGGACTGTAAGGAAAAAGGTCTGTGGAATTTTTTCAACACGTATAATGCAAAAAGAAGTGGCGGCAAAGTCTGCGTTTATGACAGATATACGGAATCATTTGAGTGGAAGGACAGTTTAAAAGGAACTCAGCCGTTTAGATTGCTCTATAATTTTCTGTACAGTATCATACAAAGCGGTACCGGCTGCGTATGGTGTGACAAATGGACGCCCGGATATAACGGCAAGATCAACGTCGATTACTACGGCACCGCCGTAAGCACCGATCTGTCCGTCGCCGAAAACGAGCGTGTGATAACGCCGGCGGGTACGTTTGACGATTGCCGGCACGTATGCCTTGACGTGTCGGGCTACGGAGGCGGTCTCGGTTATTTCGGCGGGCATATGGAGTGCTGGTACGCGGAGGGCGTCGGACTTGTAAAATACAAACGTCCGGTAAACGATACGGTCGAAAACGTCTGGGAGCTGACGGTGTACGAGGGCAAAGGTGACGGATTCTTCCCGATAAACGACGGACTTATGCGCCGCTACGAGCCGAAGGACATAGGCTCCGGCTGCCGCGGATTTGTTGAATATACTTACGCTGCGGACGAGACCGGCACGACGATATTCAGAAACGCCTGCGGCGTGCAGAGCCGTGAAGAATACGAAAAAGCAAAAAACAAATAAGCGTAGATCCCTTTTATAACAGAACAAAGATCCCGGCGGATAACAGTTCCGCCGGGTTTTTTTATTTACTGTTTACGCCGTGCTTACCGCGCGGAACATAAGCGTTACGTCTTTGTTGTTTACCTTGCCGTCTTTGTTAAAATCGTAAACTCTGATATAATCCGGCTTGAGCGCCGCGGAAACGTATCTGAAAAGCAGCGCGACGTCTTTGTTGTTTATTTCTCCGTCGTCGTCCGCGTCGCCTCTGTTGTAAAACGCGTCTATAAGCGCGCCTATCGCTTCAAAATCGTAAAAACCGTCGTAGTCGTAAAATCCCGCCGCGTCCGGATCGGTAACGCCGTATTTTGTAAGATCTGCGCCGTTTGAAAACGGCTTTCGGAGATCCTCGTCCACCGGTGCGCCGTCGTCCGCGTCGTTTCCGTCTTCATTTATGAATTTGTAAAAATTTGATACGTAGTAAAATCCGCATTCGGGCGTATACAGCTTTGCGATGCTGCACGTGCCGCCGCCGCTCTGCTCGCCGAGGATCATTATGCCGTTTTCTTTTGCAAGCACGGGGAGAAGGTTGCCGCACGAGAACGATGTGCGCGAGGTAAGTATCGCAAAATTGAGATCGTATACGAGCTGTCTGTCAAGATCGTTGAATTTGCCGTCACGGTTTAAGTCTATCTTCGTTTTTGTGCGGAACACGTTGCCCGTTACGGTGAAAAGCGCGCCGCTCGTCGCCGTTGCCGATCTTGTAATGCCGTTTGTAAGCATTGCTATGATGTAGTCGAGCACGCCGGTGCTTCCGCCCGTATTCGTTGATATATCTATAAGAAAGTTTTCACAGCCGTGTTCTTTTGCATAGTCGAGCGACCACTTGAACGGATCTATTACAGCGTTGTCAAAACTGTCAAAAGAGAATACGGCGGTGCTGCCGCATACAAGGAAAGTCGCTGTACCGTTCCATTCCTTTACTTTTTCATATTTTTTATATTCATTCTTTTTTGTGTTTGCTATCAGCTCGTTTTTGACAACGGAAATATCGGATACGGAGCACGCCTGCCGCGCCATTTTCCACTTTGATTCGTTTGAGCTTTTGAATTTTGCGTTCCATATAAGACCGAATGCGGAATAAGGATAAGTCCGCGCCGCGACTACCGGATCGTAATAAAGCACGGTATGCCCGCCGTCGTAGAACACGTCCGACAGACTGCACAGACCCAAGTAGAAATCAACAAGAGAGGTTGATTTAAGCAGTTCTTTTGCCGCCCTCGTGTTGTCGCTGTATTCGTCAAGAGTTTTGTCAAAGCCTTTTTCTGTAACGCTTTGCGCCGCCTCAGCCTTTGACGGAGCACCGTAAAAATAATCCATCTGGAAACAAAGCTCGTTATACGCGTATTCCGCCATTTTGCTGCTGCGGATTATGTTTTCGTATACGGAGCTGCGGTCAAAATATCCGTCAGCCGAACCGCCGTCCATCGTGTGCAGAAAGTACAGCTTGCCGTCCACGTATTCAGCCGCGTTATACGTAAGCATGAATATATCGTTTAAGACGCTGACGGGAAAATAAAGATTTCCCTCATACTCTATTATGTCTATCCCGTATTTTGCAAGATCGAGCTGAAGCGGTTTCAGATCGTCGTTATAATACGACTCGGAGCCGCTCGTGTAGTCCGTTTCAAGCGAGGAGCCTTCGTAATATACACCGTACAGCAAAAACGTTTCGTATAGATCAAAGCAAACGGTGTCGTTCACCGTGTCCGCGGTCATAATTCCGGTAGTGCCGGATACGGCAAAAGTTCCGTCGCCGTTGTTTATAAGCGTACGGCTTATGACGTAAGTATGCGCAAAATAATCCATTACGTTGATATACGGTAATTCCGGCAGATCGGAATTGAAAAGGCACGCTGTCGTGGTTGTTTTATCCATGCTGTAAAGGTACGTGGTTATATTCTTTTTTGTGTACGCACCGCCGCCGCCCAATGCCAGAGCGGGCGCGGATGATGCGAATATGAATATGAAGACCAGGATCGCTGCTGCGACCGAAATAAGCTTTTTCATTATGACAGATCTCCCGAAACGGTGTGGGCGGTTTTATTTAATACGCCTATTATATCACAAATTTCAGCAAATTACAATACGTTTGCCGCGATAAAGACCGAATTTACAAATTCACGAAAAAAGCAGACTGTACGCAGTCTGCCCTTTCTGTATGAAATTCAAATTACTGTTTGCTCACCGTGCCGAGCACGAGTCCGAGGCAGCGGATATCGTCGTTTTCTTTAAAAATAATATCCTTATAATCCGGGTTAACGGAACGCAGACGGTCGCCGCCGAATTTTTTGATGTAGCTTTCGCCGTTGTATAAGAATATGCCTACCTTGCCCACGGGTATCTCTCCGCACGATTCAACTATAACTATATCCCCGTCAAAATAACGCGGCTCCATACTGTTCCCGGAAACGCGCACGGCGTAATCAGCGCGGTCCGTCACGTCGTTTACAAGAAGGGAAATGGTGCTTGAATGAGCCGAGTCAAGGAAAGAGCCGAGGCCGGCGGATACCGGTACGTCGTATATGAATATTTTTCTCTTTAATCCGACGTCGGACGCCGCGCGTCTCGCTTCCGCCTCCATACGTGCAAGCTCCGCTTCCGCTGCCTGAAGTACGGCTTCGCGTCCTTTTTTGTCTAAGAGTATGAATTTATTTGTAATGGCCGCCGTGTCCGCGTCAGTCTTGCCGTCACAGAGATACGCTACGGTCGTGCCGAGCGCGGCGGCGATTTTTTCAAGCGTGTCTAACTTGGGTTTATCCGTCTGGCCGGACAGCAGTTTGTTCAGCGTGCCGAGCGGTACGCCGGAACGTTTTGCCAGCTCTTTTGTGTTGGTGCCGTTTTTCTTTTTTAATTCTTTTACTCTTTCATACCATTCCATAGAAGCTCTCCCGTCATAAAATCGATTTTACGATAATATAATAACCTAAAAAGAGTGATTTGTCAAGACCTTTTGGAAAAAAAGTTGAAAAAATTTACCAAAAAGTATTGACAAATGCCGAAAACGGTAGTATAATAGGCTCAAAAAATAACCGAAATCGGTAAAAAATGGAGAAAATCATGGATAGCGTAAGAGAATTTAACGTAAATATAAAAAGAGAAGTAAGCGTAAAAGAGATAGCGGCGGTGATCGCGCACGAATCGTTTGAAGCGGTAAAGACGTTTTTCGAGTTTCTGCTTTATATCGCTGAGTACGCGATAAGCGCGGTATACAGAGCTGTCAAGTCGGAGAAAGCCGCGTATATCATAGGAAAATATAAAAGAGTCGTTTTAGGCGTATCCGCGGGATTCGTGCTTTTTGCCGCGATAGGCATTATCGGCGGTATGGAAGCCGGACTCATTTCGCTCGGCGTCGGCGCGCCGGTCGCCGCAGGGCTTATCCTTGCGTTCAGACTGCTTGGTAAAAGATAAAAATAATACGGTAAGGGCTGCCGCGCGGCAGCCCTTTTTTATGCTGAGAAAGCTTGAATTCAGAATTAAGAATTCGGAATTCAGAAGGTACGGAGCCGGTTTTCCGTAGGGTAGGGGTCTGCCCTCCGTCGAAATCTGTACTGCATAAAGGCTCGTGCCGCCCATGCCGGATGCGGCGGTCAGATCAGCTTTTTCACCCTTTCAGCCAGGGCGATGAAGCGGGGATCCTTGCGTACCGGATCGAACCACGCCCACCCCGGATCCGTCATCATGCGGCCGTAATCAACCTTCGGGAAGACCGACCACGCCTCGCGTACGCCGGGCGCGACGTCGGCGGAATAGTACAGCATGGCTTCCTTCCAGTTATTTCCTCTTTTTTCGATTTTTACCGTCAGTGTCGGCAGCGCGGGAGAGCGGCTTTCAAGGATCGTACCGTTAGGCGCAGTACATATCTGCTCTATCAGGCTTACCGTGTCCTCCATGGTTTGCAGCGCCTCGTCCGTTCTGCCGAGAGTCGCCAAATAACACGAACGCAGCTCGCCCAAGATGATACGCGCACTTGCGAAAACGTCCGGCTTCAGTCCGCAGGTTATCGGATGATCGGCTGTCGGAGTTTCGTTTGTAAGCGCGTGCAGAAAATCAAGAAAGATATTGTTTTTCCAAAAGGCGAAATTCACGTCGTTCGGCGCACGCCATTCCTTCCACGGAAGCGAGCCGTCCAACAACTCGTTTAGCAGCTTGAACAGTCTTTTCTGGCGGAATATCTCAACCTTGTCAAACTGATCGAGATACAGATAGCGCTCGTAGAGCATCGCGTCGCGCGTTTCGTCTTCATCGGTCGCGTATTTGTCAAGAAAAGCCGGGACGTCTTTTTCATCCATAAGACAGACGTAATCGCCGATGGCGAGCGATTTTGCGACGGCGTCCGGATCGTTTGCAAAAAACAGATCCGCTGATTTTTTCAGTTCCTCTTTAAGCCCCGGCGTTTTTTTGACGTCGGAGCAATACAGCTTGCCGCACAGAGTGCCGAAGGTATGATTTTCTTCGGCGAAACGCGCGTCGTACTCGTTGCGAACGGCGCGTATGATCTCAATGGCGCGATCCGAGCCGTCCTCCGGCAGATCGATCACCTCGCTCATCAACGCTTTGAATCTCGCTTTCTTTTCTTCCTCGGGTATTCCGAAAAGGTAATCTGTTGAGACGTTGAAATAACGCGCGATGACCGGCAGCATTTCAACGTCGGGGTAGGTGACGCAGTTTTCCCAGCGGGAGACCGACTGGAACGACACGCCGAGCGATTCGGCAAACTGTTCCTGCGTCAGATTCTTGCTTTTCCGCAGCTCGCGGATGTTTTTTCCTAAATATTCGTTCATTTTGAACCTCTCAGTTTGTTATTCAGGCGCCTGTGATTATAGTATATCATATTTTTTGCAAATGTAAATATCTCATTTTATGAAAATTGTTCTCAGTATGAGTGAATTAACGGCGGGAGGGGGATCCCTCCCCTGCGGATCACCGTCTCCGTTCCTTTGAATTTCGAATTTACGGCGGGAGCAAGCCCCCGCCCTACGGGAAACCGGCCCCGTACTTTCTGAATTTTGGATTCGTAATTCTGAATTTCACGGACGAGCAATGCTCGCCCATACCGGTTAAATTCTGAATTTTGTTCGGTTTGCGGTAAAATTAACGTAAAAAATATAAAAAAAATGTAAATCTTCATAAAATTAACGCCTCTTGTATTGATTATATTTTTTTTAATGCTATAATATAAAGGTAAAAATGCCGGTTTGTGCTTATTCCGGCAGTATCAATCACGGGCTTTCCCCGTTTGGAGGTCACTTAATGAAAAAAATTATAGCCCTGCTTTTGTGTCTTGCAACAGTTGCCGCGGTATTTGCTTCATGCACCGCTCGCGATGAGGATGACAAAGGCGCGATAGTCAATATGTATCTTTTCAATGAGATACGTAACTTTGACCCGCTTTACGCGTATACCAACGAAGCTTCGCTGGAACACGACGGTGAAGACAGCAACGGCAACGCCATGTTCCTGTCCAAGCTCTACGCCAACGCTGAGGCGGTGGAGCTGCTCGGTCTGCTTTACGAAGGTCTTTTCAGGCTCAATTCAGACGGCAAGGTGGAAAAAGCTCTGTGCAAGAACTATGAATACATAAAGAAAGAAAATGCGGATAAACCCGAGAAAAACGTGTATATGCTCCGCATAACGCTCCGCGACACGAGATGGAGCGACAATACTAAAGTCTCCGCCAACGACTTTATATTCACGGTAAAAAGAATACTCGATCCCGGTATATCCTGTGACGCGGCGGTCCTGCTTTACGATATAAAGAACGCCAAGCTCGTTAAGTCCGGCGATATCTCGCGCGACAGGCTCGGCATCTCGTCTCCGGATACGGAAACCATAGAGATAGAATTTGAAAAAGATATAAACGTTGACAGATTTTTGGAAGTGCTCGCCAGCCCGATACTCGTACCGCTGCGCGAAAACAAAGTTGACGCACACGAGACTGACGACAAGGGCGAGCTTATATACGGCGCCGACGGTATGCCCGCCACGAGCAAAGACTGGGCGACCGTTGCAACGTCCCTCGTCTGCTCAGGTCCGTTCTTTATAAGAAAGCTTGAAAGCGATCTCAACATGGAATGGGCTCTTGAAAGAAATAAATACTATTCCGCAAAAGAGGGCAAAGAAGAAGCTCCCGACAAGTACGTAACGCCGTACAAGATAATCATACACTACGATTTCACGCTTGACGACGTGCTCAAAGCGTATAACGAAGGCACGCTGTTCTACGTAGGCGCCCTGACAGCCGAGGCGTTTGAGCAGTATAAGGATCAGCTTACGATAAACGACACGTTCTCCGTCGGTTCATATATGTTCAATCCGAACAGTGAGCTTATGCAGAATCCCGCGGTACGCCGCGCTCTGTCGCTTGCGCTTGACAGAAACGAGATGGCAAAATTCGTTACCGCGTCCGTTCCCGCCACGGGACTTATACCGCCCAAGGTATACGATACGGGTAAAAAGACGTCTTACAGAACGCAGTACGGTGACGTTATCAGCACGGAAGCCAATATTGACGAGGCAAAATCCGTTCTTAAAGCCGCCGGCATAAAAGGCGGAGATATAACTATACTTGCCCGTAACTCTCAGCATACCAAAAACGACGAGGTCGGCATGGCTGATTACGCGAAGGCTCAGTGGGAAAAGCTCGGCTTCAACGTAACGGTCGATTCAAAAGGCCGCAACCAGTATCAGCTCAAATTCAATGAAGGCGCGTACGACGTTCTGTATACAGACTGGCAGGCGTACTCCGTCAGACCGTTCAACATGGTCGCTCCGTTCTCCATTTACTACTCCGGCTCGGCTCTTGACACGGAGCATCACAACTACGATCCCAAACCCAACCGCACCGGTTATTCAAATCCCGATTACGACGCCATAATAGAAGCCGCCGCGGGCTTTGAAGAAGGAACGCGCGAAAGAAACGACAAAGTATATGAAGCGGAAAAGAAGCTTATGGAAGATATGCCCATAATCCCGCTCGTATTCTACCGCGATTACTATATGGTAAGCAAAGAGCTTTCCGGTATAACAGATACGTATTACAACTTCAAGGTCCTTACAAAGATGAAGTTAAAGAATTATCACGACTACCTGCCCGCAGAGGAAACGGAAGCCGAATAATTCTTGATAGAATAAAACTGAATAAGAGAGGGAAAAGCAATGTCCGAGAAGCTGAAAATAGGAGTTTTCGGCGGTTTCCGCGGACAGACCATGATAGACGTTCTGCTTGACCATCCCGATGCTGAACTTACGGCGGTGTGTGATAAATACACACCGCTGTTATCAGAAGTAAAGGAAAAAGCGGAAAAACACGGTCTGAACGTGGCGCTGTACGAATCATTTGACGAATTTATCAAACACGATATGGACGCTGTTGTCCTTGCAAATTACGCCACGGAGCACGCGATCTACGCCGTAAAATGTCTGCGCGCCGGCAAGCACGTTTTATCAGAGGTGCTTCCGTGCGAGACAGTCGCGCAGGCGGTAGAGCTTATAGAAGCCGTGGAAGAAACGGGACTTGTCTACGCCTACGCGGAAAACTACTGTTATATGCTCCACACGTTTGAGATGTGGCAGAGATACAAAAAAGGCGATATAGGTACGGTCACGTACGGAGAGGGCGAGTATATACACGACTGCGCCGGTATCTGGCCGCAGATCACGTACGGCGAGCGCGATCACTGGAGAAATAATCTGTACTGTAACTATTACTGCACACATTCCGTCGGACCGCTTCTGGCCATGACGGGACTGCGCCCCGTATCCGTCGTCGGTTTTGAATGTCCGCCTCCGGAGGAGATGAAGAGGCTCGGCGCGTATTTCGGCGCGGGACTTGAGATGGTGAAGCTGGAAAACGGCGCGGTGCTTAAAAGCGTTCACGGACACTTAAAGCGCGAGCCGGGCAGCGTCAACTACGAGCTTTACGGCACGAAGGGCAGTATGGAGACCGGCAGAGTTGAAGGAACGCAGCCGCTTTACGTCTACCGCGAGGGCGAGCAGATCTGCCGCGGAGAATGGGAAAGCTACACGCCGGAGCTGAAGATAGAAGGGGAGATGGCAAAAAATCACGTCGGTCACGGCGGCTCGGACTTCTACCCCACGCACTTCTTTATTCAGAAGATCTTAGGCAGACCCGAGGGCGACGAATGGACTATCGACGTTTATACCGCCGTTTCCATGGGCTTATGCGGCATATTCGCGTACCGTTCCGTGCTTGAAGGCGGAAAACCCATGCAGATACCCGATCTGCACGATCCCGCCGTCCGCGAGGCGTACAGGCACGATATAAAATGTACAAATAAAAATATAGCGCACGGCGACGACCTGCTGCCGAAAACTTCTTACGGAGAGGTCGATATACCGGATACGGTCTATGAGCACGTAAGACAGCTGTGGATAGACGGAAAGCCGGGAGAATAACCGTAGGGGAGGGGTCTGCCCTCCCGAATCGTAGGGCGGGGGCTTGCTCCCGCCGTTTTAAATGATAAAGAAAAAAATTTAATTTTTTTGCGAATGAAAATGAAAGATCCCTCACTATATAAGCGAAAGGGGGTAAGAAAAAATGAGCGATAAAAAAGCAGCCGAATTATTTGTTTCCGAATACTTAGAAAAAATATTCTATTTTTGCCTGAAAAAGACGTCTGATCCTCATCAGGCGGAGGAGTTGTCAGCTGATATTGCCTTAAACGTTCTGATCGAGCTTAATAAAGGCACTGTTATTGAGAATTTTCCCGCGTGGGTGTGGCGGATAGCGCGCAGCCGTTACAGCGTATGGGCGGACAGAAAACACAGGCGAAACGAGACTTTTGTAAGCACCGATATATCGGAGCTTGAATACGCGGGCGACCGGGACGTTACAGAGGACGTTATCAAAAAGGAACAGTTATCGCTTTTGCGCCGCGAGCTTGCGTTCATATCGGCGGATTACAGAGTTCTGCTCGTCGCTTATTATATAGACGGTGTAAGGATAAAGAGAATATCCGAGAAGACCGGCATCCCCGAAGGTACTGTCATGCGAAGACTGCATGACGCACGAAACAAATTGAAGGAGGGAATGAATATGGCAAGAGAATTCGGAAAAAGGAGCTACGATCCGGAGGATATAAGCTTTATAGGCAGCGGAAATCACACGTCCGGATTGCCCGATAAGGTTATACACAGAAAAATACCCAAAAACATACTGTGCGAGGCGCACAACAACCCGTGTACCGTGGATGAGCTTGCAATGGAGCTCGGCATAGCGGTGCCGTATATGGAGGAAGAGGTAGAAATACTGTATAACGCGGAGCTATTGAAAAAGGTCGGTAAGGACAGATATATAACGAGCTTCTTTATCACGCCGACAGAATGCAGAAACGAGTGCCTTGAGCTTTGCTGCAAATTTGCGGAGGATAATTACGCGAATATCTGGGAGCTTGCGGGTATAACTGCGGAAAAAGCGAAAGAAAAAGGCGTCACGTTCGGCGGCTACGGCGACGGGGATATAAAAATGTTCTTTGCGCTGAAAATTGAAAAGATGCTGGAAGACGGTACAAAATACTGTAAATATAAAGAATTCAAGCGCGGCGACGGCGGCACGTGGGGCGTTATCGGCTTTGAACAAAAGGGTGTTGTATGCAGACTGAACAGCGAATGGTTCAACAATAACTTAAATCTGACAAACGATCTGAAGATAATATGGGGCGGCTTTCAGACAAACAGCAGCGCCGTTGTATTCACAAAGGCGAGATACGCGTACGACTATCCGGATTGCAGTAATCTGCCGCTTTTAAAGCGTATCGCAGAGGGAAAAGACGATTTTTCCGATACGGAAAACGGGATAATAGACAGACTTATAAAGCATAAAATTTGTATAAGAGACGGCGGCGGATTAAAGGTCAACGCCGTGACGTACACGCAGGCTCTCTGCGACGGGATCGTCGATTTTTTTAAAGGTACAGATCAGTATAAAACGCTGCAGCAAAACGCGGCGACGCTCGATAAATCAATATACGACACCGTTAAAAAGTACGCAAATCCATATATAGAGGAAGATCTCGGATACTGTGGTTATATGAATATGCGTGTGCGGGAGATACTTGCAAGGCTTTTGTATGACAAAGGCTGTTATCAAGATCATTACGGTCAGTTCTGTGAATTCGTTTATTAAATAAAGCGACACGGGCAAGCATTGCTCGCCCGCTTTTAAATAATAAATAAGAAAGAATAGAGAAGAAAGAATAAAAATCGGAGTCGGCTGCGCCGACGAAAATGGGGGATCCCCGCCCGTAAACCCCAAACGTCGCGTAAGCGACACCGATTTTTATTATTTATTATTTCTTATTTCTTCTTTATTATTTATCCCGTTTTGACTTGACAAAGAGGTTTTTATGTGATAAAATTGTATAAAATAAGGAAAAGGGAGTGAGTGCTGTGGACAGTTGCGACGGTAAGCCTCGAAGTAGGCAAAACGGTATTTCGGAAAACATATTGCGGCTGTCTGCGGTTTTTAGCATATAGCTTTTTGCGGTTTTCCGTGATACCGTCGTGAAATACGACGGTTTATTTTATTTTGTAATACGGGAGGCTGTTATGGGTAACGAAAAAGAAAACGAATTAAAAGAAGAAGAGATAAATAAAGAGGCGGAAACCGCACAGGAAGAAAAAACAGAAGTACAGGAAGAAATAAAAGAAGAAACGGAAGAAGAGAATAAAGAAGAAGAGGAAGAAGAAGAGTTTCCGTCCGAGCAGAATTACGTTGACGAGATAATCGAGCTGATCCGCTCCGATCTGCCGGATAAAGAGCTTGTAGAAGAACTCGGCAATTATCACGAAAACGATATTGCAGGCGCGTTTGAACAGTTGGAGCCGGAGGAGCGCAAGCGTTTATACGATATTTTAGGCGCAGAGACGTTTTCCGAGATATTCGCGTACGTTGAAAACGTTGAACAGTACATTGAAGAAATGGGCGTCAGCACCGCCGCCAAAGTCCTTGAAAACATGGACTCCGACGACGCTGTAGACATACTTGACGAAATAGACGACGAGACGGAGAAAAAGATAGTCAGCCTGATGGATGAGGAATCCAGTCAGGACATCCAGCTTATCCGTTCGTATGACGACGACGAGATAGGCAGTAAAATGACGACGAACTTCATTCTTATAAAAAACGATCTGACCATCAAACAGGCGATGAGCTCGCTTATCGAACAGGCGGGAGACAACGACAACATATCCACGATCTACGTTGAGGACGAGGACGAGCGTTTTTACGGCGCGCTTGAGCTTAAAGATCTGATACGCGCGCGTTATCAGGACAAGCTGGAGCCGCTTATAAGTACGTCGTACCCTTACGTAAGAGACCACGAGCATATAGCGGACTGTCTTGAAAGACTGCGTGAATATACGGAGGACTCTTTCCCGGTCCTGTCCGAGGAAGGCAAAGTCTTAGGCATTATAACTGCGCAGGATATAGTTGAAGTCGTTGACGAAGAGATGGGCGAAGACTACGCCAAGTTGGCAGGTTTGACCGCGGAAGAAGATCTTAACGAGCCGATCAAGGCGAGTATCAAAAAACGCATACCGTGGCTCATAACGCTTCTGTTTTTAGGTCTTGTAGTTTCATCCGCTATCGGTATTTTTGAAGATAAAGTCGTGGCGCTGCTTCCGATAATAGCCGTGTTCCAGTCTATGGTATTCGATATGGCGGGAAACACCGGTACGCAGTCGCTTGCCGTTACGATCCGCGTGCTTATGGATGAAAGCGTGAGCGGCAGACAGAAAGCAAAGCTCGTATTCAAGGAAGTAAGGGTCGGTATGTGCAACGGCCTGATCTTAGGTATAACCGCGTTTGTGGTAGTAGGACTTTATATCCTTGCTTTCAAACGCCCGGAAACGCTTAATATGCCTTTGGCACAGTACGCATTCACGATCTCCGGCTGTATCGCGTTCTCGCTGTTTTCCGCTATGATAATAGCGAGCCTCGTGGGAACGACGATACCGATGTTCCTGCACAAGATCCACATAGACCCCGCCGTCGCATCCGGTCCGATGATAACGACGGTAAACGACTTGATAGCAACGATGGTCTACTACGGTCTGGCGCTGCTGCTCCTTATAAACGTGTTCCATATGGGCGTGCGGGTGCCGGTTTAGATCATGATAACGAAAAAAGCACGGAGTTTTCTCCCGTGCTTTTTATATACAGATCATAAAATCAAGATATATCGTTTAACCGGTATAAATTCTTGACAACACAGATATCTTTTGGTATAATAATTACAAATAAACGTCGGAGGTCTTGTTATGATTTTTAAAGAATATAAAAGAGACAAACTGTCGGCGCTCGGGCTCGGATGTATGCGCCTTCCCACGGTCAACGGTGTTTACGCGGATATCGACAAAGACGCGGTGAAAGAAATGGTCGCCTACGCAATGGAGCACGGGATAAACTATTTTGATACCGCGTGGGGCTACCACGAGGGAAATTCAGAGCTTGTTATGGGCGAGATACTATCAGAGTACCCGCGGGAAAGCTACCGCCTCGCCTCAAAATTCCCGGGATACGACCTTTCCAACATGGACAAAGTTGAAGAAATATTTGAAAAACAGCTTGTAAAATGCAGAACTGAGTATTTTGACTTTTATCTTTTCCACAACCTTTGCGAAATGAATATCAATCAGTATCTTGACCCGCAGTACGGCATTTTCGATTATCTTATGAAGCAGCGCGTCAACGGCAGGATAAAACACCTGGGCGTTTCCGTTCACAGCAGTTACGAGACGCTGAAACGTTTTCTTGAAAGCTACGGGCAGTTTATGGAATTCTGCCAGATACAGCTGAACTGGTTCGACTATAAATTCCAGCGCGCGGACAAAAAGCTGGAGCTTTTGAAGCAGTATAATATTCCCGTCTGGGTAATGGAGCCGGTGCGCGGCGGCAAGCTCATAAACTTAGCGGAAGAGGATCTGGCAAAGCTGAAAGAAATGCGTCCTGATGAGACTGCCGCGGGCTTTGCATTCAGATTTTTGCAGAGCATACCGGAGGTGACGATGATACTGTCCGGAATGTCGAATATGCAGCAGCTTAAAGAGAATATAGAGACTTTCAGCACGGAAAATCCGCTTAACGAAGCGGAGCTCGGCGAGATAATGAAAATAGCTCACAAAATGGCGGGCAAAGGGACCGTACCGTGTACGGCGTGCCGCTACTGCACCGAGCACTGCCCCATGGAGCTTGACATACCGTGGCTTATCGAGCTTTATAACGAGCATAAGTATTCGGACGGCGGATTTATAGCGCCCATGGCGTTATCGGCTCTGCCGGATGAAAAGAAACCGTCCGCGTGCATAGCCTGCCAGAGTTGTGAAGCGGTATGCCCGCAGCAGATAAAAATACACGAGGTAATGGCTGAGTTTGCGGGAATGATATGAGCAGAACGTTTTGATATTTGAGGTGCATATGATACAGAATGTTATAAAATATAAAGTAAGTACAGCAATTTTGATTTGCTTGATTGCTGCTTCAACGTGTTTATGTCTTTACAGCTGCGATTATAAAACGGAATTCAGTACAGACAGTTTTTCTTTTACATATGAATTAGAAGAAAATGAGACTGACGGTCAATATTGTTTAAACATTTCCGTTTTAACAACAAATATATATAAAGATTTCAATTATACAGGCGCTAAACACGATTTATTCGGTCCGGCGAAAATCGTTTCCGCGGATTCTGATGAAACGATCGCAGTCAGCGTTGAAACGCCGTCAACTACAGACGCAACAAAACGAGTTTGGCACAAAGACGAGCAATGTCAAAAAGAATATATGTTCAAGTTGTCAGAGCCTTTACCTAATGGGGCATATAAGATGCGTTTCTGTATCGGCGCGGATAATTGCTCAGTTTTAAATGAATTATTAATTGAAACAAAACAACCTATATATAAGAAAGGATGATATTTTATTTTAAATATAACAATGTTAGTCAATTTATTAAAAATTCCAACGGCGGATTTATAGCGCCCATGGCGTTATCGGCTCTGCCGGATGAAAAGAAGCCGTCCGCGTGCATAGCCTGCCAGAGTTGTGAAGCCGTCTGCCCGCAGCAGATAAAAATACACGAGGTAATGGCGGAATTTGCGGAACTGATCAAATAACGGATCCAAAAACCGTGCGCCGTGACACGTAAAGAAGAAGCGAAAGAGATCATTGTTAAATAAATGTAAACTGTTCAAAGAAGTGAAACTATTTGCCCTGTTTTTTGTCCTTATTAAGTGAAAGCGGAAAGGAACATTAAACAACGGAGGTAATATGCGTATGAAAAAGGTAATTATAACAAGTTTTGCAGTGATCCTGGCAGTGGCGCTGTGTATCCCGATATACGCCGCGTTGAGTTCAAAGATCGAAGCATCTATGACAGATCATGAGACCGGTTATGAAGAAGAGACCGGCGAGCCATTCGGACGTGCGCCGGCGTACGTGATGATAAGATGCGGCAAAAATCAGATATATCCGGAATCGTACTTCAAAGGATCCGTAACGTATCAGGAGGAAGGCGATCCGGTCACAGAGGCGGGAACGGGCGCCGACGGCGTTGATTACGCCGTATCCATAGCGTATAACAGAGGCGATACGCTGTCCGTATATTACGAAAGCTACGGCAGCGTCAAATACGTTTCTTACCGGCAGCAGGGCAGAGAAGACCATAATTATTCAGATGAAAGCTTTATAAACAGTTTTTTGGAAACTGCCGAAAACGGCGTTTACCGCTTTATCGTGACCGTAACTTTGACGGACGGAAACAAAATCGAGGAGTGGGAATATCCGTTTGACGTTGAAGTCTGCAAAGAAGAACTGGTCGGATCGGAAACAGACGGCGTTATATATACCGACTACGGCTCGTACTGTGTCGTCAGCGGACACGGCGAGTCTGTTCCCGAAAACGTAGTTATACTCTCGTCCGTTGATTTTGACGGCAGGGAGCTGCCCGTAAGAGCTATAGGCGAAAACGCGTTTTCCGAATGCGCGGATATAAAGAGCGTGACTCTGCCGGATGGGTTGATAGAGATAGGCAAGCAGGCATTCTGGCGCTGCAGCGGTTTGCAGAGCATAAATTTGCCGCAAGGTCTTAAAAAAATCAAAAACTTCGCGTTCGGAACGTGCGGCAGTCTTGCAAGCGTGGCGCTTCCCGACAGTCTTGAAACGCTGGACGTCGGCGCGTTCGCGCTCTGCGGCAGTCTTACGAGCATAGTAATACCGGATAAAGTCACAAGCCTGAGCGAGGCAGTATTTGCAAACTGCACCGGTCTGAAAAACGTTACGATAGGCAGCGGCGTAAGGAGTATACATTACAGAGCGTTTGAAAAAAGCGACGGGATAGAAAGCATAATCATATCGGATAATAACCCGAAATATCACGCGTCGGGAAACTGTATTATTGAAACAAACAGTAAGAGGCTGATATTCGGAACAGACGACTGCGTCATACCTGACGACGGAAGCGTAACGACAATAGCTTCAAGAGCTTTTGATTATCGGCTGAATCTGGAGTGTATCAACATACCGGCAAGCGTTGCAAAGCTGGAAGATCGCGCGTTTAACGGGTGCCCGCGTCTTACGACCGTTTATTACGGCGGAACGGTCTCACAATGGGAAAGCGCAACAAAGACGGTATATTTGGAAAATCAATACGTACTGAAATATCAGTGTACGGTCATATGCTCCGACGGTACGGTAGAGCCGGTAGTGGATTCCTGCATCGAGTACGGAACGGAGCCGTGGGATGATGAGGTCGAGGTTCAACCGGAAGAGTTGGAAAAAGGCGACTGCAACGGCGACGGAGCGGTAGATAACAAGGACGTTGTCGCTCTGTTCAGATACGTTTCCGGCAACAATAAAGTAAGCGACGAGTACGTATACGATTACAATAACGACGGCTTTGCCAATAATAAAGACGTTGTGGATCTGTTCAGAGTACTGAGCGGCGGAAAAGATACGGAAACTTCCGCAGTTACAGAAGAACAGGAAAATAACGAATACAAAATATACTTATACGCCAATGGTGAAGGCGGCGAAGGCGATGGAAAAACCGAAGGCTATACTGGAAAGAATTTCCTTGGAATGGCAGATGAGTCAAAAAAACAGAATATGGGCGGAAAAACCATAGAAATATTCGGTGGCGAACAAACCATGTTATATATGAAAACGATTTCATTCGGTATTTGTGATGAAAAATATGATATGTATATCGGAGATAACGGTTTGTTCACGTTTGGCGAGACTACGGGAAGATTAGCGACGTATGATTATTTGTCCGGCGAAAGAGCAGACGGCTTTACGCCTCCGGTAAATTCAAATTCAAGTCAGCAGGAGTTTATTGACTATGCAAAAAACGTGCTGCTTGAATATACGGGAACATCCGTTGATGACTGCGACGTATCCATAAAACAATACGGATCAACATATGATATGATATTCAGAAAAAGATTCAGCGGAATATACCGTATTGACGATATAATGGTGACAATAAACAACAGCGGCGACGTGCTGAAAATCAAAGCCAGAGTCTGTGACAATTTGTTTGAACGGTTCAAAGATGTGAAAATAGACGCAGAGAAACTGAAAGAACAGATATATGATCTGTCATACAATCCAAGTTACGCTTCATATGAAATATTATTGAGAGCTATTCCGGACGGAAACGAGTTATGGGTGATTGCAGACGTAAACTATGAATATGAAAATAACGGAGAAACACTTTGCGGCGGAAGGCAATATATAACAAAAGTCGCAGAGATCCCGTCCGGGCAAAAGGAGCCGGAAACCTTTGATACCGAATTTGAAACGTGGGACGCGTACGCCGGCACCGAAGCGGAATAATATATAACGAAAAAGGGGCTGTTTTCAAAATAGCCTCTTTATACTGCCTTCCACTGTGGAGTTTTCTTAACGCGTCGAGCCAACCGAGAAGGCTTAATATTCAAAAACGGCACCGTGACGATGCCGTTTTATCTTATTTATTTACTATTCCGCCGTGTATCTTCCTGAATTTTGCCAGCTTTTCGTCGGCTTCGACCGCGGTCTTTTCACAGACCATATAGTAGAATTTTATCTTCGGCTCCGTGCCTGAGGGGCGGATGACGACCACGTCGTCGCCGAGTTTATAGTACAGCGTGTTCGTCGTATCGCCGTCAAGCACCGTTTTCGTACCCTTTTCAAGATCGTACAGTGCGGGGATCTTGTAATCTATATACGAGGTTATTTTCATACCCTCAAATTCTTTCGGCGGCTGATCGCGGAGGCTCTGCATCAGCGCCGCCATTTTGTCGAGTCCGTCCAAGCCTTCCATATACACGCTGTCGGTCGCCTCGCGGTAGAAGCCGTATTTTGCGTAAATCTCCTGCATCGCGTCGTATAACGTCTTGCCCTGCAGCGAATAATACGCCGCCGCCTCGCAGATCAGCATCGACGCGACGACCGCATCCTTGTCGCGCGCGTACGTGCCGCGCAGATAGCCGCAGGATTCTTCAAATCCGAGCAGAAAATGCGTGTCCGTTTCATCGTCTTCCTTTTCGTTCATCTTCTCGCCTATATATTTGAATCCCGTGAAGACGTCGTAGCAGTCGCAGTCGTTATCACGTGCTATTTTCGCCGCTAATTCCGTTGAGACGAAGCTCTTTATGATATACGGATGTTTAGGATATTTTCCGGTGCGTTTTAAGGCGTTTATGATATACTCTATAAGCAGCGCGCCCTGCTGGTTGCCGGTGAGCGTTACGAATTCACCGCTTTTGGTTCTTACGGCTATTCCCATTCTGTCCGCGTCCGGGTCGGTTGCGATTATAAGATCGGAGCCTATTTCGTCGGCTATTTTGATACCCGGCTCGAACACCTGCTTGAATTCGGGGTTGGGGTAGGGAGTAGTCGGAAATTCTCCGTCCGGTTCAGCCTGCTCCGGTACTATGCGCAGATTTTTTATACCTATGCGTGAAAGTATTTCAGGCACCATTTTATATCCCGCGCCGTTCAACGGCGAGTAAACTATGCCGAGCTGTGAGGCGTGCGCTATTGAATTCTTGTCAACGAGCTGGGCGATGACGGCTTCCATATACGGCTCGTCTACTTCCTTGTTTATATATTTTAATATTCCTTTATTCTGCGCCTTATCAAGCGGCATTTTTACAATGCCGTCAAGTACGTCGACGCGGCTCATATATCCGGATACTTTGTCAGCGAGTGCCGGTGCCATCTGCGCGCCGTCCTCCCAGTAGGCTTTGTAGCCGTTATACTGTTTGGGGTTGTGCGACGCGGTGATATTTATACCTGCCGCGCATTTCAGATACCGCACGGCGAAGGATAAAACCGGCGTCGGACGCAGAGCGTCAAACAGATACGTTTTTATGCCGTTGCCGCAAAGCACTTCCGCCGCGGTCTTTGCGAAAAGTTCGGAATTGTTCCTGCTGTCGTACGCAATGACGACGCCGTCGTCAGCTCTGCCCTCGGCGTTGACGAGCGACGCCAGCCCCTGTGTAGCGTGCGCGACGGTATATACGTTCATGGCGTTTGTGCCGGCCGCCATAATGCCGCGCAGTCCCGCCGTGCCGAAGGTCAGATAACCGTGAAAATACAGTTTTTTCTTCTCCTCGTCGTAGTCTTTTAATTCATTTTTACACTCGTTACTTATTTTATCCGATGATAACCATCTGGCATATTCTCTTTTGTAGTCCATATTAGTCTCCTGTAATGTTTGGTTGCCATATTCTACCACATTAAACAACGTATGTCAAGTGCGGTGACGGACCGGTTTTTGGATTATTTTGTGCGCTGACGGCTCTGAAATTGCCAAAATACTCATAATTTACAAAAAGTTCACATAAAAATTTGCGTAAGGTATTGCAAAAAAATAATTATTATGATACACTTGCAAGGCTTGATGTGCGATGAAGCGGGAGGTTGCCGTTGATCATAACGGGTTTTTCCGCAGAGTATGTCCGATTTTAAACCGGGCGCAAGGATTTTGTATAACGAAATGACAGGTCAAAAATGGATATTCCCCGGACATTTCATAATCCGGCGGCAATCCGCAAAAATGGCTTATGTTATTATCACCCGGAGCTTGTTTTGATCATCAGAACGGTTTCCGGTTTTCATAAGGGCAGAGGTGGAAACACCCGAAGCCGTGTTTGCAAAATTCCAAGACAGCCCTTTTAAATCACAAAATTTAAAAGGAGGAAACAACAGTGGCAAAAAAGGAGATCATCAGAGTCAAGATCAGAAGCTATGATCACACGCTGGCGGACGCAGCCGCGGAAAAGATCGCGGAAGCTGCAAAGCGCGCGGGCGGAAGAATTTCCGGTCCCATACCGCTCCCCACAGAACGTGAGATAGTAACTATACTCCGCGCGGTCCATAAATATAAGGACAGCCGTGAGCAGTTCGAGACCAGGACTCACAAGAGACTGATCGACATCCTTAATCCCTCGGACAAGGTCTTATCCGCGTTAACGAATATGGATCTTCCCGCCGGCGTTGAGGTAAAGATCGACGCAAGCTCTTCGCTGAAGTGATTCGGCACACAAAACAAGGTAATGATTTGCGGTGTAATATAAATAAAATTCCTATATATTGCACGCAGACCGTTCGGTCATGTCGGAGAGATCCGACCAATAATTGAATGGAGGAAAAAATGAAAAAAGGAATCATCGGAAAGAAGATCGGCATGACGCAGATCTTCGCAGAAGCGGGAAAAGTTATTCCCGTAACGGTCATTGAAGCAGGCCCCTGTGTCGTCGCTCAGAAGAAGACCGTTGAAAACGACGGCTATGACGCCGTTCAGCTCGGTTACGGCTACGTATCCGACAAACATTTAAGCAAACCCTTAAAGGGTCACTTCAAGAAAACGGATTCCGCTCCCAAAAAGCACTTAAAAGAATTCAGACTTGAAGACTGCAGCGCCTACAACGCAGGCGACATCGTTACCGCGGACGTCTTCGCGGCAGGCGAGAAAGTCGATATCACCGGCATCACAAAGGGCCGCGGATATTCCGGCGTTATAAAGAGATGGGGCTGCCACAGATTAAGAATGACTCACGGTGTCGGACCTGTTCACCGTCAGCCCGGTTCAATGGGCGCCAACTCCAGCCCGTCCCGCATCTTCAAAAACAAGAAGATGGCAGGTCAGTACGGTGCGGAGCAGGTGACCGTCCTCAATCTTGAGGTGGTCAAGGTAGACGCCGAGAAGAATCTCATCGCCGTTAAGGGTGCCGTTCCCGGTGCCAAAGGCGGCATAGTGTTCATTCGCAACACTGTTAAATAAGCGGGGAGGAGGATATAACAATGGCTAATTTCAAAGTAGTTACCATGGCAGGCAAAGCAGCCGGTGAAGTAGAACTTGCGGATTCCGTATTCGCTGTCGAACCCAATGCTGCAGTAATGCACGCCGCAGTACGCGCATACCTGCTCAATCAAAGACAGGGCACACAGTCCACTCTTACCCGTACAGAGGTTTCCGGCGGCGGCAAAAAGCCGTGGAGACAAAAAGGAACAGGCAGAGCCAGACAGGGTTCAACCCGTTCACCGCAGTGGACACACGGCGGCGTAGCTCTCGGTCCGAAGCCGAGATCTTACCGCACAGACCTTAACAAGAAGGTCAGAAGACTTGCTCTTTGCTCGGCTATATCCGAAAAGGCCAAGAGCGAGGATCTTGTGATAGTAGACGCTATCACGACAGATGCATACAAAACCAAGACGATGGCTGAGATGCTCAGCGCAGTCGGAGCCGGCAAGAAAGCTCTCGTAGTGCTTGACACCGTAGACGAGAAAGTAATAAAGAGCTTTGCAAACATCCCCGGCGTAAAGACCGCTCAGTTCAACACTATCAACGTATATGACGTTATCAACGCCGACACGTTCATAGCAACAAAAGAAGCCGCCGTCAAGATCTCGGAGGTGTACGCATGAAAACAGTATACGATGTTTTAATAAGACCGATAGTTACAGAAGCTACGATGACCGAAATAGCTGACAAAAAATACAGCTTTGAGGTACTTCCGGAAGCAACAAAGCCGGAGATCGCAGCCGCCGTTGAAAAAGTTTTCGGCGTAAAGGTCGCAAAAGTAAACGTACAGAACGTTAAGAAGAAACCCAAGAGACTCGGTGTACACAGCGGTTACACCAAGGGTTGGAAAAAGGCTGTAGTAACGCTTAAGCCCGATTCCAAGTCCATCGAGTTCTTCGACGGTATCATGTAAGGAGGGGTAAACGATGTCTGTTAAGAAATATAAGCCCACAACTCCGGGCAGAAGACATATGACTTCTCCGTCTTTCGAGGAGATCACAAAGAAGTCCCCGGAGAAAAGCCTGATCTTCACAAAGAAGAAACATGCCGGCAGAAACAGCTACGGCAAGATCACCGTTCGTCACAAAGGCGGCGGCAACAAACAGAAATACAGGATCATCGATTTCAAGCGTAAAGACGAGCGCGCAGCGACCGTTACCGCTATAGAATACGATCCCAACCGTACCGCATATATCGCCCTCATCCAGTATGAGGACGGCAAGAAGGCTTATATCGTAGCTCCGCTCGGCCTTAAAGTCGGCGACGTGATATATTCCTCAGCCGATGCCGATATCAAACCGGGCAACGTGCTTCCGATAGCCAACATACCCGTAGGTACTTTCATAAACAATATCGAGCTTTACGCGGGCAAAGGCGCTCAGCTCGTAAGATCAGCCGGTACAGCCGCTCAGCTCATGGCTAAAGAGAACGGCGTAGCGCAGATCAGACTCCCCAGCGGTGAAGTCCGTATAGTCGGTCTCAACTGCAAGGCTATGATCGGCCAGGTCGGCAATCTTGAGCACGAGAACATAAAGCTCGGCAAAGCCGGTAAGACACGTCACATGGGCGTGCGTCCGACTGTTCGCGGTTCCGTTATGAACCCGTGCGATCACCCGCACGGCGGCGGTGAAGGCAAATCACCGATCGGCCGTCCTTCTCCCGTAACACCGTGGGGCAAACCCGCTCTCGGTTATAAGACGAGAAACAAGAAGGCAAGGACCGAACGCCTCATCGTAAAACACAGGAACAGTAAGTAAGAAGGAGGGAAACAAAAATGTCAAGAAGTCTGAAAAAAGGACCGTTTGTTGAGGAAAAGCTCTTCAACCGCATCGTTGCGATGAATGAGTCCAATAACAAGCAGATCATCAAGACCTGGTCCAGAGCATCAACGATATATCCCGAATTCGTAGGCCACACGATAGCCGTTCACAACGGTAAACAGCATGTCTCCGTTTTCATAACGGAAGACATGGTCGGACATAAGCTCGGTGAGTTTGCACCCACACGTACCTTCAAAGGTCACGCGGGTACCAAGGACAAAGCGAAATAATAGGGAGGAACACTTCAAATGGAAGCAAGAGCATATTTAAAATACGCCAGGATATCCCCCCGCAAGGTCTGCATCGTCCTTGACCTCATCAGAGGCAAAAAAGTTGATTATGCAATGGGTGTCCTGAAGAACACACGCAAAGCCGCAAGCGAGTATCTTATAAAGCTGCTCAAGAGCGCGGAAGCCAATGCTGAACATAACTACAACATGGATCCCGAGAAGCTCTACGTTGCGGAATGCTTCGTATGCCCCGGTCCTACGCTCAAGAGGATACAGCCGAGAGCGAAGGGCAGCGCGGACAGGATCCTTAAGAGAACGAGCCACGTCACAATCGTTCTTAAGGAAAAAGAATAATCGGAGAGGAGTTAAAGAATTATGGGACAAAAAGTTAATCCGCACGGTCTCCGTGTCGGCGTTATCAAAAAATGGGATTCAAGATGGCTCGTATCCGATATGGATTTCGGTGATACGATAGTAAACGACTATCACATCAGAGAATTCCTTAAAAAGAAACTTTATAACGCAGGCGTGCCGAAGATAGAGATCGAGCGCAGCAACAGCGCCGTAACGGTCATAATCTACTGCGCGAAGCCCGGTATGGTAATAGGCCAGAAGGGCGCCGAGAAAATGAAGCTTGAAGCGGAAGTGAAGAAGATCGTCAAAGACGATATGATCCACGCCGTAACACAGCGCGCTATAAAGAATCACAAAGCTGATATCGATCTGCAGGCGGCTCTCAAAGCGATAGTCGTTCCTGAGGTAAGGATCAATATCTTTGAAGTAAAATCACCCGATCTCAACGCTCAGCTCGTTGCTGAAAGCATTGCCGACCAGCTCGTTCGCAGAATAGGCTTCCGCCGTGCGATGAAGAACGCCATAGGCAGAGCAATGAGACTCGGTGCAAAGGGTATAAAAGTTTCCTGCGCAGGCAGACTCGGCGGCGCTGAAATAGCCCGTACGGAGCACTACCATGAAGGAACTATACCGCTTCAGACTCTGCGTGCCGATATCGAATACGGCTTTTCCGAGGCTAACACGACCTACGGTAAGATAGGCGTTAAGGTCTGGATCTACGGCGGAGAGGTTCTCAACGAGAGCAGATCCGGCGGACAGAGACGCGACAGAGACAACAGAGACAGAAGAGACCGCCGCGGCAGCCGCGATAACCGCGACAACAGAGATAACCGCCGCGACAACCGCGATCGCGAGAGAAAACCTTACAACAAGGAGGAACGCCGCGATGTTAATGCCTAAAAGAGTTAAATACAGACGCGTTCACAGAGGCAGAATGAAAGGCAAGGCCATGAGAGGCAATACCGTTACTTACGGTACCTACGGTCTTGAAGCTCTTGAACCCGCCTGGATCACAAGCAACCAGATAGAGGCAGCCCGTATAGCGATGACCCGTTATATAAAGAGAGGCGGTCAGGTCTGGATAAAGATATTCCCCGATAAGCCCGTAACCGAGAAACCGGCTGAGACCCGTATGGGTTCCGGTAAAGGTTCTCCCGAATACTGGGTAGCCGTTGTCAAACCCGGCAGAATAATGTTCGAGATGGACGGCGTTACGGAGGATATCGCACGTGAGGCTATGAGACTTGCTTCTCACAAGCTCCCGATCAAGACAAGGTTCGTCAAAAAAGAAACTGAAGTAAAGGCAGAGGAGGAATAAGCTCATGAAAGCAGAAGAACTGAGAAAGTTATCTTCGGAAGATCTGAATAAAAAGCTGATAGAGCTCAAAGAAGAACTCTTCCGTCTCCGCTTCCAGCTTCAGATCAACCAACTCGACAACCCGAACAAAATTCCCGAAACGAAGCGTAACATCGCCCGTGTTCTTACCGTTATGAACGAGAAGAACTCTTAAGGGAAGAGAGGAGATATGTCATGAGTGAAGAAAGAAATCTGAGAAAAAACAGAGTGGGCATTGTCGTCAGCGACAAGATGGATAAAACCGTCGTCATCGCTATCGAGGAGCACGTTAAGCACCAGAAATACGGCAAAGTCATTAAGCGCACGATCAGACTCAAAGTCCATGATGAGAACAATGAATGCGGCGTAGGCGACAAGATACTCGTTGCCGAGACCAGACCGTTGTCCAAGGACAAGAGATGGCGCATGGTAGAAATCATAGAAAAAGCTAAATAAGCAAAGTACGACGATTGCTTACGCGCGGGCGTCATAATAAAAATGGCGCTGTATGGTGCGCGTAACGCGAGTTGTGAGATGCAAATACGCTAAGGAGGATTCACACAATGATTCAACAGCAATCACTGATGAAGGTGGCGGACAATACCGGCGCAAAAGAGTTAATGTGCATCCGTGTTCTGGGCGGTACGGGCAGAAGATATGCAAATATCGGAGACGTTGTAGTTGCTTCCGTTAAGAAAGCGGCTCCCAACGGTACCGTTAAGAAAGGTGAAGTCGTAAAGGCTGTCATCGTAAGATCAAGACACGGTCTCAAGCGCGCAGACGGTTCTACGATCAAATTTGACGAGAACGCCGCAGTCATCATAAAAGAAGATAAAACGCCGAGAGGCACCCGTATATTCGGTCCGGTAGCAAGAGAGCTTCGTGAGAAAGATTACCTCAAGATACTCTCCCTCGCTCCCGAGGTACTGTAAGGAGGCATGACCATGGAAAAGAAACTTCATATAAAGAAGGGTGACAAGGTCATCGTTATCTCCGGCGCAAGCAAGGGTGTTATAGGAAACGTTATAGAAGTCTCCGAAAAAGAGGGCAAAGTCCTCGTTGAGAAGGCTCACATGATCAGCAAGCACGTAAGACCCAGAAAACAGGGCGAGCAGGGCCAGATCGTTAACGTTGAAGGCGCTTTGTATGCCGATAAGGTAATGCTCTACTGCGATAAATGCGGCAAGGGCGTACGTTATACCACAAAGGTCGAGACCGAGGAAAAGAACGGCAAGACCGTAACCACAAAGACCCGCATCTGCAAAAAGTGCGGAGCAAAGCTGTAAGGAGGTAACGTCAAATGTCAAGACTTAAAGACTTATATAAAAACGAAGTTGCTTCTCAGCTGATGAACAAATTCAACTACAAGAGCACGATGCAGATCCCGAAGCTGGATAAGATCGTGGTCAACGTAGGATGCGGCGACGCGAAGGACAACACAAAGGTCATTGATAACGTTATCGACGAGATAACCCAGATCACCGGTCAGAAGGCTGTCCCCACGTACGCAAAGAAATCCGTTGCTAACTTCAAGCTCCGTGAGGGCATGAAGATAGGCGTCAAAGTAACGCTGCGCGGCGAAACGATGTACGAATTCATGGACAGACTGTTCAACTTCGGTCTTCCCCGTGTTCGTGACTTCAAGGGTATCAACCCCAACGCTTTCGACGGCCGCGGAAACTATTCCCTGGGTCTTAAGGAACAGCTTATATTCCCGGAAATAGAATACGACAAGATAGACAAGATCAGAGGTATGGACATAGTTTTCGTTACTACCGCCCAGACCGACGAAGAAGCAAAAGAGCTGCTCACTCTTATGGGCGCTCCGTTTGCAAAACAGTAAGGAGGATAAGCAGTTATGGCAAAAACATCCATGAAGAACAAGCAGCAGAAGCGTCAGAAGTTCTCCACACGTGAGTACAACAGATGCAAGATCTGCGGCCGTCCTCACGCTTATCTCCGTAAATACGGTATCTGCCGTATTTGCTTCCGCGAGCTTGCCTACAAGGGACAGATCCCCGGCGTAAAGAAAGCAAGCTGGTAATAAGCAAGCCGATATTAAAATCAAACAAAAAACTCCGTCTTGTGACAGGAAGCAATAACTTAACCGGCGCAAGACAGGCCGCGCAAAGCCCGCGGCAGCAAATAATAAATTGCCGAATGGAGGAGCAATAAAATGCAAATGTCTGATGTTATAGCGGATATGCTCACACGCATAAGAAACGCAAATAACGCAAAGCACGACACGGTCGACATTCCCGCGTCCAATATGAAAAAAGCCATTGCCGATATACTTGTCGATGAAGGCTATATAAAGAATGTTCAGATAATAGAGGATAACAAGCAGGGCGTTATCAGAGTTACTCTTAAATACGGTCCCAACAAGAGCAAAATACTCCAGGGTCTGCGCAGAGTTTCCAAGCCCGGTCTTCGTATCTATGCAAACAGCAAGGATATGCCGAGAGTTATGAACGGCCTCGGTATCGCCATCGTCTCCACCTCAAAGGGTATCATGACCGATAAACAGGCAAGAGCCCTCAACATAGGCGGAGAGGTACTGTGCTTCGTATGGTAAGGAGGTAACACAATGTCAAGAATAGGCAGAATGCCCGTTATCATACCCGCCGGTGTAACGGTAGACATAGAAGAAAACAACAAAGTCACGGTAAAGGGCCCCAAGGGAACGCTCGTAAGCTGCCTCTGCCCGACCATGACGCTTGAAAAAGACGGCAACGTTATCCACGTAAAACGTCCCGATGACGAAAAAGAGAACAGAGCGCTCCACGGTCTTACCCGTGCGCTGCTTGAAAACATGGTCGTCGGCGTGACCAACGGTTACTCCAAAACGCTTGAGATAGTCGGTGTCGGCTACAGAGCGCAGAAAACCGGAAAAACGCTTGATCTCACACTCGGTCACTCACATCCCGTTAAATTTGAGGAAACCGATACTATCAAATTTGAGGTGCCGAACCCCAACACGATAGTCGTTTCCGGTATAAGCAAACAGGAAGTCGGTCAGGTGGCTGCGGAGATCAGGGCTAAACGTCCTCCGGAACCCTATCACGGCAAAGGCGTCAAGTATTCGGATGAAAAGATCCGCAGAAAGACACCGAAGACCGGTAAGTAATGAAAGGAGCGGACTGAAATGGTATCGAGAAAAGACAGTAACCAGCAGCGTCTTAAAAGACGCAAAAGAGTCAGAGGCAAGATCAGCGGCACAGCCGAAAGACCCCGTCTCTGCGTATATCGTTCACTTGCCAACATCAGTGCACAGATCATTGATGATACAAACGGAACGACGCTCGTGTCCGCCTCAACTTATGAAGCCGGATTTCAGGGCAACGGCGGCAACAAGGCAGCCGCTAAAGAAGTGGGCAAGAAGCTTGCCGAAAGAGCAGCCAGAAAAGGTATCGTTGACGTCGTATTCGACAGAAGCGGTTACATCTATCACGGTCGTGTACAGGAACTTGCAGAGGGTGCCCGTGAGGGCGGCCTGAAGTTCTGAGGAGGGTAATATGGTACAACAGAAAATCAATCCCAATACACTTGAACTCCAGGAAAGGCTCGTCAAGATCAACCGCGTATCCAAGACCGTTAAAGGCGGACGTATCCAGAGATTCACCGCCATCATGGTAGTGGGCGACGGAAACGGTCACGTAGGCTACGGTCTGGGCAAGGCTGCTGAAGTTCCCGAGGCAATAAGAAAGAGCCTTGAGGATGCAAAGAAAAATATAATCAAAGTTTCCATGAACGGAACTACGATACCCCATCAGGTCATCGGTGAATACGGTGCGGGCAGAGTTTTACTGAAGCCGGCATCCGAAGGTACCGGAGTTATCGCGGGCGGCTACGTCAGAGCGGTCATAGACATGGTAGGTATCAAAGACATCAGAGCAAAGTGCCTGCGTTCCAACAACCCGGGCAACGTTGTAAAAGCAACGTTTGAAGGTCTGAAGTCTCTTCGCACTATCGAAGAAGTTGCCGACATGAGAGGCAAAGAAGTTTCTCAGATAAAGAAATAAGGAGGACTTCGGAAATGATTAAAGTTACACTCGTTAAGAGTCTTATCGGCTGCAAACCGAATCAGAAGGCGACCGCCGCCTCTCTCGGTCTGCGCAAGATCGGTGACAGTATCACCGCTGAAAAGACTGCTGTTTTAGACGGCAAGATTAACGTGATCTCACATCTCGTCAAAGTCGAATCGGCTGAGTGATGGGACACAGATTTTGAGTAAAAGGAGGAAACACAATGAAGCTCCATGAACTTTCTCCCGCAGAAGGCTCTGTAAAGGAAAGATTCCGCAAAGGCAGAGGCCCCGGCTCGGGAAACGGTAAAACGGCAGGCAAAGGTCACAAGGGACAGAATGCAAGATCCGGCGGCGGCGTTAGACCCGGATTTGAAGGCGGACAGTTCCCGCTTTACAGACGTCATCCCAAAAGAGGATTCAAAAACCACTTTGCAAAGCATTATGCCACAATTAACGTCGGCAGACTTGAAGCGTTTGAAAACGGTTCGGTCATTACACTTGAAGCTCTTATTGAAGCCGGTATCATAAAGAAGCCGTTTGACGGACTTAAGGTACTTGCAGGCGGAGAGCTGACAAAGAATTTAACCGTTGAAGCGGCGATCTTCTCCGCGCAGGCGAAGGAAAAGATCGAGGCTGCCGGTGGAAAGGCCGAGGTCACTGAATAATGTTTAAAACAATGCGCGATGCGTGGAACGTGCCGGATCTGAGAAAGAAAATACTCTTTACTCTCTTCATAATCGTTCTTTACCGCCTTGGCTCGGTCATACCGGTACCGTTCGCGTCACCGGATATACTGCAGCAGGCTACGGCTTACGCAGGAAACTCGCTTTTGACTTACTTCACCTTCATAGCCGGTGAATCGTTCTCGCAGGCAACTCTGTTTGCGTTATCGATCTCTCCGTACATCACCGCATCCATAGTTGTCCAGCTGCTTTGCGTTGCTATACCGAAGTGGCAGGAATGGCAGAAGGAAGACGGTGAAGAAGGCAGAAGAAAGCTTGACAAGATCACCCGTTACATCACGGTCGGTCTGTCACTTATCACCGCTTTCGGTTACTATCAGTACCTGAAGGCGAACAACGCTATAATCAACGTCACGCTTTTCTCCAACGCAACGCTCAATCAGTGGGCTGTGGCTATCGTTATGATAGCGTGCTACTGCGCAGGCGCGTGCCTGATCATGTGGCTCGGTGAAAAGATAGACAATTTCGGCATAGGAAACGGTATATCCATCATACTGTTTATCAATATCTTATCCGGTATTCCGAGAATGGTACAGACGTTCTACGTCAGAAACCTCCATCCCGAAAGCTACGGGCTTGAAGATGCCAAACCGATGGCTCTCTGGCTGTTCATATTGATAGCAGTCTTAATAGTTATCTTCTTCCTTGCGGCTATAACCTTTATCGTTCATATGACGGAGGCTGAGCGCAGGATCAAGGTATCGTACGCAAAACGCGTACAGGGAAGAAAAATGTACGGCGGTCAGGATTCGGATCTGCCTATCAAGCTGAATATGTCCGGCGTTATGCCTATCATATTCGCGCAGTCGATAGCGTCCATCCCTTCCACGATAGCTCTCGTGGCTCCCGGAACAGCTCCGGAAGGATTCTCCACCGGCACATACACCATAACCAAGTTTTCGGAATGGTGGTACGTCTTTACAAACAAGACGTTCTCATACACCAGCCCGCTGTATATGGTGATATTCTTCGCGCTTATCATAGCGTTCGCATACTTCTATATAACCATATCGTTCGATCCTACTGAGATATCGAACAACCTGAAGAAGAACGGCGGCTTTGTGCTCGGACTTCGTCCCGGCGCCCCGACCGCGAACTTCATCAAGAGAGTTACGAACCGCATCACGCTTATCGGCGCACTGTTCTTAAGCGTAGTGGCGATCATCCCGCTGATAGTCAACGCTACGATGGGCAACTCGCTTGGTATAGTCGCATTCGGCGGTACTTCGATACTGATCCTTGTCGGTGTCGCTCTTGAGACCGTGCGTGAGCTTGAAGCTCAGCTTACCACTTATCGCCGTCCCGGTTCTTCCGGCGGCATATTCCGCGGTAAGAGGAAATAAGGGGTCTACCCATGAGAATAATTTTTCTCGGCGCACCCGGTGCGGGTAAAGGCACTCAGGCGGAGCTTATTTCCGCGCAGTACGGCATACCCGCGATATCCACAGGCGCAATAATCAGAGAAGCGATAGCAAACGGTACCGATATGGGACTTGAAGCTAAAGCTTACACGGAAAAGGGAATGCTCGTTCCGGATGACGTCGTTATCGGCATCATCAAGGAACGGCTTGCCGCGGATGACTGCAAAAACGGTTTCATCTTAGACGGCTTCCCCAGGACCGTGACTCAGGCAGAAGCGCTTGATCGGATGGGCGTGGATATAGATCTTGTTATTTCAATAGAGGTATCCGACGATGATATCGTCAAGAGGATGAGCGGACGCCGCGTCTGCGGCAGCTGCGGCTCATCATACCACATTTTGTATAAGCCTTCAAAAAGCGGCGATCAGTGCGATAAATGCGGATCGGATCTCAGCATACGCGCGGACGACAAGCCCGAGGTAGTGCTCGACAGACTCACCGTATATCACAAAATGACTGAGCCGTTAAAGGACTTTTACAAGAGCAAAGGCAAATGCGTTGAAGTTCAGGGTCAGGAGATCTTAGACGATACGAGCGCACTTGTCAGAGAACAGATAGCGAAAGCTTTCGGCAGATAATATATGATACAAATCAAAGGTGAAAAAGCTATAGCTGCGATGCGTATAGCCGGAAGGATAACCGGCGAGGCGATATATCTCGGCGGCGAAGCCGTGAAGGACGGCGTCAGCACCAAACATATTGACGAAATTATCCGTCATCATATTGAAAAGTGCGGTGCGGTGCCTTCCTTCTTAGGCTACGGCGGATTTCCGGGAAGCGCCTGTATAAGCATCAACGACGAGGTGATACACGGTATCCCGTCAAAGAACAGGATAATCAAAGACGGAGATATCGTAAGTATAGACGTCGGAGCTTGTTATCGCGGCTATCACGGCGACAGCTGCTGTACGTTTGCTTGCGGCAACGTGAGTGAAAAGGCTAAACGCCTTATGGAAGCGACCGAAAAAGCGTTTTATCTCGGAGCGGCGCAAGCCGTGGCGGGAAACCGGCTCGGAGATATAGGCTCGGCGATCCAGGAATACGTTGAAGGTCTCGGATACGGTGTGGTCCGTCAGTACGTCGGTCACGGCGTGGGACACGAACTTCACGAAGATCCGGAGGTGCCGAATTTCGGCAGGGCAGGACACGGCATAAGGCTGTATAAGAATATGACTATAGCCATAGAGCCGATGATAACCGAAGGGGGATACGACGTAAAAGTCGGACCCGACGGTTGGCTGGTAACGACCAGAGACGGCAGCCTTGCAAGTCACTATGAGCACACGGTGCTCGTGACGGAAGGCGAGCCGGAGCTGCTTACAAAGATTTAAGGGTACGGTATGAAGATCTGGCGACCGTTGAAAGCGATCTTTTCCAAGGGAAAGACGCGATCAAAGGATGAAGAAACGCTGATCGGGCGCATAGCCCAGTCGGTATCCGGCAGAGACAAGGGAACGGTCTACGTGATAACCGGTCAGCAGGACGGAATAAACGTTTTGGTCTGCGACGGAAAAAAACGTACGGTTTCCCGGCCCAAACGCAAGAATATACGGCACCTGCTCATATCCGAAGAAAAAGTCCCGGACGGATATATCGGCAAGGGACAGATAAACGCGGACGATATGCAGATATCCGCGTTTATAGAGCAGAAGACCGATATATAAGTTTCATATATAATCATCGTTACGAATAAGGAGGAACGATTTTGCCAAAAGACGATGTTGTCGAATTTGACGGTCAGGTCATAGAGGCTTTGCCCAACGCGACCTTCAAAGTAAGGTTGACAAACGGTCATGTAGTGACCGCAAGCATATCGGGCAGACTCAGACTTAACAGTATCAAAGTTTTGGTAGGTGACAAGGTCCACGTGGAGGTTTCGATTTATGACCTCTCCAAAGGACGTATCACCTGGAGATCCAAATGAGCATAAATCATAACTATGAAAGGACAGGTAACACAAAGTGAAAGTTAAACCTTCCGTTAAGAAGATCTGCGAAAAATGCAAGATCATCAAAAGAAAAGGCCGTGTAATGGTCATATGCGAAAACCCGAAGCATAAACAGAGACAGGGTTAAAAAACAGGAGGAACGGATTAAATGGCACGTATAGCTGGTGTAGATATACCCAACGCAAAAAGAGTTGAGATCGGACTTACCTATATATACGGTATAGGCAGGACCACGTCCAACAAAATACTTGCAAAAACCGGTATAAACCCCGATACAAGATGCAAAGATCTTACAGAGGAAGATATTTCCAAGCTCCGTGAAGAGATCGAAAACCATCATCAGGTGGAAGGCGATCTGCGCCGTGAAGTAGCTCTCAACATTAAGAGACTTACAGAAATAGGCTGCTACAGGGGCATCAGACACAGAAAAGGTCTGCCTGTAAGAGGTCAAAGGACCAAAACAAACGCAAGAACGAGAAAAGGCCGCGCCAAAACGGTTGCGAACAAGAAGAAGTAAGGAGTGGAATGCAAGCATGGCAAAAGTAGTTAAAAGTAAGAAAGTTACGAAAAAGCGCCGTGAACGTAAAAATATTCCGAACGGTGCCGCACACGTACATTCTACGTTCAATAACACGATAGTAACCATCACGGACAGAGCCGGCAACACCGTCTCGTGGGCATCCGCCGGCGAGCTCGGATACAAAGGCAGCAGAAAAGCGACTCCTTACGCAGCCCAGATGACCGCGGAAGCAGCCGCAAAGGTAGCTGTTGATCACGGCATGAAGACGATCGACGTTTACGTCAAAGGACCCGGACAGGGCAAAGAAGCCGCGATACGCGCTCTGCAGACCGCAGGTCTTCAGATCGAATGGTTAAGAGACGTAACGCCCATACCTCACAACGGCTGCCGTCCTCCCAAAAGAAGACGCGTATAATTAACAAGGAGGAAGAGAAAAATGGCAAAAAACAATCAGCCTATCGCAAAGCGCTGCAAGGCTCTCGGTATTGAACCTGCTGTTCTCGGCTACAACAAGAAAAGAACTAACCGCAACAGCGCAAATAAAATGAAGAAGAAACAGAGTGAATACGGACTTCAGCTCGTTGAAAAGCAGAAAGTCAAATTCATCTACGGTATTCTTGAAAAACAGTTCCATATTTATTACAACAAGGTGTCCAAAATGCCCGGTAAGACCGGTGAAAACCTCCTTACCTACATTGAGCGCCGCCTTGATAACGTAGTATTCCGTCTCGGTTTGGCAGCTACCCGCCGTGAAGCCCGTCAGCTTGTCAACCACGGTCATTTCACCGTAAACGGCAAAAAAGTGAACATCCCCTCTTATATAGTCAACGTTGACGACGTTATAGAGGTCAAGGAATCCAGCCGCAATTCGGTGGTATTTACCAGACTTAACGACGCGGATATGCTTATCACGGAAACGCCTCAGTGGCTCGAGCGTGATAAAGAAGCCTTCAAGGGAAAGGTACTTAGACTTCCGATTCGTGAAGACATAGACTTCCCGGTGGAAGAGCACCTTATCGTCGAGCTTTATTCAAAGTAATAAAGACCTCCCGGCGGCAAAATGCGCGGCGGGGAGCCGCGGAAGCACGCCTTTATGTAAACTATCAGATAACCCAATGTTTACTTTATCGTTATTTAGGAGGTACGCTATATGTTAGAAATCCAAAAGCCGCAGATCTCTTTGCCTGAAAGCGGGGACGATCGTATCGGTACATTTGTTGTGGAACCGCTCGAAAGAGGATATGCAACAACGTTAGGCAACTCACTGCGCAGAGTTCTTATGAGCTCGCTGCCCGGTGTTGCTCCGATATATATAAAGATCAGAGACGTTATACATGAAATATCAACGATACCCGGCGTTAAAGAAGACGTTTGCGAAATAGTGCTGAACGTCAAGGGCATCGTCGCAAAGCTGTACGTCGAGGGACAGAAGACCGTTATGATAAGCGCAACAGGTCCCTGCGAGGTAAAAGCCGGCGATATAACTCCTGATTCGGATATAGAGATACTGAATCCCGATCTGCATATATGCACCCTGTCGGAAAACACGAGCTTCTTTATGGAGATCACGTTCGATCACGGCAGAGGCTACGTCCAGCAGGACAAAAACAAAGAGATCAATGCGACACAGCAGCTCGGCGTCATATACACCGACTCCATCTATACGCCCGTTAAGAGCGTGAACTTCACGCCGGAAAGCATCCGCGTGGGCAATTCCGGAGTTACGGACTATGACAGGCTGACGCTAAATGTGGAAACAAACGGCACTATATCCGCGAAGGAAGCGGTGTCGCTTGCTGCCAAGATTCTCAACGAGCATCTCAACCTCTTCGTCAATTTGTCTGACGAAGCAAGGAATGCAGAGATCATGGTAGACAGCAAGGAAACTCAGAGAGACAAGATCCTTGAGATGACCATTGAGGAACTTGACATGTCGGTAAGAAGCTTCAACTGTCTGAAGCGCGCCGACATACACACAGTAGAGGATCTGACAAACAGGACAGAAGAAGATATGATCAAGGTGAGAAACCTCGGCAAGAAGTCTCTTGAAGAGGTCATCGCCAAATTGAACGAGCTCGGACTCAGTCTCAAAAAGACCGAGGAATGAGCCAATATAAGGAGGATAATCTAAATGCCCGGCACAAGAAAGTTAGGCAGACCTACAGCTCACAGAATGCTCATGCTTCGCGGCATGGTAACGCTTCTTATTGAGAACGGTCAGATTGAAACAACACTTACCCGTGCAAAAGAGGTAGCACCTCTTGCCGAGAAAATGATAACCTTAGGTAAAAAGAATACGCTTGCGTCACGCCGTGCCGCATATGAATTCCTTACAAAGGAATCCGCAGTATTCAAGCTCTTTGATGAGATGGCCCCGTTCTTTGCAGACCGCAACGGCGGTTATACCGCAATATACAAGCTCGGACCCCGCCGCGGAGACGGTGCGGAAATGGCGCTTGTTAAATTCGTAGGCTACCAGAAGAAAGAGCCGCCGAAGGACGACAAAAAGAAAGATAAAGAATGATCTTTTGATACAAAAAAACCCGGTTTGACCGGGTTTTTTTGTCTTATTTACACGTTGACTTTTTTATATTATTTATGTATAATAATGCGGTTAAATAATATTGTTACCCTGTATTTATACTTTCACGTTTTTATCAGTATAGTTATCCCGGTGTATGATTACAGCGTGTTGTATTTTAAAGGAAAGGAATACATAATGAAAAAAAGCTTAAGTATCATTATCATCATTTCAATACTTTCCGCGCTGATCTTTTCTGTAAACGTATCGGCAGACGGCGCGGAGGCAAAAGTTGAAGGCGTTACGTACGTTGAACACGGCAGTTATTGCGTTATCACAAAATGCGATACTTCCGTTTCCGGCACTCTGACGATACCTGAAACGGTAGATTTCAGCGGCAACTCCGTGCCTGTTACGGAGATCGGCAGCTACGCTTTCAAAAACTGCAAAAGTCTGGAAAGCTTAGAATTGCCGGACAGTTTGACGACAATATGCTCGCGTGCATTTGACGGCAGCGGTTTGCAGCGGATCAGAATACCGAAAAACGTAAACAAAATAGAAGACTATGCGTTTGCCGATTGTGTAAGTCTTGAGAACATAGCGGTGAGTGATCACAACGGACAATATTCTTCGGATAATGGAATTCTGTATAATAAAGACAAAACGATCCTTTTAGCATATCCCGGTAATTATTTGGCTGATTACACAGTATCGTCAAGCGTTACCGAGATAGCTTCCGGCGCGTTTGCCGGCTGCACCGGTTTAAGAAGCGTTGTTATCCCCGGCTCAGTCAAGAAAATAGGCGCGTATGCTTTCAGAGACTGCGGTGAGATCACCAAAATAACGATGATGCGCGGAGTTGAAACGATAGGTACTTACGCGTTCTACAGCTGTAAAAGTCTTGTGACCGTTATAATGCCTGACACGCTGACTGCAATAGAAGACGGTGCGTTTGCGTGGTGCACCGGCCTTAAAAACGCGTATTATATCGGTACGACAGAGCAGTGGAGTAAAGTTTCCGTCGGCAAATATAACAATGAGATGACAAATAAACTTATTTATCATTCGTCACACGTTTACGACGACAATAACGACGTATACTGCAATACCTGCGGATATGACCGCAGTTATGAAACTACCTATACAATTACATTCAAATATTTCGACGGGCAGGTGATGAACAGCGCCTCCTATTATTACGGCGATAAAGTCAACGTACCGAGCGGCCCGGCGCGTGCCGCGGATAATACGTACACCTACACCTTCAAGGACTGGGGCAAGACCATTCCCGAGACTTGTGAAGGCGCGGCGGAATATACGGCTCAGTATACCAAAACTTATATAGACTACACCGTAACGTTCAAGGATCACGACGACACGCAGCTGAGCAGCAAAACGTATCACTACGGCGACGACGTTGAGGTCCCGCAGAATCTGAAGCGCGACGCGGACAATACTTATACCTACACGTTCAAAGGCTGGGATAAAGAAGTTGTGACAAAGTGCGCGGGCAGCGCCGAATACAAAGCCGTATACGAAGGCAAATATATCGA
>JAFSYU010000025.1 GCA_017443595.1 Clostridia bacterium
GTTTGAGTGGAGTATTTTTTTTTACCATCAGCACAAGCCCTCCTCAAAAATTTTGAAGTGGAATTTGTTTATTTCATAAGTGGTGCCTCAGAGCGGAATCTAACCACTGACACGGGGATTTTCAGTCCCCTGCTCTTCCAACTGAGCTACAGAGGCAAATTTGGCGACCCAGAGGGGGCTCGAACCCCTGACCTCTAGCGTGACAGGCTAGCGTTCTAACCAACTGAACTACTGGGCCGTGTATAATGGGCTTGGTGGGAACAACAGGGCTCGAACCTGTGACCCCTTGCTTGTAAGGCAAGTGCTCTCCCAGCTGAGCTATGCTCCCATTACCGGGCCTCATCGTGCGACGGTGGGTATTATATCATAGATTTTCTTAATTGTCAACACCTTTTTGAAAAAAAGTCAAAAAATTTTGCGCAAAACTATATATAGTGTTTTTGACACAAAATATATACAAAAACGGCGATATATTTTGAGAAAATCCGCGAAAAAAAGGCGGGAGTTATCCCCCGCCCCGCTATAGCTGTTTATTTTTCCTCTTTTGTAAACTTTCCGTCTCTGAATACGATCGCTCCGGTCACCGCGGTTATCGTCACGGTTATTAACGCGCCGGCGCAGACGTCTGACAGGAAGTGCGCCCCCGCCATTATACGTGAAGTCATAACAATAAGTACCCAAACAAGCGTGCATATACGCGCGTATCTTGCTGCTTTTTCTTTTCCCAGAGCGTTTAACACGAACGTCACGGGCAGAAGCAGCGCTGCGCTTGCCGTATGTCCTGACGGGAAAGATTTGAACGCGTCGGACGCCGGTTTTCCGTTCAGCCTGTACCACGGCCAGTAACCGTCTAACGTGTTTATCCACTCTCTGTATCTCATTCTGCCGAATATCAGCTTGAGACCTTCAACGACTGCAAGCTCCGCAAGCAGCGCGATTATGATAAAAGCGAACATACGCTGAAGCGGCTTCATCAGATCCTGCTTTATTTTCAAAGAAATAAATACAAACAGGAACATGATTCCAACGCCGGCGACGGCGCAGACGAGCTTCAGCCACAGTTTGTCTGAAAGAAACGGACCTTCGCCCACGGTCCACGGCTGCGTTATATCTCTTAATTTGCAGTAATACTTCACCGTTCTGTAAACTATCTGCCAGGACAGTATGGCGCCGCCGGCCGCAAGTCCGAGCCCGAGCAGTCTTGGCAGTATTCCTTTTTCTTTAATGCGTATACAGTATACCGCGCACATGGCGAGAATAAAGCATATCGGCAGAAGCGGAACGGGCTCCGCCCAGATTTCAAGCGTATTGCCTATCGTAAACGTTACGGCGCCGCCCGACGTCATAAAATCCGAGATACTGTAATCGATCCCGGGATTGATCGCCGTCATTACAAGCACCGATATAAGAATAACGTATATAATGATTAACGGAATAAAGTATTTTTTCTGCTTTAACATGATGATGTCACCTCAAATCAAATGTGCCGCGCCGATAAGTCCGGCGTCGTTTCCGAGTTTTGCTATCCTGATGTCCGTAGATCTGCCTATGCCGCGGATGAAAACCTCTTCATCTATTTTTTTCTGCAGCGGGATCATAAGACCGTCTCCCTCGTTGGAGATGCCGCCGCCAAGGCTCAAAACCTCCGGCTGTAGCAGATTTATGACGTTTACAAGACCGCAGGCAAGGTACGTGACGTATTCGTCGACCACCTGCGTACCGCTTTTGTCGCCTCTTCTTGACGCGATAAAAGCGACTTTTCCGTTGACTTTTCCAAGCTCTTGTGCGACTTTGTGCATTTCCGAGCCGGGATCCGCCGCCATTGCTTCCTTAGTCCTTGCGACGAGCGCCGTTGCGGAGCTGTAAGCTTCCCAGCAGCCGCGTCTGCCGCAGTTGCAGGGCCTGCCGTTGACCTGGATAACCATGTGACCGAACTCACCGCCGGTGTGATTGAAGCCTGAAAAGACCTTTCCGTCAATTACAAGGCCTCCGCCGACGCCGGTGCCGAGCGTTATCAGCACGGAACAAGCGGTACCTTTTGCCGCACCCGCGACGGCTTCTCCCAAAGCCGCGGCGTTTGCGTCGTTTTCTATGGCAATGTGTTTGATCCCCGTGTATCCGCGCACTTTATCCACGATGGGATACGATTCCATCATAAGATTGTGGGCGCGTTCAATACATCCCGTATCGCTGTTTATGGCGCCGGGAGCGGCGATGCCGAGAAACACGTCTTCAGCTGTGTTTTTTATACCGTTTTTTTCGCAAAGTCTCTTTGCCAAAGAAGCTATCTCCGCCGATACGGCGTCGTTTCCGCGCTCCGGAAGCGTGGCTGCTGTCAACCTGTCCTTTATGATGTCGTTTTCGTCAACAAGGGCGGCGGCTATTTTAGTACCGCCGAGATCAACACCTATACGAAACATGATCATCCTCCGGTATATTTATAAGGTCATTATAGCAGATAAAAAATAAAATTGCAATAGTTTATAAGAAATTCCGCATAAAAAAGATCGTTTAAGGTAAAAAATACGTCAATTAGTAAAAATTATTTATAAAATATTTATAAAAACATAAGCGCCAATTATTGTATTTACAAATGTTGAATGATATAATATATAATGAAATATTGTCTAAAAAACGGAACGGACGGTCAGAACAAATGGCTTTCACTTTTACGGGCGGGCTTGATCTTCAAAGATCCGGCAGAGCTTCTTTGAACAGAATAATCGCGCTGCCTACGCCTGCTTTTACGGTTTTTGATTTTTCGGGCGATAAAAACACGGTTTTTACGCCGTTTTTGTCGCAAAACGACCCGGTAAGCGTCTATCAGTGCATAGGCGAACAGACCGCGGGCGAGGATAAAATACCCGTTTACAGCGGGATCGCGGGCAGCGTCAGAAGCATTTTAAAAAACGCGGACGGAATTCCCGTCGGTATGGTGATAACGTCGTCGGAAGAACAGAAAAAGGCGGAAATAAAGGGCTATGAAGGCACTCTTGCCGATCTTGACCCGCAGAAAATAGTGGAAACAGTAAAAAATTCCGCCATCCCGTGCCGCGGAAGCCACGGTTTTGCTTACAAAAGGCTGCTTGCTTCGCAGGGAAAAACAAAAAGATTCATACTTAACTTCTGTGAAAGCGAACCCGGCGTAAGCAGCCGCAAGGCGCTTATCACGGAAGATATCGACGCGGTGCTGAACGGCGCGAAGCTCCTTATGCGCGCGGTGGATATACGCACCTGCGATATAGCGATAGAACGCGATAACGGGCAGATGATCGGGCTTTTGACTGAAAAAATCAGGAAAAACCGCCTGTTTTCCGTCCGTAAAACAAAGCATAAATACCCTCAGGACGAGGAAGTTGCGCTGATTTTCGCGTTAAACGGCACGCAGCTGTCAGACGCGGAGTCTCCGGAACGCTCCGGATGCGTCGTTTTTGACGCTGAAACGGCGGCGGCGGTGTACCGCGCGGTCGTCTACGGCGTGCCCTACTGTGAAAGAGTGGTTACGGTGGATACGGAAAACCTGCTTTGTCCCATAGGAACGCCCGTGTCGGAGCTGCTTGATTTCTGCGATATACGGCCGGAAACAGCCGTAAAAATAATATCCGGCGGGCCTTTGCGCGGAAAAACGTTCAAAAAGCTGGATGAGCCGGTAAAAGCGGACACTTCCGCGATAACGGTGATATACGCCGGCGAAGGACGGCCGATCCCGCAGATGACGCAATGTACACGGTGCGGAAAATGCGTAAGCGTCTGTCCGTCAAGGATAATGCCTTTCCGCATAGCGGAGCTTTCAAAACAGAAAAGATACGCAAAATGCGCGGAATTCGGCGCGAACGCCTGCTGTGAATGCGGCTGCTGCGACTACGTATGCCCCGCGTATATACCCATAAAAAAGCTGATACGTACGGCAAAACACAAAAAAGTAATGCCTAAGAGAGACAAAAATGAAACCGAACCTGAAATTGAACCTGAAGAATCTGTTTAAAAGAGACACAACGCCCGTAAAACGCGGCGTAAGAGGGCCGTTTATAAGCGGTTCCTGCTCGGTAACGGGCATAATGCTGCACGTTATTGCGGCTTTGATACCGATCATGATCTGGGCTGTATACCTTTTCGGTGTGAGAGTGCTTGTCGTAACGGCAGTAAGCGTCGCCTCTGCGCTCGGTACGGAGACGCTTCTGACGCTTGCGATATATAAAAAGCCGAAAATAAGCGATCTTACGGCGGTAGTTACCGGTCTGATGCTCGCAATGACGCTTCCGGCGGCCGTTCCGCTGTGGATACCGCTCGCAGGCGGAGTTCTGGCTATAGGAATCAAGCAGCTTTTCGGCGGAACGGGCAGAAATCTGCTGAATCCGGCGCTTTTCGCGCATACCGTACTCACTCTCGTGTTCGGCAAACTGATAATTTACACCGCGCCGCTCACAAAACTGCCGATTTTTGAAAACGTCGGGGCGGAACTTGCGGCGGAATCGCCCATGGCGGCGCTTACGGCGGGACGTTTTCCCTCCGAGACGCTGTTTGAGTCGTTTTTCGGCAGGACCGGCGGCACGATAGGCGAAGTATCGGCTGTTCTGATAATAGCCGGCGCCGCGTTTCTGATGATACGAAAAGTCATCTCGTACAAGATCCCGGTCGCATATTTGCTTACGGTGGCTGTGATTTCCTACGTTTTCCCGAAAATAGACGTGGATGCAACGACTTTTGCGCTTTATTCGCTGATCTCCGGCGGAGTGCTGTTTGCGGCGGTCTTCATGGCGACGGATCATACGACGTCTCCGTGCACGACTCTCGGACAGATCATTTACGGCGTGGGATGCGGCGTTCTTACCATGCTTCTGCGGTATTCAGGGCTGTTTTACGACGGCGCGTATCCGGCGGTGCTTATAATGAACGAGTTTGCAAGACCCATAGATTCGCTCGCTTTCAGCCTTACCGTACCCGTTAAAAAGAAAAAAGCCGCGAAAACCGCGGCAAAAACAGAAGGGGCGGAAATCAAATGAGCGTTATAATATCTTTTGCAAACCAGAAAGGCGGCGTGGGCAAGTCCACTTCCGCAATAAACGTTGCCGCGGGCGTGGCGCTCAAAGGCAGAAAAGTCCTTCTTATAGACTGCGATCCGCAGGGCAACACGACAAGCGGCGTGGGGATAAACAAAAAAAGCATAACGAGATCCACTTACGACGTGCTGATCTCCCGCTGCGACGCCCCGGCGGCGATAGTGCCTACGGGATTTGAGAATCTTTACATAATGCCGTCAAATATAAGTCTCGCGGGCGCGGAATTTGAGCTTGTTGATTCCGAAAACCGCGAAGCAAGGCTGAAAAAGGCGCTTGCGCCGGTAAAAGACGGCTTTGATCTTATAATCATAGACTGTCCGCCGTCACTCGGACTTATAACCGTAAACGCGCTTGCGTCAAGCGACGGCGTGATAGTGCCCATGCTGTGCGAGTATTTCTCGCTTGAAGGACTTACACAGCTTCTTATGACGGTAAAAGAGGTAAAAAGAAGATACAATCCGGCGCTTCAGCTTACCGGGATACTTATAACGATGTATAACGGCAGGCTTAACCTATCGCAGGAAGTTGCGGCGGAGCTGAAAAAGTATTATTCGGACAAGCTGTTTTCAACGCTTATACCGAGAAGCGTGAAAATATCCGAGGCTCCGGGCTTCGGAGAGCCGATACAGTATTACGAGAAGCGCGGAAAAGGCGCGGAAGCGTATAACGAAGTGTGCGACGAGATAATCAAGCGCACGGGGATATGATGTTCCACGTGGAACAAAGAGCGCAGAAGTCCGGTGGAACGCGATATGCCCGCCGGCGCGTTATGTACCTGACGGTATGCGATATGTCCTTTCGGGGCGTAACAGTCGGGGGTGACGTCCCGGCTGCCCGTATTTGATATTGTTCCACGTGGAACAAGAATGATTAAGAATTCTTAATTCCGATTTTTTCAAAATCCATTATATATATTATTCTATATATTATATTAAATTCGTGAGGTGTCTATGAGCGCAAAGAAAAGAGGTCTGGGGCGCGGACTTGACGCGCTGTTTGAATCAAACGCAAGAGAGGACAGCGGCATATCCGTACTGCCCATAACTGACATTGAAGCCAATAAAGGTCAGCCGAGAAAACAGTTTGACGAAAACGCCATTGAAGAGCTGGCGGAATCCGTAAAGATACACGGCATCCTGCAGCCTATCATAGTAAGAGCGGCGGGAGACGGATTTTTTGTCATAGTCGCGGGTGAACGCAGGTACAGAGCCGCAAAACTGGCGGGACTTACCGAAGTTCCCGTTATAATCACGGATCTGTCGTCCGCGGAGGCGGCGGAGGTCGCGCTTGTTGAGAATCTTCAGCGCACCGATCTGAACCCGATAGAAATAGCTGAAGCGTATAAAACGCTGACGGAAGACTTTTCCCTGTCACAGCAGCAGCTTGCCGAACGCATCGGAAAGCCGCGTTCTTCCGTTGCAAACGCGCTGCGCCTGCTTGAGCTGCCGGAAAAGGTCAAAAAATACGTTTCCGAAGGGAAACTCTCTGACGGTCACGCCAAGGTGCTGGCAGGGCTCGGCGACGGGGAGCTGATAAAAACGGCGGCTGAGGAGATAATAAAGAACGATTTGAGCGTCAGAGCGACGGAACTGCTTGTAAAGAAGTTGAAAACGCCGAAAAAACCGGTGATCGAAGATCCGCAGAAGCAAAGTTACGACAGGGCGTTATCCGAACGGATGTTCTCCATCCTTGGCAGAAAAGTGACGGTAAACAAGGGCAAAAAGCACACGCTGGAGATAACGTACACGGACAGCGACGACCTTGAAGCGCTTATAAAACGCATATGCGGAGACGACGTTTTTGATTTTTAACGTCGTTTTTTTGCCAAATTTAAACGTCAGTTCACAAAAAAATAAAGCCAGATATATATATTAAGGTTATAATAGCGGCAACAAGGTATGGTAAAAAGCGGCAAAAACAGCCAATATTACCATATGTTGTAAAAACTTCGGGCAAAATATCCCGATGTTGTGTTTTCCGTGCGCCGCGGAGGAGATCGTATGCTTAGCGAGCTGTTTAATAATGATTATAGTCCGGATTTCGCAAAAAGCGTGCCCGTTATCATAATATGCCTGTTCATAGGCGTGGTGGCGGCCGCCGCGATATCGCTGTACCATAAACACGTTTTGGGCTCGTTCATCAGGTTCCTGCGCTCAAGCGGCGCGTGCGACGAAAACACGGCGATAAGGCTCGACACGACAAAATTCGGCAACAACGTGTTTGTAAAGACCGCCATAAAAAACGGCAGGACGTACGCCTGCGTGCTGCGCTCCGTTTTGCCGGAAGGCGCGACGGATCCGGAAGATCTTCCGCCTAAGGAAAAAAGGCGCGCAAAAAAGCTTTTGCTTACGCAGTCCGGCTACTACATCCCGGAAGAGCTTTCGTTTAGGGCGGATAATATATTCTCAAAACGCGGCACAAGCGTGTTTTCCGCGCTGTTCGGCATACTTTTGTTTCTGATCGTGGCGGCGGTGTCGCTTTTGATCGTTCCGGACATAGTGGAATTATTCAAAAACTGGACAGGTCTGCAGTAATATCGGCGGCTTTTGCGTAATAATATATAACAGGCGCCGGTAAACTGAAAACGGACGGAGAAAAAAGTGAAGGTCAAGGAAAGAAAAGCTAACAAGGCTGTAAAAGCCGTAATCATAGTATTTATTCTCGTCGTGATTTTCGTCGCGGCGGCGTATCTGTCGGTTTTTTTATCGGGATACAGGATAATAAGATATAAAAGCCCGGACGGAGAGACTAAATTCTTCGGAAAAGTGGGCAAAGACGGACTTCCGAGCAACGGCACCGTGTATTTTGCAAACGGCGAAAAGGCTCAGATAGACCTTGAAAACAATACGATAGAGTATTCGGACGGCTCGGTCTACGTCGGAGAAACAAAAGAGCTTCTTCCTCACGGTAAGGGCAAGCTGACCATAGGCACGGCGGAAACGAACCGGGAATATTACGAAGGCGATTTCTGCGAGGGCGAGATGACGGGATACGGAACGTACGTTTACGGTCCGTCCGTCGGAGATAAGTACGAAGGCTTCATGAAAAACGGCAAGCGCGACGGCAACGGCAAATACACCTGGGCTGACGGCTCCGTTTATGAAGGCGGATATAAAGAAGATATGAAGCACGGCGAGGGCACGTACAGATGGGCTGACGGCTCAAGCTACACCGGAGGCTTCTGTAACGACGTAAAAGAAGGCGAAGGAACGTTCGTTTTCGCAAACGGCGACAAATACGAGGGACAATTTTCCGCGGACGTCAGGGAAGGCACAGGCAAATACACCTGGCAGAACGGTGAATATTATATAGGAGAGTTCAAAAACAACATGATGGACGGTCACGGCATTTATTTCTGGGTGTCCGGACGTTCATACGAGGGTACTTTCAAGGAAAATAAGATAGTGTGGGAGCTCAGCTGAGCGCAGCCGGGCAAAAAAACACCAAACAGCGACACAGAAAAGGAATTTAGTTTTGAAAAAGATAATCATATCATTATGCGGAGTGCTTCTCGCGGCGGCGATAATAATACCGTGCGTTATGTCGATTACATACCAAAAAGCGACAGGCGGTATCCCCGAGCCGGAAGAAACAAACTCTCAGACAGTAACCGAGCCGGAGGACGCCGGATCAGAGGACGAAACGGGAACGGAAGACGACCCGTCGCTTGCGACCGAGGCGGAACCCGCCGAGGAAACGGAAAAGACCGTAAAGGTATATACCGAAAAGCCGCAGAACAAGACTGCGGTCGACAGATATATATATTACAGCCCTGCGTTCGACAGTGAATGGAACGAGGAAGAGGAACGCGTTCTCGGCCCTTTGATGGAGGATGAATCCGAAGAAGAGCCCGAGACAGAGCCGGAGACGGAACCCGCCGTCACAAAAGCGCCGGAAACGGAGCCTGCCGTCACAAAAGCGCCGGAGACCGAGCCCCCTGTGACAAAAGCTCCCGAAACTGAGCCTGTCGTGACAAAAGCGCCGGAAACTACGGCAGAGCCGGAGGACGATCCGATCTACGAATCCGTAACCGTATATACGGAAGATGAGACGGAAGCCGGTCCGACCAACAGCAAATATGAGATAAACGGCACCGGCAAATACCTCGGCTGCGACGCTACTTATATAAAGGTATATAATAAATCTACAGGCAATTACACAGATATGCTTATGGGAGATTATCTCGTAGGCGTTATAGCCGCGGAAATGCCCGTAAAATTCGATATTGAAGCGCTCAAAGCACAGGCGGTGGCAAGCCGTACGTTCACGATCTACAAAGCTATGTCCGATTCTTACTATCATTCGTCCGCGCACGGATCCAGAGGCGCCGACGTCTGCACGAATTCCGGACACTGCCAGGCTTATCTTTCATATGAATCCGCGCTCAAATCCTGGTCAAGCAAAGATTACGTTGACAGGATATACGAAAAAATAAAACGCGCCGTTTTAGAAACGTCAGGACTTGTTCTTACGTATAACGGAAAACCGATAGAAGCCGTTTATCACGCTTCTTCATACGGCAGGACCGATTCAATGGCAAACGTATGGGGCGGATCGAATCCCTGCCTCGTAGGCGCGACCACACCGGAAACGCTCGATACGTCATACGTTTATTCAACGGAAGTTTTCACGGCGGCTGAAGTCAAAAAACTTGTGCTCAGCATAAACAAAAACGCGGAATTCCCGGCTGATCCGGCTGACTGGATGAAGATAACGCTGAACAGCAACGGCAGGGTCAAGACTCTGCAGATCGGCAGCGCCAGCCTGTCAGGACAGACGTGCAAAGGATTATTTGAGTTATCTTCAAACAATTTCAAGGTATCTTACGATAAGAGCACCGGAAAATTCACGTTTGAAGTGTACGGCTGGGGTCACGGCGTGGGCTTGAGCCAGTACGGCGCCGGCATATACGCGGAGCAGGGCAAAGACTTTGAATTTATCCTCAAGCATTACTACAACAACGCCGAGCTTACGCTGTATTATTAAAAATGATTTTTAAGATCCTTGCGTTAGGGGACGTTACCGGCGGCAAAGCCGTCAAACGCCTGACCGAAGAGTTATACGATATACGCCGCGAATACGAGATAGATTTCGTGGTCTGCAACGGCGAGAACGCCGCCGCGTCAAACGGTATCGACATACACACGGCAAACGAGCTGATAAAATACGGTGTTGACTGTATAACGCTCGGAAACCACACGTTTAAAAGAAGAGAAATACGGGAATACCTGGATGAGACGAAGAATATCGTCCGTCCGGGTAATTTTCCGTCGGAGGTTTCCGGCATGGGATATACCATCCTGCCGGAAAAAGGACTTAACATACTCGTTATGAACGTACTCGGTGTGGTATATCTCGAGCCGCTCGCCTGTCCGTTCCGTACGGTCGATAAAATGCTGAAAGCCGCCGCCGGCAAGTACGATATTTCCGTGCTTGATATACACGCGGAGGCGACGAGCGAAAAAATAGCCATGTCGCACTATTTTGACGGCAGGATAGATATAATTTTCGGAACGCATACGCACGTACAGACCGCTGACGAGCGCATAATGCCCAAAGGCTCCGGATATATAACGGATCTCGGCATGTGCGGACCGGACGATTCCGTGCTCGGCATTAAAAAGGAAAATATAATAGAAAAGATGACGATGCACCTGCCCGTGAAATTTGATTTTTCCGAAAATCACGTAACGCTTCACGGCGCGATATTCGAGTACGACACGGAGAAGCATAAAGTCGTATCCGTAAAAAGATTTGAAAAATGACCGTAGGGGAGGGGTTGCCCCTCCCGTTTAAAGGAACAAAAATGAACAGCGATATTACCGTAAGAGTTGACGAAAGCGTGGTAAATCTGCGTGTCGGCGCCGTCATAACGAAAGACAACAAAGTCCTGATGGTTAAAAACCAAAGGGACGATTATTACTATTCCGTCGGCGGACGTATAAAAATCGGCGAGACGTCGGAGAAGGCGATAATTCGCGAGGTTTACGAGGAGCTCGGCGTGAAGCTTACGATAGACCGGCTCGGATTTATAAGCGAAAACTACTTTTACGGCGACATGGGCGATAATACAGGGCGCGAAATATATGAAATATGTTTTTATTATTATATGAAAACGCCGTCTGATTTTGAACCGCACGGAGAGTCAGTCACGAGCGACGGACTTGCCGAGACGTTTGAATGGATCCCGTTTGATACCGATAAAACGATATATCCCGTATTTTTCAAAACGGAGCTTTATGATCCGTGCGAAGCGGTGAAGCACATAATAACGGACGAAAGAATAAATAATAAAGAATAAAAAAGGTGTCGCTTCGCGACGAATCGTGCGCTTCGCGCGTTTGGGGGTTCCCCCGCCCGTGAACCCCCGAAACCTCGTACCTCGTTTTCGGGGAACCCCGGTCGCCCCCCTATCCACCCCCATACCCCCGCCGTCCCCCCGAAGTATCGGGGCTTTTGAGAGCGGACGAGCAATGCTCGCCCCTACAGGACGGGAGGTAAACCCCTCCCCTACGATAATAAACGATTTTCCTAAAGAGGAAATATTATGTTTCAGGTAATAAAAACCGAAGGCCGCGCGAGGCGCGGTATTTTTATCTCAGATCACGGGACGGCACAAACGCCCGTGTTTATGAACGTCGGCACGTCCGCCGCCATTAAAGGCGCGGTGTCGACGATGGATCTGTACGACCTCGGCTGTCAGATAGAGCTGTCAAACACTTACCACCTTCACATCCGCCCGGGTGACGACGTGATACGCGATATGGGCGGTATACGCAAATTCTTCAACTGGGACCGCCCCGTTCTGACGGACAGCGGCGGATTTCAGGTGTTTTCGTTAGCACCTTTGCGCAAAATCACGGAAGAAGGCGTTAAATTCGCCTCGCATATAGACGGCAAGCGCATTTTCATGGGGCCTGAGGAGTCGATGCGTATTCAGTCGAACCTCGCGTCGACTATCGCCATGGCGTTTGACGAGTGCGTGGAAAATCCCGCGGAGTATTCGTACGCCAAAGCGTCAATGGAGCGCACGCAGCGCTGGCTTCTGCGCTGCATAGCGGAGATGAAGCGGCTGAATTCCCTGCCGGATACGATAAATCCGCATCAGATGCTGTTTGCCATAAATCAGGGCGCGACGTATAACGACCTGCGTATCGAGCACATGAAGCAGATCGCGGAGCTTGACGTTGACGGCTGCGCCGTAGGCGGTCTCGCGGTAGGCGAGCCGACGGAGGTCATGTACGACGTGCTCGATCACGTTCTGCCGTTCGCTCCGCAGGACAAGCCGCGCTACCTCATGGGCGTCGGCACGCCGGAGAATATAATAGAAGGCGTTTACCGCGGAATAGATTTCTTTGACTGCGTGATGCCGTCGAGGAACGCCAGACATGGTTTCCTGTTCACCTGGGAGGGTACGGTCAACTTAAATAATAAGAAATACGAGCGCGACAGCGAGCCTATAAGCAAGAGCTGCGGCTGCCCGACGTGCAGAAACTACTCAAAAGGCTACATAAGGCATTTGCTGAAATCAAAAGAGATGCTCGGTATGCGTTTGGCGGTCATGCACAACCTTTATTTCTATAACGAGCTGATGAGCAGGATCAGAGAAGCTCTTGATAACGGGGAGTACGAAAATTTCTATCGCAGATATGCTACATCTTTGTCCGCAAGAGCGGAATAAAACAATATATAGAAGACACCCCCGGGACAGTGTAAAAAAGCATTAAATAATAAGAAAAACCGGTTGACAAAGGAAATAAAAAGTGATATATTAGACAGGCGCTCCGGTGGAGAGCAGGGTGAAAGCTGCGCTTGGAAAGGGGCGGGAAAGACCGCAGGGAATAAAGAGTCAGGTAAAGGACGGAAGCGGTGACGCTGAGGTCTGTGGAAAAAAAGTGAGAAAAAAATCAAAAAACTTTTTGAAAAGTACTTGACAAACAGAAAACTTTGTGGTATAGTAGAAAAGCTGTCGACAAAAGACGGCGAGCTTGGTCCTTGAAAATTGAACAACAGAAAAGAGAAAGAA
>JAFSYU010000026.1 GCA_017443595.1 Clostridia bacterium
CGTGCCGTCATGGTTTTCAAAAGTTATGAGATAATAATGAGAGAGATCGTATGTCGCGGTATAGGTAACGGGACCGGTCACCGCGGGAAGGGCTCTGTATTCGCTTACGCCGTCTGACCAGCCCGCGAAAGCGTACGTGACCGTCTCGCCAGCCGTGACGTCGTCGGCGCGTGTGGGCGTCTCGCCGGTATATTCCGGGACGTCGTTTATTTCAAAGTCATACGAGGCAAGCTCCGTTCCGTCGTAATCAACGAACGATATCACGGGTCTCCACTCAGCTTTGTAATAACGGTTTTTATGCTCACCTGCGGGGACCGTTACCGTATACGTTCTTTCGGCGAGGTCCGTTCCGACCCAACCCGCGAAAATGTGACCGTCCTTTACCGGGGTCGCGAGCGTGAACGTATCCGTAAACGTGTAAGTACCGGGATTTGACTGACCGGATGGCAGAGAACCGCCGTCAAGGTCGTACACTACCGGGAAAGCGAAGCTTTCCGCGACCGCAAGGGAATATCTCTTTGATACGGCGCTGTATGCGGTAAACTGGTTTCCGGAAAGATCCTTTACCGTGCCGCTTATCGACTTCAGCCGCAGCGTCGTACCGACCGATGCGCTGATCAAGCCGGCAAACGTAAGTACGTTTGAGCCGCTGCCGGAAATGTAACTGAGCGTGCCCCACGTCGTGCTCAGAGACGGCGTGCCGGTGACGGCGACTATCTCCGAGAACGGAACGGATACGTATACCGTATTGCCTGTCATATAAGGACCGGAGGATATGGTGATATACGACGTGGTGTTGTTGTAAAGCGTCGGCGCCGCCGTATCTATTGCCTGTATATTGGCGTATGCGTCTTTTACGTACCACGTGTCATTGATGTTGCCCGAGGCGTCGAAGCGTATGCGCAGGGAGTTTAAGTTTGTCGGAATTATAAGCCGCCCGTCAGAAGCGCGTTGCCCGGACTTGAAATACTGCTGCTCAAGGTTGCCTTTTTCGTTTCCGCTCCACGGATGCGTCTGGGAGCCGCAGGCATTACCTTTTGACGTAAGCGGGAAAACGTACGGATAATACGTGCTTGACACGTTGCCGTCTATCGTAAAGCCCGCCATATAATACGAATATTCAAGAGTGCCGGGATCGCCGTCTTTCGCGCCCGTGTCTACGTGCGTCGTATCGTTTGCGTATATCTGTATATACTGATATCCGTCGTCCTTTTCTCTCGCGTTAAAGGAAACGGTCATTCTGAGCTGCGCGCCCGTGGCGGTAAGATATTCCTTTGCGGCGTAGGCGCCGAAATAGCCGGATGACACGGGAACGTCGTGATACGCCTGGTCGTAGCCTCCGTCCGTGACGCTGACCGTGTCCGTAAACACGGTCACGTTCTTTACTTCAAAATCCGAAGCCACAACGCTTGTACTGCTCCCGCAGCTTACCGATTTATTTTTGTACGCAAGCCGGAAGCCGCCCTCGTCAAGCACCTCGAAGCGGTATGTACGCGAGGTGCCGCTCTGGTATTTGAAAACCGTGCCGAAGTTACTCAGCTCCGTTACCGTGACCGTCTTTGAGGTTTCGCCCACGTCAAACGTCAGCGTGCCGCTCGCGTCGGTAAAATGAACGCCGGCTATGGCGGACAAGCCGACCGTGCGGTAATAAACGGTCTGCGCTTTCCACGAAACGCTGCGCGTTACGGTGAACGTACTGCCGGAATTTGTGACCGTGAACGTCGGCTCCGGCATATTGTAAGGCAAATTTATCACGAAATTCTTCGTAACGGAGCCGGAATAATGGTTTCTGCCCGTCACGGTCACGCTGTAAGTACCGGTTTCCTTCAGCTGATCGACGCTTGCGCCGTTTTTGGCGTAAGTAAGCGTGTATCTGCTGCCATTGAGCGCGGAGCCGTCGTATATGACGCCTAAAGTTACCGGATCTCCGGTATAGATCATACTGTCGGGCGAAAGCACGAGCTTTTCCGGGCTTAATACTTCGTGAAATCTTACGCCGCCGTCTATGACAGTGCCCGCGGGGTCACTTCCGTAATAGCTGTGAAATTTTAACGCGTCGGAGCTGCTTACGCTGTAGCCGGCGCCTCCGAACGCAACAGTCCTGTCTTCGTTGTTTTCCGTGTAAACGCATAAATAAGCGTCCGAATAAAGCCGACCCGTGACCGTTATCGGTTCGTTACTTGACTGTATGTTGATATAATCTCCCGATATATAGGCGTGAGCGCTTACTCTGATCACGCTGCCCCGACTGTAAACCACGCCGTCAAAAGAGTTGTCGCTATAGTAATTATCATTATCGAATATTTTTCCGCCGGTCATTTCAAACGTACCGCTTACGCTCACGGATGAGCGGGAGGTATTGTTATCGCGTATTTCGCCGCCGGTCATTTTGAACGTATCAGAACCGTACATATATACTCCGGCGCCTTCCAGATCATAGTAGATATATCTGCCGGTATTCTGTCTTTCGGGCAAAGCGCCGTTGCCGCATATCGTTCCGCCGTTCATAATGAATCCCGCATTCGGCTCCATCAGAACGCCGCCGCCGAATCTCACGTAACCGTAGACAACGCCGGTCGCCGCTTTTCCCGTACCGCCGGCGATAAATCCGCCGTTGACGGTCAGACGTCCGTTTCCTCCCTGGTCCGCGATCCGGATCGCGCGTGACTGAGTTATATCAAACTCTAAATAATTTACGTTTGACGGTCTGCTGTCGTTAAGAACAAACGTGCAGCCCTGCCGGACCGTTATAACGGAATTATATCCGTCGTCCGTATACAGGATACCGTAGCCGTTTAAATCAAGCGAGTAGTTTCCGTCTATTTCAAGACCGTAGTCTATCTCGATATTATCGTTCAGCGTAACGCTCGTACCGCTTACGGTAACGGCGTTTCCCGCCGCCGTAAGAAATTCGCTGAACGGTGCGGTCGAGCCGCTTGTACCGTTGTCCCAGATCGGTACTCTGCTGTTTGCCGCCGCCGTCAAAGAAATCGACGAGCAGATCAACGCCGCGCAAAGCACCGCAGCGGATATTTTTGTTAATAAACCATTGTTTTTCATACCTTTTCCTCTATAACTCATCAATAATTTTTAAATTATATTTCCCTTATATATTTCGGCGCGTCAAGCCGTAAAACGCGTCATAAGCATCTGTGGCACGTCTTCTATGGAACGCTCGGAAAACACGCGGAAACCCACCTCCAGCATTTTTTCCCTGCGCATAGCCATTTCTATCTCATCTTTTTTTATATCTCTCATTCATTTCTCCTCATTATGATATACGTTGTATCACGATACACAGTGTATCACATTAAACCGAGATTGTCAATAGAGTTTTTTATAATCGTCTTTTTTTTGATTGGTTGCTTTTTTGTAAGAGGGTAACGCAGCAACTGTAGGTTGTTGTATTTCCGTAATAAATCGTCTCTGCGGTTATAGTCGAACCCATTAAACAGTACTTATGTACTATGCCGTTTACTGTCTTTTCGTACCGGCTGCCCTGAAATCAGTTGACAGTTGCAGGTAAATGTGGTATAATTTCAACATAAGAGTATTTTAGGGCATATCTTTTAATAATTGCAATAAAAAACGGTGGGCATATGACAGACGACGGAAATAAAATATATATTGCAATAGACTTAAAGTCTTTTTACGCTTCCGTCGAGTGCGTCGCACGTGGGCGTAATCCTCTTACGACCAATCTCGTAGTTGCGGACGAGAGCCGCACGGCAAAGACGATATGCCTTGCCGTTTCGCCTTCTCTTAAATCATACGGTATATCAGGCAGGGCGAGGCTGTTTGAAGCGATACAAAGGGTAAACGAAGTAAACAGAGAGCGGAAAAAAGCTCTGTTCGGCAGAGCATTTTCCGGCAAATCGGACGACTTTAACGCTCTGCGTTCGGACCCGACGCTTGAAATTGATTTTATAAAAGCGCCGCCGAGAATGGCAGAGTATATGAAAGTCAGCGGACAGATATATTCGATATATTTAAACCACGTCTCACCCGACGATATATTCGCCTATTCCGTGGACGAGGTGTTCATTGACGCGACGCCTTACATAAAAAGAGATAAAATAACGGCGCACGAGTTTACGATGCGGCTGATAAAAGACGTGCTTAAACAGACCGGTATAACCGCGACGGCGGGTATCGGAACGAATATGTTTTTGGCAAAAGTCGCGATGGACGTCACCGCAAAGCATATGAAAGCTGACAAAGACGGCGTGCGCATAGCCGAGCTTGACGTTATGAGCTTCCGAAGACAGTTATGGGATCACAGACCGTTAACGGATATATGGCGCATAGGCGCGGGCATAGCAAAACGGCTTGAAGATATGGGGTTATACACGCTCGGCGATATTGCACTTTGCTCCGTTGATAACGAAGAAAAACTTTATAAAGAATTCGGCGTGAACGCGGAGCTTATCATAAATCACGCGTGGGGCTGGGAGCCTACGACGATAGCCGACGTCAAATCATACAAGCCGGAAAACAACAGCATAAGCTCCGGTCAGGTATTGTCTCAGCCTTACGGTTTTGAAAAAGGACGGCTGATAGCGCAGGAAATGACGGACTTGCTCGTTCTCGATCTTGTTGAAAAAGGGCTTGTGACGGATCAGATGGTGCTGACGGTCGGGTATGATACCGAAAATCTGACGGAGCACGACTACAGCGGCGCCGTTGAAATTGACAGATACGGACGTAAGATACCGAAGCAGGCGCACGGCTCTATAAACCTCGGCAAATACAGTTCGTCAACAAAGCTGATAATGGAAAAGGTGACGGAGTTGTACGACCGTATAGTCGATAAAAATCTGACCGTCCGCAGAATGTACGTTGTGGCAAATCACGTCATTGACGAAAAAGAAGCGCGGACACAGCAACAGCAGCTGCAGCTTACGTTATTTGACGACGTGGAAGAGATAGAAAGAAAACAAGCCGAGGAAAAAGCGGCGCGCGAAAAAGAACGCAAAGTTCAGAAGGCTTCGATAGAGCTTAAAAAGAAATACGGCAAAAACGCGATCCTGAAAGGAATGAACCTGCAGGAAGGCGCGACGACGATAGAAAGAAACAAACAGGTAGGCGGGCATAAAGCGGGAGAATGATCCCGGTCAACCCCGGTTTTCAGGAGGACGGAATGACAGATAAATACGGTAATATCATAGATCTTCCGCATCACGTGTCAAAAAAGCATCCGCAGCTCGGGCGCGACAGTTACGCCGCGCAGTTTTCGCCTTTTGCCGCGCTTACCGGGTATGAAGATATAGTATCCGAAACGGCGAGGGCGACGGACGAAAAAACGGAGCTTGACGACGACGCAAAGCTCCGGCTTTCAAGCAAACTCAAAATAGTCCTCGATCACCTTGATGAAAACCCCGTTGTATCCGTAACGTATTTTTTGCCGGACAAAAGAAAATCCGGCGGCCGGTACGTTACGGTTGATACAACGATAAAAAAATATGATGATTATGAAAAAATAATATACACGGCGGAAGGAACGGTTATCCGGCTGGATGATCTGTATGAGATCAGCGCACAGATCATAACCGAATATCTGCCGGAGGAATTCTGATTGACCGTTATGGCAAAAATTTTCAACTCCAGGGGAGGATTTTAAAGTGAAGATAAGTTTCAATACAGAGGCGCTGCAGCCTATGTCGGAATGGCTGATTAGCAGAAAACGCTGCGGGAAGGGCGACGAAAAAGAGCTGAGGAAGATCCTTAGCCTTCCGGATTATAAAGTGGAATTTGACAGATACGCCGATCCGTCCCTTCCCGTCTGCGGTGTCAGTTTTGAAGAGGCTGTGGATTTCTTTATGAATTTTGATAAAAAGGAATTTTTAAATCCGCGGCTGCAGTATAAAAAAGATTCGTTTATTGCGTTTTATAACGATATTGAGCAGCGCATGAAAAAGATAGGCGAATTTACCGCGCTTGATAACGAAGATCATAAGGTCATGGAAACGCTCTTAAAAAACGGTCTGCCGGACAGTCTGCTTGACGGGATGCCACAGTTACATATAATCCTGATAATTTCGATAGGCAATTCAATGGGGTGGCCGTACGGCGATTATATCGATTACGACGCGGCGAATCTGAACCTGTTTGACGGCAAGGACGATTTTCTGCACGTTACCGCGCATGAAATACATCATTTGTTTACCGGGCAGATCCTGTTCCCGGACGGTATTACCCCGCAGGACTTCTTTTTGCAGAATTTCGCGTACGAGGGTCTTGCCGTGCATTTCTGCAACAATCTGGCAACGGTAAACAAAAAAGCGAAATACATTGACCGTACTTATGCGATGGATAAGGACGACATGGCTTTTTACGAGTCTCACTTTGATGAAATATTCAATATGATCAAAGAAGATTATAAAGCGTGCGGAGAAAAGACTTATGACGAGGTAAAAGACGCCGTATCAAAATACGAGCAGTTTGAGTTCATGGGCAAAGGTATAAAACAGTATCCGACATATTATTTCGGCTGTTATATGTGGGGATTGATCGACCTGTATTACGGAAAAGAAGAATTATTCAAAGCTTTAAGCACCCCCGGGAGATTTGCGGAATTATATAACGGTATAGCGGATGAAAAATACAAATTATAATGATACGGGCAGATCCGGGCTTGCGGAGGAGAAAAAATGAAGATCTATGATATTTCGCAGGAGGTTTTTGGTTGCAGAGTATATCCGGGCGACCCGGCGCCCGAAAAAAAGCTGCTTTGTTCAACGGAAAAGGGCGACGTATGCAATCTTACGGCTTTCAGTATGTGCGCTCACAACGGCACGCACGTTGACGCGCCGTTTCATTTCATCAAAGGAGGAAAAACCGTAGACGGGGTATGTTTGGATACGTTTGTTGGACCGGCTTACGTTGCAGAACATAACGGGACCGTCACAGGTGAAGACGCCGTAAAAATACTTGAAAAAGCGGAAGAAAAGGACCCCGGGGCTGAAAAAAGAATTCTGATTAAAGGAGATGCAACGGTTTCTTCGGAGGCGGCAAAAGTCTTTGCTTCAAAGAAAATACTGCTGCTTGGCAACGAGTCACAGACCGTCGGGCCTGAAGACGCGCCTATGGAAGTACATCTCATACTGCTGGAATCAGGCGTCGTATTGCTTGAAGGTATCCGTTTGGCAGATGTTCCCGAAGGCGTTTATTTTTTAAACGCGGCGCCGCTGAATCTGTCCGGCGCGGACGGCTCTCCGTGCAGAGCAATACTGATAGATGCCGGTGAATAAATTCCGGCTTTCAAACAAACTCAAAATAGTCCTCGATCACCTTGATGAAAACCCCGTTATATCCGTAACGTATTTTTTGCTGGACAAAAAGAAATCCGGCGGCAGCGGAGGAGAATACGAAGGCTGGAATCCGCACTGATCTTACGAGTCCTCCGTGTCAGTTTCCCTTTGAGGATCACAGATACATGATCATTTCATTCAACTAAAGCGCCCGGCGGGTGATTTCTTTGACTATAGACAAAGTCTGAAACAGCAGACTTTGTTTTTTTATTATAACGGTGTGCCGGAAATAAAAAATACGCCTGCTGCCGATACCGGCTCCCGGAAGATTTTAAGCATGAAAGCGGATCTAAGTTTGTAGATTGTTATAATAAAGTATATAATTTATATTAAAACATCTTGATTTTTTTTGAATCTTATGGTATTATAGAAAAAAAAGATCTATTGGAGGTATCATTCATTATGCAAATCAACAAAATCCAGGAAGGAACAGCCCTGCTGATCAAACTCAGCGGACGTCTTGACACAACTACCGCGCCGGATCTTGAAGCGGAAGTGAACAGCTCTGTTGACGGTATCGAACAGATCACGTTTGATTTTACGGATCTTGAGTACATATCCTCCGCCGGACTGCGCGTTCTGCTTTATACACACAAGCGCATGAGCGGCAAGGGCGGACTGAAGATCACTCACGTATGCGAAACCGTTATGGAGATCTTTGAAGTCACAGGTTTTTCCGACATTCTGGATATCGAATAACAAACGGAGGATTTATCGTATGGAAACGATCATAGAGAAACTGCAAAGATATACAAAAGAAGACCCCAATGCCGTTATACTGTACGATGAAGCTCATTCAAACGGCATCTCCTACGCCATGCTTGACGATATGTCCGGCCGCGTTTACGCTTATCTGAAAGCGAACGGGATAGGCAAAGAGGATTTTGTCCTTATCAATCTGCCGCGCGGAGTATTGCCGATAATCGCCATGGTCGGTATCTGGAAAGCCGGAGCCGCGTGGGCTCTTGTTGAAGATACGTACGCGCCGGACCGTATCGCTTATATACGCGAGGACTGCGGCTGCAAATTCGAGCTGTCCGCTTCGAACTGGGAAGAAGTCATGCGCACAGAACCGCTTGCCGGCCACGAGGAAGTTGACGAGCACGACGCGGCGTACGCGATCTACACCTCCGGTACGACCGGAAATCCCAAAGGCGTGCTTCACGAATACGGAAACCTTGAACGCGCCATCGAATCTATAAAGGTCGGCGGCGTCAACCCGTTCAGCGGCAAGGACCGCCTGGCAACGCTTGCTCCGATGAATTTTGTTGCGACCGTCATAGTTATTTTGTCGGGCTTAAACGTTTTCCGCGGCAAAAACTTTATAGTCTCTTACGCGACTATAAAAAATCCCGCGGCGCTGGCAAAATTCTTTATTACAAAGCGCATCACCATAACGTTTTTGACGCCTTCATACGTCCGTATGCTCGGCAATCAGACGGGACCGTTTCTGCGTATGCTGTTTGTCGGCTCCGAGCCTGCGAACAACATCTACAACAAGAATCTTGATCTTATAAATATTTACGCGTGCAGCGAGTCCGGATTTGCGGTAGGAGTTTTCCGGATAGACCGTTCTTATGAGACGTGTCCCGTAGGCAAACCCGAGGTCAATACGGTGATCACGCTTATATCCGAAGAAGGAAATGAAGTAGCAGACGGCGAGATGGGCGAGCTTTGCTTTGAAAACCCGTACGTCAGAGGATACATAAACTTACCGGAGGAGACGAAAAAATCGTTTGTTGACAAAGTGTTCCACACCGGCGACCTTGCCCGCAAAGACGAAAAGGGCAACTACGTACTGCTCGGACGCTCAAACGATATGATAAAGATAAACGGCAACCGCATAGAGCCGGCTGAAATAGAAGCCGCCGTAAAACAGGCGCTGGGTATAGACTGGGCGGCTGCCAAAGGTATTGACGCGGGCGGCAAGAGCTATCTGTGCGCATATTATACCGCGGATATAAAAGTTGACTCCGAGGCGCTGCGCGCCGAGCTTTTAAAGCGTCTGCCGTATTATATGATACCCTCTTACTATATCAAAATAGATTCCGTACCGCTGAAGCCGAACGGAAAGCTTGACCGCAAGGCGCTGCCGGTACCGGACGCAAAGGATTTTGCAAGCGACTACGCGGCTCCCACAAACGAGACAGAAGAAAAGCTCTGTCTTGCAATGGCAAAGGTGCTCAAGCTCTCGCAGGTCGGCATACATGACGACTTCTATGAAATGGGCGGAGACTCGCTCGGCTCCATCGAACTTATAACCGAATGCGATCTGCCCGGACTCAACGCCGGAGAGATATTCCGCGGAAGAACGCCGGAAAAGATAGCAAAGCTGTACGAAGAGCTCCATACCGGAGACGACGGCGTAAATCCCGATGAATTGAATGAAGCCGCGCTTGCATCGGAGCATCCGCTTACAGCCGAACAGCTGTATATGATAGACTATCAGCTCTACACACCGAATTCAACCATGTATAACCTCTTCTCCGTTATGAAAGTGGACAAGGAGATTTTCAATCTTACGAAGCTGGCGGAAGCTATGCAGACGGCGATCAAGGCGCATCCGGCGCTTCTGACGACATTCGGCTACAATGACGACGGTGAGATCGTACAGCGCTGCTCGCTTGATAACCTGCCGGATATACACGTTGAAAAGCTGACCGAATTCGAATTCAAGTACGTTAAGGATACGCTCGTATATCCGTTCAAGATAATCGGCGGAAGACTTTGCCGCTGTCGCATTTTTGAAACGGAAAAAGCCGGTTATATATTCTTTGACGTACATCATTCACTGTTTGACGGCACGTCGCTGAAAGTTTTCCTCGGCGGCGTGGTGAAGGCTTATATGGGCATGCCTATAGAGCCTGACTACTACTATCTTATGTTAAAGAACCGCGAAGAAGCGATCCACACCGATTTCTACGAGGAAAGCAAGCGTTACTTCGAAGAACATTATGACAACGTGGAATGGTCAAGTTATCCGAAAATCGACCATGAATCAAGAGATAACGAAATGGGAGAGCTGTTTGCTTCTCTTAACATTGAACAGCCGCAGATGACCGCAATGGAGCGCGCTTATAAGATAAGCCGCAACGAGTTCTTCATCACAGTCGCGGCGCTCGCCATATCGATCTACAACAACAAACCGGATATAAAACTCTCGTGGATATATAACGGCCGTGAAGACGTACAGATGATGTCAAGCGTAGGTCTTCTGTTCCGCGATCTGCCGGTCGCTTTCCGCTTTAAAGACAGCGACACGCTGCGCAACGTTTTCGCAGACGTTCACGAACAGGTACAGAAGGGAATAGAGCACAGCTGTTATCCTTACGTTGACCTGCACAATCAGGTCGCGCAGGGAGAGAGCGCATATCTTTTGTATCAGCAGGATATACGCGACATGGGCGGCTTTGAAGGTTTTGATATCACGCCGGTCGAAGTACGTCAGAACCAGGCGGCTTCACAGACGATACTTGATATGGAGATACTTGACGGTCAGGACGGTCTGCAGCTTATGATAGACTTTGCCGCGAGCCGTTATAACGAAGCAAGCATTGAAAAATTCAAAGATATCTACGTAAAGCTTGCTCAGGCGCTTGTAACGCACAATTCACAGAAAGACGTTACCATAGGCGAGATCAAGGCGAAGATCGACGACAAAAAGTCGTTCTTCAGCGTCGTTAAGGGTATCTTCTCAAGGAAGAAATAATTATGGAAGAATATCGCCCTAACCGTAAGATAGAGGGAGAATATGACAAAAGCCGTGCGGCGCAATGCATAAACGGCATATTTGTCGGCAAAGAAAGTGAAGGAGTGACCGCTTTTCGCGGCATTCCTTTCGCTTTGCCTCCGGTAAAGGAGCTGCGGTGGAAAAAGCCCGCCCCGGTCGGACCGTCGGATAGTGTTTTTGAAGCTCTGTATAACGGACCTTCTGCCATACAGACCGTTTTGGATTCGGAGAGGGCTTCGTTTTACCGTCAAAGCGAGGACTGCCTTTATCTTAACGTATGGACAGCGGACGGCTTTGACGGTCAAAAACGCGCCGTTATGGTCTTTATACACGGAGGCAATTACGGCTGGGGAGGCACCGCGGATCCGCTTTACGACGGACACAACTTTGTAAAAGCGCACCCGGAGGTCGTGCTTGTCACCATCGCATACCGTGTGGGTATAACGGGATTTATCGATCTTTCGGAAGTACCGGGCGGGGAAGAGTATCCGTACAGCGGAAATCTCGGACTGCTTGATCAGATCTGCGCTTTGCGGTATATAAAGGAAAATATCGCCGCATTCGGCGGCGACGCGGAGAATATCACGGTATTCGGAGAATCCGCCGGAGGCGGGAGCGTGTCGCTTTTGCCTCTTATCCCGGAGGCAAAAGGGCTGTTTTCCCGCGTTATCGCGCAAAGCGGCTCTGTTGCTTTAAGCTATAGCAGAAAAGAATGTCTGCCGCTCACGCGTGATCTGATGAAAAAAGCAAAAGCAAAAAATATGGCGGATCTGCTCGCGCTGACGGAAGAACAGCTTATGGAAGTGAACAAAAAGCTGAAAGACAATAACAATTTTCCGGAGCGCGACGGCGTTGTATTGCCGGAAGATCCGTATGCCGCATACGATAACGCGGACGCTTTTCCCGTTGATATGCTGGAAGGAACAAACGCGGATGAACTCCGCTATTGGATACTTGACGTCGGAGGGCTTTTTATATACTGTCAAATGAGCTACATGCTGTTCGGCAGCGCGGTAAAGCAATTTGAAAAATCAGACAAAGCGCGTGCAAAAAGCTTTATTGAACTGCAGAAGTCCGAAGGGATCCGCGGCAAGCCGTGGCGGATAACGGAATTTTTCAACGAGCTTATATTCAGACTGCCCGCGATACGTCAGGGCGAAGCCCACGCAAAAAACGGGAACAGAGTGTTTTTATACTACTGGGATCAACCGTCGGCTATCCCTGATCTTAAAGCCTGCCACGCGGTAGAACTCGCATACGTGTTCAACAATACGGAAGACACGATATATACCGGCGGCGGTGTTAATGAAGAACTTGCGCGGCAGGTGCAGAAAATGTGGGTGAATTTTGCCGTAAACGGCGATCCGTCGACCGATAACGTAAAGTGGGAGCCTTATTCCGAAACGTCGCGCAGCACCATGATCTTAGGGCAAAACACACGTGTTGAAAAAGACTGGAAAGAGCAGGAGAGAAAGTGCCTGACACCGCTTTTAAAGTACAATTTAAACGGCAATTCCGCCGCGCCCTCGGTCGATATAAAGAAGATATTGATCATAGCCGGTGCGGTGATCGCGGCTGTCGGAGCGTCAGTGCTGCTGCGGCTGCTTTTCAGGTAAACGATCGCAAAAAGACCCTGTGATATGCCGACTGTTCTTAAGGACAGTCGGCAGCGAAATCCACCCTGTCGGGTGGGTGAAATCGCCTGCGGCGGTGAAATTGCCCTGCGGGCAGTGAAATCCGCCTCGGCGGCGGGTGGGTGGATTTCATTTCACCGAACGCGACAGTGTTCGATTTCACCTGAGGGCGACGCCCGAAGATTTCACCTTTTGCCGTAAGGCAAAAGATTTCACTATTCTGACGTTTGGCACACAAACGTCCTGCTTGCGTCGATCTGCGACAAAAACCGACTGAAATAAGGATTTTTCCTTACCTCAGCCGGTTTTTATTTACTGTCCTTCAGAGCACCTCGCGCATACAAGGTCTTTTTTATCCGCAAAAGATCCGTTAAGATCCGATTCCGGGTCGGAAACGACAGAAATACTATAAAAACATCCGGTTCAACTCCGATTATATTAAGGAATAAATTTTTAAAATATTATTGAAAAGTATAAATATAACTACTACAATATAATCAGTTGATAATTCAAATAATCAAACGCTGTGAGGACGGTATGAACCTTCTTAACATGAAATACGCGATCGCTATCGCTGAAACAAAGTCGCTCAACAAAGCGGCGGAAAAACTTTATATAGGTCAGCCTGCGCTCAGCCGTTCCATAAAAGAGCTTGAGGCAAATCTCGGCACGTCGCTTTTTGAGCGCAGCGTAAAGGGAATGACGCTTACGCCGGACGGTGAAAAATTCATCCGCTACGCCAAGGTCATTTTGAACAAGGTAGACGAGATAGAGGAGATGTTCAAGACCGAAACGGATAACAAGATCAGGTTTTCCATATGTGTGCCGAGGGTCAGCTATATCTGCGACGCGTTCGTCAATTTCACAAGACACTTAAAAAACGACGGCAGCATTGAGATATTTTATCAGGAAACGAACGCCATGCGCGCGGTAAAGAACATTTTAAACGACGACTATAAGCTGGGCGTTGTGCGCTTTGCGGAAAGCTATGCTAAGTATTATGACGATATGTTCCGCGAAAAATCGCTTGAAAGCAGGATAATAACTCGGTTTAAATACGTTCTTATAATGAGCCGTCATTCGCCGCTTGCCAAGCTTGAGCAGATAACCTTTGACGATCTCGGCGATTATATAGAGATCGCGCACGCGGATCCGTACGTTCCTTCTCTTCCCGTTTCCGAGGTCAAAAAAGAGGAGTTGTCTGATAACTGCCAAAGACACATATTCGTATTTGAGCGCGGTTCACAGTTCCAGCTTTTGTCAGAAAACGTGGATACGTTTATGTGGGTGTCGCCCGTGCAGAAGTCGCTTCTTGAAAAATTTGACCTTGTGCAGAGGTACTGCGTTGACAACAACCGCGAGTATAACGACGTGCTTATCTACCGCGACGATTACAGATTATCTCAGCTTGACAATATGTTTATAGAGGAGCTCGTTTACTCAAAACGCGTCAACCTTGACAACTGCATAATCAAGTAACTTTCCGGTTTTTGATACCGGTTATCAAAAATTCTCATTATCAATATCAAAAAAAGCAGACGAATCTTACAAAAAACGCCTGCTTTTTTTGTGTATTTTTACGTTTTTTACAAACGCCGCGCCGTATACCGTAAATCAAAATCATACCGTTTACCAAAAGTGATAACGGTGTTGCTTTATAGGCATTTTACATTAAGGAATTTATGTGTTATTATGAGCCTGCGAAATAAAACGTCAAAGGAAAGGAAATGTACATGAACGAAAACTTTGATTATAGCGTAGTGGAATCCATACTGCAGGAACATCAGTGCAGTGAAAAAGCGATAATCGCAATACTGCAGGACGTTCAGGAACACTATCACTACCTGCCGTCGGAAGCATTTCCGTATATGGCAAAAAAACTTAACGTAAGCGAGGCGCGCATTTACAGCGTGGCGACCTTTTACGAAAATTTCTCACTTGAACCCAAAGGCAAATACGTTGTCAAGGTATGTGACGGCACGGCGTGCCACGTAAGAAAATCCATACCGATACTTGACAGGCTCCGCGCGGAGCTCGGACTTTCCGAAAAAAAGAAAACAACGGATGATCTTTTGTTTACGGTGGAGACCGTTTCCTGCCTCGGCGCCTGCGGGCTTGCCCCGGTAATGACGGTAAACGACAAGGTACACCCCGCCATGACTCCGGAAAAAGCATCCGCGCTCATAAAAGAACTGATAGAGAAGGAGAAAAACAATGCTGACTGACAGGCAGGAATTTCTTTCATATAAGGAAAAAGTCGCCAAAGCGTACGAAATGCAGCAAAGAAAGATAATCGTCTGCTGCGGTACGGGCTGTGTTGCCGGCGGATCGCTTGACGTTTACGCCAAGCTCAAAGAGCTTATGGAAGCAGAGGGCATAAACGTTGAGGTCACACTTGAAGAAGAACCGCACAAAAACAACGTAGGACTTAAAAAGAGCGGCTGTCACGGCTTCTGCGAAATGGGACCGCTTGTAAGAATTGAGCCGCACGGCTGGCTTTACACAAAGGTCCACGTGGAAGACTGCGAAGAGATAGTTGAAAAAACGATCAAAAACGGCGAATTCATAGACAGACTCGCCTACAGAATAAACGGACAGATATACAAAGAGCAGGAAGAGATACCGTTTTACAAAAGACAAAAACGCATAGTCCTTGATCTTTGCGGAAAAATAGACGCGGACTCCATAGGCGAATACATCGCCGTAGGCGGTTACACCGCAGCCGTAAAAGCGATGTTTGAAATGAACGGCGAGCAGATAGTTGACGAGGTCAAAAAATCCGGTATCCGCGGAAGGGGCGGCGCGGGATTCCCGACCGGAATCAAGTGGGATACGGTAAGAAAGACCGAATCCGACAAAAAGTACGTCGTCTGCAACGGCGACGAGGGCGACCCCGGCGCGTTCATGGACAGAAGCATCATGGAAGGCGCTCCCCACAGAGTGCTTGAAGGCATGATAATAGCCGGTATCGCATGCGGCGCCGATGAAGGATACATCTACGTGCGCGCGGAATATCCGCTGGCCGTCAAGAGACTCAAAAACGCCATCAAACAGGCGGAAGAGCTCGGAATACTCGGCGAGAATATCCTCGACTCCGGTTTCTCATTCAAAATACACATCAACAGAGGCGCGGGAGCGTTCGTCTGCGGCGAGGAAACGGCGCTTATTAATTCCATAGAAGGACAGCGCGGCTTTCCGAGAGTAAGACCGCCTCTGACCGTCATAAAAGGACTTTTCGGCAAGCCCACGGTTCCAAACAACGTTGAAACGTACGCAAACATCCCGAACATAATTAACAACGGCGGCGAGTGGTACAGCAGCATAGGCACGCAGAACAGCCCCGGAACAAAGGCGTTTGCGCTGACCGGCAACATAAACAACACCGGTCTGATAGAAGTTCCCATGGGAACTACGCTCCGCGAGATAATATTCGACATAGGCGGAGGAATGAAGAACGGCGGAGAATTCAAAGCCGTGCAGATAGGCGGTCCGTCCGGCGCCTGCCTTACAAAAGAACATCTTGACCTGCCGCTTGACTTTGACAATCTGAAAAAAGTCGGCGCTATGGTCGGCTCCGGCGGTCTGGTTGTCGTTGACGAACATACCTGCATGGTTGAATTTGCAAGATTCTTCATGCACTTCACGCAGAATGAATCGTGCGGCAAATGCGTGCCCTGCCGCGAAGGCACGAAGCGTATGCTCCAGATACTTGAGCGTATAGTGGCGGGCGAGGGAAGAGACGGAGACATAGAGCTTTTGCTCGAGCTTGCGGACACGATATGCAACACCGCGTTATGCGGTCTCGGCAAAACGGCGCCTAACCCCGTTATCAGCACAATAAAGAACTTCAGAAGCGAATATGAGGCGCATATTTACGATAAGAAATGCCCGGCGGGAGCGTGCAGCAAGCTCAAGACGATAAAGATAGACCCGCAGATCTGCAAAGGCTGCTCCAAGTGCGCGCGCCAGTGCCCCGTAAACGCTATAAGCGGCAAGATAAAAGAGCCGTTTGAAATAGACCTTTCAAAGTGCATAAGATGCGGAAGCTGCGTATCGGCATGCCCGTTCAAGGCTATCAAGGAGGGATGAAAATGACACAAAAACAGTATATGACCGTTGACGGGATACCGGTAGAGATCAACGGTGAAAAAAATCTGCTTGAAATAGTCAGAAAGCTCGGCATAAAAATGCCCACGTTCTGCTATCACTCCGAGCTTTCGGTCTACGGCGCGTGCCGTATGTGCATGGTAGAAAATGAAAGGGGCGGTCTTGACGCGGCGTGCTCCACTCCTCCGAGACCCGGCATGGAAATAAAGACAAACACGGAAAGGCTCCGCCGTTACCGCAAGAACATACTTGAGCTGCTTCTGGCAAATCACTGCCGCGACTGCACGACCTGCGAGAGCAACACGCAGTGCAAGCTCCAGGATCTTGCGATGACTTTCAATATAGAAGGCGTAAGATTCCCGAACAGCGCAAAATCCACCGTAAACGACGACACGTCATCGGTCTGCATAACCCGCGACGCCGGAAAATGCATACTCTGCGGCGACTGCGTCAGAATGTGCAACGAAACACAGCACGTCGGCGCCATAGACTTTGCGTTCAGAGGTTCAAAAATGACGATAAGCACGGCTTTCGGCAAGCCGATAGCGGAATCGCCCTGCGTAGGCTGCGGCCAGTGCGCGGCGGTCTGCCCCACGGGCGCGATAGTCGTTAAAAACGATATGGATAAAGTTTGGGCGGCGCTTGACGATCCCAACGTCAAGACCACGGTGCAGGTAGCTCCGGCGGTCCGCGTGGCGGTCGGCAGAGAGCTCGGCTGCGGAAGCGGCGAAAACGTCATGGGCAAGATAGTCGCGGCTCTGCGCAGACTCGGCTTCAACGAAATATACGATACTATCCTCGGCGCCGATCTTACGGTAATCGAGGAGAGCGAGGAGTTCTTACAGAGAGTCGAATCAGGCGAAAAGCTTCCGCTCATAACCTCCTGCTGCCCCGGCTGGATAAGATTCTGCGAAAAGAAATTCCCGGAATTTCTGCCTAACGTTTCGACCTGCCGTTCGCCTATGCAGATGTTCGCCTCGATCTTATACGATCAGGGAAAGAAATCTTCCAAAAAACAGTTCAACGTCGCCGTAATGCCCTGCACGGCAAAGAAATTTGAGGCGGCGAGAGACGAATTCAAAACAGACGGAGAAAAACACGTTGACGCGGTGCTTACAACACAGGAGCTTATCCGCATGATAAAAGAGTCAAACATCGTGTTCAGAGAGCTTGAGCCGGAAGCGGTCGATATGCCTTTCGGAACCATCTCCGGCGCCGGACTCATATTCGGCGTGACGGGCGGCGTTACCGAAGCGGTGCTTCGCCGCGTGGTATCGAACAAATCCTACTCCGGACTTATAAGCATTTCACACGCCGGACAGCGCGGACGCGACGGAATAAAAGAATTTACGTTCCCGTACGGCGAGACCGAGCTTAAGATAGCCGTTGTAAGCGGGCTCGGCAATGCGGAAGAGATACTTAACAGAGTAAAAGCGGGAGAACACTTTGACTTCATTGAGATCATGGCTTGTCCCGGCGGCTGCGTAAGCGGCGGCGGTCAGCCCTTTGCACCGTCACCCGAACATCGGAAGCGCGATAAGGGCATGTATGAATCCGAAAGACAGCTTTCCATCAGACGTTCCGAAGAAAACCCGGTGATCACAACGCTTTACCGCGATATCATCAAAGGCAAGGTACACGAGCTGCTCCACGTTGATTACGTAAAGGACGGAGGATCAACAAAATGATAACCGTTAAGATATGCGTCGGCACAAACTGTCACTTAAACGGCGGATACAACGTGATCTCATCTTTTCAGCATATGATAGAGGAATACGATCTTCATGACAAGGTAGTTCTGGAAGCATCCTTCTGCATGAGAGAATGCTCAAACAGCGGAGCTGCCGTAACGGTGAACGACGTAAAATACAGGGTAGACCCGGAAAGATCAAGACTCTTTTTCAAAGAAAAGGTACTGCCCCTTACGATCAGCTAAACACTATATATATTGACAGGCGCGCAGCGGCGGATCCCACCACCTTTCCGCCGCCGCAAAACCGAATAAAATGAGGAGAAATGTATTATGGATGTCAACAAAAGAGAAGCCGTTGACGGCGTCAGCAAACTTGAAGAAGCTCTGAGCAGAGTCAGAGCCGCACAGAAAAAGTTTTCCGCCTACACGGAAGAACAGGTAGATAGTATATTCAAAGCCGCGGCAACAGCGGCAAACCGGGCCCGTCTTCCGCTTGCCAAGCTTGCGGTAGAAGAAACGGGTATGGGCGTTGTTGAAGACAAGGTGATCAAAAACAACTACGCCGCCGAGCATATCTATAACGCATACAGGAACGTAAAGACCTGCGGCGTGATCTGGGAAGACAAATCATACGGAACAAAGAAAATTGCGGAGCCCGTCGGTATAATCGGCGCGGTCATCCCAACCACGAACCCGACGTCCACGGCTATATTCAAATGCCTTATCTCGCTTAAAACGAGAAACGGCATAGTCATAAGCCCCCATCCGAGAGCAAAAAGATCGACTATCGAGGCGGCTAAGATTATACTTGACGCCGCGGTCAAAGCCGGCGCGCCCGAGGGAATAATCGAATGGATAGACGTCCCGTCTCTTGAAATGACCAATCTTCTTATGAAGGAAGCGGATATCATCCTCGCCACCGGCGGTCCCAGCATGGTAAAAGCCGCGTATTCCTCAGGCAAACCCGCGGTCGGCGTCGGCCCCGGCAACACCCCGGCAATAATAGACGAATCAGCCGATATCCTGCTTGCCGTAAGCTCCGTCATCCATTCCAAAACGTTTGACAACGGTATGATCTGCGCGTCAGAGCAATCGGTCATAGTACACGATAAAATATATAACAAAGTAAGAGAAGAATTCGCTTCCAGAGGCTGTTATTTCTTAAAAGGCGACGAAACGGAAAAAGTAAGAAAAACGATCCTTATAAACGGCGCGCTCAACGCCGGTATAGTAGGCCAGAAGGCGTCAAGGATCGCGGAACTTGCCGGCGTCAAAGTTCCCGAGGGAACAAAGGTGCTTATAGGAGAGGTGGAAAGCGTTGATCCTTCCGAGGAATTCGCGCACGAAAAACTGTCTCCGGTACTTGCCATGTATCACGCCAAAGACATTCAGGACGCTTTTGCCAAAGCGGAACGTCTTATAGCTGACGGCGGCTACGGCCACACCTCTTCCATATATCTTGACACAACAAAGGCTCAGGACGTTTTGGACGAATTTTCAAGCCGTATGAAGACCTGCCGCATACTCGTGAACACCCCGTCTTCTCAGGGCGGCATAGGCGACCTTTACAACTTCAAGCTCGCTCCCTCGCTCACGCTCGGCTGCGGCTCATGGGGCGGCAACAGCGTATCCGAAAACGTCGGAGTAAAACACCTGCTCAACATAAAAACAGTTGCCGAAAGGAGAGAAAACATGCTTTGGTTCCGCGCACCCGAAAAGGTATATATAAAAAAAGGCTGTCTGCCCGTTGCGCTTGACGAGCTGAAGACGGTCATGAACAAAAAGAAAGCGTTCATAGTGACCGACAGCTTCTTGTATTCGCACGGCTGCACGAAGCCGATAACGGATAAGCTTGATGAAATGGGAATCGAACATTCCGTATTCTTCAACGTCGCTCCCGATCCCACTCTCGCCTGCGCAAAAGAAGGCGCGGCTCAGATGGCGGCGTTCCGGCCGGACTGCATAATCGCGCTCGGCGGCGGCTCCGCAATGGACGCGGGCAAGATCATGTGGGTGATGTACGAACATCCCGACGTGGACTTCATGGATATGGCCATGCGCTTTATCGATATCAGAAAAAGAGTTTACACGTTCCCGAAAATGGGTGAAAAAGCGTATTTCGTAGCTATCCCGACCTCAGCCGGCACAGGCTCCGAGGTAACGCCTTTCGCGGTCATTACCGACGAGCAGAGCGGCGTAAAATATCCGCTTGCAGACTATCAGCTCATGCCGAACATGGCTATAATAGATACGGATTTCCATATGACAGCTCCTAAAGGACTTACGGCGGCGTCCGGTATAGACGCGGTAAGCCACGCGCTTGAAGCGTACGCTTCCGTTATGGCTACCGATTACACGGACGGACTTGCAAAACAGGCGCTGCAGACGATATTCAAATATCTGCCGAGAGCTTACGAAAACGGACTTACCGACGTTGAAGCGCGTGAAAAAATGGCAAACGCGGCAACTATGGCGGGTATGGCGTTTGCAAACGCTTTCTTAGGCGTTTGCCACTCCATGGCTCACAAGCTCGGCGCTTTCCATCACATCCCGCACGGCGTTGCAAACGCTCTCATGCTTGAAGAGGTGCTGAGATACAACTCCGCTGAAGCTCCCGTAAAAATGGGCACTTTCTCACAGTACGCATATCCGCATACGCTCAGAAGATACGCGGAAGTCGCGGAAAGCCTCGGTCTTTCCGGCGCGGACGATAAGGAAAAACTTGAAAGCCTTATAAAAGCGATCAACGATCTTAAAGCCGTCGTCGGCATCAAACCTACGATAAGAGATTACGTACCGGACGAAAAAGACTTCCTTGACAGACTTGACGCCATGGTAGAGCAGGCGTTTGACGATCAGTGCACCGGCGCAAACCCTAGATATCCGCTTATGAGCGAGATAAAGCAGATGTATCTTAACGCATATTACGGCAAACACTTTACGGAGCCGCAGATGCCCAAGACGTCCGCTTCGGAATTGACAAGCGATCCTCACGATTTCAAACGCGTCTACAGCAAAGCTAAAATATAATACAGCGGGGTGATAGATATGAAGTTTGACAGAATGATAGCGGTAAGAAACAACAAAACCGTTTACAGAAGCGGAGATCTCTGCTACAAAGTATTTGACGACACATTTTCCAAAGCAAATATTTTAAACGAAGCTCTCAACCAGGCGAGAGTCGAAGAGACCGGACTTAAAATACCGAAGCTCCGCGAGGTCGGTATAATAGACGGCAAATGGGCTATCGTTTACGAGTTCGTTGAAGGCAAAACACTTTCTCAGCTCATCACCGAGGACCCCGAAAACAAAAGCAAATATCTGCACCGTCTTGTTGACGTACAGACGGAGATCAACTCAAAGACCTGCCCGCTTTTAACAAAGCATACGGACAAAATGAAGCGCAAAATTGCGGAAACCGATTTTGACGAGACGACGAAATATGAGTTGAACGTCAGACTTGAATCCATGCCTAAGCACAATAAACTGCTGCACGGAGATCTTACGCCGTCCAACGTCATAATCACGCCGGCAGACGAGGCTTTCATAATCGACTGGTCGCACGCCACGCAGGGCAACGCGTCCGCGGACGCCGCAAGAACGTATCTCACCTTCTGGCTCAAGGGCGATATAGAAGGCGCGGAAGAATATCTTGATATATTCTGCGAGAAGAGCAATACGCCGAAAAAATACGTTCAGAAATGGATGTCTATAGTAGCGGCTTCACAGAGCGTAAAGGGCAGCGAGAAGGAAGCGGAATTCTTAAAGAACTGGGTAAACGTTGCCGAGTATCAATAAGGAGTTTTGTATGAAGGTAGTTGTTTGCATAGGTTCCTCATGCTATATAAAAGGCTCCGGAAAGGTAGTCGATTATCTGCAGTATAAGATAAAACAGGACGGCGTGGGGAACAAGGTGGAACTTTCCGGTACTTTCTGCACCGGACAATGTCAGAAGGGCATTTGCGTATCGGTTGACGGCAAGCTTTATTCCGTATCGGTCGACAACGTGGAAGAATTCTACGAGGAAGAAATAAAAGCGAAACTCAAATAGATCGATAATGCCCGTAAATTTCCCGTTTACGGGCATTATTGTGAAAATAAAGGAAAAAGATCATGTTATATGTAAAAATCTGCATAGGCAGTTCCTGTTACGTTAAAGGCTCACAGACTTTGATAGAAAAATTTCAGGAAAAAATGAAAGAATACGGGTGTGAGAAGGAAATAGATTTCGTAGGCAGCTTCTGCACCGGAAAATGCAACCGGGTCGGAGTTACCTTTACGGTAGGAAATGAAATTTATACCGGTATAACAACGGATAATTTCAACGAGTTCTTTACAAATACCGTCCTGCCGGCGCTGAAAAAATCAAAACAGGAGGCGTAAAATGTCCGATTGCCTGACGTTCAAGAAGTCAAACTGCAAAAACTGTTATAAATGCATTCGCCACTGCCCGGTAAAATCAATAAGATTTTCCGGCAACCAGGCTCATATCATAAACAACGAATGCATACTCTGCGGTCACTGCTTCGTCGTATGTCCGCAGAACGCCAAACAAATAACGGATGAGACGGAAAAAGTCAAAGTGCTTATGAGCAGCGGCGATCCCGTTTACGCAAGCCTTGCCCCGTCGTTTATCGCAAATTTTGACGGTATAGGCATAAACGGAATGAGAGCTGCGCTTAAAAAGCTCGGCTTTGCCGGCGTGGAGGAGACCGCGCTCGGCGCATCCGCGGTAAAAACGGAATACGAAAGAATGATAGACAGCGGAGAACACGATATAATAATATCATCCTGCTGCCATTCGGTAAATCTGCTTATACAAAAATACTATCCGCACCTTATACCGTATCTTGCCAACACGCTTTCGCCCATGCAGGAAAACTGCCGCGATACAAAAAAGCGCGTACCGAATGCAAAGGTAGTGTTTATAGGTCCGTGCATAGCCAAAAAGGACGAGGCTCAGCATTACGCCGGCATAGTTGACGCTGTTCTTACGTACGACGAGCTTACAAAATGGCTCAAAGCGGAAAATATAACGCTTATACCGGATATGGACGATACGGAAAAGAGCCGCGCCAGACTTTTCCCGACTACGGGCGGCATTTTAAAGACTTTTGCAAAAAGAAATCCCGACTATCAGTATATGGCGATAGACGGGGTGGAGAACTGCATAGCGGCGTTAAAGGAAATAGAGGCGGGCAATATACATAAATGCTTTATAGAGATGTCCGCGTGCGTGGGAAGCTGCGTGGGCGGACCGGTCATGGAAAAATATCATCCGTCTCCCATTAAGGACTTTGCGGCGGTGTCAAAATACGCCGGCAAAGAGGATTTTGATATAAAGCAGCCCGATGAGACGGAAATACGCAAGATGTTTGAGCCGATAGACCTTGCAAACAGCACTCCGAGCGAATATGAGATAAAAGAGATATTAGGCAGAATGGGCAAAACAAAGCCCGAGGATGAGCTCAACTGCGGCTCCTGCGGATACAACACCTGCCGCGAAAAAGCGATCGCCATATATCACGGCAAAGCGGAGATATCCATGTGCCTGCCGTATCTTAAAGAAAAAGCGGAGAGCTTTTCCGGCTGTATCGTAAAAAACACGCCTAACGGCATACTCGTTACAAACGATCTGCTTGAAGTGCAGGAAATAAACGAATCCGCAATGAGGATATTGAAAGTAAGATCGTGCTCCGATATATTAGGCGAACAGCTTATACGCGTGCTGGATCCTTCGCCTTTTCTTGAGGTTTTGAAGACAAAGCAGAACATAAAAGACAAAAGAGTTTACCTGGCGGAATACGACAAATACGTTGAGCAGACTATAATATACGATAAGAACTACAATCTTATAGTATGTATTTTAAGAGACGTTACGGATGAGGAATCCGAGAGGGAAAAGAAAGAGAGCATAAGCCGGCAGACTGTGGAGATAGCGGACAACGTTGTTGACAAGCAGATGCGCATAGTTCAGGAGATAGCGTCGCTTTTGGGTGAGACAGTTGCCGAAACGAAAATAGCGCTGACAAAGCTGAAGGAGAGTATTTCAAATGAATAATCTTTACGCGGACGTCGGTTACAAAAGCATAAACCATTACGGCGAGCAGCTTTGCGGAGACCACGTGGATATAGTTGAGCACGACGAGGATTCTTACGTCGCCGTGCTTGCCGACGGGCTCGGCAGCGGTGTCAAAGCGAGTATTTTATCAACGCTCACAAGCAAGATAATATCAACTCTGATAGCCGAGGGTCTGACGCTTTCCGACTGCGTGGAGACTATAGCGCAGACGCTGCCGATCTGCTCCGTGCGCGGCGTGGCTTATTCTACCTTTACCATAATGCACGTCGTAAAAAACCGTGAAATAGAACTTATACAGTACGATAACCCGCTGACCGTGCTCATACGCGACGGGAAGAATTACGATTATCCCAAAACGGAGCTGAACATAGGCGGCAAAAAAATATACCGCTCGTTCATCCGTTTGCAGGAGGACGACGTTTTTATCGCAATGAGCGACGGATGCCCGCACGCCGGCATAGGCCTGGAATACAATTTCGGCTGGCGGCGCGAGGAGATAATAGGCTTTATGGAGGCGGCGGTCGCAGGCGGTTATACCGCCAAAACGCTTTCTTCGATGCTAATAGACGAGGTCTACAGCCTCTACGGCGGAGAACCGGGAGACGACGCGACCGTCTGCATCATAAAAGCCCGCAAAAGAGCGCCCGTCAACATCCTTTTCGGTCCGCCGAGAAACAGAGACGACTGCGATAAAATGATGTCGCTGTTCTTTTCAAAAGAGGGCAAGCACATAGTATGCGGCGGAACTACAGCTTCCATCGCTTCGGAATATTTAAAAAAGCCGCTGCAGACAAGTCTTAATTTTGTGTCGGACGACGTGCCGCCCGTTGCAAAGATAGAAGGCGTGGATCTTGTTACTGAGGGCGTCATAACCGTAAACAAAGTAGTTGAATATGCAAACGACGTTATAGGAGAAAACAAGCTCTATGAAAAATGGAGCTACGGTCAGGACGGCGCCTCGCTTATCAGCCGCATTTTGTTTGAGGAAGCGACGGATATAAACTTTTACGTAGGCAGAGCCGTGAATCCGGCTCATCAGAACCCCGACCTGCCGATAAACTTCAGTATTAAAATGAACCTTGTGGAAGAGCTTTCAAAGGCTCTGCGCCAGATGGGCAAAAAAATAAAGGTCAGTTATTTTTGATAAAATACCGGCGGTATAATATATAAAATCATAGGGTAACAAGAGTTATCCGAACCCGCTCAAACGGCGCTATTTCGGCTCTTTTCGGTTTGTCGTCATTGGAATACCGGCGTATTCCTGCTTCCTCCGCGCCGAAAATATCTCGAAATTTCATCCGTTTGAGTCCTATAG
>JAFSYU010000004.1 GCA_017443595.1 Clostridia bacterium
AGCAGTTTTTGTTTTACCTTCTCCTTTGGAGAAGGTGTCACGAAGTGACGGAAGAGGCTATAAAATGATTTTTGCAGTTTGAAAAGCCCCTTTCGTCACAACGTCCCGTTGTGCCACCTTCCCCAAGGGGGAAGGTATTTTCATGAAAAATACTTTGTCAACAAATTGCGGCTCCCTCCGGGAGAGAGACTCAGAGTGAAGACAAAGCAGTTTTTGTTTTACCTTCTCCTTTGGAGAAGGTGTCACGAAGTGACGGAAGAGGCTGTAAAATGATTTTTGCAGTTTGAAAAGCCCCTTTCGTCACAACGTCCCGTTGTGCCACCTTCCCCAAGGGGGAAGGTAAAAGATCACAGCTCCCTCCCGGAGGGAGCCTAAAAAACTCTCCCGGAGCTCCGGGAGAGTCATTTTTATTTGCGGGGCATTATTTAAAGCCCCGTACGTTTATCGGTTTTGCCGATTCAGTTCGCTTTTGTATACGTGATTTCAATAAGTCCTGCGGTTGTAGTCTGGAGATAAACGTCCTTGGGATCTCCCGGGGTGATATACGTTCCCGTTGCTGGATCGCTGTTCGTCGAATAAGTTAATGCAGAACCGTTCACAGTAACACTTGCTACAGAGTAACCGGCAGCATCGATCGTATTCATTTGAACATGAAGGTATTCCTTTACGCCGTTCGGTGAGGGCTTCAATTCCAGATCGTTGCCGTCCGCGTCTTTAATCGCCAATTCAACCAAAACTTTGTAAGAGTTATCATCGATCGTTTGTTTTTCTACTCTGGTATAACGGAAATGAACTTCGTTAGTAATTAAATTGTCATTTGCATAACTGTTAATATCATATTTATATGAGTATGCAGTTATCGAAGGATTTACTGATACAATAGGCAGAAAATCAGAGCCTGTGCTGGCACTCGTGATGGTACTGTAATTTATGTTATTTTTCTTTTTCATATATTCTTTGTAAACCGTTACCGTGCAGGCGGCGCTGTAATCGCCCGCTTCAGCGGTGATCGTCGCGGTGCCGGGCCATACGCCGGTCACTACGCCGTCGGCAACCGTTGCGACTGCTTCGTTGGATGATTTCCAGGTCACGGTCTTATCGTCTGCGTTATCGGGTGAAACGGCAGCCGTAAGAGTTTCGGTCTTCCCCATTTCAACTTCAAGCGTCGCCGGTTCCAGTGTAACGCCTGTAACGGGGACCGGAACTTTATACGTTACCGCAAACGGGCTGAACGACTTGGTGTAGATCGTCAGTACGCCGGTGGCGGGATCGTACGTATAGGTCTGATCAGCGCCGGTGGTCGCGGCTGCCAGAACGTTTCCGTTATGCGTAACGGAAGAGATCGTCGCGCCGGTGGGGATGGTCAGAGTAAGAACGTAGATATTTTCGTTATTGTCCGAGGTGACTTTGACGTTGTTCAGATACAGCGTTGCGTCAAATTCAACGGACGTTTCGTTTGTCGCAGGGTCTGTTTCGGTATCGGCGTTTGAAACGTCAAGTCTGTATACCTGAGCGTCTGTACCCGCGTTTGCGGGAACGGCAACTGTAACGGCGCCCGCGGTTATCGTCGTGGCAGCGGCGGTGTTAGCCGGAACGGTTACTGTCGCTACGTCGGGATACACAGCCTGCGCGTCATACTGATCGTTAAAGCTGTCAACTTCATACGTATACTGCGTTGCAATGATCTGCAGATCGAAATAGCTGCCTATTTCAAGATTCTGATACTCATTGCCCGCGGATTCCTGCATATGCAGCGCTATGGTCGCAAAGTCCGGAGCGTAGCCCTGATCGTTTTTGCCGAGCAGATGGTCGTTGATCACAACGCCCGCTCCGCCTTCAAGAACTTCCTTCAGCGTGCCGACTCTTGTAAGTCCTGCAAGGCTGCGGGTCGCGGGTTTTGCAACTTCTTCTGCCGCGTAGTAAACGTCAATTACCTCGGCAAGTGCGGAAACCGTGCCGCTCGGGATGATACGCATGGTATACTTGAGAGCGAGATCGCCGGTGTTAACGACCTTAACGTTCGCCCAGTCGGTATAGCCGGGTTCCCAGAGGTGGTAGTTGAAAAGCGGTGCGCTTGTGTTCTTTGCGGCTGCCGATTTGAGCGAATAATAATCGCCGTCTTTTTCGACGCCGGCAGTATCAAGATCGGCTGTCTTCAGATCGCCGCCCTTGACGAGAACGTCAATACTTAACGTACCGGATTTGATGATGTTGCCGGCGGAAGATACGCTGTCCGTGAACCACGCGTAAGTCGTACCGACCAACATCGCAAAGCAAAGCGTCAAAGCGATAATGCTTGTAAGCATTGCTTTCCTTGATGTCTTTTTTGACATTTTTAAATGTCCTCCTTTATAAGAATAATAAAAACTCTTTATGAGTTTATTGACTAAATAAAGAAACGCGGAGCAAGGAAAGAAAACAAGACTTTTTGTTTTTTTTAGGATCACAGGAGCCCTGCCCCGCGTAACTTTCATACGAATGAATGATAATAATCATACGCTCGGTTTATCCCGTGTTTGAAGCAAAATCATATAAAGACAATACACTACTATATTTATATCATAAAAGTTTTTAATTGTCAATAGTTTTTGTCCGGTTTATTTTTTTTTTTTTGAATTTTTCTTTTCGCGTTTGTTTTACGTATGATGTTTAAAACGGGCGACCGATGGTCGCCCTTAACTTTCAGACAAAGTAAAAATTTTTCAAAAACTCCTTCCGTCTCGCGCTTCGCGCGATCCACCTCCCTCAAAGAGGGAGGCACAAGAGAAGACTCCCTCCGGGAGGGAGCCGTGGTCTTTTGGGGCTTTTCAATCTGCAAAAATTATTTTATAGCCTCTTCCGTCACTTCGTGACACCTTCTCCAAAGGAGAAGGTAAAAAAAACGCGGCCGTTATGACCGCGTTTTGTATTTTATCTTATTTATTCTTCCGTAACTATCGCTTTGTAAAGTTCAAACGCGCTGCAGTCCGGGTGATCCTGAACGTATTTCTGTGCGCGGAGTATGCTTACTTCCGTATTCTCCGTCACGGCGTAGACCACGTAATTGCCTATGATAACGACTTTTCCGGTGTCCATCATTTTAGCGTTTGTGCCGTTCTCGTCATCGTAAAGCTTGAAATCGTTGTTGTTCTTCTGCTTGTTGCAGCGGTAGTCGACCATCGGCTTTATGGATCCCGTATCAGCCTGATCTTTTGCTTTGAAAACGTCAACCTCTTCAATGTACTGTCCCTGCGATATACGCAGCACGTAGCTGTCGACGTACGAGAAAGCCTCGGGTATCTTGACTAATAAATTCTCGTCAAATTCAAGCGTCTCGTTGAACCAGCCGGACAGATTTGAATTGTCCGCCGCTTTAAGTTCATTGGCTTCGGCCGTGACCTGGTCCGCGTATATTACCGCGGCTACGTAATGAAGCGTTACGTCCGGAACTGTTATCTCTTCCGTTTTTGTCTCTTCCGTTCCGCTCTCCGCGGTGTTGTCTCCGCATGACGCGAGCATCACGGCGGACGCCGCAAGCGCCAGGACCAATATTATTGAAAATACTCTCTTCATTTTCCGGTATTACCTTTCTTTAATGCTGCCTTATATACGCACTACGCGTACTGTTCGGAAAACATTTTATCATAAAAGCATTGAAAGTCAAGCCGGATTGCCGTTTGTTTACAATATTTCCTTATGATTTTACAAAGATTTGCGCGATAATTAAATATTAGCCGCTGATTTTAACGTGTATTGAAGAAATCTTCTTATAAAGTTCAAAATCGGCGCGTTTGAAAATTTCTTCAAGCTCCATATCGCCCATTGCGGTCGTTCTGCCGGCTTCATACTGCTGATCGACCTTTTCTTTGATGGCGGATATGATCGGATGATGTTTATCTATCCTCTCGTCGCCTTCAAGCGAATAGAAGCCGTTCAGCCAGTGCGCTATGCCTGCCGCTCCGCTGTGAGAATCCACGGCGACCATAACGGGTCTTTTTAATATTTTTTCCGTATTGAATATATTATATATTTCCTCATCCTTGAGAAGTCCGTCGGCGTGTATACCGGCGCGCGTGGTATTGAAGCTCCTGCCTACAAACGGCGTGCGCTCCGGTATCATATAGCCTATGTTCTGCTCAAAATATTTTGCAATATCGGTTATGACCGTAAGATCCATGCCGTCGTCCGTGCCGCGCAGGGACGCGTATTCTATCGCCATTGCTTCAAGCGGGCAGTTGCCGGTCCTCTCGCCTATGCCGAGCACCGCGCAGTTTACGGAAGCGCAGCCGTAGAGCCACGCCGTAGCCGCGTTTGATACCACTTTATAAAAATCGTTGTGGCCGTGCCATTCAAGCAGCTCGGACGGCACACCGGAATAATGCATAAGACCGTATATTATGCCGGGCACGCTTCTCGGCAGCGCGACGCCGGGATAGCTTACGCCGTAGCCCATCGTATCGCAGGCTCTTATCTTTACCGGCACGTTGTATTTCTGACCGAGCTTCATCAAAGCCTCGACGAACGGAACTACAAAGCCGTAGAAATCCGCTCTTGTTATATCTTCCAGGTGGCAGCGCGGTCTTATGCCGAAGTTGATTATCTCTTCAACTGAGGCGAGATATTTTTCAAGCGCGCTTTTTCTCGTAAGCCCCATTTTTTTATAGATATGATAGTCGGAGCAGGATACGAGAACGCCGGTCTCCTTTATGCCCAGATCCTTGACGAGCGAAAGGTCGTTTTTATTTGCGCGTATCCAGCTTGTGACCTCCGGGAATTTGTAACCGAGCGACATACACTCTTTTACCGCTTCCCTGTCCTTTTCCGAATATACGAAAAATTCGGACTGTCTTATAATGCCTTTTTCGCCGCCTAACTTGTGCAGCATTTTGAAAATATCAACTATCTGCGTGACGGAAAACGGGGACGTGGACTGCTGACCGTCACGGAACGTGGTATCCGTTATCCATATCTCATCCGGCATATTTATAGGCACGTGCCTGTGGTTGAAAGAAACCTTCGGTACGGAATCATAATCAAACAGATATCTGTATAAATTAGGCGTGCTCCTCTCCTGAAGCTGATATTTATAGCCGGACTGTTCAAGCAGATTTGTGGATTCGGAATAGTGCAGCGATATTTCCCCTACTCTTGATTCTCTGTTCTGTTCCATTATATTTTCTCCCTTCACGGTGTTAAATGCGTTGATTTTTTGTATTATATCACACTTTTTGCAATTTTGCAATACCTATCTTGCATTTTTTGATATATTTTTCTTTATTTTTTTGCGTTTTTTAACATTTTTGATTTTTCTCTATTCATAAAAAAATTTACTTCATACACTTGACTGCAAAACGGTTATATTATATAATAGTAAAAAATACCTAAAAGGATGGTTTTTGAAAAGATGTATTTTAAACGATTTACCGTCGCTTTTCTGTGCGCAGTAATGCTGTTATCCGCGCTTGCCGGATGCGCCGGCGACGGAGTTGACACAACGGCGACAGAAGCGTCCCCTACGGATACGGAGCAGTCCGGCTCCGCGTCTGAGACGGATCCGATCGAGACGGAGACCGAAACGGAAGAGGTAAAAGGTCCTTCTTCAAAAGATCCGGGTTACGTAATACCCGACGAGGAGCTGAGCGGAAGAAACGAATCCGCCGAGCCGCTTGAAGACGACGGGAACGGAGAAGCCATATTCGAGAGGCTCCGTAAAGCCGATCTTATAAAAAACACGGACGTAAAGGCAAGCGATATACTTGACCGCTCTTCCTTTGCCTACGACGTTATTTATTACGCCGGATTCACGGCGCAGCAGGCGGCATACATCTGTGAAAACGTCTATTCGGATATGGAGGCGTTCTCCTCCAACATGAGACGCGCGGAGATAGCCGTCAATCAGGGCTTTATGTTAAGACCGGAAGGCACGGAGTTCAAACCGTTTGAGCCCGTAACTTACGGCGAGGTACTGCGCGGACTTCTCTACGCTTTAGGCTACAGAGAATACGCGGACGTAAACGGCGTTGCAAAGGTCGCCGCCGAAACGGGTCTCAGCAATTATATGGACTTGTCAAAAAAGAATTCTGACACCCTGACTTACGCGGAATACGCACAGCTCGTTTCCAACGCAATGCGTATGAAGCTCGTTTTATGTGTCAAAAAAGACGGGCAGTGCAGCATAGTTGAACGCGGAGAAAAATACGATATACAGACTGCTTATCTTGACAACAAGCAGGATGAGGCCGACGCTCTGTTCCGCATCCCCAACGAGGGCTGGGACATCTACGATCCCGGAGTAGGAAAGGTCGGTTACAGATACGGACCGAGCTTTATAATAAACGACGACGGCACGATAGACTGCTGGCTCGCGTCTAACTCCGGCGTTTCCGGCGAGATAGACTGGGGCAATTACAGACGTTCTTACGACAACGGACTGACCTGGACTACAGACACCGGCGCGGTAAGACCTACCTCCGCCGCGGAGGACTGGAACTGGTCATGCGACCCCGGCGTAATAAAGATAGGCGAATACTACTACGCAACGTATACGACGATCTTCTGGCACGACGGCGTTGACAACAACCTTTTCGTCGCCAGAAGCAAGACGCCGCAGGGCGCGTTCGTTGAAAAATGGTGCGGCGACGGCTGGAGCGGAGATCCTAAACCCATAGTAACGTACGACGGAGTAAAATCCAACTGGGGCTGCGGCGAAGGATCTATGGTCGTAGTGGGCGACACACTTTATCTGTACGCCTCCTGGAACGACAACACCGGCGATTATACAAGAGTCTACACGGCGGACGCCACGAGCGAAAACTGGCCGGCAACGCTGAAATTCCGCGGCACCGCATTCAAGCACGGCAACTCCGAAGACAGCGCGGACGTAAAATACATTGACGCATATGACTGTTTCATTTCCGTATCTACCGCGTGGCGTTTCTCAAGCAGCTGCGCCATACACGTCATGATATCGTACGACGGTATATATTTCAGAAACGAAGTAAGCCTTAAGCACGTTACAAAAAGCTCCAACGTCCAGACAAGCATACACAACATGGGCATAACCGGAGACACGCTCGGTCACATTGACATATTCAACACCCAGCAATACGTGGGATACGCGTACCAGCCCAAAGGCTACGAGTGGGCAAGCTGGAAAACAAGGCTTTCTCCCATAGTTTTTGCAGGTTCCGAAAACTATGACAAACCGGAAAACGTCATATCGCGCGATCCCTCCGACGTTAAGCTGACGGACACCAAAAACACACCTACGATAGTTCAGATAAGGATCGCGGGCGGCAACGGCGGCAGGACAATAAAAGCCGAAAAAAAAGACAAGGCGTATCCGTTCATCGTTTCCACCATGAACAAAGGCGGATCGGTCAAGGAAGCCGCAAAATCCGTCCTTTCGGAGATAGAATATATCTACGATCCCGCCAAGGTATCCGTAGACAAAGAAAAATGCAAGGTAACGCTTTTATGCGACGAAGTGGTAAGAGTTTACGCAAAATATAAGGATCTTATGTGTGAATTTGCCGTAACTCCCGCTTTCCTTGATATGTCAAAGCCTGTTGAATTTTATCCCGAAACGGATACGGTCACGTTCTATTACAGAAATGAAACAAAACAGCCCGCTTTCATAGCCAGAAGCGCGGCAAACGATTACCTTATGCTCTGGCGCGGCATATCAAGCTATACTGACACCAAATCTACCGACGTTTCAGCCGCAGCCAAAGCGTGGGATCAGAAGTGCGAATACTCCGGATACGACGAATCTATAATAAAAATAGACGCAAACGGAAAGATAACTCCCTTAGCGGTAGGCGAAACGACGATAACCGCAGCTTATATGGGACTTGAAGCGACGATGAAGATAGTAGTCGCAAAGCTGAAATAAGTTTGTAAAACATCATATAAAAAGGAGCTTTTAACGGCTCCTTTTTGTATTTTGCGATATAAATTGTAAACAAATTGATTTTCCTCTTGACTTTATCACTTTATTGTGCTAAAATGCTAAACTGTTAAAGAAAGGAACGGGATATCATGCCAAACGATGCGATAAACAGTTTATACAAAGCCGTATTGACGCTTGATACGGTCGAAGAGGTCGCCGCGTTTTTTGACGATCTCTGCACAATAAGGGAAATACAGGATATGTCCCAGCGTTTTGAGGTTGCTTTGCTTTTGCACGAAGGGAAAAACTACGGTGAAGTTTCCGCCGCGACCGGCGCGAGCTCCGCGACTATCAGCCGCGTAAACCGCTGTCTTCATTACGGCAAAAACGGCTACAAAACGGTGATAAAAAAATTGGAAAGTGAAAAGAAATGAGCATATCTGAAAAGAATTCAATATCCGGAAAACTAATGTCTCTGTTTGCCGGCTGCGGATATACGCAGTACAAGATGAGCAAATTTGAAGAATACGAGCTTTACGCGGAAAACAAAGCTTTTCTGCCGTCAAAAAGCATAATCACGTTTACGGATACGGACGGCAGACTTATGGCGCTGAAACCCGACGTCACGCTGTCTATCGTCAAGAATTTCCGTGACGGAAATACGGAAAAATTATATTATAAAGAAAGCGTATACAGGACGGACAGCAACACGTCCGCGTTTGCGGAAATAACGCAGGCGGGAATAGAATATATAGGCGACGTGGATATAGTCGGTTTATCCGAGGTCTTAAGCATTGCGCAGTGCAGTCTTGAGCGTGTATCTGCGCAAAACGTGCTTGACGTATCTTCTCTCGGTCTGCTCTCCGCTCTGCTTGACAGGCTCGGCGCGGACGGCGAGACGCGCCTCAGACTGCTCCACTGCGTAGAGCACAAAAACGTACACGAGGCGGCTGCGATATGTGACGAGGCACAAGTCTGTACGGAAAACAAAACTCTGCTTTTACAGATCATGACGCTCGATCCCGATCCGGATAACGCCTGCGCCGTTCTCTGCTCGCTTGACGCGGGAGACGGCTGGGGTAAAGAAGCGGAAAACTTTAAAAAAGTGCTTTCCGCGCTTGATAAAAGCAAGCTGCGCGTTGATTTCTCCGTATTGAACGATACCAATTATTATAACGGTCTCGTATTCCGCGGATATATAAACGGCGTGCCGTCCGCGGTTTTGTCCGGCGGTCAGTACGATATGCTTATGAGGCGGCTGAAAAAAACGTCTTCCGCCGTGGGCTTTGCGGTATATCTTGACAGGCTTGACGTATTTTCCGGCAAAGCCGAGGCTCCGTATTACGATACTCTCGTACTGTACGGCAAAAACACGGATGCAAAAGCGGTTTGTGAAATAATAAGATCCGCCGCGAAATCCGGCATGACCGTAAAAACGTCAAAAGAGACGCCGGAAAACGTAAAATACGGCAAGCTTGTTGATCTGAGGTAATAAAATGGACAAGGGATATTTGAATATTGCGCTGCCTAAAGGCAGGCTTGGTGAAAAAGTATATACTATGCTTGAAAACGCGGGCTTCGGCTGTCCGGGCGTAATGGACAACAGCAGAAAGCTGATATTTGAAAACGAAGAGACCGGCGTACGGTATTTCTGGGTAAAGCCGTCCGACGTTGCGATATACGTTGAACGCGGAGCCGCGGATTTAGGCGTCTGCGGAAAAGATATTTTACTTGAATACGAGCCGGACGTTTACGAGCTTCTCGATCTTGACATAGGAAAATGCCGCATGGCGGTAGCCGCGCCGAAAGGCTACGTGGACGAGCGGGACAGGACGCTGCGCGTAGCAACGAAATTCGTAAATGTTGCGACGGACCATTACCGCAAAGCCGGACGTCAGGTTGATATAATAAAGTTAAACGGATCAATCGAGCTTGCGCCGATACTCGGGTTATCGGACACGATAGTCGATATCGTTGAGACCGGCACTACTCTTAAGGAAAACGATCTTGAAGTAATTGAAACGATTGTGCAGATAAGCGCGCGGCTCATATGCAACAGATCGTCATATAAATTCAATTCTGTCGTTATAAATAAGCTCTGCGGCGCTCTTGCACAGATTAAGGAGATAAAAAATGATAAAGATCTACGGTAAAAATGAGATCAAAAGCGGCGAAGTCTTCATAAGAAACGCTCCGATGACGGACGTTTCCGCTTACGTTACGGGGATAATAAACAACGTAAAAACAAAAGGCGACAAAGCGCTTTACAAATACACCGAGGATTTTGACGGCGTAACGCTTTCTTCCTTAGCCGTTACGGAAGAAGAGATCAACGAAGCTTACAATGAAACGGAGCCGGAATTTTTAAGGATCCTGCAGAAAGCCGCCGCGAATATTCGCAAATTCCATGAAAAACAGGTAAGGGGCGGATATATGATAAGTGACGGAAGCGGCATAGTCATGGGCCAGCGCGTCATCCCCGTAGACCGCGCGGGCATATACGTTCCGGGCGGAACGGCGGCTTATCCTTCCACCGTACTGATGGACGCTATCCCGGCTAAGATCGCCGGTGTGGGTGAAATAATAATGGTGACTCCGCCTAAAAAGGACGGCAAAATACCGGCTGCCATCCTCGCCGCGGCAAAGATCGCCGGAGTTGACAGGATCTTCAAGGTCGGCGGCGCGCAGGCGATAGCGGCTCTGGCGTACGGTACGGAAAGCGTACCGAAGGTCGACAAGATAGTAGGTCCGGGCAACGCCTACGTAGCCGAGGCAAAACGGCAGGTATACGGTCAGGTCAGCATAGATATGATAGCCGGACCGTCGGAGATACTCATAATATCCGACGGCGGCTCAGATCCGCGCGTGCTCGCCGCGGATATGCTCTCACAGGCGGAGCACGACAGATCCGCTTCCGCCGTACTTATCACAACGAGTGGGGAGCTTTCTGAAAAAGTTCAGTCCGAGCTTGAAGATCAGCTGTCTAAACTTGAACGCGAGGCAACAGCCCGTATTTCAATAGACAACAACGGTAAAATAATAGTTGTTGACAGCTTATCGGAAGCGGTGCGTATATCAAACGAGCTGGCGCCGGAGCATCTTGAGCTTTGCGTTGACGATCCGTTCGCGCTTTTGCCGCAGATACGCCACGCCGGTTCGGTATTCATGGGCAGATACTGCCCCGAACCGCTGGGCGACTATATGGCGGGACCCAACCACACGCTGCCTACGAGCGGAACGGCAAAATTTTCAAGCCCGCTGTCAGTTGACGATTTTGTAAAGACGATGCAGTATTCATATTTCACAAAAGACGCGCTTACCGAATATAAGGACGACGTAGCGTATTTTGCGAAAAAAGAAGGACTGACCGCACACGCGAAAAGCGCGGTCATAAGAGATGAAATAAAATGAGTTTTATCAGCGGTAAATATAACAGGCTGACGCCGTATACTCCGGGAGAGCAGCCGAAGGACAGAAAATATATAAAACTGAATACCAATGAATCGCCGTATCCGCCGTCAAAGAACGCGATAAAAAACGCGTGCGAGGCAGCAAAGGACGTTATGCTCTACTCCGATCCGCAGTGCTTTAAACTGAGGCAGGCGCTTGCAGACCGGTACGGCGTTGACAAGGACTGCATCATCTGCGGAAACGGCTCGGACGATATACTGAACTTTGCGTTTTCCGCGTTCTGCGACGATAAAACGCCGGCGGTATTTGCGGATATAACGTACGGTTTTTATCCGGTTTTCGCCGAATATAACCGCGTACCGTACAGGATAATACCGTTAAACGATGATTTTACGGTCACGCCGTCCGATTATTATAACGCAAAAGGTACGGTATTCATAGCAAACCCCAACGCGCCGACGGGTATAGCGTTAAGGCGTGCACAGATAGAAGAAATAATAAAAAGAAATCCGGATAACGTCGTTGTGACAGACGAAGCGTACGTGGATTTCGGTGCGGAAAGCTGTGTTCCTCTTACTAAAAAATACAAAAATCTGCTTATAACGCAAACGTTTTCAAAATCACGCTCGCTCGCGGGCGCCCGTCTCGGCTTCGGAATAGCAGATCCGGCGCTGATAAACGATCTGAACACCGTGCGTTATTCCACAAATCCGTACAACGTCAATTCAATGACGCTTGCAGCCGGTATCGGCTCGCTTGAAGATCAGAAATACACGGACGAAAACTGCGAAAAGATAATAAAAACGCGGCAAATAACGGCCGGATCACTTAAAAAACTCGGCTTTTACGTCACGGATTCATGCGCAAATTTCCTTTTTGCAAAGCATGAAAGCCTTGACGGCGAGTATATATACGAGCAGTTAAGAGAGCGCGGCGTGCTCGTACGTCATTTCAGCGCACCGCGCATAAAAGACTATAACCGTATAACCGTGGGAAGCAAGGAACAAATGGAGGCGTTAATAAGCGCGCTTGAAGAAATTATCGGGAGGCGGATATGAGAAGCTCTGAGATAAACAGAAAAACGGCTGAAACGGATATAAAGCTGTCGCTTGACCTTGACGGCAGCGGAAGATCGGATATCGACACCGGCTGCGGATTTTTGGATCACATGCTGACGCTTTTTGCAAGCCACGGCAGATTTGATCTTGATATAAGCTGCAAAGGCGACGTAAACGTTGATTATCATCACACAACGGAGGATATAGGCATAGCGCTGGGTCAGGCTTTCAAAGACGCGCTCGGCGATAAAAAAGGCATTTGCCGCTACGGCTTTATGATACTGCCTATGGACGAGGCTCTGGTTTTATCCGCCGTTGATATATCCGGCAGAGCTTATCTTAACTTCAACGCGGAATTCAATACGGAAAAAATAGGTGATTTTGATACGGAGCTTGTAAAAGAATTCTTTTACGGATTCGTACGGTCGTCAAATATGACGCTTCACGTCAAGATGTTTGAGGGCGAGAATTCGCATCATCTTGCAGAGGCGATATTCAAGGGAACGGCAAGAGCTTTGCGTCAGGCGGTGAGCATTGACGGATCGTTCAAGGACGAGATCCCCTCAACGAAAGGAACGCTGTAATGGTCGCGATCATTGATTACGGTGTGGGAAATCTGTTTTCCCTGCTCTGCTCCTTTTCAGCTATAGGCGAAAAGGCAGTTGCCACGGCTGATCCGGAAATAATAAAAAAAGCCGACAGGATAATATTGCCCGGCGTCGGCGCGTTTTCGGACGCGGCAAGAAAACTGCGCGAGAGCGGAACGTACGAGCTTATTATTGATGAGGCAAAGAACGGCAAGCCTCTGCTCGGCATTTGTCTCGGGATGCAGCTTTTGTTTGAAAAGAGTTACGAATACGGCGAGCATCAGGGCCTGGGACTTATTAAAGGCGCTGTAAAACCGATAAGCGGGTTCATACCGAAAGGTTATAAGATACCTCACATAGGCTGGAACGGCCTGATATTCAAAAAAGAAACGCCTGTATTCAAGTATATAAATAACGGCGACCACGTTTATTTCGTCCACAGCTACCACGCCTGTGAATGTGATGATGCGACGACAGCCGTTACTGAATACGGCGGGTATCTCACCGCTTCCGTACAGTCGGGCAACGTTTTCGGCACTCAGTTCCACCCGGAAAAAAGCGGAGATACGGGCTTAAAAATATTAAAAGCGTTTACGGAGATATAAAATGATATTGTTCCCGGCAATAGACTTATACAACGGCTGTGCGGTAAGACTGCTGCACGGCGACTACGACAAGATGACCGTTTATTCAAACGATCCGGCGCAGATCGCGTTTGATTTCAAATCGTGCGGCGCGGAGGCGATACACGTAGTAGACCTGCAGGGCGCGCGCGACGGTACGACGCCTAACTTTGATACGGTGTTGAAAATAAAAAACGAAAGCGGGCTTTTCTGCGAGATAGGCGGCGGCGTACGCAGTATGCAGGTAATTGAAAAATATCTTGACGCCGGACTTGACCGCGTTATATTAGGCACTTCCGCTTTGAAAGATACCGATCTGCTCCTTAAAGCGCTTGACAAATACGGCGAAAAAATAGCGGTAGGCGCGGATATAAAAAACGGCAAAATTGCCGTAAAAGGCTGGCTTGAATCGTCCGATACCGATATATACACGTTCTGCGATAAGATGCAGTCTTACGGCGTAAAAACGCTTATCTGCACGGATATAAGCACTGACGGTGCGTTAAAGGGCACGAACAGGGCGCTTTATAAAGAGCTAACGGCTAAATACGGTATGGATATAACGGCGTCCGGCGGCGTATCGACGCTTGAAGATATAAAAGAACTTAAAGCCTGCGGATGTTACGGCGCTATAATAGGCCGCGCCTATTACGAAAAGAAAATTGATTTAAGAAAGGCGGCGGAAATATCGGTATGATAACGAAAAGGATCATCCCCTGCCTTGACGTGCGCGACGGTCAGGTCGTCAAAGGCGTGAATTTTGAAGGGCTGAAAAACGTGGCTTCCCCGGTAGAGCTTGCAGAGTATTACAGCAAAGCCGGCGCGGACGAGCTTGTGTTTTACGATATAACGGCGTCCGCGGAAGGCAGAAGTCTTTTTACGGACGTGCTCAAAGAAACGGCGTCTAAGGTGTTTATCCCGCTGACGGTCGGCGGTGCGATAAACAGCGTGGCGGACTTTGACAGGGTGCTCAAATGCGGAGCGGATAAAGTTTCCGTAAACTCCGGCGCTATCAGAGATCCGTCTCTTATACCGGAGGCGGCAAAGCTGTACGGAGATCAGTGCGTGGTGCTGTCCGTTGACATAAAGCGCGTTGACGGAAAATTCACGGTATTCTCAAAGGGCGGCCGCATCAACACGGGCATGGACGCGATAGAATGGATAAAACAGGGCATTGCAAACGGCGCCGGCGAGATAGTCGTAAATTCTATAGATACGGACGGCGTCAAAAACGGATTTGATATTGAAATGCTCTCCGCCGTATGCGACGCGGTGTCAGTTCCCGTCATAGCGTCGGGCGGCGCGGGCGGATACGACGATTTTATAAAGCTGTTCAAAGCTCTGCCTAAGGCAGACGCGGGACTTGCCGCCTCCGTCTTCCACTTCGGTGAGGTGAACATAAAAGAATTAAAGCAAAAAATGAAGGATAACGGTATAGAGGTAAGGTTATGATCAACATTGACGAACTTAAATTTGACGAAAAAGGGCTTATCCCGGCAATAGTATATAACGCTATCACAAAGCGTATTTTAACTCTTGCCTACATGAACGAGGAGAGCCTTAAAATATCGCTTGAAAAAAAGCTGACGTGCTTTTACTCGCGGTCAAGGCAGAAGCTGTGGTTAAAGGGCGAAACGAGCGGAAATTATCAGCACATAGTTTCAATAACAGCCGACTGCGATAAGGATGCGCTTGCGATAGCCGTCATACCGGACGGTCCGGCGTGCCACCTTGGAGGTGAATCCTGTTTTGAGTATCCCGTATACAAAGCGGATGAAATGACGGAATTTTCATACGACGGCTTGTTTGAGCTTATCAAAGGCAGAAAAACAAATAAAAAAGAGGGCTCTTATACAACTTATCTTTTTGAAAAAGGACTTGACAAGATCCTAAAAAAAGTCGGCGAGGAAAGCACGGAGGTAATAATCGCCGCAAAAGATATGGATAAAAAAGAGACCGTCTATGAAATAGCCGATCTCGCGTATCACGTAATGGTGCTGATGGTGGAAGCGGGGATAACCGTTGACGACATAACAAAGGAGCTCGCCTCCCGCCACGTTATAGACCATAAGGTCAAGCAGGAGAAAATGGCGTCGGACAAGGGGAATTAAGAATTCGGAATTCAGAGGGCGGCAAATCGACGTCCTGCTTGCACGGGCGATCATTGATCGCCCGTTTTTAATTAAAAAACGGTGTCGGCTGCGCCGACGAAATATGGGTGGTCACCCACCCCTCACGGGAACCCCCATTGCTCACTATGTTCGCAACGGGGAACCCCTTTGCTCGCCTTGCGGCGAGAACCCCCCCATACCCCCCTGTCCCCTCCCATCATTCTTAGAATGAAGGGGCAGCGCGGGGCGTAGGGGTTCCCCAAAAATGAGGAACGAGTTTTTGTGGGTTCCCAGTAGTGGGTTCGCCGACGCGCGCGGCTTACGGGAACCCCCATTGCTCACTGTGTTCGCAACGGGGAACCCCTGTTACGCCGCAAAAAAAGCCCCGTTGAGATCAACGGGGGGATGGCGGGGTTTGGGGCGGTAAAGGGGGGCGGGGAGCCCCAAGAGCGCCGCGTTTCGCGGCGCATATTTTGTCAGCTCTGCTGACACCTTTTACATTGAAAAATCAAATCCGTAGTTTTGCCAGTCGGTAAGCGTGTATTTGTCGCCGTCCTTTTCAAGCACTTGATCCGCTGCAAGCTCGTCAAACAAAGAGCGTATAAATCCCGCATCCGGCATACCGCCCTCGTAGACCGTATATTCAACCCATACGCGTTCTTTTTTACCGCGCTGCTCCACGGTCAGTCGGTCGATTATACGGCGTTTGAACGCAAAGCGCGCGGAAGGCGATCTGTCCGGCGTTTTCAGTCCGTTTTCACGGCAGAAATGCGATAACTGCTCATACGCGCACCGCGCCTCGCTTTGCCCCCACAGACCTGTTACGCAGTTGTATTCGGGTATTTCAAACGGAAGATCGTCGACTTTTGACTGTAATTCCTCTTCAGACGCGCCTTTTTCGCGCATACTCTTCACTTCTTCTAAACCGCATCTGAACCGTGCGTACTGTTTTATCTGATATAAGTGCGGCAGGATCAGTTTATAAAGCTGTCTTCGCGTTACCGGAAACGGTATACCGTCGTCCGGCTCAGGTTCTTTTATCAGCTCCAGCAGCGAATTTATCGCCTCATCCGAACGGTCCGAGATATCTTTCGCGTCGCCGTGCTTCAGTACGTATCCGGGCTCCGTCCACCAATAACTGTCCCAACTGTCGCCGCTTCTCGCGTCGCGTATATATTCAAGCACGTATAACAGACGCTCCGCGTCTTTTTTGTTTTGTCCGGTGATCCTGCAAACGGATTCGTATAAAAGCCTGTCCGGATCGTCTTCCGGATCTGCAAGCAAATGTCCGGCGGCGTAAAGCGAAAAGAAATTAAGTATATGATAAGCGTCCGTTTCGCTCCAGTAAGTCGGGGTAAGAACGTGATCCGCCTGTTTACGCGTTTGGTTGAAAACGTCCTTTAAGACCCGGCTGTTCACCGTCATAAGCGGTATCTGATCCGTCTCCATATCGCTGTCATACCAGCCCCACGAGCCGAGCTCGCAGCCGAGATCTTTTACGCCCTGTCTGAAAGACGCGCGCTTGCCTTCCTGCCTCCAAATCGGAAGAAACGGCAGCTCCATGAGCATAACGCCGTCCATTCCGGCGTCGACGAGCGCCTGCGGATATCCTTCCGGGCAACCCCATGTATCAACGGCTATTTTTATATCCGGATTTTTTGCTCTGAATTTATCCGAGAGCAGTTTTACGAAATAGATTATGCTCGGCATATCTGTAAGATTGCCCGGATCAAAGAAATGCGCTATGACGCGGTCCGCGTAAGGCGCAAGATCCGCGTAAATATCATAATATTTTTCAAACAGCGCGTGCACGCGGCTGTCAAGATACGCGGGCTTTGACGGATCGGCGTTATGATATACCGCTTCCGGTTCAGACCAGCCGTGGCCGGAAAACTCCGCCGCCCAACACCATACCGTGAAATTCAATCCGATCTTATGGCATGCTGTTGACAGCGCTTTGAATTTATCGTGGACGTTTTCATATCCGCCGCCGTACCGCCACGCTGCGCAGATATCCATGACCTGAATGCCGGTAAATCCGCATTCCTTTATCATTTTTGCATAGTTTGATATCTGTCTGTCCGATAAACACATAAAGTCGTTTAAAAGCGACACGTTCATATTGCTTACGTATCCGCGATCATAGTCGAGTTTCCAGGTGCAGAGCGTCGCCTCACGCTCTTTTATCCACGGATGCTCAAAAGAATACATTTTTATATTTTTTCAAACGATTCAACGTTTAAAACGAATATCGTCGCTCCGCCTACTACCGTCTCCTCCGCTACGCTCTGATCGGACAGTCCACGCCCGAAAGAGCTTGAAGTCGGCGCCACGCGCGTTCTTGTTGAACACTGTTTTTTTAAAATTTCCTTTAATTCGCCTACTCTGTCCGCTTCAGTTCCTATAAGGAGCGTCGTATTTCCAACCATAAGAAAACCGCCGGTCGTTGACAGTCTTGTTACGAAAAATCCTTCTTTTGTAAGAGCGGACGTGGCGTTTACGCTGTCGTCGTTAGGTACTACCGCGATCACAAGTTTCATTATTTTATCTCCTTTACAGATCAATATTTATTTTGAGCCAGCTCTTTTTATCGAGCTTCATTATATCCGGTATCTCGTATCTGTTATCGTCGCTGTCACGGAACAGGACGCGGCCGTCGTAGAGATTTTTTATATCGGAATGACGGTTTCTTATATCAAATTCTCTAATCCCGTAATTGGTATCCACTTTATATTTCAAAAGACCGTTCTTTTCCTTGCGGTCAAGTATTGCCGTTATCTTGGGTATCATATAATACTCGTCAAGGCATTTTTCAACAGCCTGCCGCGACTCCGGCAATATATGCTGTAGATCTCTTATAACGGCAACTTCTTTCATATCCCTGTCTATCAGCGTTATATACTTCGTCAAGCCGGACAACGGGAACAGGCGGCGCGGTTCAAGATCTTCAAACACGCGCCCGTCGTACATAAGAACGTCAACCCGGGCAAAATCCCTGTACGTTATTTTTGCCTCGTCCGCGTTTATATATAGTCTTTCTGCCATGATATCACCTCATTCAAAACGCTCTTCTTCTTTTTGCGCTCTGACCTGTTCCGACATGGACTGTATCTGTATCAGTCTGTAGAACTTGCCTTTAAGCGCCATAAGCTCGTCGTGCGTTCCGCATTCTATTATACGTCCCTTATCCACCACGACTATTTTATTCGCTTTGCGCAAAGTTGATAAGCGGTGCGCTATCATAATAGTCGTTCTGCCGTAGATAAGACGCTCTATTGCTTCCTGTATCTGATTTTCCGTCTCCGAGTCGACGGACGCCGTCGCCTCGTCGAATACAAGAATACTCGGATTTTTGAGCACCGCGCGCGCTATTGAGATCCTTTGTCTTTCGCCGCCGGATAAGCCGACGCCGCGCTCGCCGAGCATGGAATCGTATCCGTCCGGCTGCAGGATTATGAAATCGTGGGCGTTAGCTACGTCCGCGGCGTTTATGACCTGCTCGATATGCGCGTTCGGAACGCCGTAGGCGATATTGTTGAATATAGTATCGGAGAACATCATGGGCTCCTGTTGAACGTAGCCTATCTTGCTTCTGTAATAGCCCATGTCTATATCTTTTATGTTCTGTCCGTCAAGCAGTATTTCGCCGTCGTAGTTATCGTAAAAGCGCATCAGCAGGTTTATAAGCGTTGATTTGCCGGAACCCGTCGTTCCTACTATACCCACTATATCTCCCGGCTCTATCGTAAGGTTGATATCGGACAGCGTTTTTTTGGCGCGGTCAAAACTGAAATTGACATTTCTGAACTCGATTTTGCCTTCTATCTTCTCCGGGCAGTTGCCGTGACCGAAATCCGGCTCCGGTTCAGCGTCAAGTATGTCAAGCACGCGCTCCGCGGATGACAGCGCGCCCTGATAGCTGTCGGACAGATACGCAAAGAAGTTGACCGGACCGTAGAACATGGAAACGTAGCTTAAAAACGCCACGAGAAGACCGGGCGTAAGACCGCCGAAGCCCTTAATGACCCACGTACCGCCGACGCCCCAGATCAATAGCGACCCGCACGTTACCACAAAGCTGACAAGCGCGGGGAACGCGGTGGTTATCTTTGCCGAGCTTGTATCTACTTTATACCATTCATCGTTGTATTTTTTGAATTTTTCGGACGCTCTTTTTTCACCCGCAAACGATTTTACGACGCGCACGCACGGTATGGTATCCGTCAAAACGGACGACACGGCAGCCCAGCGCTTCCAGATCCTTCTGTAAAACGGCGCTATCTTTCGGCTGAAATACTTTGCGCCGAGCACAACAAGCGGCACGGGACAAAGCGCTAAAAGCGACAGTTTCCAGTCCTTTAAAAACATTATTATGATAATGCCTACAAGCATGAAAAGCTGTACGATTATCTCCTGCGAGATACGCAGAGCAAATGCCTGCAGGTTGTTCGTATCGCCGGAGATGCGGTTTATGACCGAGCCCGTTGAAGTTTTGTCGTAAAACTTCATGGGCAGATGCTGAGCTTTTTCATACACGTCGTTCCGCATATAACGCACTATCCTGTCGCCTGCTATACGCAGCATATATCCGCGGAAAGCATTTAACAGCGTGCCTATTATGTACGAGCCTAAAAGTATGAGAACTATGACAACAAGGTCTTTTTCCTTGCCGTTAGGCAAAACGTCGTCAACAAGTCTCTGGGTAAGGGACGGCGGAAGAAGCGCCAGCGCCGTGCTCATCATAGACATTATAAGCGCGATTATCAGAAGCGCGCCCTGCGGCTTTACGTATTTGAAGAGTTTTGATACTATTTTGCCTTTAGACTGGCATTTGATGCACTCCGCGCCCGGACGTATGAGCGTGCGTCCGCATTTGGGGCAGACGCGCATCTTTTTTTCGTAAGCGGAAGCAACTATCTCATACTGTTCTTTGATATCCGCTCCGCCGCTTACGGCTTCAATAAACGCCGCTGCCGCGTCGCACAGCTCCGCGACGGCGTACGTGTAGCGGAAGACGGTCACCTCTTCTCCGCTCTTCAGTTTTAAATTCATTCTGGCGTTGCCGTACATGCGCTTAACGTTGACTTTTTCAATATCTGAAAAAGCCGCCGAAAAGAAGCCGTTTTCGTGGTTTTTATCCACGATAACAGCCCGGTGGCTCGTAACTATAAGCGTGCAGGCATCGTATTTTTCAAAAAGCGACAGATCGCCGACAACGGCAAAAAGCACCTTTTCGCCGTCGCAAAGCTGAGTTTCCGCCCACCCTCGGGCGTCGTCCGGCATTGCTTTGTTGATCAGCGGCTTGGTATCATCCATAACAACCTCCAAAACCTCTATCAAAAAAGTCGTTTACGCGGCGTGTTCCGCGTTCAACCCCATTATAGTTATGACCGCCGATTTTTTTCAATGGTATTTTCGAAAAGATATCATACCGAGGGTAAATAATGTATGAACGAAAATCGGCAGGAGCCGGCGGCTTGTAGGGGCGACCATTGGTCGTCCGTTGTAGGGGAGGGGTCTTACGCGAACCCCCGACGCTCTCCAGTTCGCGGCAGGGAACCCCTGTTACGCCGCAAAAGCCCCGATAATATATCGGGGGGATGGCGGGGGTTTGGGGGTGGATACGAGGGGTTCACCGCTGCGAACATCGTGAGCAATGGGGGTTCACGAGAGGGGGGCGGGGTACCACCAAATGCGCGAAGCGCACAGATCGTCGGCTCTGCCGACACCTTTCACATGATCGGAATTCATAACAGCCGGCTGTCATACAGAACAGCCGGCTGAAGTGATTATTTTAAATTTTTATCAGCGCCGCGCCGAGAGCCGGGACGGTCGTCCTTTTCCCGCCAAATCCGACGTCAGCTTCATTTTCCGACGGGTTTACGGCGACGATCGCGCGTTCTCCGTCGCCCGATTGCCACGCGGTGCAGACGACGGACGGCACCGTGATCTCCCCGCCGAAATCTCCGAGCCCGAACGATACGGGCGCGATTTCAAGTTCCGGTAACGGCAGCATCGTCCCGTCGTACAGATATTTTTTCGCTTTTTCTTTATAAAAGTCCGTAAGGTTGCCGATGAAAGTCAGTACTGTTTCCGTATCCGGCCCGTGCGAAAAGTCGCGGATGCCCCAGCTTGACATTATACCGCCGCCGGGGTTCAGTACTACCGTCATGCAGTCGCCGCACGCAAACGAATACGCGAGCCTGTAGTCGTACGCCGCGGTCGTCTCCTCAAGCGGACAGCAGACCTGATTTCCCATGAAATTGCGGATATATCCGTGATATAAGAACTGATAGAGCGGCACGGGTGTGCCGATGCAGTAATTCAGCTCAAAACGGTTGTCGTTGAATAAAAGGTTGCAAAGAAACGGCTCCGCGGCGGCCGATTCGCAGCCGAGGATCATTTTCCCGGCTTTTTCGTTCCAAAATGACAAAAGTCCGCGCATATTTTCGGTCATCCATTTGCCCGGAGCGGGCGGATGTCCGTGGTCTCTTCCGTAACAGAGATACTGTCCTCCGCCGTGATTCTGGTCGAGTATCTGCGCGTAGTCGACGCCGCTTTCAAACAGCGGCGCGTACGCCTCGTCAAGGATCTTTTTGCTTATTTCAGATGCCGGACACATATCGTATCCGCTCCTCTGCCCCGGGCAGATATTGCTCCGCTTCACTTTGCCGTCGGGTCCGGCGCACATCGCTTTTATAAGCCCGCGGCGCTCGAATTCGTCCGTCTTGTCGTAGTTGTCCACAAGATTGCTTTTTAACGTATATCCGAAGCCGGAGCAGTACACGCCGGCAAGCATCCCTCTTTCGTGCAAAGCCGAAACGAAATCCGAAAACAGCTCTTCCCCTCCGAACGGCGGCCAGACGTACGGCGGCGCCCACGGCGCGGTCCCTTCCCAGTGCATCAGAAGCACGAGGATCGCAGCACCGGTCTTCTTTGCTATCTTATCGAGCACAGGCAGCGCCCGGTCGTACGGGAACAGAGCGTTCGGCTCCATTTTGTCCATATCGTGCACGCCGCGCACCGGATACGACACCACCAGGGGCGAGCTTTGATACCACCCCGGCAGTCTTTCGTTTTCGCTTATCCTGTACACGTTATCCGGCTTGTTTTGCTCGAAAAACCGCTTGTATAAAAGCGCTGCGCTCTCCCAGCCGGCGCCGCATGACGCCCAGACGACAGGAAAACCGGGCTCGTAATCCTCACCGAAGCCTTTGCCGGAATATATCCGGAAACGCAGTTCGACGAAGTTGTCCGAGTCAAAATAGTCAACGCCTTTCAGGCCTCTGTCCGGATCGTGCGCGCCGAAATACAGTCCCGTATCCTCCCAGAGATACGCGAGCATCTGCGAGCAGATCATATTCGGGAACATCGCATAGCAGCCGTATGAAGGATACGCGGCGGGCAGATGCGAAAAATACGAACGCTCACGTTTTGACGTGTCGGAGACGAGGACGCCCTCGTTATACGGGAACAGTATTTTTCCGCCGCCCGCGCGCGGATCGTCGCCGATGAGTTTCGGCAGCGCTGCGGAGCCGAATTCGACCCATTCAACGAACCGGTCTTCCGGTACGCCGCGCACGCAAAGCGTCCACGCCGCACAGCCCTCACGGTCCTCTACTGAAACGGCTACCGTAAGCTCGGCTGGCGCAAGCTCCCGCGGAAAGCCGCCGTAGACGGCTCCGTTCTCTTCCGCGTCGCAGAGTGAAGCGTCAAACGACGTGAAAACGTACGGCACCCCCGCGACGTCGCGCATACAAACACGGAACAGCGGGACCTGACCGGAAGACCGCTCTTTTCCTCCGGCTGCGATCCGTTTTACGCACCCCGCGCCGAAGTCGACCGATATCTCAAAGCCGTCGAAGACGAGTCGGCTGACCCCGTTCTTTTCATTTTCTGAATACCGCATATTACCAGCTCCTTTCGTTTCCGTGAAGCCAGTATAACATAAAACCGGAAGAATGTCAAACGTATAACTGCGACGGTGATGAAAAAAGGCAAAAAAACAGACAAATTATGGTTCTTTAAAAATGAAAAATCAGATTTCTTCCGCTATATTGTGCAGGGGCGCACCGAAAGCCTTCTCGGCCGGAGAAAGCAATCAGCAAAAAAGAGCTGTTTAGCTGCCTCGATTTATGTCGAGGTTTTTAAACAGCCCCCTTTTATTATTTTCGTATGATCGACGCTTTGTTTATTCGGCGGTCTCCATATACATCTGAGATTCCGGACCGAGCTCTATACCGACAACGGCACCGTTACAGTGATATGTTAAAGTGAGAAATCTGTCGTTATATCTCAACTCATAAGCGCCTGAGCATGCATAGCCGTCCATAGCCGTTATCTGCTCCTGTGTGTATCCGAGGGCGTTAAGCGCTTCTGCCGGGCTCATATCAAGCGTTATGCCGAACGGCAGAGCGAAATTCGTGCCGGGATGCAGTATCATCATCGCTTCTCTTATTTTCAGCGTATCTTTTTCGGCAAAATACAGGAAATCACAGTATTCAGTTTTATACCTTATAAACGTCCCGTCGTCTTCCTGATTTATCTGTTCGGGCACTGACGCGAGGATCGCGTTTTTAAGACCTTTTTCTTCAACAGCCATATTCAAAAGCTCTTCCTCGGTCATGCCTTCCCACATCCGCTGCGAAAGCCAGCTTTGCAGCTCCTCTATCTGTGCGCTGTGATCGATCGATAATGCCGGATCCGGTTCCGACGGCCCTTCCGTGATCTCGACCGTGTTTTCGTTTTCCGTTGCGGGTCTGTATTCCGGTATCATACGGAGCAGGAAACCGTATTCGTAAACGTTTTCATTTTCCCAGTGCGCCGATACGGTTATTTCCATATACTTAACTTCATCAATGCTTTCATAAAGTCCGTGAAGATATTCAGCTAAACTGTCGGTCTTCATCGTCAGAGAAGCGCCATTCACGCTTATATCATCTATAGTCATCAAAGTGCGTATTTCGTTCTTCACGGTAAACGGCTCCGCGTATTCGATTTCAATAGGACCGTTTCCGGTTTTTATCTGCTTACCGCCGTTTTCATCATCAATATGTGCGGATATCAGCGGCGGATATTCCATCGTATCTCCGGATATAACGGATATGCGGTACGACGCTTCCTCTACTATTTGTTTTACGTCGTTGTCATTTTCCGTTTCGGCTTCCGGATCGACCGGGTAGCGTACCGGATCGATGCCGTCTACGTAATACTGTCCGCCGTCGCACTGTATGGGCTCGACCGCAAACGGCTCCGGCCACGTTTCCTTATCGTCAGGCGACCATATATCCGTGCGCGGCGCTTCGTAAAAGCGCGCCGTTATCGTTTTATCCTCATACGAAAGCTCGCCGTATACGTATATATTGCTCATCGACATAATCGATTTGGGGCCGACGGATATTACAAGAAACTGATCATGCGTGATCAGGTCGTAAGAATACAGATCCGCATACGTCCAACCGATTCTTAAAGTGTGACTTGTCATATAGAAGAGTGTCGGATGACCGGACGGCGTTTGTCCTGCGTACCATATTTCATTCACAGGGAGACCGGGGGCACCGGGCCATGTGCGATCAAATACGACCTCGCCTGAATTCTCGTCAATTATGCATACGGAATAGTATATCATGCTTACTTCTGCCGGTGCTGAATCATACCAGTAAATACTGTAACCCAATGCTTTTGCCGCATCGCATTCTACTTTGTGTACGTTTGCATAATTATGTTCTAACGGCAAATCGAGCTTCAGCGCGTCGCCGTTATCCGTGAAATCGATATCAAACTTGACAACGTCGTCAAATTTACCGCTTGCTTCATTTTTTTGAACGTAGAAATCAACGTAATAGACCTTTGCGTCGGATCTGCTCGGATCGTCCCAGGTAAGTTCAGCGGTGATCTCGTACCAGCTGTATGCCGAATTTTCAATAAAATCAAACAATTCGTCTATATGCGTGGTTTTGAACTCTCCGTCAAACGACATTACGCCGTCAAAAACTATATTTGCCATCAATACCGTAAAGTCTTTGTCTTTGACGTTGTTTACGAGCTGCAGTTTTCCGCTGTACGTAAGCGTCGGAGCCTGATAATCTATTACCGCCATACCCGTAAGCGGATATATAAAGGGAGAAAACACGTTATCGCCGGACTTTACGTATACGTATTGACCGATAAAAGAGTCGTATTTCGGGTCGTATTCAACGGGATCGACAACGACGTCCGCCACAGATTCGGCGTAAGCGTTATTGTCGTCCGACGTCTCGCCGTAGGCGGCGTTGTTATTGTCCTGAGAATAGGAGCCTCCGTGTTCCGCTATCCTTTGCGCTCCCAGGTGTTCAAGATATTTCAGCGTACCGAAAGTACCCGCGCCGACAAGCACCATGGCGACTGCCGCGGCAACGAGCTGTCTGCCCGGAAAGCCGTAGCTTCTTTTCTCTTTTCCCCTCTCCTTTTCGCCTTCAACGTTCTTTGAATCTCTTACCGCGCCGGAATAGTTTATGCCTTTTTCTATTTTGTTTGCTTTTTCGGATAATACGTTTTCTATATCGCTGTAATCTTTGTTTTTTCGCATCGCTTTTTCCCTCACATTATACCGGGCAGCTTTCTGAATTTGTCAAGCGCCCTGTAATATTTTGTTTTTACCGTAGATAACGGCAAACCAAGCATTTCCGCGGTCTTTGCCAGGTCGTAGCCGTAGAAGAACCGCAGTATGATTATCTGACGGCTCTTGTTATCAAGACGTGCGCTTGAAAGCAGGTCGAAAAATTCTATACTTGCTGTGTCCGGGCCGTACGCAAACGAATCCTCAATATCGGACAGGCTCACAAATTCGCTGCCGTGGCGTTTTTGTTTTTTCGCCTCGTTATACGTTATCTGTAAGAGCCAGCCGTCAAATTTGTTTACGTCCCGCAGACTGTCAAGCTTTTCCCACGCGTGAGCTACTGCCGACGCTACGGCGTCGGCCGCGTCCTCGGTATTGCGCACTACCGAAAGCGCCGCGATATAAAGCTTTTTTTCGTTTGCCGTGACAGCGGCGGCAAATTCATCTTTTGTCATAGTTTTTTCATCCGCGGCTTCGGACGCCGCATACACATCCTTCGTCATTTTTCGTCCCTTTCAAAGCCTTTCATACATTAAGATTCATAAGGCTGTGAAAAAGTTTCAAAAATCTGATTCAATTATACTTCCGCTGCATAAAATTGTCAATACCGCAAATCTTACAAACCTTGCCGTTTGATCCGGCAATAATTAACTAATGAAAGATTTGTGAATTTAACGAAAAAATAATTGACAAGCATAGATCCGTTTGATATAATGATTTAAACCCAAAGCGCAAAACAAAAAACGATATAATTACGGAGATCTTATGGAAAAACTTTTTGACGTTGTAATAATAGGCGCCGGCACCGCCGGCATGACGGCGGCGATATATGCGAGACGCGCGTCAAAGACCGTGCTTCTGATAGAAGCCAAAAGCTACGGCGGACAGATAATAAATACACCGCATATAGACAACTACCCCGCCAATCCCGGCATATCCGGATACGATTTTGCAACCGCGATATTTGAGCAGGTCAAGGCTTCCGGCGCGGAGATAGTATTTGACAAGGCGGTAAATATAATTGACGGCAAAATAAAAAAAGTATTGACCGAAAACGGAGAATATGAAGGCAAAGCGGTAATTATCGCCACCGGCTCCGAGAACAGAAAGTTAGGCGTTGAGGGCGAGGATATGCTCGTAGGCCGCGGCGTATCTTACTGCGCCACGTGTGACGGAGCGTTTTTCCGCGGCAAAAAGGTCGCCGTCGTAGGCGGCGGCAACACCGCGCTTGAGGACGCTTTGTACCTGTCCGATATTGCGGAAACCGTTTATCTCATCCACCGCCGCGACGGTTTCAGAGGCGACGAGGCGACGGTAGAAAACCTTAAAAACAGAAAAAACGTCGTATTTGTTTTAAACAGCCGCGTTACCAAACTGACGGCGGAAAAACGCCTTAAAAGCATTGAGGTGACGGACAATGACGGAAACGTAACGGAAATTGAGGTAAACGGTCTGTTCGTCGCCGTGGGCAGGATACCGGAAAATCAGAATTTCAGCTCGGTAATAGAGCTTGATCCTGCGGGTTACGCCGTATCCGGCGAGGACTGCAAAACAAAAACTCCCGGTATTTTCGTCGCCGGAGACAACCGCGCAAAGGAGCTGCGCCAGCTTGTAACGGCTGCCGCGGACGGCGCGGCGGCGGCGACGGAAGCAGTAAAATATTTAAATACAATATAAGAAAGGTATCGCAAATGGAGATCAGGGAAATGATCCTTCAGACAATGAGAGCCGCCGGAAAACCGCTCAGCGCAGCGGATATTGCAAAAGTGACCGGCCTTGACAAAAAGGTAGTAACTCAGGCGCTTGCTCTTCTGAAAAAGGACGGAGACATCGTTTCCCCTCTCCGGTGCAAGTGGGAGCCTACTGAAAAAACCTCGCAATAGCGAGGTTTTTTCAATGAAGACGCCCGCCCTCGGGGACCCCGAAACGAGCTTGCCGAGTTTTGGGGAATGGGCCGAGGGGCTAATGAAGGAATGAAGACGCTTCGCTAATGAAGGAATGAAGCCGCTCACTTCGTTCGCTGATCAGGAAACGGGGGCGGCTTCGCTTCATTAGGGCGCAAGCCCGTCTTCATTAGGAGCGGAAGCGCCGTCTTCATTAGTCGGCAAAGCCGACGTCTTCATTTTCCTCACCTATCAGGGCAAACTTCACTTAACAGTATGTCACTTCACCGCCACGTCAAACGGGTATTCCCATCCCGTTGATTCGTATCTGCCGTCCGGTGTATCGTATTGACCTTCTATCAACCGTCCTTTGACTTCGCACGTTACTATTACTCGGTACGTGCCGAGCCCGGCGTGCTTGAAGAAACTGTTTATCTCGTCGCGTGAAACGTTCCAATACTCTTCGCCTTTATCGATCCGAAACGATAAGCTCGTGCCGTTTCCGGCTTCCTTGTATCCGATCTTTATCGCGGCGCTGCCGTCAAACTCAATTTTCGGCATGGTTTCAGCCCATTCGGCGCCCGCGCCGTCGCCTTCGATCCAGCTGCCTGTCTTGTCGTCATATTGCGTCGTCCACAGACCGTATGCGTCCGGATATATAGTCTGATCTCCGCATTTTACCGTCAGATAAACGGGATATTTTCCGTTTGTCATATCCGGCTCTATCGGCTCCGCGGGTGTCGTAACGATAACGTCAAACGGATAATCGTACGTTGAATTTATAAAATTTCCGTATTCGTCGTGCGTTTCGCGTTTGATGCGTATGACTATTCTGTATTCGCCTTCGACCGCGTCTTTCAGATAGTCGTTTACTTCCTCAAGCGTCCAGCTTTTTTTGTCGCTGAAAGCGATCCAATAACTTACGTTTGCAATATTTCTTTCATCATAATCGACCTTCAGACCGTCGTTGACGTAAGTTATATACGAAACTTTATTTGACATATACGCATTGTCTTCGTCAACGCCTCCGCCGTAAGCGGCGTACGCGTCGGGGATTATCGTTTTTGCGCCGCAGGTCACTTTCACCGTAAGGTCCGGGGTCTCCGGATCGTTGAGATCCGGCCCCGTCGTTTCCTCAGGTCCGGTCGTTTCTTCCTTTATCAGCACTTCAACGTCAAACGGGAAGTTGTAAACGACCTCGTCGAACGGATCTGTGAATGCAACAGTTATAACAAAGCGATAAACGCCGGTGCCTGCACCTTTAAGATAATCGTTAATAAAATCAATGGAGATGTGATGCTCTTCCTCGCTGCCAAAGAGCCAGAACGACATAATTACATCAAAGTATCTGTTATCTATGCGCAGATCGCTTCCGTCGTAATGCAGTAAGACAACGTCTTCATCACCTTTTAATTCTCCCTCATAAACGTCCAGATATATAGCCTCGTTTGCGTCAAAGACTTTTAAATAATAAGGATATATTTTACCGTATTCATCCGGCTGTGTATTTTCTTCCGTTTCAGTATCCGTTTCCGTTTCTGTCACAGTCTCGGTTTCGGCATTAGTTTCCGTCGTTTCTTTTTTCGGTATATATACGTCAAACGGGCATTCCCACGCGCTTGACTCGAATTTGCCGTCTATCTCGCGTCCGGTTACTGTAAAAGACGCGATAACGCGGTATACGCCATGCTCGGCTTCGCTGAAAAATCCGCTCAGATCGCCGTCGCCGGAATACACGGGTTTTTCGTTTTGTTTGATGCTGTAATGCACCTCCGACGCGTTTTCATAGCCAATCTCCAACGACACTCCGTCAAACGCTATTTCCGGCACATCCTTCACCGTCTCGGCACCGGCGCCGTCGGCGTCTATCCACGCTCCGTCACCGTCCGAATATTTTTCCGACCACAGAAAGTATGCGTTCGGGTATATCGTGTCGCCGCCGCTTTTCACGGTCATAAAGATCGGGCCCTGGGGTTCTGTCGTTTCGGAGTAGGTTTCAGAATCGTCAATGTAATAAAAATCAAACGGGTATTCGTAACATCCCTTTCTGGTCACGCCGTCCGATAGGGTCTCAAATTCTGCAACGGCGATGAGTCTGTAAATCTTTCCGCGGGCATAATACGAAAGCACACTTTGTATCTCGTCCATATCAAAAAGTCCTTCTTCGCCCGCCAGGCGGCATTTTACCGTTGCTTCCATACCGTCTTCCGGCGTATAATACCATTGAAAGTCTAAAACGGCGGATTCAAACACGGTAACGTTATCCAGGTCTTTGTACTCGCTGTGATGCCCGCTCGCATACGTGATTCGTTCCGTCTCACCGTCGTTTTCGCTTTCCCATTTCATATACGACTGCAGATATCTGTCACGCCCGCCGCAACTTATTCTTAAATGCACGGGATAATATCCTTTGTTCTCCTCTGTCTGTTCTGCCGTCGTTTCAGTGCTTTCATATTCCGACGTCGTATTTGGCGAAGCGATGTTCTGCGCACCTATCCTTTCAAACAGTTTAAGTCCGATGAACGTGCCGCCGCAGACGAGCACGGCAACGAGCACGAGCCCCGCCGCGTAGACCGCCGGTTTTTTGAAAAAGCTTTCTTTCTTTTCTTTTTCTTTGTATTCGATATTTATAAATCCCGGGTCTTTTATATCGTCCTTTACGCCTTTATAGCGTTTTTGCAGTATTTCTTCTATTTCATTGTAATTGCCGTTTTTCATTATCTTAAACCCTCCGTCCGGGACAGTTTTTCAAGCGCCCTGTAATACTTCGTTTTGACGGTGGAGAGCGGTATTTCCATATCAGCCGCCGTCTGCTCGAGCGTGTAATCATAAACGAAGCGCATTACTAATATCTGATGCGTCGTTTTATCAAAGCCGCAGCGGGAAATGACGTCAAAAAACTCCACGTTTCCCATATCCGCGCCGTATGAAAACGCTTCGGATAATTCGTTTATATCCGCGTAAGCGCGGTTCTTTTTGTAAATATCCTTAGCCTCGTTATATACGGCTTTGAGCAGCCACGCGTCAAACTTTGTAACGTCTTTAAGTTTGGCAAGATTCATCCACGCTGACGCGACGGCTTCGGAGACGGCGTCCTTCGCGTCCTCCGTGTTGCGCACCACGGAAAACGCCGCGGCAAAAAGTTCTTTTCTTCTTGCCTGAACGCGCTCGGAAAACTCATTTTTGTCCACGTCCCCACCTCCTTTGACATATATGACTGAAAAAACGGCAAAAAAGTTTCAGCTGTTTTTATTTTATCTCATTTTTTTCGCACTTTCAATATCCATATGTAAATAAAACGCTGTTATAAGTATGATATACGCCGGCGACGGCGGTCTAATAAATTAACAGCCGTATCCTTGAAATTTAAAGAAAAAAAGTATATAATATTCCGGACAAATAAACGTAAAAGGCGGGAATAAAATGCTTAAAATAGAGAATTTAACAAAAACTTACGGTGATAAAAAAGCGGTGGACGGGCTTACGCTCAACATAGCGCCGGGTGAGATATACGGATTTATAGGTCATAACGGCGCGGGTAAGACGACTACGCTGAAAGCCGCCGCCGGAATACTGCAATTCGAGCAGGGAGAGATATACGTCTGCGGAAATTCCATAAAGACGGCTCCTTTGGAATGCAAAAAGCATCTGGCTTATATACCGGACAATCCGGATCTGTACGATTTTATGACCGGTATAAAATACCTGAATTTCTTTGCGGATATTTTCGGCGTTGACGCCGAACAAAGAAAAAATAGGATACATGAGCTTGCGTCCGCGTTTGAGATAGAAGCGGATCTTGCAAAACCGATCTCCGCTTATTCCCACGGCATGAAGCAGAAGCTTGCGATTATCTCCGCGTGGCTGCATACGCCGGACCTTATAATAATGGACGAGCCGTTCGTCGGGCTTGACCCGAAGGCTTCTCATCTGTTAAAAGAAATGATGCACGGCGTTTGCGACAGAGGCGGCGCGATATTCTTCTCCACTCACGTGCTTGAAGTTGCGGAAAAGCTCTGCGACAAGGTAGCGATAATCAAGCAGGGCAAACTGATCCGCTCCGGCACTATGGATGAAGTGCGCGGCGACGAATCTCTTGAAGAAGTATTCTTGGATCTGGAGGCTGACTGATGTTTTGGGTCTTACTTAAAAAACAGTTTACGGAAATATTCAAATCATATTTCTATAATCCCAAAAACAACACGGGCAGAAGCAGCAAGTCCACGGTCGTAATGTTTATCATCTTCGGCGCGGCTATGGTCTTCGGTCTCGGCGGCATGTTCACTGCGCTTGCCTTAGCGCTTTGTGCAAGTCTGCACAGCGCCGGCGCGGACTGGCTCTATTACGCTATTTTAGGTCTTACAGCCTCCGCAATGGGCGTTTTCGGAAGCGTTTTCAGCACTTATTCCGGGCTGTATCTTGCAAAAGACAACGATCTTTTGTTATCAATGCCGATCCCTGTGAAATATATAATAGCCGCGCGTCTTTCCGGGGTTTACCTTATGGGGCTTATATATTCCGGCACGGCTACCGTACCGGCGTTTGCGGTTTATCTTATTTTCGGTTCGTTTTCATTTTGGTCTGTTACAGGCGGACTTATGTTCGTCCTTTTGATATCGGTCATAGTTCTGATACTGTCCTGTATGCTTGGCTGGATAGTGGCAAAGATAAGCCTTAAACTGAAGAACAAGAGTTTTATAACGGTCATCATCTCCGTTTTATTCATTGGCGGATATTATTTCGTATATTTCAAAGCAAGGGAATGGATAAACGCGCTTATTGAAAACGCCGCTGAATACGGAGCGAAAATAAAAGGCGCCGCGTACGGTCTTTACCTGTTCGGACAGGCGGGAACGGGCAACCGGCTGCCGCTTATCATATTCACGCTCTCCGTCACCGCCGCGGCGGCGCTCGTATGGTTTATCATAGAGCGCAGTTTTATTAAAACGGCAACGTCCTCCGCCGCGGTAAGCGGCAAGGCTTACCGTGAAAAGACGGTAAAAATGCGCGGCGCGGGCTCGGCTTTGTTTTCAAAAGAGCTTAAAAGATTCACCTCAAGCGCCAATTATATGCTGAATTCCGGTTTCGGCTGTATTTTTATGGCAGCCGCTGCCGTTGCATTATTTATAAAAGGCGACCTGGCGGTGACCGCTCTGAACGGATTTTCGGGCGGCAGACTTACAGCGGTGATCGCGCTTTTCGCGTTCTGCTTTATGGTATCCATGATAGGCACGGCGGCTCCGTCCGTTGCGCTTGAAGGCAAAAACTACTGGATAACAAGGTCCATGCCGGTATCGTCCTATCAGATACTTTTATCAAAGCTTCAGCTTCAACTCGCAATATCCGGCGGCGCTTCCCTGCCGCTTATTGCAGCTGTGGTCTTCGTACTGAGAAAAACGCCGTTTGAAGGCGCCGCTTTTGCCGCCGCAGCGCTTTCGCTTATACCGCTTTACGCGCTGTGGCAGATGTTCTGGTCGCTTAAAAACCCGAACCTAAACTGGACGTCGGAGCTTATACCGATAAAACAAAGCATGAACGTTGCCGTACCGCTTTTCACGGGCTGGGGATATACCGCGGTCACCGGCGGCGCGTGTATGCTTACGGGTTATTTCACCGGCGGCGCGATATGCCTTGCCTTTTTAGCGGCTTTGAACCTTATACTTTCGCTTTTGCTGTGGAACTGGCTCAAAAACAAAGGCGCCGCAAAATACGACGCGCTTTAAAACAAATAAATACGCCCGCCGGCCGGCTAAAACAGCTGCGGGCGTTTTTTATTATTCCATATATATCTCAAAATCACCGAATGCGCTTACTTTCTGCAGCTTTACGTCCGGGAAAGACGTGACCTCCTGAACTTTAATTATCTCGCCCGCAAACGCTTTTGAATCCGTGATCTTTACTTTATAGTCGCCGAACGAGTCGACGAACTGTATTTTAAGATCCGGAAACGAGGTGACTTTTCTGAAAACTATCTTCTGCCCTTTGAATTTGTTTAAAAAGTTTTTATCGTAACTCATTATTCTTTTCTCCTTTTGTTGTCATACGTTATTTTATCATCTGTTTTTCCTTTGTATTCCAGGCACACCATAGTAATATCGTCAAACTGTTCCGCGTCAAGCACAAATCCGTCGACCGCTTTGCGCACGTTTTCAAGAGTCTGCTTCGGATCGGCATCGGGCGCAGAGTTAAGAGCATCAAGCATCCTGTCCGTACCGAAAAGCTGACTTTCGGCGTTGGTGGCCTCGGGAACGCCGTCCGTGTATACGAACAGTTTTGATCCGGGCTCAAGCTGCAGCTCGTACTCTTTATATCTGATTTTATCCATACCGCCTATGACAAAGCCGTGTTTGTCTTTCAAAAGGACAAATTTTCCGTCTCCGTTCTTCAAGACGGGGTATTCGTGTCCGGCGTTTGCCGCCGTCAGTTTTCCGGTGGATATTTCAAGTATCCCGAGCCACACGGTAACGAACATCTCCTCACGGTTGTTCGCGCAAACGGCGGCGTTCGTATCCTGCATTATCTGCGCCGGAGTTTTGCCCATCTGCGCGTTGTTTGATAGTATGATCATGGAAGCCATCATAAACAGCGCGGCGGGAACGCCTTTGCCGGATACGTCCGCAATAAATACGCAAAGGTGATCGTCGTCTACCAGGAAGAAATTGTAAAAGTCTCCTCCTACCTCTTTTGCCGGTTCCATTGACGCGTAAATATCAAACTCCGGTCTTTCCGGGAACGCCGGGTAAATGTTGGGCAGCATATCCGCCTGGATACGCGTAGCCAGAGAAAGCTCCGCGCCTATGCGTTCCTTCTCCGCCGTGACGTGTTCCACCTTTGAAATATATTCAAGCGTCTTGCCGGAAAGCATTGAGAAAGACTCCGCCAGAGCTTCTATCTCGTCGTTTGTGCGGTACGCATCCTCCATATTGAATCGCAGATCGTCCTCGTTTAACGAAAGCACCCTGTTCGTTATAGCTTCAAGCGGCTTGACTATGCGCTTTGAGAGTATTACCGCTGCCGTGATGGTGATTATTATTACGGCAGCAACAAGTATGAGTATGGTAAGTACCGCTTTTGACATCCCGCTGCCGAAAGTATCCGCCGCATTGCTCTGTATCGCGTTGAATTGATCGAGCATTGCGGCGGCGGGCTGATCCGCCAGCGATTTGGGAACTATACTGATGACCGCCCAGCCGACTTTTTGTATTGGAGATCCCACGACGTAGCACGGCTCTCCGTCCACGTCTATAAGCCACAGTCCCGTGTTCTGCGTAAGCGCGTCGCTTATAAAGCCGGAAAGCTGCGCGTTGTCCGTGGCGCGAAGATCCTGCGCCTGATCCGCGGGAAGCACGCTGAACATACCCTCGGTCTGCGGAGAAAACAGCACGTGTCCGTTCTGGTTGACGATACATATAAAGCTGCCGCTGTGCAGCGTGCTGTTTACTGTCTTTGCTATATCGTTCAAAAACAGGTCCGCTCCTATAACGGCGACAAGCTGACCGTCGTTATAAACGGGAAGCGAGCACATAATGCTTATCTCACCGGTAAAGATATCCGTCGTAACGTCGGTAAAGTGCAGTTTGCCGGTGTTTGCCGCGCCTTTGTACCAAAGCCTCTGCCTTATCGGTATGGGGATAAGATCGCCGTTTTCGTCAAACTTTGTTGCGGAATGATTGTCTACCAGAAGCATCACGCCGTCCGGCAGCGCGCAGTAACAGGAGTCAACGTTTGAATCCGCGTAAACGGCCGTCATAAGATCGGACAGATTGCCTATCAGACCGAGTTTAGAGCTTATTACGGGATCGGATATGTCAACACCCTCCTCCGTCAGCACCTGCACGCTGATCTGCCCGTTTTTTGCTTTGTCCGGCAGAGATACGGCGCGCTGCGGATAATCCTCCGGGTCTGAAAGAAGTTTCCCGGTATAATCCGCCACAATGTTTACAACGCGGGCCGCGTCACCGAATATATCCCCGTCTATGTAAGCCTGCATCTGTGTGCTATGCGTAAGATTAGAGTCGAGGATCGAGTGCATCGTAGTCTCTGAGATAGAGGTTATGGACTGCTTTTGTGATTCGTTTGTATCCAAAACGAGCTTGGTGAGCTTGTCGGACTGGTACATAATAACGGTGGTATACGACGCTATAACAAGCACTATCGTTATTATTACAAGTATGAATATTTTCTGCTGTATGCCGCCTATCTTTATGTTCCTTATTTTCTTCATATCAACCGTTTTTCCTTTAAAATTGATCAAATGGTCATTATTTGAACTTTATTTTTCTGTATATGCCTTTTATCAGCGCCGTGACTGAAACGATTATCGGCGTCACAACAACGAGAAGCGTGGCAAAATTGACGCTTGCCGAAAACGCTATGGGAAGTATGCCGAAGCCTACGTTTGACGGTCCGTCAAGATTTCCTTTAAGCGCTGTAAAGTATACGACCGCGGTCAAAACCGAAACGACGACGGATATAAGAGAAAGCGGCAAAGTCACTTTCATTCTTTTCTCTGCTGTGAGATTGTTGTAATACAGCTCCCAAACCGCGATCGAGGCAAAAGCCACGCACGATACGAGCATGACCGCTATAATATAGGGAACGTAGCCGTTTGTAAAGTCCACTATAAATATACTGTAGAAAAATCCGCAGAATCCGTAAAGACCTATAAGCAGCCAGAAAGCTCTGAAAAAGCTGCGTACGCCTCTTCCCTTTTTCTGTACCGGAGCGCGTGTCGGTCCGGCGTAACGCGGTTTATCCGCAGTCTTTTTAAAATACGAGATGATGAATATCCCTGTTGCTATAAAGATCAAAGCAAATATAATCGCGTCAAGCGGATATAAGGGAGACGGAGCGCCTTCAACAAGTGAAAGGTATCTGCCGGCAATACGCATAGCTATTACGTAAACTATGGTAATAACGCCCAGAACAATACCTATGACGGCGTGCTTTTTTGCTTTTCTTTTCAGTATATTTTCGCTCTCGTTGCGGTAAAACGTATGCGCGACCATAAGACCGCTCAGGCTCATGAAGAACGAAAGGAATATCGGAACGGATCTTATAGCGTCACGCAGGGATATATCCGGGGACGCGCAGACTATGGAACCTATACAGTCCGACAGACAGTATAAGAAATTCATAAACGTGAAAGCGGATATGATAAACGAACCGATAACACACAGGGTCACGATAATATTCTGTTTTTTCTGCCTTGCGTCAAGGCCGCAAAGTACAAAACCGTTTTTGTCAAACATATTCTTCATCACCATTTTACCCATGCGGAAAAGTCTCCGTTTTCCCTTTCGTTAAAATAGAGGTGTTCCAAGTCAAACGAGCCGTCTTTGCCCGTAAGCGTTACCAGGGACGCGCCTATAAGATCGAAATTCTCGGTTATTCCGCTGTCCGCGAGCCCCGCTTTTACGGCTTTATCTTCTGAATTTACGTCTATATGCGCAAAGTACAGCTCCGTGCCCGTTTTGACACCGAGCCCGAGCACAACGCCCTCGTATTCCACGGTCCAGTCCACGTTATGAGCGTGACCCATGAACGCGGCTTTAAGGTTGTGATCTTTTGCGCGGTCTATAAAATCGCTTGCGTATTTTTCATTGCCGTTATCTGCAAATCCTTCAAGCTTGAAGAATTTGTTTTTCATCTGCGCGCCTTCTTCGGAAACGGCGACCCACGCCTTTTCGTTTTCGTCCTGCGGGATGTGATAGTAGGCGATCGCGGGAACGTCCTCGCCCGCGAGCGCGTGCTCGCTTATGAACCATTCCGTCTGATCGGGACGGATATAATCATAATCTCTGAAAACGGACAGTTCCGTCTCGGAAAACGCGGCGCCGGAGTCTATATTCGCTATCATCCACGCGGCGGCGGTATTTTTTGTTCCGTCTTCGGTGAGGTTTATTATGTAGTTGCTTCTTCCGTACAGATCGTCCGGCTGCTCGTAATAAACGCAGTGTTTTGCGTTTTTGAAGCGGTCGGCAAGTTCGTTAGGATTATAAAGGCTGTGCCTGTCGTGGTTGCCCCAGATAGGCGCGTATACAAAGCCGTATTCTTCGGCTTTTTTCTCAAAATAATCAATAAAAGTCATAAGGTGGTAGCTGTTGGCAAGCATGAACATATCGCCCGTCAGCTCTATCAGATCTATCTTCGCGCCCGCGCCCTGCACCGCGACGATATGGTCGTTTACTTCTTTCAGCAGCTTGTCCAGGTAATTCATTGAAGCTTTTGCAGACGTGTTCACGTTCCAGTGGATATCCGTAAGCTGCAGAATGTTATAATTGTCGTGATACTGAAGCGTAAAGACGTAATCCTGCAGATGCTCGGAAGATATCTGCGTCTTTGCGCATGAGGCGAGCGATAACAACATCATCGCCGCCAGAAAAATGCATAAAACGTTCTTTTTCATATCTCCTCCTGAAATATATAGTATATGTGTATATAATAATAACACATGATTTGCAAAATGTCAACGAGAAAAATCATATAATGAAATATATTTATATCATTTCAGAGGGGGGATTTTTGATCGGAGGTTGGTTCGTAAAAAAATCCTGACTGCCGTGATGATCTCGGCAGTCCGGATTTTTGTTTTAACGTTTTTATTCAATACCCTCTTCGTAGATATTGAATTTGACAGTTCTGTCAGATTTTGTTTTGTATAACGCGACGTCCGCTTTTTTGAAGATCTCGGAATAGTTTTTCTCTTTTCCGTGATAAACGGCGATGCCGACGCTTGCGCTTACCTTTTTGTCCTTATCCGGTAAGACTATGTGCTCCGCCGCGCCTGTTACGATCATTTCAGCGGTCTGTTTTGCTGTTTCCTTATCGTCCGTATTTTTTATAAATATTATGAATTCATCTCCGCCGAAGCGGCCGACTATCTCATCCTTTACAAAGGCAGTTTTTAGAAACGTGCCGAGCTGGCATATAACGCTGTCGCCCATATCGTGGCCGTACGTATCGTTTATGGATTTGAAGTGGTCTATGTCAAGCAGAAACATAAGGCCTTTGTCTTTTGTTTCATCCGATAAAAACTCGTTTATCTGTCTTGTAACGGAGCCTTTGTTGTTAAGCCCGGTAAGATCGTCCGTGTCCTTTTGAATATTGATCTTTCGCGTTAGAACAAATTCCTTTATTCGCAGAGAATTGGCTATAACGTGGATGAATATGCCGACGAAATAGTAAATGACTATGTTTATAAGGTCCATTTTCCATACGTCAAACGGCTTTACGTAATACATCCAGACCAGAAACACCGCGGACGCCGCCGCAAGCTCTATTGCCATAAAATACGGCTTATCTATCATAAACATCGGCGTTATAAGCAGCAGTACCATAAACATCGTTGCCGGAAGGTCCGGTTTGTTCTGCGTGACAAGAGCGCCGAACAAGAACAGCATAGTTATTGACAAATAAATTATAAGCTGTGCTATTATCGAGTTTTTCTTAAACACGAAGAAGAACAGGCAGGTAACTGCCGCGGAATATATAAGCGCAACAAGATAAAAAGGTCTGTTTGACGCCATCATTCCGACAACCAGCGAAATGACGTATAAGAAAGCAAACGCCACGGTCATAAGACAGTGCAAAACGCGCCAAACCTCAAAGTTTGAAACGTACGCGTCCTTTTTGACCGCTTTATACTCCTCCTTTTCGATTCCGCAATAGCATAAGTAGTTACGCAGTTTTTTTAAAATTTTCATGTTGGACCTTTTTACCTTATACTTATTTTTACCGTTTTCCGTTTGTAAACGGTGATAAAGCTTCATTTATAAGCTCGGTTCGCATTTCTTCGACCGTTTTCATTATATCGGCATCGAAATGCGTGCCGGTTGATATTTCAAGTATGCCGAGCCATACCGTGACGAACATTTCCTCGCGGTTGTTCGCGCATATAGCCATATTCGTATCGTAAAGTATCTGCGCCGGAGTTTTGCCCATCTGCGCGTTGTTTGACAAAATGATCAAGGTCTGTCGTAACGATGGTAAAATGAAGTCTGCCGGTTTCCTTGGCGCCCGTGTACCACAAGCGTTCGCGGATCGGAATGGACATTATGTTTCCGTTTTCGTCAAATTTGGTTGACGAGTGATTGTCTGCAAGAAGCATCACGACGTCAGGCAACGCACAGTAGCAGGAGTCCACGTTTGCGTCCGCGTAGACCGCCGTCATAAGCTCCGTAAGGTTGAAAATAAGCCCGGGGTTGCTTTTTATTGTTCTTCTTCCGTATTTTCCTGTGCGAATTCGTGCAGACGGTAATCTTTGTCTTCTTCTATTATTTTTATCATTTCGCTTGCGACCGACGGATCAAACTGAGTGCCGGAATTTTTTTCTATCTCGCTTTTTACCGCTTCCTGCGGCATATAGCTTCTGTAGCTTCTGTTGCTCGTCATCGCGTCGTAACTGTCGGCGACGGAGATTATACGGATCTTCAAAGAAGTGTCCGTGCCGGGCAGATTGTCGGGATAGCCTTTTCCGTCAAATCTTTCATGGTGCCACCTTGCCGCCGCGGCAAGCTCCGGAAAGCTCTTTATTTCTTTTAATATCTCATATCCGCGCACGGTATGGGTTTTTATAACGCCGTACTCCTCGTCCGTCAGCTTGCCTTTTTTGTTTATGATGTTGTTCGGGATGCCTATTTTGCCTATATCGTGCAAAAGTCCCATTTTATATATTCTGTCACATTCCTTTTCTCTTAAGCCCATCCTTTGCGCGAGCATTTTTGAATACTCTGCAACTCTTAAAGAGTGACCGTTTGTGTACTTGTCCTTTGCGTCTATCGTAAGAGCAAGGGAAACAAGCAGCTCACCCGAAACCTCCGCTATCTCGCGCTCGGCTTTCTGTATCTCTTTAATGTATCTGTCCACCTCAAACGCAAGGTTTCTGAAATCGCGCGAAAGCTCGCCTATCTCGTTTTTCGAGCGTATGCCGTTCACCTTTTCCGCAACGCTTTCGCAGTCGTTGTTTTCGGTAAAGTCCTTAACCGCGCTCTGCAGCTTTGAAAGCGGTCTTGTTATAACGCGGTTGACTATCAGCATCATTAAGAAATACATAACGAGCATACCGGCGAACATCGACAAGGCTATGATAAGAAGCTCGCTCATAAGGTCCGTATAGAACAGGTTCCAGTTGTAGCCTAAGCATAAAACGGCCGTCACGCCTTCGTCGTTTACAAACGGCATGGCGCAGAGATAATATTTCTGACCGCCTAATTCCTTATCGTCCGATATTTCAAATTCGGCTTCTCCGTATTTGCCGGATAAGAATTTTTTTGCGGCCGGGTGAGAGCCGAGGTCAAAATTCCAAACGTCGCCTATCGTATGCGCCGGAATATCCTCGCCGCCGTTTTCCTGTATGTATATAAATCCGCGGTTCTCCTCGCCTACGCCGATAATAAACAGGCTTCCGTATTTGTACTCCTCAAGCTCCGATCTGAAATTGCGTTTTAACATATCGTACTGCGATTTCGCCACGGCAAGCTGTACTTTATACTCGGAGTTGTCAAGGTATTCGGATATAAGCACCTCGGTCAAACCGTAGATCGGTGTGTCGTAGGCGATATTGTCCTCCTCAAACGTCAGCTCCTCCTGCACCTCGTCAGGATGGCTCTGCCAGAATTTAAGCAGCCAAAGGGTAAGATCCTCGTCCTTGAAATAAAACTGGTAAATACGTTTCGTATCGCGCAGCATCATATCGTTTTTCGCGGTAAGATAAGTGTTCGTACTGCTGTATCTGATTATTGATACGCTCGATACCGTGAATATAAGATAAAACGCCGTGAGGATAAGACCTATCTGCCACCGCAGCTTTATTATGCGTTTGCTTTTTTCTTTGTCTTTTTTCATTACAAGCTATACCTTTTTCCGATACGGTTTTTTATTCCGCATCTGCTTTTCTTTTGAAAAAAACCGCACGCCGAAAATAGCGTCAGTTAAATACCCCGCTTTTCTTGATCAACAATCAATTTTATTATAGTTATATATATCAGATTTGTCAAGTATAATTAGAGCGGGCCGTATTTGTCTACGAACGCCTGTATCTTTTCATCCTGCGCCTCCTCGGCAAAAAACGCTCATAGGCACAGCGATAAGTCCGGCCAGCATAAAGACCGAAAGCAAAGCGGAAATCGCTTTGAACAAAACAGTTTTTTTTATTTAAGAGGAAAGCATTTTTTTGCCGCTTTTTATTGAGCCGCTTCGACGGCAAATCCGAGTTCTGTCCTCGCGGCGGCGAATACCGAATCACTGTCCGTGTATTCAAGAATATTCGTGGTTACCTTATTAAGTATTTCATTCATTTTATCAACGCCGCACAACTTCTCGCACATACAAAGCATATCGTAATCGTCAAGTCCGTCCCGTACCGCCTCAAAACGCAGCGTTGAGCACGGTCCCGTATACCCGAGTTCTTCCTTTCCGTAAGCCAAAAGCGAACCGTCGCGGTTGAAATCCCTGCTGCTCCACGGATCTTTGTTCCAGTACGTGCACGCCCAGTACAAAAAACCGGTTGCGTTATACTGCTTTTGCTGCCAAAAAAGCACCCTGTTCTGCAAGCCCGTGTAATCTATCATCAGATTGCAGTATTTTTTTATCGTTGGGTAAATGCATACGTACCACCACAATTCGCCGCTTTCCTTCGTTACATCAGCCATTCTTTCGCTCAGCCACGGGTATTTTTGCGCGGCTTCCTCTGTCGGGTATATGGAAACAATATCCTTGCCGTTGGCAACGCCGCCCTCCGTGAAACCTGCGGCTACGGGACACCATATATCTATATAATCACGCATAAAGTCGATCCCGTCCGTATTTTCATCATATACGGCGCTGACGTAGAAGGGCGCTATCGTACGAATCATCGGAAAGTTCTTTTTCGTCTTACCGTAAACAGCTGCAAGTTTGTCAAGTGCTGCTTTGTCACTTGGCTCATCCACCGCATAGAAATACGCTTTATTGACCCAATCGTCGTTTTTCTTCAACTTGTCATATACCGCCGTCGTCTGCGGAACTATGAAAGAGGTTACTCTCGGATCGCTCATATACGCGTCAGCCTGACTATCCGTAACGTCATACGGCAGATAATACGGCGATATACGGTAATCTATCACAAAATCATAATACGACTTATAAAGCTCTTTATAATCGGTATCACTACCGTAATTCTTTATCTGATCCCATATCCCCATCGCGCTTTTTGAATTTGGCGTATCGGGAATTTCAAAATTCCACACGTGACAATAAAGCGGGCATACACGCACAGGCTCGCCGTACTGTTTTACTATCAAATCTCCGCTGTAATCTCCCGGCTTTGTCTCCTTTTCCGTTCTTATGCGGACTATTATGACCTGACTGTTTTTCTTTTTGATATCTATCGTATCGATTTTTTCGTTTATCGGGACCATAATATCGGGATAATCGCGACCGTCCGAATACGACACGGAATAAACGCGAAAGATATCTGTTTGAAGAGAATTCCCGTATCTGTCATTAATACCGGAAAGCTCGACGGATATACCTTTTATTCCTGCAGGAGCGTATAAACAAAGTTGAGCGTTTTCATACTCGTTTTTAGCCATATATACGGTATAATCCTCCGTACCTGCGCTGCGGATCTTTGCGGGATCTTTATTCGCAGCCGTTTTATTGAAAGCGTGGTTATACCATACGTCAAGCTGTGCGTCCGTTTCCTTAAGATTTATTTTTGTCGACTCCGTTTCCGTTACGTATTCTGTTTCCGTATCAAACATCTGTTCTGCCGTTGTACCGTTGATTTGCGTATCGGCCGATGTGGTTACGTCGGGGTCGCCTGCGCATCCGGAAAGAAGCGCCGGTATCAATATGACTGCAGTCAGAATAACAGATTTTTTCATTGATTTCTCCTGGTTATGAAAGTTTGTGTATATATTGAACGGCGAGGTGATAAAAAGCCCCGTCGCTTTTACGTTGAGCAGATAGATTATTTAACGGCCAATTCAGACGCTTGTTTTGCAAAATCCTTCGGTCACCGCTAAAAACAGTCCACCGGACTGTTTTCTTAACGCTGCTTCGAATCCCGCACTTATAGTGAAGCGCCAAAGAAAAAGGTACCTTGCGGTACCTTTTTCTTTGTGCTTAACGCTCGAATATGCAAAACGAAAAAAACAATTGAAAAAGCGCCTTCTACCAAATCAAAATGCTATTATGCACATTATTATCTTAAACGCTCGAAATCACAAAAAGTGAAATCGCACCTGCGGCGCGGTGAAATCCGGGCAAATCCCGGATGAAATCGTTCGCATCCGCGAACCCCCAACGCTCGCAAGCTCGCTTCGGGGAACCCCGGCGCTCACGATGAAATCAAATCCGTCCTCTTTAACCCGCACGTCA
>JAFSYU010000005.1 GCA_017443595.1 Clostridia bacterium
GATACGCGCCGACCGTCGGGATGTATATGGACAACTACTTTCCCGAACACGACGTGCGTTTTATTGCCGTAAACGACCTTGTGGACAGCAACGACGGAGAAAACGAGATCGCGCCGTTCAAGAACGTCATGAACGAGATGTACGCTCGCGACATCAGCAAGAAGGTACGCTCCGCACACCGTATTCGCGGCAACTGCGGAGAACCGCTCGGTCAGCCGCCTTACGGGTATATCAAAGACCCACTGAACAAGAAAAAGTGGATCATCGAACCCGGCGCGGCGGAGATCGTGCGCGAGATCTTCAAGATGTGTATGGAGGGTAAGGGCAACGAAACCATCGCCCGGATTCTTTCGGAACGTAAGATCCTGAACCCGACGGCATACTGGCACGACAGAGGGATCAATCGCGGCGGTAAGAAAATGCCGAGCGATCCGTACAAGTGGAAGTGCGTGACGGTATGGTCGATCCTTCAGAATCAGGAGTATTGCGGCGACGTGATCAACTTCAAGACCTACTCCAAGAACTTCCGCAACAAGAAACGCTTGCCGAACGATCCCGACAACTGGGTGATATTCAAGGATGTTCACGAGCCGATCATCGAACGCGCGGTGTTTGAACGGGTACAGGAGATCAAATCGCAGACCAAGCGCCGCGCCCCGAAGAACGACGGCGGAGAAAAGCATCTGCTTTCGGATTATCTCTACTGCGGGGATTGTCACAAGAAGCTTTGGTATCACACGAACACGATCAACAAGGAGATCCACTATTTCTCTTGTTCCAACTATACCAAAGACTATCGCGGCACTTGCCCGACAAGGCACTATATCCGCGCCGACGCTATCGAGCAGGTCGTGATGCTGGAGCTTCGCCGCCTTGCCGAATTCCTACAGGACGACGAGGACGCCTTCATCGAGATTCTGACGAACAAGACGAACGGAGATATTCTTAAGGAGCAGAAGTATTTGCAGGATGAGATCAACAAAGCTGTTGAAAGAAACGAGAAGGTGTCCGGCTTGTACGAAAAGCTCTACGAGGATCATGCCGAGAACAAGGTTTCGGAGGAATGGTTCATGCACATGTCGCAGAAGTACGAAACGGAGCGCCTTGAACTGAAAAACAAGATCAGCCGTTTTCGTAAAGATCTCGCCGAAGCCGACGCGCTCAAGATCGGTCAGCAGTCGTTCGTGAATGCGATCCGCCGGTTCCTGCAGGTGCAGACGCTCACCAGACCGTTATTGCAGGAACTGATCGACCACATCGACGTATTTGAGACGGAGGGCGTGGGCAAGAGCAGAGTGCAGCGTGTAGCGGTGTACTATCGTTTCGTCGGCTATATCGAAATACCCGAACTGCCGAAGCACCGGCACAACGTCAAAGCCGACACCCGCCAGGGCGTATCCGTCGAATACGTTCCGCAGATCGCCACAGCATAATAAAACGACAGCGTAGAAAGTTGTACGGAGCAGGCTCATCCGAACCTGCTCCGTACATAGAAAACCGCGCGAAAACAAAAGAAAATCGAGTATCCATAACTCAAGTCCGTTATAGATACTCGATATGGTGCGGGTAAAAGGACTTGAACCTTCACGAAGTTGCCCCCACAAGAACCTGAATCTTGCGCGTCTGCCAATTCCGCCACACCCGCGTTTTTTGTTGCCCGTTTATAATATCACAAAAAATACTTTTTGTCAAGATGTTTTTTATAAAAATTCCGCATTATCACGCGGAAGGCAAAAAACCGAGGACTGCCGGCAAAGCGGCAGCCCTTTTATCTTACTTTTGTTCTTGTTGTCTGAAATACGGTATGATCCTCGCCGCGGCGTTTGAGATCTTTGCGTCGTTCATGAACGTTTCCATGTTATACAGCACGAGGATATGCGCAAGATCGGGGTCGGACAGATATTCCGAAAAATCGTTATCGCTTGTTCTCAGATCAAGTATTATAAGATCGAAATGTCTGGCCAGGAAAGGCACGATACTGTTGCCGAAGCTGTCTTTTATAAGTATCATTTTAGGTCTTGCCTCACCGTTTTTCGTCACTGTCGTAACCGCGTTGTTGCCGCTGTCGCCCGTGTCGTCCGAGCCTATGAAAACACCGTACTTATCGTTTATATCCCTGTATTTATCCTGATTGTAGAATCCCTGCAGAGTCGTTGTTTTAGTGCCGTTTATTATCGTTGTCGTATAGTCCGTATCGCCCTCGTATCTGAAAAGCTCTATCGTATCGGCACCGCCGAAAGCGGCGCCGGCTTTTGCATACGTCGTGCCGATAAATGAAGCAGTATACGTTTCTCTTGTAAACGTATCGAGTGCGTACGGCTCTATTCCGTAGGAGCTTATTATTTCACAGTAAGCGTGATACGCGCCGAGCGACGTCCAGTGATGGTCCGTCTTATAATAAACGTATTCCCCGGCTCTGAAATGCAGATTGAGCAAACCTTTGAGATCGACGACGCTGACGTTATCCTCCTGCACCTGATCGTTGTAGGCGCTCCAGTAAACGCCTCTGTGCGTTTCTTCTTCCGTGGGAAAGAGAGGAGGGAGCTTGTTTTCCGGAACAACGTCAATAGTCCTGCCGGCTATCGCGGTGCGCAGATCTATCCCTTCCGGCAGGCTTTGTTCTATACCGGAGAGCAGATGGACGTTGTATTTTATCGTTTCCGCGGCGTCCTCATACGTCCGGTCGCGCAGCGTACCGTCCTCATTCTTGGTGACGCCGGAAACGCTGTCTTTCTTTATCAGATATTCGCCAGCGAACAAAACGTCGTTGTTTTCCTGCTTTAGCATACCTATCTCAGCCGCGGCTTTTACGACGCGGAGCTGATCGCGGAACGGGAACTGATCCGCGTAGTAATCGCCTATTTCGTCGGAAAACACTTTGTAACTGTTTCCGAGTTCGGCTGTATACGCTTTTTTCTCGTCTTCCGTCATCGTCATCAGCTTGAGATCGCGCTTCAGATCGTTTAATATCCGGCTGAACGAAAGCGACGGCATCTGTGCAAGCGTGCGTTTTTCCGTTTCCGAATACGTTTTATCTTTGATAACGAAGAACGCTATACCGAAGAAGAGGATGAACGCGCAGAACGATGCGAGTATCGCAATATCGGTCTTTCTCGTTTTGCTCTTCATTTGCAGCTGCTTATCAAGAAGTATTTCGGCTTCGGGCTTTTGTTTTTGTTTCTTTGCCGGAGTTTCAACTTTTATCTCATTGTTATCCATAGCCGTCTCCTCCTTCTAAAACCTGAAATACAAAAACGGGTTGAAGCTGCTGTCTACCATGTACGCGGTGCATACGGTTAGTAAAACGACGCAGCCGACCGGCACGAGCACGCGCCAGACCTTGCCGAGCTTGAATTCGTTGAAATACAGTTTGTAAAACAGCTTTTTGGGCAGCGGCGTGCAGGCGATAACGAGTATCGCAATGAATATCAGATTGCGCAGTACAAGATACGCGTCCGCGGTGCTTGCAAAGGCGGAAGCTCCGACGCCGAACATATTTTTAAGATAAGCCCAGCCCTCGCCCGTGTTTTCAAACACGAATATGAGCCAGCCGAAAAGAACTATGAGCAGCGTGTAAATATGCCGTATAGCCTTAGGCAGCTTTTTCAGCCATTTGAGTAAGAAGCCTTTTTCCATCATGAGGATTATTCCGTAGAAAACGCCCCAGAGGATGTAGTTCCAGTAGGCTCCGTGCCATATACCCGTAAGCATCCATACGATAAATAGGTTTCTGTACGTTTTAAACATTGAACAGTGCGAGCCGCCTAAGGGGAAATACACGTTGTCTCTAAACCACGTGGAAAGCGACATATGCCATCTGCGCCAGAAATCCGTAATGGAGTCCGCTATGTAAGGATAGTTGAAGTTTTCAAGGAATCTGAAGCCCATCATCTTGCCGAGCCCTATAGCCATATCCGAATACGCGGAGAAGTCAAAGTAAAGCTGCAGAGAATAGAAAATTATGCCGAGCCACGCGGCGACTACCGTGCGTTCGCCCGTCGGCACGTCGCGTATATTTGCCCACAGCTGACCGACAACGTTTGCAAAAAGTATTTTTTTGCAAAGGCCCGCCATGAACGTGCGTATGCCGGACGCAAAAAGATCAACGGTCTCTTTGCGTTCGTTCAACGCGTCGTCAACGTCCTTGTATCTTACTATAGGACCGGCGATAAGCTGCGGGAACAGCGTTACGTAAGCGCCGAATGAAGTTATTTTTTTCTGTACTGACGCGTCGCCTCTGTAAACGTCTATGACGTAGGAAAGCGCCTGGAAAGTATAGAATGAAATACCGATAGGCAGAGAAAGCCCGAGCAGCGGTATATTAACGCCGGGTATCAGGTTGATGATACTGCCGACGATAAAATCGTAATATTTGAAAAAGCCGAGTATCGCGAGGTTGAGGATGACGCTTACTATAAGCGCGGTCTTCGCTTTTTTCTTATCTGCCCTGAATTTGTCCACCAGGTAACCGCATACGTAGTCCACGATTATGGTAAAGACCATAAGAAACAGATATATCGGTTCTCCCCATCCGTAGAACACAAGGCTGATCAATAGAAGCCAGATATTTCTTATCTTACGCGGGAAAAGGTAATAAAACCCTATTGCAACTATAAGATACAGAAACAAAAACTCCAGAGTTGAAAATACCATAAGTAAAGGGTTCTCCTTGTTTTTTGTTTTAGAATATTATATTACAAAATGATATTTAAATCAAGACAATAAATATTTCGCGCCGTAAAAAATAAAGCGCCGGATTTGTAAATACTGCACAAAAATCAGACGCAAATATATCAATTCGGAATTAAGGAGTCGGCTTTGCCGACACCTGTTTTTATTCTTTCTTCTTTATTCTTTGTTATTTATTGTTTAAGATTTCCCACTTGACATTACGCGTTTATTGTGATATTATATTATGAAAATCCGTAAAATTAAGGAAAATTGTCATAAAGGAGTGCGCAGCATGGCACAGTTCATTGAGGAAAAAAAGCGTGAGCTTCAGGCAAAGCTTGAAAACAGCGACGCGCTTGACAAGCTTCAGGGCGTGGAATCGTCATTCAGAAAGGTTATGAAAGAGCTTTTCGCGGAGATGAAAGCGCTGCCTAACGAGCAGAAAAAAGAAGTGGGCGCGGCAATAAACGATTTCAAAAAAGAATTTGAGGAGCGCATTGCCGCCGCAAAGAAAAAAATATCAGAGTTGTCAAAGACCGACGCGGCGGTGGACCTCACCGTTCCTTCACCGGAATTCATACGCGGCAAGATCCATCCGCTTATCCGTGTAGGGCGTATGTTTGAGGACGTTTACAAAGAAATGGGCTTCAGCATAGCGTACGGACCGGAGATAGAAAACGATAAACACAATTACGAAATGCTCAATATGCCGTATTATCATCCGGCAAGAGATATGCAGGATACGTTTTATCTTGAATATCCCAAGGTGCTTCTGCGTTCGCATACGTCCTGCGTTCAGGTAAGATACATGCTTGAACACAAGCCGCCGTTTATGATAATCTCACCGGGCGTCGTTTACAGAGTGGACGAGATAGACCCGCAGCACACGCCGTGCTTCTACCAGGTGGAAGGCCTTGTAGTCGGAGAGGGCATAAACTTAGCCAATCTCAAATGGGCGGTCACTGAGAGCGTAAAGCGTGTTTTCGGACCGGAATACAAAGTAAAATTCTCACCGTGCTATTATCCGTACACGGAGCCGTCCGCGGCGGTGGATATGGGCTGCATCATGTGCGGCGGCAAGGGCTGCAGAACGTGCAAGGGCACGGGCTGGATGAGAGTCGCCGGCGCCGGTATGGTGCATCCGAACGTGTTTGAAGCTGTCGGATACTCGCGCGACACCGTGGGGTTTGCATTCGGCTGGGGACTCAACCGTCTTCCCATGCTTTACTACAAGATACTTGAAATGCGCAAGCTCTTTGAAAACGAAGTTTCCTTATGGGAACAGCTTTGAGGCGGAGGTGAAAAACAATGTTTAAATTTTCATATAACTGGCTCAAAGCCGAATCAGAGATAGAGACAGATTACGAAGAACTTCTGCACTGGCTTGACATACAGGGCTTTGAGATCGCTTCAATAGAAGATTACGGAGACGACAAAGCCGTTGAGATAGAAGTCAAAGCCAACAGACCGGATATGCTGTCAGTCGCCGGCGTTCTGCGCGAATACTACGCGGGCAAAGGCAGAAGACAGATAAAGGATTTCACGCCTAAGGACGTCAACGTAAACTTCGGGTCCGACAACAGCGTTTTATCGCATAGAATCGTTGTCGATTCCAAAGACGTTCACAGATATTGCGCCGCTGAGATCAAAGGCGTTGACAACACGGGTGAAACGCCGGAATACATCAAGGACAGACTTACAAAATCCGGTATCGCCTGCATCAACCCGATAGTTGATATAAGCAACTACGTGCTTCTGCAGATAGGTCAGCCTATACACATTTTTGACGCGGACAAGGTCAAAGGCGACATCCGCATTGAAAACGTACCCGCGCCGACAAAATTCACGACGCTCGCGTCGACCGAGATAGAGCTGCCGACGGGCGCTCTGCTCATATCGGACGACGAAAACCCGCTCTGCGTAGCCGGAATCATCGGCGGTCACGCGCCGGAAGTTACCGAAAGTACAAAGAATATTATCATAGAATCCGCTAATTTCGATCATATAATCGAGCGCGTCACGAGCAAGAAAACGCACGTTCAGACCGCGGCGTCATACCGCTTTGAACGCGGCGTATCGCCCGCGACGGCAAAGCTCGGCGCTCTCATCTGCGTTAAAATGATAACGGAGCTTTGCGGCGGTGAATATAATAAGACCGGATATATGCACACGGACGGCACCTCAGCCGCTTTGCAGAAAATGGTCGTTACCAGAAAGCGCGTAAATTCGCTTTTAGGTTCCGATCTTGACGTGCCGCAGATATGCAAGTATTTGAACGACTGCTTCTTTGAGACGGAGTGCAAAGACGGAGAAAACATCACCGTTACTGTCCCTGATTTCCGTCTTGATATAGATTACGACGTTGACGTTATAGAAGAAGTCGGGCGTATGTACGGATATCACAATATCGAGCCTCAGCCTATCAAGCTGTACGCTCCGTTCGTTGAAAACCCGGTAAACAAAAACGCAAACAAACTGCGCGATATAATGGTCGGTTTCGGCTTTATTGAAGTTTTGACGTACGGGTTTATCCCCGGCAACAGTATGCAGATGCTTCATATAAAAGAAGATTCCGAATACTACGGCGATATAAAGATACTGAATCCGTTATCCAACTTCTATGAGCTGATGCGTCCGTCGCTTGCATACGGACTTATATCAACGGCGATAGCGAATATGTCGGTCGGCAAAGGCGATCTGCGTATATTCGAGGTAGGCAAACGCTTCTTCCGTCAGAAAGACTACGAAGACGGCTATAATGAGAAAAATGTTTTTGCCGCGCTTATGACCGGCGTAAAACTCGGACGCGGCTTCGGCATAACCAAAGACGCTAAATTCAGCGTTTACGACGCCGTTTCGCTGCTTGACGCGACGATGCGCGAATTCAACATCAAATATGAAATAAAGCCCACGGATGAGCTCGGTATGTTTGAGCAGGGCGCCGGCAGCGATATATACGTCTCGGGCAAGAAAATTGGATATATAGGAAAAATAGACCCGAAGGTTTTGGGCGAATTTGAAAACGGCAAATTGGCGCGCGACGACGTTTTGTATGTCGAATTCTGCTTTGAGGGATTTGATGAAACGAAGCGCTGCATAGAATTTGACAGTATGTATCCGTCCGTCAACAGAGAATATAACTTCCTTGTCAAAAACGGCATACACTTCACGGATTACGCGCCGGTGATAAAGGAAGCGTCCGGAATTATCGTCAACGTATCTCCGCGCGACGTTTATACGGGAGCCGGCGTGCCCAAGGGCTTTACGTCCGTGCTTATAAGGATCGAGTACAACGATCCGACCCGCACGCTCGACTTTGAAGAGATAGCCGGAGTTGAGGCAAAATTCATGAAAGCGCTTTCCGACAAATACGGAATAACGCTTAAACTGTAGGAGGATGTTATAATGACGCTTGTCATCATGGCGGCAGGGCTCGGTTCCCGCTACGGCGGTATGAAACAGATCGATCCCGTCGGAGAAGAAGGCGAATTCATAGTCGATTATTCGATATATGACGCAATAAGAGCGGGATTTGATAAAGTTATATTCATTATCAAACCCGAACACAGAGCGGATTTTGAAGATACCGTCGGAAAACGCCTGAAAGGCATAAAAGTAGAATATGCGTATCAATGCCTTGACGATATACCGGAAGGCGCCGTCATACCCGAGGGCAGAGAAAAGCCCTGGGGCACCGGACACGCGGTATACGCGGCAAGAGAGCTTATAAACGAGAATTTCGCCGTTATAAACGCGGACGATTTCTACGGCAGAGAATCGTTTAAAGTCGTAGGCGAGTATCTTAAAACGGCAAAACCGGGTCAGTACTGCATGGCGGGCTTCCGTCTTGACAATACCGTTACGGAGCACGGTTCCGTTTCACGCGGCATTTGTACGGTTGATGAAAACGGTTTTCTTTCCGACGTAGTGGAAAGAACGAAAATAGAAGTAACGGAAAACGGTATTGAATATATTGAAGATGAAGAAAGATTCCCGCTTTCCGCCGATACGACGGTCTCCATGAATTTCTGGGGATTTACGCCTGATTTCAAAGAAGTTTTGGCAAAAGGCTTTAAAAAATTCGTGAGATCCGAGCACGCGCGTCCGTTAAAGGATGAGTATTATCTTCCCACGGCGGCAAGAGAAGCCATGGATAACGGCGCGTCGGTAAAAGTGCTTAAAACAAGCTCAAAGTGGTTCGGTGTGACTTACCGCGAGGATCGGCAGCAGGTCGTGGAATCGATCAAAGAGCTTACCGGGATCGGAGTATATAAAAAAGGTTTGTGGAGGTAGTTTATGTCTGTTCTTGTCACCGGAGGCGCCGGGTATATAGGCTCGCACACCGCGGTCCAGCTGCTTGGATGCGGTGAAGATATCATAATTCTTGATAATTTTTCAAACAGCTCCCCCGAAATGCTTGACGGGATAAGACAGATAAGCAACAAGACATTTAAGTTTTACGAGGGAGATATGCGTGACGGCGCGCTTCTTGACCGCGTGTTTTCCGAAAACGATATTGAGGCGGTCATCCATTTCGCCGGGCTTAAAGCCGTAGGCGAATCTATACAAAAGCCGCTTGAATATTACGATAATAATATAAACGGTACGCTCTGCATACTTGAGACGATGAAGAAGCATAACTGCAAAATAATGATCTTCTCGTCGTCCGCAACGGTTTACGGCAACGACAACCCGATACCGTTTACCGAGGATATGAAGACAAGCGCCATAAACCCGTACGGCTGGACTAAAGTATTTATTGAACACATACTTGAGGGAGTCTGTGAAGCGGATAAGGATTTTTCGGCTGTGCTTCTGCGCTATTTCAATCCCATCGGCGCGCATAAAAGCGGCATTATCGGTGAAAAGCCTAACGGCATACCGAACAATATCATGCCGTATATCATGAAAGTCGCATCGGGAGAATACGATCATCTAAACGTTTTCGGCAACGATTACGATACGGTAGACGGCACGGGCGTGCGCGATTATATCCACGTAGTAGATCTGGCGGACGGTCATTTAGCCGCGCTTGCATATGCGAGAAAGCATAAAGGTGCGGAAACGGTCAATCTCGGCACAGGAAAGGGAACGTCAGTTTTAGAGCTTGTGGCGGCGTATGAAAAAGCGTCCGGTAAAAAGGTGCCTTACGTGTTCGCGCCTCGCCGCCAGGGCGATATAGCCGCGTGCTACGCCGATGTCTCAAAGGCGAAAAAACTGCTCGGCTGGCAGGCGAAGTACGATATTGACGATATGTGCGCGGATAACGCGCGCTGGGCGTTGAAAGAATAGAAAAACCAGTAACTAAAAATCTCCTTATTGGGTAAAATAATAAAAAACCCGATAAGGAGATATTTTTATGGACAAAACAAACAACAGATCTAAGCAGGCGCCGTTTTTTGAGGTTAAACAAAGGTATTGTTCAAAATTAGACGGAAACGTCGTATTGAAACGCGAACTCGGCACGGACAAAGAATTTACCTGTATGTCCTCGCACGTATGCGGTGAAAACTGTAAGGCGAAGGAAAAAGAAAAAGGCGGAGTAACGTAACCGTGGGTTGCCCACCCCTCCGGCTCCGCTGCCGCTTCGCCAACCCCCAAACCCCCTTCCCCTCCCATTGGTTTCAATGGGGCTTTTTGCGGACGGTTAGCGGGCGATCGATGATCGCCCCTACGGTCAGGATTTCAGCATTGCCGACGCTACCCTGTGCGCTGTGCCGCGGCAGATCTTGTCAGTTTCTTTTATTATTTTTCTTATTTCATCCCTTGCGGAGTCGCTCTCGCGGCCGCAGGGGTTTTTTATTACAGGCAGCGACAATTCCGATGTGAGCGAGCGGATAAGTCTTTCGTTCGTCGTCATAAGCGGGCGGATGAGCGTAAGCGATTTATCTTCGTATTCGGTCGTCGGCTCAAGCGTATAAAGCCGTCCGCCGTACAGCAGATTCATAAGAGCGGTCTCCGCGGTATCGTCCTCCGTGTGACCTAAAGCGAGTTTATCAAAGCCGTTTTCTTTCGCGTAATTGCACAGCGCGGCGCGGCGCAGTCTGGCGCAGAGAGAACACGGCTTTTCCAGACCGTCAATTGCTTTGCCTATATCCGTTTTTATAATTTCGTACGGGATGTTTTTACTTTTCATAAAATCGGCTACGGGTGAAAAATCAGCGTCAAGTCCCATATCTACCGTGACCGCCGAAACGGTGAAGGGAACGGGTAAAAAAGAAGAAAGCAGCTTCATGCCGTAAGCGAGCGTAAGAGAATCCTTGCCGCCGGACACGGCGCAAAGCACCTTGTCGTTATCTTTTATCATATCGTATTTTTCTATGCATTTCCGCATATTTGACAACAGTATATCGGTTTTTGTACTCACGGTAAAAGCTCACCTCGCATATCATAGTAAAAAAAGAGGAGAATTGTATGATCAAAATATTTATCGATCAAGGGCATAACCCTAAAAATCCTAATTCCGGCGCGGAGGGAAACGGTCTGCAGGAAGCGGATCTTACGTATAAAATAGGCATAAGACTGCGGGATCTGCTCAATTCCAACCCGGATTTTACCTCTATAACGTCAAGAAATTCGCCCGACGAGATACTCGGCACAAGCAACGCGACGTCGCTTGCCGCGAGAACGAACGCGGCAAACGCGTGGGGCGCGGATTATTTTATAAGCCTGCACGCCAACGCCTCCGAGATAACGACGGCGACGGGCAGCGAGGGCTACGTTTATTCGCTGTCTTCAAAGGCTTACCCTCTTGCACAAAGCATCTTAAAAGGATTATACAACATAACCGGCACCGTGTCAAGAGGCGTTTTTGCAAGACCGACTCTTTACGTTCTGCGCAAAACGTCAATGCCGGCAACGCTTATAGAAATGGGCTTTATAACAAATCCGGATGAAGCGGCGGCAATGAATAACGACCCCGCCTCATACGCTTTGGGTATGTATAACGGGATCGTTTCCTTTTTCAGTAATTAAAACTCGGGCGCGGTGAGCTTTTTGAGCTGCGGCAGCGTGAATATCAGTATAATGCCGACGACTGTTATTGCCGTTTCCGGAAGCATATACCAGCCGTTGTAAACAAGCGAGTAAAGCCACGGATGATTGAGCCACGTTTTGCCGAAAGCCACGAACTGTTCGTAATTCGCCCACAGCACGACGCCGGAGATGAGATGCGACAGAAAACGGAGCAGGCATACGAGGATACAGCCGAATATCGCGCCCGACGGTCCTTTTTTGCGGAATATACCGGCAAGTCCTATGACCGTGAACGCAACTACGTAATCAAGCAGGATTGCTCCGACGAGCATGACGGGCGTAAGGCCCCAGCCGAACACCTCGCCCTGAAGCACCTGCAGCCACGAATAGCAGAATGCGGCGCCGAGTCCCCAGCCGATGCCGTATTTTATGGATACGAACATTATCGGCAGCATTGAAAACAGCGTCACCGTGCCGCCGAACGGCATTTTCCACAGCTGTACGTAGCTTAACGCGAACGCGAGCGCTATCATGACCGCCGTGACCGCTATGCGGACGATCTTCTGTTTTCTGTTGAGTTTTGTTTTTTCAGACATTTTTTTGTCCTTCCTTTCTTTCGGGCGAGCTGAAATGAAATAATAATACGCCGCGTAAATACGCGGCGTACTTTATTTTCTCAATTTCTGATACTCATTACCTACGCCGGCATTATCCGGATCAGGTTCAAGCATAACGCTTAACAGCGTCATACTATGGGTCGAAACTTTGTTTCCTCTCAGCCCGGTCTTTCACCGGGCTCCCCCGATTTGATTTTCAACTAATAATACCATCAAGTAATGAATTTTTCCACTACTCGACTTTTAAATATCTTTTAATGAATTCATCGCTCAGTATCGCGCAGGTGTTTATGGATCTGTACTGACCTTTTACGAAAAGGGAAGAGCGCGCGCATCCCTCGTATTTCATGCCGAGCTTGTCCATTACTTTTCTTGAAGCGTCGTTTCCGGTCATGTATCTCGCCTCTATCCTGTGCAGATTGAGCTCAAGAAATCCGAACATCATAACTTCAAGCAAGGCTTCGGGCGCATAGCCTTTTCCTCTGTACGCCGGGTTTATGACGTAACCGACCTCCGCGCTGTTGTTTGCAAAATCAAACTCCGTAAAACCGCAGGTGCCTATCATTTTCTGCTCGCTTTTCAGCTCTATCGCCCAGTCGTAGAATTCGCCGTCTTCATATCTTGTTTTTATATATTCAAGATACTTCTTTGTATGCGTTTTGTTGGGATGGGGAGACCATAAAAGATACTCCGTAACGTCCTCGCGCTTTGAATATTCAAACATATCCGCGCAGTCCTCAACACGCATACGCCGTAATATCAGTCTGTCCGTTTCTATAACGGGTATTTTCTTGAATTTCTTGATAACCGCTTCTTTTTTCATGCTAAAGTCCGAAATAATGAATTTTTCATTATTATATAGTGTAAACCACGTTTTGTAAACCCTTTTTTCTATAAAAAACGGTAAAAAAACATAAGTTTGTGAAAATTGCACAAATGTAGAAAATTTCGTCAAAAATATGTGAAATATGCACAAATAACTGATTGTATAAAATGTTGTCGGAACAGCAGATAAAATGCAAAATTATACAACCGCATCTGAATGTTTTCACACAATTCGGTAAATAAATTTTTATTATAAATTCCAAAAAGACACAAAGCATATTGAATAAAGTCATAATCCGCCCCGTTTGCGCGCCGCAGGGCGGAAAAACGGAGCGATTGGGGATTTTTCACAAAATGATAAATTTCCTTTATGTGAAAGTTTTCTGGAAAGCGAGTGAAAAACAAGCGGTATTTATTTAAAATTTCGTCTATTGACATTATAATATGCGCGTGGTATATTATATATAAATTATTATGCGCTGTTTCTCGTTACTGCGCGTAATGCGTATCCCGGAGATACCGGGAATTGCGATAATCATCAGGAGGAAAAGCTAATGAGATCACCCAAGACGGCAAAAGTGATTGCAGTGATACTTGCATTGCTTATGCTGATTCCCGCGGGAGTCTGCGCCGCATCCGGAACGGACACGGAAACAACGGCGGAAAAGACGACCATGGACCAGGTAAAGGAGTACCTCTACAGCGAGGACTACCATACCTACATAACGGAAATGAATGCCCAGGGCTGGACCGACGCGAAGGGCGCCGGCGTTACTGTCAGGGCGGCGGAGGGCTACACGTATAAGCCCGACCCCGATTATCCCGAGCAGAACGTTGAAGTGCTTGACGATGCGGAGATGGGCAAAGTGCTCCATATGCCCGAGGCGGGTATGACGAGCTGGACGGTAAACGTTCCGGAAACGGGATATTACGTCGTCCGCATCCAATACAAGCCTTACGAGACAAAGAGCATCAACACTTCAAACATCAAGCGCGAGTTCTTCGTGGACGGAAAGGCGCCTTTCAGTGAATCGTACTACTATGAATTCACAAGAAGATTCGTAGACGATTTCAACGCGGACGCCAAGAGGGAAGACGGCACGCAGGGCTTTACGCTTGACAAGAACGGCAACGAAAAGAAGCCGCAGAAGACACAGATCTATCAGTGGTCTGAATCGTATCTGCGCGATTCGCAGGGCTATGAACTGCAGCCTCTCAAATACGCGTTGTCAAAAGGCGAGCATACGATAGCGTTCAACGCGACGATGAACGATATAATCATATCCGAGATTTATATCGAACCGTATGACGCTCCGCTCACGTATGAGGAATACCTCGCAAACCACGGCAGCAAAGACGCGTCCGCGTCCGCCAACGCACCGAAGATACAGGCTGAAACGCCGACCGCGACGTCCGACCTTACGATCTACGCGTTAAACGACAGAACGTCGTCCGTGACCGAACCGCAGCACGCTTCCAAGCAGCTGCTCAACACCATAGGCGACAGCAAGTGGCAGACGTTCGGTCAGTGGATCGAATGGACTATACCCGGCAGCGAGATAACCGAGGACGGTTATTACTACATCGTACCGAGATTCAAGCAGGCTATACGCGAAGGTCTTTACGTATCCCGCGTGCTTTACATAAACGGTGAGATACCGTTTGAAAACTGCTACAGGATCCAGTTCAACTATTCAGACGACTGGCAGTGTACGCCGCTGAACGACGGTGAACAGGACCTCAAGTTCTGGTTTGAAGCCGGAAAAGATTATACGATAAAAATGGAAGTCGGTTACGGCAACATGGCTGATACGCTGCGCATGATAGGCGACTGTATCAGCGACATGAACGACATATACCGCTCCATCATAAGGATCACCGGTCCCAACCCGGATGAATTCGTATCGTACGGCTTTGCCGAAGTCATATACGACACGATAATCCTTATGAGAACCACACAGCTGAAAATTACGGATGTTGCCGAACAGTTCAAAAAGATCCTGGGCGGCAAATCCGCGTCCGATATAGCAACGCTTGAAAAAATAGCGTATCTGCTCCAGAAGATGAGCAGCAAAGAGTCCGAGATAGCAAAGAACCTTGAAAACTTAAAAGTCAACACAGGTTATCTCGGAACCTGGGTGATGAACACCAAGCTGCAGGCGCTGAACGTGGACTTTATAACGCTTCAGCCCGCGGGCAAGGACGCAAAAGAATATCCCAAGGGCAACGCGGGATTCTGGAAATCCCTCAGTTTTGAGGTAAGCGCGTTCTTCGCAAGCTTCTTCACCGATTACAACTCCCTCGGCGCGATAGAAGACAACAGCAACGTTGAACCCGTTGAAGTTTGGATATCCACAAGCCGTGAGGAAGCGCAGGTCATGCGCGAACTGATAGACCTCAACTGTCCGGTAAAGGTCAATCTTAAACTCGTTGCCGCGGGCACGCTGCTTCCCGCAACGCTTGCCGGCGACGGACCCGATATATCTTTGGCGATGGGTCAGACAGACGTTATCAACTACGCCATACGAAGCGCCGTTGAACCTCTCTACGTGGAAGCGGACGGAGCCGACAACCTCTACTCCGATTATCTGCAGGTGTGCGAAGACCGTTTCAACAGTCAGGCTCTCGTAGGTCTGCGGCTTGAAAACCCGGACAGCCCCGGCAGCTATATATATTACGGAATACCGGAGCGTCTCGGATTCTCAATGCTGTTCTACCGCAAAGACATATTCGCGGAGCTCGATCTTGAAGTTCCGCAAACGTGGGATGATCTCTATAAAATTGTTCCTACCCTTCAGATAAACTACCGTAAGATAGGCTTCCCGTCAAGTCTGGGCGGACTCATAATGCTGATGTATCAGCGTGATGAGGACATTTATTCCGATATTGACGGCGACGGCGTGCTTGACGGTATGCAGATAAATATAGACTCAAGAACATCGCTTGAATGCTTTGAAGAGCTTGTGACACTGTTCCAGACGTTCAAGTTCCCGCGCGTATACGACCTTGCCACGTATTTCAGAATGGGTGAGATGCCGATAGCGGTCGCGGATTACCTGACGTACAACCAGTTCACCATTTACGCTACCGAGCTTCGCGGACTCTGGGAATTCACGCTTCTGCCCGGTACCGTGGTAAGAGATGAAAACGGAAAGGAAGTATATGACGAGAACGGAAAACTCGTTATAAACAGCAACGCTCCGTGTTCCGTTTCCGCTACGGTCCTTATGAGAGACACGAAGGGAAGATCCGAAGAGCTGCGCAAGAATTGCTGGGAATACATGAAATGGTGGACGGGAGCAGAGGCTCAGTCCTCCTACGCGAAGCAGTACGAAGCCATAATCGGTATGGCTGCTAAATTCAACACGGCGAACACGGAGGCGCTGCGCAATATGTCGTGGACGAACCAGGAAAGAAAGAACCTTGAAGCTCAGTTCGCTCACCTGAAAGGCACGCCGGAGTTCCCGGGCGGTTACATTATAACGCGTTACGTAGACTTTGCGTTCTTAAACTGCTACAACAACAATGCAAACGCAACGGATTCGCTGCTTGACCAGATACAGTACATCAATAACGAACTGTCGCGTAAACGTAAAGAATTCGGTCTGATAACCTATGAAGATTTCAAGGATCAGAATATAGAGGCTCATCCCGAGTGGTTTGGTTGATCTCTATAATATAAATTCTATAATATAAACGCAAATTTATAAACAGGAGAAAATCAATATGTCACAGAATACGGCAGTAAAAGAGAGAAAAGCAAAGCCGGTGGCAAGAAAGGATATGAGCAAGGCCCAGTGGACTCTCAAAGAGATGAAGAAGCACAAGGCTGGCTACTTTATGATAGCGCCGTTCTTCATAATGTTCTTTGTGTTCACGGTCGTTCCCGTATTCCTTTCCATGATCCTGAGCTTTACTTCGTTCAACCTGCTCGAATGGCCGAAATTCATAGGACTTGACAACTATATAAGACTGTTCCTTGATGACGATATATTCCTTACCGCCATACAGAACACGCTTATATTCGCGGTCGTCACCGGTCCTGTATCATATTTGTTATCGCTTTTCGTAGCATGGTTCATAAATGAGTTGCCGCCTAAGATGAGAGCGTTCGTAACGCTTATATTCTACGCTCCGTCAATAGCGGGCTCAATGTATCAGATATTCGGTATATTCTTCTCATCGGACCGCTACGGTTACGTAAACGGATTTCTGATCGAGTACAACTTCATAACGGAGCCGATACAGTTCTTCCAGAACGCACAGTACGTTATGCCGCTTTGTATAGTGGTAGCGCTCTGGACGTCGCTCGGTACAACGTTCCTTTCGTTCATCGCCGGTCTTCAGATCGTCGACAACAGCCTGTATGAAGCGGGCGCGCTTGACGGTGTAAAGAACAGATGGCAGGAGCTGTGGTACATAACCCTTCCGGCGATGAAGGAACAGCTGATGTTCGGTGCCGTTATGAGTATCACGGGTTCCTTCGGTTTCGGCGGTATAGTTACGGCGCTGGCGGGCTTCCCGTCCGTTGACTACTGCGCGTGGACTATAATGCACCATCTGGAGGACTACGGCGGACAGCGTTTCGAGGTCGGATATTCATCCGCCATCGCAACGATACTGTTCTTGATGATGATAGGCTCCAATATGCTTATCAAGAAACTCTTATCAAAGGTGGGACAGTAATATGGCAAGGAAGATGCGTGTAAGAAATCACAAGGTCGTCCTTAACCGGTCTGCCGGGGGCGACGCGGGTATCACCGCACTGCTTGTCGTACTGGGCGTTTTGATGTTCATACCGATGTACTTCTCGGTAATGACGTCGCTGAAACCTCTTGATGAGCTGTGGATATTCCCGCCTAAGTTCTACGTCATAAACCCGACGTTCAAGAACTACGCGGACCTGTTCAAACTTATGAACACGTCGTGGGTGCCGTTTTCAAGATACATATTCAACACGGTGCTCATAACCGTTGCCGGAACGTTCGGCAACCTGTGCCTCGGATCGCTTGCGGCGTACGCGCTGTCAAAGATACCGTTCCCGGGCAGAAAAACGATATTCCAGATGATAGTTTTATCACTTATGTTCGTTTCAACCGTTACCGGTATCGCAAACTTCATCACGTTCTCGGCTCTCGGACTTATCGACAACCTGCTGGCGGTCATACTGCCTGCCTGCTGCTCGACCCTGGGTCTGTACCTGATGAAGCAGTTCATGGATTCGTCGGTCTCAAACGAAGCGCTTGAGAGCGCGCGTCTGGACGGCGCGAACGAATTCAAGGTGTTCTGGTCTATCGCAATGCCGATGGTCAAACCGGCGTGGCTGACTTTGATAGTTTATTCTTTCCAGGGCTTGTGGAACACCGGTTCATCCGTTTACATCCAGTCAGAGCAGTTAAAGACGTTCAACTACGCGATACAGCAGATACTCTCCGCCGGTATCGTGCGCGCAGGCGCGAGTACCGCCGCGATGGTAATAATGATGATCGTACCTGTTACGGTGTTCATCGTCTCACAGAGCAACATCATAGAGACGATGGCTTCGTCCGGTATGAAAGACTGAGGAGGTATATATAATGAATAAAATTATAAAAGCCGCCGCAGTAATATTCGCCGTATTGCTCGTTTTAGCTCCGATCACCTCAGCTTACTATTCCTATAAATCATATACGTACGATATAAACGGAAATATGATGGAATCTCCGGACGCTTTCGTTCCGGACGAGATAGTTACGAGCGATACGATGGGTATATCCCCTCCGCTTGAAAATCCGTCGGACATATTCGTGGACGATAAGGAAAACGTCTACATAGCCGACGCGGGCAACAACAGGATAGTGGTGCTGAACAAAAGATACAAGCTCCGCTACTACATAGAAAAATTCGTAAACAGCCAGGGCATACAGGATAAGTTCAACAATCCTCAGGGCGTGTTCGTAACGTCGACAGACATATACGTCTGCGATACGGACAACAACAGAATAGTAATATTCGACCGTGACGCCAACTATAAGAGGATAGTTGAAAAACCGATAGCCGACGAATTCTCGGTAGACGACCTCTACCGCCCCAAGGCGGTTGCCGTTGACAGATCCGGAAGAATGTACGTCGTTTCATCCTCTACCTATCAGGGTATCATAGCGATGGACAGCGACGGTACGTTCCAGGGCTTCATAGGAGCGCAGAAAGCTCCGCTGTCCGCCTGGCAGATATTCTGGAGAAGATTCCAGACGCAGGAACAGATAGACCAGCAGCAGAAAACCGTTTCGTCTGAGTATGAGAACATAACGATAGATGAAAACGGTATGATCTACGTTACCAACATCAACCTTGATGAGAGCGCGCAGCAGGCGGCTATCTCCGGAAAGTCAAAGTCCGGTGAATACGCGCCTGTCAAGATGCTCAACACCCAGGGTGACGAGATCTTGAAGAGAAACGGTTTCTTCCCGCCGTCCGGTGAGGTAAGGATCAACAACATGGCGTCAACAAGCTCCAACATATACGGACCTTCAAAAATAGTTGACGTTGCTCTCGGTCCGATGGGCACGTGGAGCATTATAGACAAAACGAGATCAAAGGTGTTCACGTATGACGAGGACGGCTCGCTGATGTTCGTATTCGGAGATCAGGGCTCGCAGCTCGGCAACATGGAGACTGTAAACGGTATAGTCTATAAAGGCAACGATCTGCTCGTGCTTGACAACACGGCGGACAACGTAACGGTTTTCAAGAGAACTGAATACGGAAACATCCTTATCAGCGCTCTGCAGAACCAGAAAAACCTGAATTATGACGAGGCTGCCGAAAACTGGAGAGGCATCCTCATGAGAAACAACAACTTTGACGAAGCGTACGTCGGTATAGGCAAAGCCTATTACAGAGAAGGCGATTATCAGGCGGCCATGAAGATGTACGAGGCGGCGTATGAGACGGAAAACTACTCAACGGCGTTCAAGCAGTACAGAAAAGAATGGGTCGCCAAATACGCGCTCGTGGTTCCGCTTGTTATAATTGTTATCGCGGTAGGATTGTATTTCTTCTTCCGCTTCGTAGGAAAGAGAAATAAAGAGGTCGCAACAAGACCGGGCGGCAGAAGGTCGTACGGTGAAGAGGTCATCTTCGCCTTCCACTTGATGATGCACCCGTTTGACGGCTTCTGGGATCTGAAACATGAAAAGAGAGGCTCCATCAGAGGCGCCATCACGTGGCTGGCTATAGCGATAGCGGCGTTTACCTATAACGGTATAGGTACCTCGTACCTGTTCAATCCGAGTAGAGGCTATCAGAGCATATTCGGTCAGATCATTTCAATAGTCGTTCCGGTAGGTCTCTGGGTAATTTCAAACTGGTGTCTTACCACGCTGTTTGAAGGTGAAGGAAGCCTTAAAGACATCTTCATCGCAACGTGCTACGCGCTTGTTCCGATACCGCTGTGCATCATACCGCAGACGCTGTTATCACACGTACTCAGCCTGTCCGAGGGCAAGGTGCTCTCACTGATCGTAGGCGTGATGTGGGTATGGGTCGGTATGCTGATATTCTTCGGCTCACAGGTAACGCACGACTATTCATTCATCAAAAACATTCTTACGTCGGCAGGTACGATCGTAGGTATGGCGTTCATAATGTTCGTAGCGCTTCTGTTTACGAACCTTATTCAGAAGATCGTCGGTTTTGTGGCAAACATAGTCACAGAGCTGTCGTATCGAATTTAGACGGGATGGGAGGAAAAAACAGAATATGAAAAAATTACTCTCAACCTTACTTGCGGTTCTGATGACGGTCAGCGTATTTACCGTGGTATTCACGGCGAATATGACTGTATACGCCGACAATGCCGAAACGGAACAAACAACGGAAGAAGAGACGACTGACGACGAAAACGAACGCGACGATATGAGCATAGACATATTGAAGGTCGTCTACAAAACCCCGGAAGATAAGTTAAAGGACATGAAGCTCAGAATAGAAAACGACAACTATGAGCTTTACGTCCGCGCCTCTTACGGCGAAATAGCTTTAAGAGACAAGAGAACGGGTCAGGTCCTGTTCTCAAACCCGTATGACATAGGATCTACAAAAGGTTCCGCGGATACAAAGGCGGAGCTGATGTCTCAGATAATCCTTCAGTTCACAACAGGTTCCAAGACCACCGTATACAACAGCTATACGGAAGCGGCTCTCCGTGAACAGATAGTCGTTAAGAATATCAAAAACGGCGTCCGTGTTGAGTATACTCTCGGTAAATCACAGACGAGATGGCTCGTTCCTCAGATGATAACCGACGAACGTTTCCAGGAGATGATCCTTGATCCGATGCGCGCAAACGTAGCGGAGCTGCCCGAAACACAGCAGGCGTTCATTCTGGGTAAGTTTGAAAAAGGCTTCTATTCACCGAAGAATATAAACGACCCGACGATAACAAAGAGCCAGCGCGACCAGATGCTGTCACAGTGGCCTATACTTAAAAAATTTCCGTACGTATGGGTGCTCGGCACCGATACGAAGGACAGAGAGTTCAACAAGCTGGAAGAATACATCAAAATGTACGCTCCCGATTACAGCTATGAAGAGCTCGATTACGACCATGACATAACCGAATTTGAGGTCGCGGCTGCGTCCCAGCCTCTGTTCAGAATGGCGATAGAGTACACGCTCAATGAAGACGGTATAACTCAGACGCTTGCCGCAAACAGCATAAGCTTTGATGAAAACGTCTACACGCTCGACTACCTGCAGGTCAACCCGTGGTTCGGCTGCGGAAACAGCACAAACAACGGTTTCACCTTCATCCCGGACGGCAGCGGTACGCTTACCAGATTTGAAGATATAACAAAGCCGCTTAACATAACGGCAAACGTATACGGCCCGGACTACGCTTACTACACCACTGATCCGGCACACCGCCAGACGATGAGAATGCCGGTCTACGGCGTTGTTGAAAACTACTACAGCAGAACGGTCAAGGCTGTCACGGTAGATCTTCCCGAGGAAGAATGGTATCAGGACCAGTACGGTTACTGGATAAAGACCAAGACCGAAATGAGATCCACGATAGTAACGGATAACAGAGGATACTTTGCCGTGCTTACGGAGGGTGACGCGCTTGCGCAGATCTCAACGGTCAACGGCGGCGGATCGACTCACATTTACAGCACGGTGCAGACCAAGTTCTTCCCCAGACCTACGGACTCCTACAGTTTGAGAGAAGCGATGGGCTCCGCGGCTGACGACGCGATGTGGACCGTTTCCGCAAAGAGAAAATACACCGGCAACTACACGGTCAAGTATTTCATGCTTTCCGATACGGAAAAAGTAAACGATTACTACAAAGCTCTTGAAGAAGAGGACAAAACCGATACGGAATCCAAATTCTATTCAGCGGATTACATGGGCATGGTAAACGCGTGCCGCTACTACCTTGAATCCACCGGCCAGATAGAAAGACTGACCGCGGACGATCTGGGTTCCGATATACCGCTCTTCCTTGAGACACTCGGCACGATAGAGACGGAAGATACGGTCCTGTCCGTACCTGTCACCGTAAAGAAGCCGCTTACGTCGTTTGACGATATCAAAGCGATGTACGAGCAGCTTGCCGAAAGCGGAATAACGAATATCAAATTCAAGCTGACAGGCTACGCGAACGGCGGCTTGAACGCCACGGTGCCTTACAATCTCAAATGGGAAAAGAAGGTAGGCGGAAACAAAGGCTTTGAAAGCCTTATGGAATACGCGAACGATAAGGGGATCGAAATATATCCCGAGTTTGAGTTCACGTACCTGCTCAACACAAAACTCTTTGATGGCTTCTCTTATAAGCAGCACGCCGCAAAGACTATGGATAACCGTTATCCGAGAACTTACTACTATGACCCGGCGTACCAGATGACGAGAAGATGGGGCCCCAACCTCATATCAACGTCTGTGTTCATGCACTTCTATGAGCATCTGGCGCCCAAGCTCCTCAAATACGCTCCGTCCGGCATATCCGCCGGCACGCTCGGATCGGATCTGAACTCAGACTTCGATAAGAACGACGCGTACAACAGAGAAGACAGCAAGAGCCTTGTTGTAGAGCTTTTAGCCAAGATGCAGGAAGACTTCGGTAAAGTCATGGTAAACGGCGGCAACCTTTACTCCGTAAAGGACGTTGACTACATACTTGACATACCGCTCGATTCCAGCCAGTACCTGAGAACAAGTGAAGCGATACCGTTCATGGGTATGGTGCTCCACGGCTACGTACAGTTTGCCGGTACTTCGCTCAACATGGCGGGCGACATAGATCAGGAAATGCTGAAAGCGATCGAGAACGGCGCTGCGCCTTACTTCTTACTTGCATACGAAAATACGGATATCTTAAAGAAAGACTCCGAATACAAGAAGATGTACTCGGTCAACTTCAAGATCTGGGCGGAATCCGGACTTATTGAAAAGTACAAGATCTTGAATGAAGCTTTAAGAGACGTTCAGGATAAGATCATAGTGAACCACGAGTTCATCAAGGGCGTCCGCGTGCTCACCGCAGAGGAGATCAAAGAGCGCGAGGAAGACGAACAGAGAAGACTTGAAGAAGAAAGCGCATCTCAGGCGATAGAAGACGCCAAGACCGCTGAAGAAGTCACGGAAGAACCCGCCGAAGACGAGGGGACCGAAGGCGAAGCCGCAGCCGAGCCCGAAACGACCGAGACCGAGGCAACAGAAACCGAGACCGAGGCGGAGCCCGAGGAAGAACCGGAGCAGACCGGTGAAGAATCGACCGAAGACAACGTAAATCCCGAAGACATAGTCAACAACGGCAAGATAGTCCGCGTCACATACGAAGGCGGCAAGACGTTCATACTGAACTACAACAACTACGCCGTAACAGTTGACGGATATGACAAAGAGATACCCGCTCTCGGATTCATATCATACTACGCAGAACAGGAGGCTGAATAATGAATAAAGAAGCTGATGTAAAGCTTGTTCAGAGCCCCGCGAAGAAAAAACGCAGAAAAGTACACTCGCTTGAGAAGAAAACTGCGCGCGGCGGTTACCTGTTCACGCTTCCGTTCATACTCGGATTTGTAATAATATATCTTCCTGTCGTATTTGAATCGTTCCTTTACAGTGTAACGACGATAGAAAGAATAAACGCCGGCGAATCCTACCAGCTTGTCTGGGCGGGACTTGCCAACTACCGTGAGGCGCTGTTCTCGGATCCGAACTACAGCCAGATACTCACGGCAGGCTTGAGACAGCTTGTACTTGACGTTCCCGCAATACTTATATTCTCGCTGTTCATCGCAGTTCTGCTCAACCAGAAAATGGTGGGCAGAGCCGCGTTCCGTGCGATATTCTTCGTGCCTGTTATCTTATCCACGGGTCTTATCTCGCAGATAGACTACAGCAACACGAGCCTTATGACTTATATGTCGGATTCGGAGGGCATCGGTACAAACGCCGCACAATCTACAAGCGTTGCGGAAATCGTATCGGCAATGGATATTGAATATCTGTTTTCCAACATGAAGATAGGCGGAGGCATGGCGAAATACGTTTCGTCAATACTGAACAACATTTACAACATAGTAAACCGTTCAGGCGTACAGATGCTTATCTTCCTGGCAGGTCTGCAGTCGATATCCCCCGCTATATACGAATCCTGCAACGTTGAAGGCGCATCCGCATGGGAGACCTTCTGGAAGATAACCTTCCCGATGATCAGCCCGATGATACTCGTCAACTTCATATATACGATAATAGACGCGTTCACGTCTTCAACTAACACCGTTATGTCGTATATCAACCAGGTTTACGGTGAAGCCGGTAAGGATACGCTCTCGGTCGCCATGGCGTGGATATACTTTGCCATAGTTATTGTGGCAGTTGTCCTGGCGGCGGCGCTGATGAGTGCGTTCGTCTTCTACCAGAGAAGGGATTAAGGAGGTGATATTATGAATAATTCACAGACTGAACCCAGAGTTAAGAGAGAAACAAAGAACACCATAAAGGTTGAATTTGACAGAACTCCGTTCTGGCAGAGAATGAAAGCGAAATTCATAACAAAGAACTTTTTGACAAAAGTCATTTGGACGATATTCCGCTACGTTATACTTATAGGTATATCATACGTCATTCTTTTCCCGTTCTTTACTAAGATCTCTTCATCGTTTATGGGACCTGAGGACTTTGTTGACGCAACGGTAAAACTTATACCCAAGAACTTCACACTTGAAACTTACAAGTACATATTCCTTGACAACAAATATATGCAGGCGGTCGGAAACACGGCTCTGCTGTCAATATCGGCGGCTCTGCTTCAGACTTTCGTCTGCGCCATGATAGGTTACGGTCTTGCAAAGTTCAAATTCAAGGGCAACAAGATACTGTTCTTACTCGTTATATTCTCAATGATCATCCCGCACCAGACGCTTCAGCTTTCGCTGTTTATGAAATTCCGTTACTTTGACGTACTCGGTATCATACAGCTGCTCGGCGGAGGGTCGCGATGGTTCCCGCAGCTTAACATCACGGGCGGCGTGACGAGTATAAACCTGACGAACACTTATATACCGCTCGCCTTGCTTTCGGCAACGGGACTTGCGTTCAAGAACGGTCTGTATATCTTCATGATGAGACAGTTCTACCGCGGCGTCCCGAACGAGCTTGAGGAATCCGCGTACATAGACGGCTCCGGCATATTCAAGACCTTTATCAAGATAATACTGCCGCTGTCCATTCCTATGATGATCACGATATTCCTGTTCGCGTTCTCGTGGCAGTGGACGGATACGTTCTATACGTCGCTGTTCTTTACAAGAACGTCAATGGTGCTTATGAAAAACGTAATAGCCATACCCGAATCACTGAAAGAGGGTATGACCAAATACGCGGCCGGCCAGTCAATGTATCAGGCGGCAATCAGAAACACCTGCGGTCTTATGATAATAGCTCCGCTGGTAGTTATATACCTGTTCTGCCAGAGATATCTTATCCAGGGTATCGAACGTTCCGGTATGACCGCGGACTGATCCTTACAGGTAAGTATAAAACAAGTAAACACACCGCAAATTTTTGCGGTGTGTTTTTTGTAATATACGGTATCCGTATTGACTTTTTGCGGCTGTAATGATATAATACACCTATCAGTTTTTTGAAGGGAAAAGAAAATGAGAAAACTAAGAATATTTGCAGTTATACTGATTTTTGCGTGCCTGTTATCCGCGGCTTCTTCAGCCGCAGGAAAGCTTAAGGGGGAGAGCTTCCATAATACGACCGAGATATATCCCGGCGTCGTCAGGCATTATATAGAGCTGCCGGCGGATTCTCCATATAAACAGCAGAAAGTGAATATAATTGAGTTTGATCTTGCGCAGAAGGATCTGTATCTTGATGTCGTTTATCCGAGCGACTGCGCTGTCAAGCTCGCGACCACAAAAAGCGTTATGGCTGCGTTTACGTCACAGAAAAACGGCAAGACCGCGATAGCCGGCGTAAACGGCGATATGTGGATGGTAACGTACGCTCACGCGAGAGTCGAGGGCAAGGGCACCACGTACGGCGGATGCTCGGACGCGGTTGTAAAAAAGAGTTTCCCCGTATCACGCGGTTTCAATATGTCGGACGGGGAGATCTATTCCACCGCGCACATGGTGCAGGAAACACCATATGAAGGCGAATTCCTCGCGTTTGGCGTGACGGATGATTTCATACCCGTTATGGGCAATCCGCAGGCAGCCGTTATGATAAAGGATGAAAACACCGGCAAAGAAGTAAAAGCGGACGGCATAAACAGACTGCCCGCGAACAACGCCCTCGTCGTTTATACGGACAAGGCGATGAAAGGTCTAAATCAATTTGCACTTGACGACGCGTATGAGATCTTGATAGAATTTGATGAAGACTATAAAATGTGCCACGGCATGAACGTTACCGGAACTTTAAAAGCGATATACGGTCCGGACGACAGCGATCCGCCGCTTTTGAACGACAGGCAAATGGTGCTTACGGCGCGCGGAAACAGACTTTCTTATATAAATGAATTCAATATAGGCGATAAAATAAATATAACGTGTACCGTGACCGATAAAGGCGGCAAAACGGAGATGTGGCAAAGAGTCACAAACTGCGTCGGCGGTCATATACCGTTTGTAAGAAACGGTAAGCTGACCGGCGTTGGCGTCGGAGAGGGCGCGAACTACCCGTCTACCATAATAGGCTTCACAACAGAGAAAAAAGTCGTTATGATAACTATAGACGGCAGACAGAAAGGTTATTCAATAGGCGCAAGCACGTCAACTCTCGCGCAGCTTGCAAGAGATCTCGATCTGTACGACGCGTTCCTCGTTGACGGCGGCGGCAGTACGACCATGACCGTTGCGGATGAAAACGACTATAAAAAATTAAAGACCGTAAACAGTCCCTCAGACGGCTCGGACCGTTCCGTAAACAATTCTATCATCTTGTCATATGGTGAAGAAAGAGTGGCGCAGGGCAACTTTGAAATAGAAGTGCCGGAGAAAGTGGATATAGATATGACAGATCTGTCTTTTCAGACAAAAGCGTATACGGACGCCGTGGCGGGAGTATTGAACGAATGTACTGTAGAATGGGAAAACGGCGATATGAAGCTCACCGCGACGGAGCTTAAAACAAACGACCCGTTCGTGAATATAAGCTACCAGTTCGCCGCAGAAAACATTTCAGCGGACGAATATAAAATAGCAACTGTGGTCTATAAGCTGCCGGAAACGAACGCACGCGAAGCGTATACAACGGAAATTTTCTTCTGCGCCAACGGCGCCGGAGCGGAGGGCGGACAGTCCGCGACGGGAAAAGTACAGCGCACGGGAAAATACGAGTACGTGAATATAAGCGCGGAAAAAGTCTCAAAGTGGAAAGGCTCCGCAACAGGTATTCGTCTTGACTTCTTTACCGCCGCGGCGGAAGGCGACGTAATGTACGTACACAACATACTGTTCAGCAAAACCGCGGAAGAAGCCGATGAAAAAGCCGCGTATATAACGGGCGTATTAAACGGAGAGATAGAAGAGATCACGGAAACGGAAACGGAGACCGAGACGGAAACGGAAACAGAGACGGAGACGGAAGAAGAATCAAAAGAAGATATAACAACGTCGGAAGAAACGGAAACGAATACGGAGACGGAGACTGAAAAAACAACGGAAAAAGAAAATGATTTCAAAGTAAATCCGTTTATCATAATAGGAATAATCGCCGCCGGCGTCGTGGTTGCCGTTATTGCGATCATAATAATAAAGAAAAAGAAATAAATAATTCAGCGCTCTCTTGACGCGGCAATAAAACGGGTCAAGAGAGTTTTTTTATAAAAAACTTTTTAAGAAAAGTGACTTTTTGTACCCTTACAGTCATTATATAGATGAAGAGAACGCGGAAAGGAAGTGGACCGGTGGACGATAACGCAATAATAGCTCTATTCAATAAAAGAGACGAGCAAGCGATAGAACAATTAAAGCTCAAATACGGAGCCGCCTGCAGGCAGATCGCTTACAATATCTTAAAAAACAGAGAAGACGCGGAAGAGATCCTCTCGGACACTTTACTGAAAGTCTGGAACAACGTCCCGCCGGATCTCCCGGATAACCTGGGCGGCTACGTTTATAAGACCGCAAGATACGAGGCGCTTGAAGCGTACCGAAGAAAAAACCGTAAAATGCGCGGAGGTGACGCCGTTACCGTATCCGTAAACGAGCTTTCGGATTGCGTACCGTCTAACAACGACGTGGAAGCGGTAATGGATCAGAAATATCTCGCAAGCCTTTTAGACAGGTTTTTTGCGGAGCTGGGAGAGGATCAGCGGCGGATTTTCTTATGCAGATATTTTTACAATATGGAGTATAAGGAAATAGCAAAAAAATACGGCACGGGACTTTCACGCGTAAAAATGTCTGTATTAAGGACTAAGAAAAAGCTTAAAGAGTTTTTAAGTAAGGAAGGGTACTGATAATGAAAAAAAACGAACTTTTATACCGTGCGATAGGCGATATAAAGGATAAGACCGTTGCAGACGCATATAATACGGAAACCGTAAACGGCAAGGGATATCGCGTCCGTACCGCGTTCAGCGTCGCCGCCGCCGTTATCGCAGTCGCCGGTCTGTTTGCGTTCTCCGCGTTTCTGCTGCGCTTTACCGTAAAAGATAATACCGGCTCCGCCGCAACGGAAACCGGAAAAGAAACCGCGGCGGACCAAAGCGAAACAAAGATCAAAGAAACGGAGCAGACGGAAGCGGTCACCGAGCCCGTATATGAGCCGGAATCCGGCGTAAAACGTCCGACGCTGGAAGAATTCTATAATATATATCCGTACAGCGAGCTTTTGCCGAAGAGCTTTCCCCCGGACTTTGAACTGCTCGAGTCTTCAAGGAGCGCCTCGTCAAATATTGGTGAGGCGGGATATATCACGCTTGTCAAAAATACGGACGGCGCCGCGATAAACGCAAACGGTGAAAACAATAAAGATCTCTATAAACGCGAGAGCATTACCGTGACGATAGGGGAAAACGACGTATATAAAAACAACAAAACGATCAGGGCAAACAGTTTTTCCGAGGAGAGTATCAAAGACAGTCTGATCGTATACGAGGATCCGTGGAACGACGGAAATTTCAAGCTTGGCATGACGTACAGCGGATATTATTATACGGACAAATACGCGGTGAGTTTCAGATACAACAAGTATTTGCCGGCGGATGAAAGCGGCATCGTCACGAAAGCCGAGGCGCGTGATTACGACGCGCTGTTTGAAATGCCCGGACTTTCAGCAATAGACCTGTTCAATATGATAACGTCCGCGCAGTATTTCAAAACTCATCCGATATCGGATCTCGGCGAAAAGGAGCCGGTCAGACCGTATTACGAGGGTGAGATCAACGGTATAGCGCTGACGCTGGAGTTCGGCTCGGATAAGTACAGTTGGCTTTCGCTCATAAACGTTACGGCAACGCTTAAAAACAATACTGATCACGAAATACAGATATATAGACCCGTTATATCTTATGACATAGAATCGCATACGGAAATATCGCTTGATATCTACCGCCCGGACAATACGTCCGTGAGACTGAAGGATATAGATACGTACGACGTCCCGTTTGATACCGCGGAATCGTGGCTTGCACTCGCCCCCGGGGAGGAATACGTTCAGAAAATGAGGTTTACCGGAGACAGACAAAGCTTCGGCGAGCAGGGAGCGATCGAAAGGGACGGTTATTACAACGTGGACGCCGCCGTATCCTATACCGAGGGAACGAACGATATAAGACATATAACGTTCGGATCACAGATCGTACTCGGATCAGCCGGCGAATACGGAGAAGAAGGCGACGCCAAATACAACGTTGCCGAAAAAGTCGACTTTTCAAAGGTCGGCGGTATCGCCAGAGCGCAGATCAGATCCGGGATCACCGGAGATACGCAGACCGTGGAGGGCGAAGAACTGGATAAGCTCGTATCTGCGATCGGAAGTATAACCGCGTCCGACCCGGTCAGCTCCCGCGGGTATTGCGGATTTTACTATAACGTCAAGCTCTATGACGATCAGGACAGAATGACTCTGGACGTGTCATTTGCGCCGGACGGCAGGATACAGTATTCAAAATTTGAAAAAAGTCACGGCTTTATATATAAAGCGATGTATAAAGCGGACGATACGGAAGCGTTCAATGAGCTGAAAAACTATATTGACAGCCTGTTTTGATAAACAATGATCGAAAAGACCGCCGCGCGCGGTCTTTTTTTATGAAAAAACTTACAAATAATAAAAAGCAGCGTGACTTTTGCGTTAAAAAAACATACTACAATATTGAAAGCGCTTTTAAAAACAAAGAGGAGACAAAAATGGACGACGCGCAGATAATCAAACTGTTTTTTGACCGTGATGAAAACGCCATTGAGCAGACGCGGCAAACCTACGGTGCAAAATGTAATTCCATCGCCTACGGTGTTCTGAAAAACAGACAGGACGCGGAGGAGGCGGTGTCCGATGCTTATCTTGCGTTATGGAACAACATACCGCCGGACAGGCCTGCTGTTTTCTGCGCGTATCTGTATAAGACCGTGCGCAACCTGGCGCTGCTCAGATACAACGCGGAGATGACGGATAAACGCCGCGCAAACGCCGAAGCGTCACCCATAACCGAGCTTGACGAATGCATAAGCCCGGATCGCGTGGACGAACAGTACGAGGAACGCGAGCTTACGGATATAATCAACGGGTTTTTAAAAACTCTCGGTGAATCGGACCGCAGAATATTCGTCTGCCGCTATTTTGCGAATATGGAATATAAAGAGATCGCAAAAAAGTACGGTTTTACACAGAGCCGCGTAAAAATGTCTCTTCACAGAAGCAGGGAAAAACTCAAAAAAACGCTGATAAAGGAGGGGTATTGTAATGAGTAATAAAAAACTTTACAACGCCATGGGAAAAATTGACGACGATATGATTAAAGACGCGCTTGAAACGGATGCGGTAAAAGAGAAAAACTTCAAACTGCGTTACGTTCTGCAAGCCGTCGCGTGCGCTGCATTAGTATGCGGTTTTGTGGCGCTGTCGCTCGTACTGCAGAAAATATCAAAGCCTTCGGATAATAATATAGCCGCATCTTCAGGCAGTTTGTCAGAGATCATGCCGGATCAGACTGTCACGGCAGCAGATACAGAAAAGGAAGCGGAAACCGAAGACAGCGAATTGTCAAAGGCGCTTGAATATTACGAGAGCGCAAAGGAATGGAATGAGCATCGGACGCCGGAAGACGAGATAGATCACGACGTATTGGCAGAGTGGGTGGAAAAGATATACGATCATCCGGGCACTTCAAAAACGCAGTTCAGACTGCTTGACAAGTTTGATACAAGCAAATATCGTATAGCTGATCAATTTCTGATCGCCGCTGATATCTGCTATGACGAAGCGTACGATCCGGAAATTGCGTATTCGCAGGTTTATAACGAACCGGTATGGTATAAACCGCCGTACGTGAGATATCACGTTGCGGGCTTCCCGGACGGATCTGTGAAAGAAAAATACGTGATCCATACGGACGTCTGCGGAGACGATACTGTGACGATATGCGGAATAAACGTAAATTCATCGTTTGAGGAGTTTGAAAAAACGTTTACCGAACTTGGTTTTAACGTACACAGGGGAACCATGGATCTGCCGTACGCGAAAGGCAGACAGATCATAGAAGCGTCGTATAACGGACTGTGGATAATACTTGAAAAAGAAGCTCAGTATAAACCGTTTGAATATGAAGTCTACAATACAGACCAGTCAAGCGGATACAGAGACTACGTAGGATATGATAACGATACCGTACCCGCCATACTTCGCATGGGAGTTGTCGTCAAAGGTACAAAATGGGCGTGCGAACAGTACGATATGCCGTAAAACAAAAACTCCCCCGTCACGGATCTTTCTGTGAGGGAGCCGTCAGCCGGGATAATTCCCGGCTGACTGAGGGAGTTTATCTTAAATCCGAGAAGACCGCATTACGCGGTCTTTTTTTACAAAAAAAGCGTTTTTTCGTAAAACCTTGTGACTTATCATAGTAAAAAGGGAATAGTATGTGTGACGGACAAAAGAGGAAAAGATGATATGAACGGTAAGATCATAGTGGATTTACTTAATAAGCGTGATGAAACGGCGCTGTCGTACGTAAAGCAGCTTTACGGCGCCGGTATCACCGATATCGCTTATAATATCCTGAAAAACCGCCAGGACGCGGAGGAGGTCCTGTCAGACACGCTTCTGGCTGTATGGAACAGTATCCCGCCGGATCAGCCGGTCAATCTGCCCGGATATATCTACAAGACCGCCCGCAATAAAGCGCTTCACGTTTACCGCGGAAAAAAGCAGAAAAAGCGCGGCGCGGTGACGGTCTGTATCGACGAGCTCGGGGAATGTATATCCGACGGCGACGTTGAAGGACAGATAGAGGAAAGACGGTTATCTTCGTTAATAGACGTTTTTTTATCGTCGCTCGATCCGGAAAACAGACGTATCTTCATCTGCCGCTTCTATTACAATATGGAGTATAAACAGATAGCGGAAAAATACGGTATGGGCTTATCGCGCGTCAAAATGTCCGTCAAAAGAACGAAAGAAAAACTGAAAAACTTGCTTATCAAGGAGGGATTCTGATTTGAAAAGAAAAGAGATTCTATTTAACGCTGTGAGCGGCATAAGCGAGGATAAAGCCGCGGATGCGTTCGAGTATGAAAACCCCAAAAAGAGAAACACGGTTTTGCGCAGCGTACTCTACGGCGCGGGCATAGCGGCGATATTCTGCTCGTTTATCGTTTTATCGTTCGTCTTGCTTAAAATATCGGGCCCTAAAACTCTGCCGGACGACGCAAACGCGGCCGTCACCGGAAACGAGCTGATAACGGAAGCGGAAACGGAGATAGAAACGGAAAAAGAGACGGACGCCGTAATTGAAACGGCTGATACGGTAAAGCCCGGCTCGGGAGCGTTCATTGAAAACCCGGTCGTAGAAATGTCGATCGAAGAATTCCGTCAGATGGAACCGTACAAGTATTTTATCCCGACGGAAATTCCGGAAGGCTTCGTTAATTTATACTCACACAGATGGGTCAAAGGAGAATATTTGTATAACGACGGCACGTACAGAAAAGTCGACGAGCACGGAAATATATGTTTTACAGACAGTACGGTCAACAGCGATTATGATTACGTTCAGTTTAATATAACCGTTAGGAAATCTGTATCCGATACGCCCGCGACTGAAAAACTGTCCGTATCAGACGTGAAGTACAGATCTTTCCGTTCGGCGAGAAACGGCAGCCCGGAGAGAAACGGTACGGATTACGTGCTTAAGCTGTATACGGATGACGGCTGGTGTGTCACTTATTTTTACAGGATCTATCCGAGTAATTTTAAAGAGTTTACGGAAAAGGACCTTTTTGATCTGGTTGTGACTGCGCCGTATTTCAAGGATCATCCGATAGCGACGGACGATAGTCTGAATTAAAATAAATATCACGTTAAAAAAGACCGCTTTCGGCGGTCTTTTTTTGACAGCTGTGTCACGGACGAGTGTTTTATGTTCCGACCCCGCTGTTTCGGCTTTGGGACCATTGGGGAGCCCCCGCCCTCCTGACTCCCCAAACCCCTCTGCCTCCCCCCCGTAACCTCGATCAAAGATCGAGGGGGAAGAGGATTTTCCGGATGCATATAGCGCGGCGAAAAAACGGGGCAGGACGGGTTTGCGGATATTTAATATGTGCGCAGCACGCGGGCGGGGAGTCCCCCCACCACCCCGTCCGCGGTGCTGCGCGCAGAATACGGTGAAGAGAAGCGGCGCATATGATAAAAGTTTTTAAAAACAGTTGACAAAAGAAAAAAAGTATGATATAGTTAAATCAGCCAAACAAAACTTAATAACTCATATCTGAAAGAAAGCCCGCATTTTAATGGGGGTTCTATACTCCTTTTTTTGTCTTCACTGATTTGAATTTGGTAAAAACGCAAATTCCGCTCGGTGTGGACAAGGGTTTTCTTGTTGATATTAAGTTTTGTTTGGCGACAATTGGAGTCTGCGTTTTTCGGTGCGTCGGCTTCGGTTGGCGCACTTTTTTAATTGAATGGAGGAAAAAATGAAACGTACAACATTATTAATACCGATCTTACTTGGTATGATTCTCTTAACCGCTTGTGGAAGCCAACAAACGTCTGACACTTCAAAACCGGTCTCCGAACAGTCTTTATCGACCGATGCTGCTGACACTATTCCTGTATCGCATGTGCATTCTTTTAGCGAATGGACGATCATTAAAAACGCAACCTGCACGGAGCCTGGAGAGCAGGAAAGATTATGCTCTTGCGGCGAAAAACAGACTCAGAAGATAGCCGCGACAGGTCATACATTTGGAAAATGGACAACTGTAAAGGACGCAACCTGTACTGAACCGGGAGAACAGGAAAGATTATGCTCTTGCGGTGAAAAACAGACTCAGGCGATCGCCGCGACAGGCCATACATTCGGAGAATGGACGGTTGTAAAAGACGCAACATGTACTGAAAACGGAGAACAGGAGAGAGTTTGTATATGTGGTGAAAAGCAAACACAACCAATTGTAGCAACGGGTCATACATTCGGTGAATGGAAAATTGCAAAACATGCAACATGTACTGCAACTGGTGAAGAAGAGAGAGTTTGCATTTGCGGTGAGAAACAAACAAGGACGATAGCTGCAAAAGGTCATTCTTTCGGAGAATGGACGATTGTAAAAAAGGCAAATTGTATATCAGAAGGCGCGAAAGAGCATAAATGCTCAAGTTGCGGATATAAAGAGAACGAAAAAATCGCAGCAACGGGTCATAATTGGAAAGAAGCAACTTGTACAAAGCCGAAAACTTGTACTGTATGCGGAGAAACAAACGGATCGGCGCTTGGACACACAGGAAATATCGGGGAAAAGTGCAGCAGATGTGGTCAGGCTTTATATCCGTCAGTAATATTGCCTAAAACACCAATAAATTATAATTATGGGAATCTAAACAGCGGAGTTATCAACCAAATTAGTTACAATTTTAATGAATATGGTAATTTGATAATATTGGAATTGACTTTTAACGTAACATTAACGAAGCACACGCCAGGTTTTGTTTCAAGATTTCTTGTCAAGTTGTACGACAAGAATGGAATCGTTTTAGACTCTCGTTTTATAGAGTTTTCATTAGGACTAAATGAAACTGGAATTGAATCCATAATATTTTCTCAAGTGTCGTGGAATAAAACAAATACAACAGAATTAAGAGTCGAAATTGAAGAAATGGACTAAGTTTATTTTTTAACATTAAGTTGTTATTGGAAAACAAAGGTATAAATTTCTTAAAGTTTATTAAAAAACAAGTGATTGGAGATGAGTGATATTACAAAAACAAGCATTATTAAAGCATTTAACGATAATAATATAGAAGCAGAAAAAATTGCAATTGGTTTTGGTAATACATTACCAAATAATAAACGATATAAGTTTAGGGTTATTGAAACATATAAGAAAAACAATTCAGTATTGTTTGTTGTTAAATATATAAAAGACAGAGATATTTGTATTGTTTGGAAGAATTCCGGCAAAAGTCACAGTGGAAAGATAATATCGCGTAATATATTCTCGATCAAATCTGATATAGTAAATGCAGTTGATGACAACGAAATTGTCACCAAATGGGTTGAATTTGTTAATGGAAACAAAGAAATAGTTTTGATTTGTACTCTTGATTCTTTAAGAGACAATTTGAAGAAATGGTTATATTTAAATTAATCATAATCAATATGTGGAAGCAAACCCCACCCTACGTGACCATTTATTCAAAATCTCATAAAGAAGTATTTGTTAAACGGAACTTTCGATAAATATTTTAAAGAAAACGGATTGTCTGTAAGAATGAAGGATTTTGGCTTTCAACAATAAAACTCTATTACGCATTTTTGCTTAACTTTACCCCAATAAAAAAGAGTTGTTTCTTTATAAAGCATGTCGGCGGGCGCATATCACGTCCGCCTTTTTCAATTAAATATTTAATCATTAATATTCCGGTTCCACCGGAATATCGCATTCGGCGCCACCCCCCTCCGGCGCCCGAATGCGCATAGCGGGGCGCATTAACCGACAAACAAAACGGGGCGTCGAGGCGCCGCCCCCTACCGGCTGAATATCAAAAGACCGCCCGAAACGGACGGTCTTTTAATGTGTTCAATATTATTTCATCGCTTCTTCGACAGCGACCGCGACGGCGACCGTTGCGCCGACCATCGGGTTGTTGCCCATGCCTATCAAACCCATCATCTCCACGTGGGCGGGGACGGAGGAGGAGCCTGCGAACTGAGCGTCGCTGTGCATCCTGCCCATCGTATCGGTCATGCCGTAGCTGGACGGACCGGCAGCCATGTTGTCGGGATGAAGCGTTCTGCCCGTGCCGCCGCCGGACGCGACGGAGAAGTAGTTTACGCCGTTTTCAACACACCACTTTTTGTAAGTGCCGGCAACGGGATGCTGGAATCTCGTCGGGTTTGTGGAGTTACCGGTGATGGAAACGCCGACGTTCTCGAGCTTCATGATGGCAACGCCTTCCGGAACGTTGTCCGCGCCGTAGCAGTTGACCGCCGCGCGGGGACCCTTTGAGAACGGTTTTTTCTCAACGACTTTAACGGTTTCAGTATACGGATCGAATTCGGTTTTAACGTAGGTGAAGCCGTTTATACGCGAGATTATATACGCCGCGTCCTTGCCGAGACCGTTCAATATAACGCGGAGCGGTTTTGTTCTTACTTTGTTGGCGTTAAGGGCTATCTTTATAGCGCCCTCAGCCGCCGCAAAGGATTCGTGACCTGCCAAGAAGCAGAAGCACTCTGTTTCCTCGGACAGAAGCATTTTGCCGAGGTTGCCGTGGCCTAAGCCCACTTTTCTGTTTTCGGCAACGGAGCCGGGAACGCAGAAGCTCTGAAGACCTACGCCTATCATAGCGGCAGCGTCAGCAGCTTTCTTGCAGCCGGATTTGATCGCGATAGCCGCGCCTACGGTGTAAGCCCACTTTGCGTTCTCAAAGCAGATCGGCTGTGTTTCCTGTACTATCGTGTAGGGGTCTATGCCCTTTTCATCGCATATCTTTTTGCACTCGTCTATCGAGGAGATGCCGTATTCTTTCAAAACGCCTAAGATCTTTTTCTCGCGTCTCTCATATCCTTCAAAATTAGCCATTTTATCTCCTCCTTATTCCTTACGCGGGTCTATATACTTGACCGCTCCGTCCTCGGGAGCAAATCTGCCGTAGTGACCCTTTGCTTTTTCATACGCTTCGTTCGGTTCAAGACCTTTTTTGATGAAGTCTGTCATCTTGCCGAGCGATACGAATTCGTATCCTATGACCTCGTCGTTTTCGTCAAGAGCCATTCTCGTGCAGTAGCCTTCCGTCATCTCAAGATAACGCACGCCTTTTTCCTTCGTGCCGTACATAGTACCGACCATGCTGCGCTCGCCTTTGCCCAGGTCTTCAAGACCTGCGCCTATTACGAGACCGCCCTCTGAGAACGCGGACTGCGAACGTCCGTAGACGATCTGTAAAAACAGCTCTCTCATAGCGGTGTTGATAGCGTCGCAGACTAAGTCTGTATTGAGCGCTTCAAGTATCGTCTTGCCGGGGAGTATCTCCGCCGCCATAGCTGCGGAATGCGTCATGCCGGAGCAGCCGATAGTCTCAACAAGAGCTTCCTCGATTATACCGTTTTTAACGTTCAGCGAGAGCTTGCAGGCGCCCTGCTGAGGAGCGCACCAGCCCACACCGTGAGTGTACGCCGATATATCGGATATCTCTTTTGCCTGTATCCACTTGCCCTCTTCCGGGATCGGAGCGGGGCCGTGGTCACAACCCTTTGTGACCTTGTACTGATTCTGCACCTCATTGCTTTTCGCGTAAGGGCATTCACTTACCTTGCTCATATTTTTTATCCTTTCAATACAATTATTTACGCTTATCTCTTTAAGAGCTTGCCGTAGCAGGTGCCGAAAGCGCACGCCGCGTTAGACTCGTCTGTATCTATATGCATCGCAAGCGCGAATTTCGGGCTTACTCTTACGACTACGTCGCCGAAAACGGTGGTTCTTACGTCGTTTTCTATCTTTACTTTAACGATCTGCTTGTCCGCTACGCCGAATTCGGCCGCGTCCTCGGGCGTCATGTGTATGTGACGTTTTGCGGCTATAACGCCTTTTTCTATATCAACTTCGCCGCACGGACCGACGAGCTTGATGCCGGCTGTGCCGTCAATATCTCCGCTTTCGCGGACCTTTGCTTCAACGCCGAGCGTTCTGGCGTCCGTCAGCGAGATCTCGACCTGGGTATCCTTGCGTTCCGGACCTAAGATGATGACGTTTGCTATTTCTTTTTTCGGACCGACGAGCTTTATTCTTTCTTCACAGGCAAACTGACCGGGCTGTGAAAGCGGCTTTTTCTCTGTCAGGGTGTGACCCTTGCCGAAAAGTGTTTCAACGTCTGCGCGGGTAAGATGTACGTGTCTTGCGGAAGTTTCAACAAGTATTTTTTTCATTGTATTGCTCCTTTTCTTTATTATATCCAATGCATTATAACTCTATTTGGATATGTTTTTCAATGAATAAAAAAAAACATTTTGTAAAAAATAGAAGTGCGGCGGAGGTATATGAATATGGACGAGATAAATAACGAAATAAAAACGGAAAAACCCGACGATATAAGACCGCTCAAAGGCGTTGAATGCATAACGGTATCCGGTCAGGTCGAGGGACATTATTCGCTCGGAGCGGGGCAGAAGGCGACGAGATACGAGGAGCTTATCCCGCGGCTTGTCGAATGTGAGCAGTCTGACGACGTATGCGGCGTTTTGTTTTTGTTGAATACCGTGGGCGGCGACGTTGAGGCGGGGCTTGCGATAGCGGAGCTTATCGCGTCCATGTCAAAACCCACCGTGTCGCTCGTTTTAGGCGGCGGCCATTCGATAGGCGTGCCGCTCGCGGTAGCGGCAAAGAGGTCCTTCATCGTTCCCTCGGCTACAATGACGATACACCCGGTAAGATACAACGGCCTTGTGCTCGGGGTGGAGCAGAGCTTCACGTATTTCAAGCAGATGCAGGACCGCATAAACGGCTTTATCGTCGCTCACAGCAAAATAGACGGTGTGACGCTTAAAAAGCTGATGTTCGATACGGATGAGCTGGCGTCCGATATGGGCACTATAATAGACGGAGAAAAAGCCGTTTCATACGGGCTTATAGACGAGATAGGCGGTATAAAGGACGCTCTTGGCTGGCTGAAGCGTGCCTGATAATTTATTTACAATTTATAAGTTGATATGTGTTTTTTCGTTTGATATGATTATATCGAGGATATACGGAGGTCAATAATGAAAAAACTTATTGTTATATTTCTTATAATTTGTTTGTCCGCGTCTCTTTTCGCCTGCACAGACGAGCCTGCCGTTACCGTTACGGACACGGAGTCCGCTGCGGATCCGGTGAATACCGAAACGGAGACTGACGCTGCCGTTACCGAGACCGAAACGGAACGGACGACGGAGACTGAAACACAGGAACAGACGGAAACGGAGACCGGAACCTCCGAAAGCGGCGATCCGGCGGTATACGCGATCTACGATCCGTCTTTTGTAAAAACGGAGTATGAGGGAACTTTGTACTTATACGATAACGGAGAATATAAAACGGAATGTACTTGTACGCGGTCTGTGGGCGCGTATCCGTTTTACTTAAAGTTGAATGAAGCCGGCATATACTGGCTTGACGATCAGGGTATAGATCTTAAAACAAAAAGAAAAGAAATTTCCGTAAAGATAACGTTTGACAGCGAAGAAGACAAAAACGCGGTCCTTTCCGTTATGAAAAGCCAGTATCTTACTGGGATCATAAGCGGAAACGCGTACGATTTCGTAGAGAAAGCCGCAAACGGCGGATATCACGGCAGCGCGGACGAGTTTACGAATGTTATGGAGATTGATCCCGTCTTTGCTAATCTCAGTTCCATTGCCGTGCTTGACAACGATACTAAAACGGCGTACTTCCAGATACGCGGATTCGTACCTTCGGATAACGAGTATATTATTCTGGATAACGGCTATATCCTCGTTTTGTACGGCGACGGCGTTTGCAGGATGCGCTACGAAAGCCTTAAAGAAGACGAAAAAGGCTTCGGAACGTTTATAGCAACGGATATATACGAGGGAACGTACACGCGGTCCGGAGATCAGGTCACTTGCACCGTAACGCAGGATACGCTTAAATACAAGTTTATAGAAGAAAGCTCGGAAAAAGCGTATAAAGAATACTATGAGGAGCAGTATTCCGGCGGCTTTTTGGGCAAGGTCTATTACGATTATTATATGGCGATAATATCCGAGGGCGGATATACGGACGACGATATGTCCGACAAATATATCATAACGCTTGAAGAACACACGCATACGGCTGTAATACTTGAATCACCGGAAACAGAGGGATAAATAAAAAACAACGGGCGTCATCCCGACGGATGACGCCCGTTTTGCGGTTTTATTTGGCGTATTTTTCTATTACGGCTCTGTACTCTTTGTTTTCAAGCAGTTTGACGTTGCGCGGATTTTGCCACGATAAATGGCAGTTTGCCGTGAAAGCAAGCAGATCGTCTGTGTTGTGAATTCCGACAAGCGCGTCGAAGCACGGTTTGTTTGTTTTTGAAAGCTCCGTCAGTTTTTCCGCAGCGGCAAGATTTTTATCGGTTATCCTTATAATATCTTCATCCGTTGCGCCGCGGAATTCGCGTGCCGTAAGATCGTTTCTCAGCCTGCCGAAAACCGTTTCCGCCTGTGCTAACAGATATGCTTCATTAAGCTCGCAGCCGAGACTGTAAAGCCCGTCTCCGATCTTTTCAAGCGATGATACCATTTCGTCATACGGTATATCACGATCATAGAATTTAGATTTTACGAGCTTATCCGCGCCGAAATCCACAAGCTCATACATATTGCGGCTTGCCCAGTATAAGAATTCCGGTCTGTCCTTTTGGAAAAGCTGTTCGTTCAGCTGCTCAAACGTCTGATACCAGCTTACGGCGTTATCGCGGTGTATCTGCAGCGCCTCTTCCGTTTTCCCCTCGGCGTGACGGAGTATCGCTTTCATCTTCCACGCGCCTGTGCGTATGCTTATATCGGTGCAGCCGTCTAAAATTTTGTCGCATATTTTTTCAAGCTCATCCTTGTATTTGAGCGCAAGATCGAGATCCGGTTCCGCGTCGGAAACTCCGAACGACCACATATAATGATACATTATGCGGTAGTCGTTCGGATATTCGCGGTACGCTTTTTCTATTATCCGGCGGTCCCGGCTTTGACGGAACTGTTGAAGAATGTCCTCTATCTCTTTTTCAACTTTTTCTTTGTTATAACCCATTAAAGTGTCAAGTGAAACGTCAAAGTAGTAAGCAAGCGGCTGAAGCGCGGTTATGTCGGGAAAAGTCTCTCCCCTCTCCCATTTGCTGACCGCCGCGCAGGTGACGTTCATCGCCTCGGCAAGCTGTTCCTGTGTGATACCTTTTTCCGTGCGCAGACGTTTTATGTTTGCTCCGATATTGATATTCATAGTAATTACCTCCGTAATTTTTTGTAAAACCGGCGCCTGGTTTCGATTATATTATAACAGATTTTATCATCCTGTAAAGGTATCGTTCGGAAAGTGTGATTTAACCATAAGTTAAAAATATATAGTAATACTACAGCCAAAGCAAAAAATAAACCGGTGAAAGGACTTTTACCTTTTTCACCGGTTAAAATTATTTACTTTTTTCTTCTTCAAACATATTTATCAGGCAGCGCCCGGTCTTCTGCATAAAACCGGCAACGTCCTGATACATGGACTGCGGGAAATTCTTAAAAAAGCTGTCCGCTTCAAACGTAAGATCGCCTTCATAGCCTATTTCCGCAAGCAGTTTCATAATAAGCGGAAAGTCGTTATTCGCGGTGAAGGGAAGCGTGTGCAGATCGCGGCAGCCGTCCGTATCGTGAACGTGCAGGGCTTTCAGGCGTTTGCCGCCCAGGCCTCTTATCATAACGCTCATATCCTCGCCGCAGAGCGAAACGTGACCGATATCAAGGCAGGCGACTATCCTTTCGCTGTCTATCTCGTCTATGTATTCGCAGAATTCCTCAACTCTGGCGCAGGTGCTGTTTACTATCGTGGTCTTTCCTACCGGATTGTGCTGCCACATATTTTCCACCGCGACGTTTATATCAAATTCTTCGCAGTACGGGATCAGGCTTTTATAAAATTCTATATTTATTCTTTTCAGTTCTTTTTCGTTTGCACGGTACGGCAAATGCTGCTTGGGGTGGACTATTATGCATTTTGCGCCGAGAATGGAGGATATCTCCATGGCGTGCAGTATGCTTTTATATATCTGATCGTCCTTGTCGTGCTCCGGTGTGCTTGACGGAAACGGCGCGTGAGCCTGGTTGCAGATCATGCCCTCTCTGTCCGCAAGCCCGCGCAGTTCTTTTGCGTATTCTCTGAAATCTTCTTTATATAATCTGTCGTCGTTTGACAGCGGATGGAAAAGCGAAAGATCAAAAGCGTCATATCCCGCTTTTGCAAGCATTTTTATCGCCTGTTCGTATCCGAAACTGTTTGCAAGCCTCTGCGTCTGTGTTGATAAAAGCATTTGTTCATCCTTTCATATGCGCGTTTAGGGTAACGAGAATTATCCGAACCACGTTTTCGGACGGCATCTCGCCGCTCCTGCTTCGTTAAACCCCTTGCTGTTACGTATAGTAGCACCTGCGGGCTTTGCCTCGCAGGAACAACGATCTGTTCGTCCGAAAATCC
>JAFSYU010000027.1 GCA_017443595.1 Clostridia bacterium
TCACGTACGCTTTCGCGGGCTGGTCAGACGGCGTAAGCGAATACAGAGCCCTTCCCGCGGTGACCGGTCCCGTTACCTATACCGCGACATACGATCTCTCTCATTATTATCTCATAACTTTTGAAAACCATGACGGCACGATTCTGCAGCAGAGCTGGGTGCTTGAAGGAACGACTCCCGTGTATACCGGAGAGACGCCCGCAAAGACTTCCACAACTCAGTATGATTTCATTTTCACCGGCTGGGACAAACAGCCCGCCGCCGTGACCGGCTCGGAAACGTATACCGCGGTTTATTCAAACGATCTGAGACAGTATACCGTAACGTTCAAAAATTACGACGGCACGGTGCTTCAGTCCGGACCTGTATATTACGGCGGGACGCCCGCATATTCGGGCGAAACTCCGTCAAGACCCGCGAGCGGCAGCGTTACCGGGTACTTCTTTGCCGGCTGGTCTCCAGAAATATCCGCCGTGACCGGCGCCGCGGAATATACCGCGCGGTTTGACGCTTTGTACACCGGCACGTTCGGCGACGGTTTCAGCTGGACGCTGTTTCAGGGTACTCTTACCGTTTCCGGCAGCGGCAATATGCCGAATTTCGGTTCATATGACAACACGCCGTGGTATAACTACAGCAAAAGTATAACCGCCGTTGTGATAGAAGGCGGCATCACAAACGTAAGTAATTATGCGTTCTCCAATTTCAATAATATCACCTCCGTTACGCTGTGCGAAGGCGTTAAGAGCGTGGGAATGTACGCTTTCAGAAACTGCCGCAGTCTGAACACCGTTTATCTGCCGCGGAGCATGAAAACTATTTCAAATGACGCGTTCGATAATGACAGCGCGCTTTTGGCTGACAACGGCGGAAACGTTTATTACGCCGGCTCTCAGACGGAATGGAACGGGATGAGGATCCGTAACGGCAACGGACCGCTCACCGGCGCAAACCGTCACTATGCTCTTCTGTCCGTGGACGCCACAGATTCGTTAACGCCGTCAAGACAGATAATCTGCAGCACTTCAGGTGCGGCGGAAAACGATACCGTTACGGTAACGGTAAAGACCGCGGACGGAGTGACCTGCACCGGCGTGACCGTCACGTACGATGGAAACCGTACCCTGCAGGCAACGGCGGGCGCGGACGGCGTTTGGACGTTCACTATGCCCGCGTACGACGTTACGGTGACAGCGTACTGCGCGGGAACGCCGGTCACGACGCTCAGTATCGGCGACAATTCGGTTTACTTCGGTTATACCATAAACAGTATTGACTACGGCTTCACGCCGGACCGCAGCGGCTGGTACGTGTTTTCATACGCCGGCGGGAATGGGGTGGCAATCAGAATCTTTAACGGCTTTGACTACGCGTGCACCGTCGCCAGTAGTAATTACGTTGAAAGCTTCAGCGTTCCCGTATATCTTAACGGCGGACAGACGTACGCGATACAACTGCTGACGAACGGAGATTTTGTCGACGTTATCAACGTTTCCCGAAACGTGCCTTTATACGCCGTAAACGCCGCGCCGGACCCGCACGGCGTGGTTGACGCGACGTCGATTGAAGGCACGCCTCTGTTCTCCGCCCCCGCCGGTTTCGAAGTGTATCTCAAGGCGTATCCGGACGAAGGATACAAGCTGTCGGGCGCGTATTACGATGAACAGTTTACGGTACTTGACGGCGCCGGAAACGAGGTCCCGATAAATTTCAGCTCATCCGAATGTTATTTCACAATGCCCGCATCTCCCGTTACGGTATCCGCAAATTACGAGGAGGATATAAGATATCCCGTTACCGTCGTAGTTGACGAAGGCGTAACGGAATACAAATTATACGACTACGACAATAATAGATATTTTATCAGCGAACCCGTAAAACCGGGCACGCGCATCATGCTGGACGTTTTCACGTTCGATGATTACGAAATAATCTCCGTAACGCCGGATGATTTCGTATCGGATATATGGGAAAAATTTTGTGAAATGCCGGATCATCCGCTTACCGTTACCGTGATCACGCGGAAAAAGGATATGCCGTCCCTCTCTGTCGGAGATAACGTAATAGGGGAAAGCGCGGGCGACATGTATTCCTTCACTCCCGCACAAAGCGGAGCGTACGTTCTGACGACGGACGCGGAGGGAAGCTTATACTATAATATATATTCATTTGCAGATGATCATCGTATAGGAAGCAAATACGATACAAACGGCGTCGGTTTGCACGGCGGACATACGTATTTTATCACTCTCTCCGCTCCGGCGGGCACTCTTACCGTAACGAGACTCGGCGACGCTTCGTTTGAATATAACGTGACTGTTTCTCAGACGGCGGGCGGCACCGTTACCGCGGAATGCGCAAAGGCAAACTATAACGATATGATAAAACTGACGGCGGATCCGGAGCCCGGATACGTATTTACGGGATTTGTCTGCACGGACCGGTACGGAGATCCGGTTGAAGCAGCAACGCTCAGAGGCGAGTATTATCTGGCGATGCCTTTCAGCGACGTCACCGTGACGGCCCGGTGGCGCAGACTTTCGTTCGATACGGCGTCGGTAACGCTTCAGAACGACCTGAAAATAAACTTCAAGGTCAGAAACGAATTCTTTGCATCGGGCGACTGCAGCGCGCCGTACGCAATATTTGAGATGAACGGAAGAACGGTAACCGTAAGAGATCACGAAACGACGATCGTAAACGGCAAAGAATACCTCGTATTCAGCTTCCTTAACGTCGCGCCGGATATGATGAATGAAACGATCACGGCAACGCTCTGCGCAAGTATGAACGGCACGGAGATCAGATCGACTCCCGTGACGTACAGCATATCACAGTACTGCCGCGATCTGCTCGGCGTGACCGAAAACAGAAGGCTTAAAACGCTTCTCGTGGATATGCTCAACTACGGCGCGGCGACGCAGACGTACACCGGACGCGGAACGGATAACCTTGCAAACAAGGATCTGACGGACGGCCAGAGGGGGCTCGGAACGCAAGCGGAGCCGGCGCTCACCGCCGTAACGAATACGAAATACCGCGAGGTACAGTCGCCGGAGGCGAGATGGAAAGCCGCTTCCCTCAGTCTCAATGATTCTATTACTATGCAGTTCAAGTTCTCTCTTGACGATATGACCGGCGTGACCGTAGTCGTCGAGGATGAAAACGGAGTTATAGATACTGTACCGGCTGATAAGATATCTGAGATCGGCGGACTTCGCGTCGTACGTCTGAACGGGTACACCGCGACGCAGATGAGAGATCCGGTATATCTGACGGTATGCCGCGACGGCTTGCCGATAAGCAACACGTTTGCGTACAGTATAGAATCGTACGCATACGCAAAAAAGAACGACGCAGACGAAAACCTCGCCGCGCTCGTCATCGCAATGATGAAATACGGCATCGCGTCAGCGGCGTATAAAGGATAAGGCGGCGTCTGATACGAATAACGTAAAGCGTGATACGGTAATAATAATTACCCGAAAATTCAAATTCGGCGTTACCGGTTACACGCCGTAAATAAAATAACACCGGCTGCCCTCGCAGTAAAAGCGACGACAGCCGGTGTTATATAGTTATATAATAGTTTAATATATTATATTTAGTTAGATTACTTAGCTGATGGCGATCATTCCCACTCCACTGTGGCGGGGGGTTTGGAGGTTATGTCGTAGACTACGCGGTTTATGGTTTTTACCTCATTCGTTATACGGCGTGAGGTTTTGTCAAGCACATCAAACGGGACGCGCGTCCAGTCCGCCGTCATAAAATCGTCCGTTGTAACGGCGCGGAGGGCTACCGTGTAGCCGTAAGTCCTTGCGTCGCCCATGACGCCGACGCTCTGCGTATCCGTAAGGACTGCGAAATACTGGTTTGATTTGACGTTTGCCGACTCCAGCTCTTCTCTGAAAATGGCGTCCGCCTCTCGCAGAGTATCCGCTTTTTCCTTTGTTATATCGCCTATTATACGAACCGCGAGTCCCGGTCCGGGGAACGGTTGGCGCATAACGAGTTTTTCCGGTATGCCGAGCTTCAGGCCGACGGCTCTCACCTCGTCCTTGAAAAGCTCACGCAGAGGCTCGACTATGCCCTTGAATTCCATTACGGACGGCAGGCCGCCGACGTTGTGGTGACTTTTTATGGTTGACGCGTCGCCTTTGCCGCTTTCCACCACGTCCGGATATATAGTTCCCTGCACCAGATAATCCGCGTTGCCTATAACGTGACTCTGATCCTCAAACACACGTATAAACTCTTCACCTATTATGCGGCGCTTTTTTTCCGGCTCTTTTATGCCGGCGAGCTTTATCAAAAACCTGTCCTCGGCATTGACGCGGATGAGGTTCATATTGAACTGATGCCGGAAAATGCGCTCCACGTCGTCTCCTTCGTTTTTGCGGAGCAGTCCGTGATCAACGAATACACAGGTAAGATTGTCGCCTACGGCGCGGTGTATCAAAACCGCCGCGACGGACGAGTCTACGCCGCCGGACAGTGCGCACAGAACGCGGCTGTTTCCGAGCTCTTTTTTGTATTTTTCTATTGTTTTTTCTATAAAATCGTCCATTTTCCAGTCGCCTTTGCAGCCGCAGACGGAGAAAATGAAATTATGCAGTATCTTTGTTCCGTATTCCGTATGCGTTACTTCCGGGTGGAACTGCACGCCGTAAATGCGGCGGCAAAAGTCCGCCATGGCGGCGCAGGGGCAGCTGTCCGTATGAGCCGTTATCTCAAATCCGAAGGGAACTTCGCTTACGTAGTCCGTGTGGCTCATCCAGCAGACGCTTTTTTCCGGGATACCGTCAAACAGATCGCACTTTTTAACGTAAACGTCAGTTTTGCCGTATTCGCTTATGCTGCCGGCGCTCTTTATTTCACCGCCCGCCATATACGCGGTGAGCTGATGACCGTAGCATATACCGAGCACGGGTATTCCGGCATTTAATATCTCTTTGTCGTAATGCGGTGATTTTTCATCGTATACGCTGTTCGGCCCGCCCGTAAATATAATGCCCTTATACGCTTCTTTTTTTATTTCGTCAAGCGTTATTTTGTTATACGGTTTTATCTCTGCATAAACGCCCTGCTCACGCACGCGGCGCGCTATGAGCAGATCGTACTGACCGCCGAAATCAAGAACAAGTATTTTTTCCATAAAACACCTTTACAGCGAAATTTCACTTTCCATATCCGTCGCCTGCGCAAGCACCGGGGACAGCTTATCTACGTATCTCTGCACCTGCTCGCCGCATCTGCCGGTATAAAGCGACGGGTCGAGCACGTTGTTTATCTCTTCTTCGCTAAGCCCGAATTCACCGTGAGCGGCGAGCGCCGGGATAAGGCCGCATTCAAGCCCTTCTTTCATCCTCGCCGTCGCTTTCATAGACTCGGTACGGATAACCTCATGCAACACCTGTCTGTCTTTGCCGCGCTTGACCGCTTCCATAAGCAGATTCTCGGTCGCTATGAACGGCAGATATTCACGCACAGTCTTTGCTATGACTTTTTCGTTTACGACTATTCCTTTTGTAACGTTTAACATCAGGCGCAGAACTGAATCCGCGCATAAGAACGCTTCCGGCACGCTTATCCTTCTGTTTGCGGAGTCGTCGAGCGTGCGCTCGAGCCACTGCGTTGACGACGTCATATAGGCGTTCGCCGCGTCCGCCATAAGATAGCGGGAGAGCGAACAGATACGTTCGCATCTCATCGGGTTGCGCTTGTACGCCATGGCGGACGATCCTATCTGATTTTTTTCAAACGGCTCTTCAAGCTGTCTGTCGTGCTGAAGCAGTCTCATATCGTTTGCAAATTTATAAGCGCTTTGAGCTATTGCCGACAGCGCGTTGATTATCGCCGAATCCGTCTTTCTCGGGTACGTCTGACCGCAGACGTCAAAATACGAATCAAATCCGAATTCATTGCAGATCATCTCGTTCATTTTATCTATTTTTGCGGTATCGCCGCCGAAAAGCTCCATAAAACTCGCTTCCGTGCCGGTAGTGCCGCGGCAGCCGAGCATTTTAATACGGCTTACGGTAAAATCAAGCTCTTCAAGGTCTGAGGCGAGGTCCTGCAGCCAGAGCGACGCGCGCTTGCCGACCGTGACGAGCTGCGCCGGCTGATAATGGGTATATCCGAGCGTGGGCAGGTCTTTGTACTGCAGTGAAAAATCCGCCAAGTTTTTCATTACCGCCAAAAGCATTTTTCTTACGTATAAAAGCGCGTCGCGGTAGATTATCATATCGGCGTTGTCGGTAACGTAGCAGCTCGTGGCGCCGGAGTGGATTATTCCCGCCGCGGACGGAGCAGCTTTTCCGTATGCGTAAACGTGCGCCATAACGTCGTGACGCACTTCTTTTTCACGTGCAGCGACTGTATCATAGTCAATATCGGTTATATGCGCTTCAAGCTCTTTTACCTGGTCTTCCGTTATGGGCAGACCGAGCTTATGCTCCGCGCGCGCCAAAGCGACCCAGAGCCGTCTCCACGTCTGATAACGGGTATCTGATGAAAAGAGTTTGAGCATATATTCCGAAGCGTAACGTGACGATAACGGCGATTCGTATTTATCCCTGCTCATATTATCCCCCTTATCTTATGATTATGCTGTCGCGCTCCGGACCTACGGAAACGTAGCCGATATGACAGCCGATTCTTTCCTCAATGAACGTGACGTAATCTCTTGCCTCTTTGGGAAGCTCTTCCCATTTTCTGCAGCCGGATATGTCTGTCTTCCAGCCGGGCAGGTATTCCGTCACCGGTTTTGCGTCGTTCAGCGCCGCGGGGAACGGGAATTCATCCGTCTGTTTGCCGTCAAGCACGTAATGCGTGCAGACCGGGATCTTGTCCATATAAGAAAGCACGTCCATTTTCGTAAGCGCTATGTTCGTCGCCGCCTGTACCTGTACGCCGTATTTCGTTGCAACTATGTCAAGCGGGCCAACGCGGCGCGGTCTGCCGGTCTTTGCGCCGTATTCTCCGCCCGCCTCGCGCAGTTTCTCGGCCTCTTCGCCAAACCATTCGCAGGTGAACGGTCCCTCTCCCACGCAGGTTGAATAAGCCTTGACGACGCCTATTATCTCATCTATTTTAACTGACGGACATCCGGAGCCGATAGGCGCGTACGATGCCGTCGTATTTGAAGACGTGGTGTACGGAACTATGCCGAAATCAAGGTCGCGCAGAGAGCCGAGCTGAGCCTCAAACATAATGCTCTTGCCGTTTGCCTGCGCTTGCCGCAGAAGCTTTCCGGTATCCGCGATAAACGGTTTTATCTTGTTCGCGTAGTTTTCTATCCACTCCTCTATTTCTTCCATCGTATGCGGTTCCGCGCCGTATACGCGCTGTATGGTAAGGTTTTTCCATTCAAGAAGATCCTTTAAATGTCTTCTCAGCTCGTCCGGATAGAAAAGCTCTCCCGCCAGAACCGTCTTTTTCTGATATTTGTCGGAATAAAACGGGGCGATGCCCTGCCTTGTGGATCCGTATTTTTTATCGGCAAGGCGCGCTTCCTCAAGCGCGTCAAGCTCTCTGTGCCACGGAAGCAGAAGCGAGGCGCGGTCGCTTATTTTGAGATTACGTTCGTCAACCGTCACTCCTTTTTCGGCAACGGTCTGTATCTCCGCCATAAGATTTTCCGGGTCGAGCGCAACGCCGTTTCCCAGTACGTTTACGACGCCCTTGTGAAAGATGCCGGACGGCAGAAGATGGAGCGCGAATTTACCGTATTCGTTTATAACGGTATGACCCGCGTTGCCTCCGCCCTGAAAGCGTACGACAAAATCATATTTGTTTGTAATGAGGTCGACCATACGGCCTTTTCCCTCATCTCCCCAGTTAATACCTACGACAGCACAGTTTGACATATTATAATTCCTTTCCCGTAAATTATCAATACCGATTAAGTATAATATAACTTTTTTTACTTGTCAAGCATATATGTTTGTTTTTTTCGGAAATTATAAAAAAGGAACGGTGAACAGCCTTTGTTTTGTATGCTATTACAACGCCTGACGCTTGACAAATAAGCAAAACGGATGTATAATTATATAAATCAACCTTGAAAGAGCGGGTATTATATCATGGAATGTATAACAGACTATTTCGGATGTCTTGTTTTCAACGACGCCGTTATGAAGGCACGGCTTTCGCCGGAGGTCTACGGCTCACTGAAAAAAACGATAGAAGAAGGTTCCGCGCTTGACAATAACGTAGCCTCGGCGGTAGCGGAGGCTATGAAGGATTGGGCAACGGAGCACGGCGCCACGCATTTTACCCACTGGTTCCAGCCGCTCACGGGCATAACCGCGGAAAAGCACGACAGCTTCGTATCGTCGGACAAGGAAGGCCGCGTTATACTTGAATTTTCCGGAAAAGAGCTTATAAAAGGCGAGCCGGACGCCTCTTCTTTCCCATCCGGCGGTCTGCGCGCCACGTTCGAGGCGAGAGGATATACGGCGTGGGACCCCACGTCATACGCTTTCATAAAAGGAAAAACGCTCTGTATCCCCACGGCCTTCTGCTCATACGGCGGCGAGGCGCTTGACAAAAAAACGCCGCTTCTGCGTTCTATGGAAGCGATCAGCAAGCAGGCTCTTCGCATAGTGCGCCTTTTCGGCAACACGGACGCAAAGCACGTTGACACGTGCGTAGGCGCGGAGCAGGAGTATTTTCTTGTTGACAAAGAAATGTACGGCAAAAGAAAAGACCTCGTCTTCACGGGCAGAACGCTTTTCGGCGCGAAGCCGCCCAAAGGCCAGGAGCTTGACGACCATTATTTCGGCGCCATAAAACCGCGCGTAGCGGAATTTATGGAGGATCTTGATAAAGAACTCTGGCGCGTAGGTATATTTGCAAAGACGGAACATAACGAAGCGGCGCCCGCACAGCACGAACTCGCGCCTATATTCACAACGACAAATATAGCAACGGATCACAACCAGCTCACCATGGAGCTGATGCAGAAGGTGGCGGCGCGTCACGGTCTTGTCTGCAACCTGCACGAAAAACCGTTTGCCGGCGTAAACGGATCGGGCAAGCACAACAACTGGTCGCTTAAAACCGATAACGGCGTGAACCTGCTCAAACCCGGCGATACGCCGTACGAGAACGCGCAGTTTTTACTGTTCCTGTGCGCCGTTATAAAAGCCGTTGACGAATACGCGGATCTTTTGCGTATCTCATCCGCAACGGCGGGCAACGACCACCGGCTCGGCGCAAACGAAGCGCCGCCCGCGATAGTTTCAATGTTCTTGGGCACGGAGCTGACAAACGTGCTGGAGGCGATAGAGCACGACGCGCCTTACAGCAAGACGGAGCGCATGGAGATGCTTTTCGGCGTTGATTCTCTGCCTAAATTCCTGCGCGACACCACGGACAGGAACCGCACTTCCCCGTTTGCTTTCACGGGCAACAAGTTTGAATTCCGTATGCTCGGAGCGCCGAGCAGTATAGCGGATACGAACGTTATGCTCAATTCCGCCGTCGCCGACGTGCTGTGCGGATTCGCGGACAGGCTTGAAAACTGCTCCGATTTTGATACGGAGCTTCATACGCTGTTAAAAGAAACGATAAAAGAGCATAAACGCATACTCTTTGACGGAAACGGTTACGGAGAGGAGTGGGTAAAGGAAGCGGAAAAACGCGGCCTGCCGAATTTCAGGACCACTCCGGACTGCATGACGCATCTGCTTGACAAAAAGAACGCGGATATGTTTGCGCGCACGGGCGTGTTCTCACCCGCGGAGCTTAAGTCAAGATGCGATATAATGCTTGACAATTACAACAAGACAGTCACCATAGAGGCGGCGACGATGCTCGATATGAGCAAAAGGCAGATAATGCCCGCCGTATCAGCGTATTCCGCGGAGCTGACCTCACGCTTAGATAAAAAATCCGGCGTCGGCAAAATACCGTTCAGATACGAGATGAAGACGGCTGTGAGACTGTCGGAGCTTCTTGACGTCATGGCGGACAAAACGGACGAGCTTGAAGGCGTTCTTTGTTCGATAAAGGATATGGACGACGTAGTGGAGCACAGCTGCGCGATAAGAGACGGGCTGATACCCGTTATGGAAGCCCTGCGTGCCGCCGCGGACGAGGCGGAGACGCTCACGGCTGAGGAATACTGGCCGTTCCCGACGTACGAAAAACTGCTGTTCAGCGTGAACTTATAATAAAAAAGAGCCGCGAGGCTCTTTTTGTTATTCAACGTCTATGAGCTTAACGCTTTTTTGTGTGATGCAAAAATCGGATCTTAAAGAAACCACTTCTCTGCAATAATCAAGCGTATTTTGGATCTTATCCGAAAGGATCATGACCAGGTCGCGGTATCTGGGCGCTATCGGCTTTATATATAATGCGACGGCGTCTTCCCGAACTTCCACGTTCAGTATGGAATCGTGAGTTCCGAAAGCTTCTTTACCCGCGTCCGTACTTACTTTTGACGAGTCAAACAACAGCTCGGAATTTCTGTCCGCGCCTACGTCGATCTCATCCGCCAGACGAATGATCGCGGCAAGAAGCGCGGTGCGGATAATACCGTACGGCGTCATAACGTCGTGATACTCCGTCTCGTCAAGCAGATCCGTTTTTCTGTGTCCGCGCGACACCTGGACTATGGCAAACACCATTTCCTCACACGGGATATCGAACAGATCCGCGTATTTACGGATAAACAGACCGCTGTATTCGTTGTGAAATTCACGGATTATCGTTTCCGTGTCATCACGGCTGTGAGTTTGAAAATAATCTCCGAAATCTATCTTCTCGGACAGCGTCTCATAGTTTTTCTGATTAATACCCATGCCGATATCGTGCAGATAACACGACATTATCAGTACGTAGCATTCCGCAGGGCTTAGCCTTCTTATCTGTTTTTCTCCGAGGAGAATATTGCTGTATTCGAGAACGTCCATACTGTGAAGCATTGTGTGATCCGTGTAATTGGGAAAGCGGGGCAGAAAGGATTCCAGCATTTTCTGCAGAACCGCGGCGCTGTCTCTTGCCCTGCGGTGCAGCCCCTCGTTTTCCTCTTTCAGCCTTGTTTCCAGTAAATAATCGCTCATATATCAATCTTTCCCGTAAGATATGGCTGATTCAAGTGCAATACGGATCATCTTGTGAAATGAATTCTGGCGATCCTCTGAGCTCATTTTTTCCTCCGATACAAAAGAATCGGAGATAGTCAACAGGCACGCCGCCTCTTTGCCGAGCGCGGCCGCGTTGTGGAACAGACCGAAGCTCTCCATCTCCACGCAGGCGCAGCCGTGTTCCTTGTTTATCGCCTTGAAATAATCCGCCGGTCCGTCCGCATAAAATACGTCCGTAGAATGTATCGGCGCGACCGTTATATTCTCGTTAAGCTTGTCCGCGGCACCGCTGATCACCGCGTTAAGCCGGCTGCTCGGGACTTTTACATGATCCGGGCTGCCGTTTTGTACCTTTCCGAAAGTGGATTCGCTCCAGGCGTATTCCGTAAGGACCACGTCGCCCAAAGCAAGATCGGGAACGTATGAGCCCGCCGAGCCGATACGTATGATCGCTTTTACGTCATAAACGGAAAACAGCTCATAAGAATAAATGCCGACAGACGGCATTCCCATACCGCTTGCCATCACCGAGACGCGCCGCCCTTTATACGTTCCGGTATAACCGAGAATACCTCTTACCTGATTCACCAGCTTAACGTTTTCCAGATACGTTTCCGCTATCATTTTTGCCCTCATCGGGTCTCCGGGCATAAGTACGACGTCTGCAAAATCCCCTTTGTTTGCTTCAATATGCGGTGTAGCCATTTTCCTTTACTCCTTTTTTTGCTTTAAAACGTTACTGTGATTTATTATAAATGCAATTCTTTCAACAGCTCCGACTTGACGCGGTCTGACGTGAAAGCGGCAGAGACGGCGTTTTTCAAAAGCAGATTTTTCTGCTCTTCCGTCATCCTTTGCCGGAAGCGTGATCCCTTGCATTTCCGCCGGTTTTTTTTTCGATTTCGACCGTTATCGCGCCGTCCGGATGCAGATGAAGGTCTATGTACTTTGAGATCGTGTTAATATCCGCTTTTTTTAATTTTTTCCTTTTGTGTTCGTTACTGAATTATATCATTTTTCATACCAAAAGTCAAGCGTTTTTAATAACGATTTACATTTTTTGCCAAGGTGTTTTACTCAAAAAAAGCGTGTTTTTGAAGAACTTTTACAGAAAATACGCGCCGTATTCCGGCTTTTTTTACATAAAAACAGCCTTGCGGAATTTTGGCTGAAAAGGTTGCAAAAATAAATCAAATATGTTATAATAGCGGTATAAGTGCAAATCAAGAGCCTGAAAAGGAAGGAAGGGCGATCCGTTATGGAAAAAAGCATACAGGACAAATTCGAGCTGAACGCGGCAGAGATAGACCGCTGTGTTGAAGATACCGCGGATATGCTGTCAAAGGAAAAGATCGATCAAAAGGACGCGGTACGTCTGCGGTTTATCCTGGAAGAAACCATACTCAAATACCGTGACGCGTTGTCGGAAAAAGCTGTTGCGTCACTGCGCTTTTCCCGCTTTTTCGGCGCTTTCCGTATATCGCTGCGCGTCAAAGGCGAAAGCTTTGATCCGTTTAAAGATAACGATCCTTCCGAAATATCCGTCATGGATTCGCTTTTGTCAAATTTCGACACGGTCAACCGTGCGTGGCGTTACCGCAGCGGCTCAAATCTCGTTACGTTTACCGTTGCAAAAAAGCGGCGCGTCAATTTACTTGTAACCATTTTGCTGGGGATCCTTATCGGCGCGGCAGTCGGCTCGCTTGTCACGCTTTTATTGCCGGATACAGCGCCGGTTATAGCGGCGCGGATCATCTCGCCTCTGACAAACGCGTTTACCGGGCTGCTTTGCGTAATGGCGACGATAATGTGCTTCGGCGCTATCGTTTTAGGCATCGTGCGGCTCGGGGATATATCCACCTTCAGCAACATAGGAAGAAAGATCATCCGCAGTTTTCTTATAGTGGCGTTCGCTCTGACTTTGTTAAATACGCTATGGATGATACCGGGGATGACTTTCGGTATGTCGTCTACGGTCTCAATAGATTTTTACGACTTTTTTGATATACTGATAGATTTCGTCCCGAACAATATTTTATCGCCCATACTTGAATTCAACTCCGTACATATCATAATAATCGGCGTTATGTTCGGCATCACAATGCTTAAAATGGGTCAGAAAGCCGACAGGCTGACCGAGGTTTTTGACGAGGTCAACACGGTTGCGATTCTAACAAATTCATCACTCAACCACTTTATTTCGATCTACGTCGGCATGATGGTGTGCGGACTTATCATGTCTGGACAGTTAGCCGTGCTATCGGGCTTCTGGAAGCTCCTTCTGATCGTCGTCGCGGGGGAAGCCGTCACGCTTATCGCGTATACGGCGGTCGTCTGCATACGGCTGAAAGTCAGCGTGCGCCGCTATCTGCGCAAGCTTTTGCCCGCGTTTATGATCTCTTTGTCAAGCGCCAGCGTCGGCGCGGCGTTTACGACCACGATAGACACGCTTATAGGTCCGCTCGGGGTTGATTCTGACTTTGCGCCGCTTGCATACAATCTCGGCGGCATACTGTTCCGGCCCGGTTACTGCATCGTATTCACGGCATGCAGTTTGTTTACGGCAAATCTGTACGGAGTAGAGGTGACGTGGGCATGGCTTTTGGCGGCGTTCCTTTTGTCGTTCATCTTATCGGTCGCGACGCCGCCGGTGATCGGCGGTACGACCGTATGCTTCTCGATCCTTTTCTCACAGCTCGGCATAAACGCGGAGGCTCTCGCCGTGATCATTTCCGTTAACGCCGTTTTTGAATTCCTCACGGTCGCCGTCAACAATTACTGTCTGCAGAGCCAGATAGTCCTTCTGGGAAGCAACCTCGGCAAACTTGACCGCGACAGGTTAAGAGGCTGAGCCTTTAACGGAAAAGAGACTGAAGAAATACGGGATCTGAATATTTTTCCAATAAGTTTTATAAAGAAAATCGAAAGGATCAATACAAAATGAAAAACGTTTTACGGCTTATAAGCGTTTTGCTTTGCATCTGCACCCTTATGTCCGCCGCATTATTCATCTCCGCGGCAACTTTATATAATAAAAACGCATACGGGGACGAATCGGAATGCGAGGCGATCAACGTTGCCAAGGGCTCAAGCGTCGGCATTCGTCTCGGTATAAACGGAGAATTCTCCTCCGTTTCCGTAAGGCTGAGCACTTATCTTAAAAAGGATACTATAGCGACGGTCAGAGTTTATAAATGGGCCGGCTCGTATGAAGATACTGTAGAAACTGCGCCGATAGCGGCAAAAACGTTCAATACCGTAAAAGATAACGAAAAACATAACGTAAAGATCAACACTCAGCAGGCGGGCGAGTATCTTATAAACGTAACTAACGACAATTCGCTGCTTGCGATATGGAAATGGAAAAACAACAACGTCGGACACGGTTTTGCGTATTTTGACGGGGTGGAAGAAGCGTGCGATATAAACGTTTCCGTCGGCTTTACGTCCGACGTGTCGGTACCGTTTACCGTGATCAGATCGGATTTCACCGCGACGGGCAGCAATAAAGCGCCGGATGAATACGTGCCGGATAAAAACAGCGCCGTCGTTGTCCGCGCGTCCCGTCCTACCACGTGGGCGGCCACGGACGAGCTCGGAAGAACGCTTCCGACGTATGAAGAAACGGGCGGGCCGAGAAGCGGCAAGACCGTTGCGCTGTTCTACTGGTCATGGCACGTAAGACAGGACACAGGCGAGCCTTTCAATCTTCAGAATTTCATGGAAATCCATCCGGAGATAAAAAACAACTATAACAGTTCTCTATGGCCCACGGATCCCACCGTGTATTTCTGGAACGAATCCGTATACGGATATTATAAAACAAACGACGACTGGGTATTGCGCAAGCACGCCGAGCTTCTGGCGGACGCCGGAGTTGACGTTATAATATTTGACAACACGAACGGGACGTTTACGTGGAAAGAAAGCTACGACCACATATTCAAAACGTTTGAAAAAGCGCTTGAGGACGGTGTAAACGTACCTAAAATAACCTTTTTACTTCCTTTCTGGAACAAATCGGATACGGACACGCAGGTAAGGGCGATATACAAAGACGTATTCTACAGAGAAAAATATCAGAAGCTGTGGTTCTATTTTGACGGCAAGCCGATGCTGATGTGCGATCAGTCCTTTATAGACAACAGCGATCTGTTGGGCAAAGAAATAAGAAACTACTTTACTTTCCGCAAGCCTCAGCCGGAATATCTTACGGACTCAAAAACGATATACAATCAGTGGGGCTGGCTGTCCGTATATCCGCAGACACAGTATAAAGCAAGCGGCAAGAGCGGCGTTGAACAGATCACCGTGGGCGTTGCCGCAAACCACAACTACAAAACTCACAAGCTGACCGCCATGAACGGCGAGAACGTAACCGGCAGAACGTATACGTCAAAAGGCATAGACACGCGTCCTGACGCCGTAAAATACGGGGCGCACTTTGCGGAGCAGTTTGAATACGCGCTTGCCGTTGATCCGGACGTCATATTCATAACCGGCTGGAACGAATGGATAGTCGGACGGTACGATACGTGGCAGGGCGTTGCAAACGCTTTCCCGGATGAATATAACGACGAGTTCAGCCGCGATATAGAGCCGACAAAAGGCAAACTGCGCGATAACTATTATTACCAGATGGTAAGCTATATACGCAAATTCAAAGGCTGCGAGCAAACGTCCGTATACGAAGTAAACAAGCGGATAAATCTGAATAAACCTTTATCACCGCAGTGGGATAAGATAACATCGTCGTATATCGCATATGAAAACAACGTATCCGACAGAAGAAGCGAAGGTTACGGATCAAAATATTATAAAGATACAAGCGGACGCAACGACATTGTTGAAGCAAAAGCGGTAGTGGATACGGATAATATTTACTTCTTTGTACGCTGCAAGGACGAGATCACGCCGTACAGCGACAAAAACTGGATGACTCTGTATATCGATACGGACGAAAACAATAAAGGCTGGGAGACGTTTGACTACGTTATAGGCAAAAAAACGGCGGATAAAGATCAGGCGTACGTACAGAAATTCACGGGAAAAGGATACGAAACGCAAATCGTTGCAAAAGCGGATTACGCGCAGGACGGCGAATATCTCGTATACGCGGTGTCCAAAGCCGATATAGGACTTGACAAAGATCGGGACAAGGTCATGTTCAAGTGGACGGACAACGTCAGCGACGAGGACGGCTCCGGAGTTTTCAAAGGCGAGATACTCGACTTCTACCGCAGCGGCGACGTCGCTCCGGGAGGCCGCTTCAAATACGTATATTCGTACATGACGGCGGAGCCGGAGCCGGAAGAAACGACCGATACGGAAACGGAGACCGATCCGGAAGATACTTCCGATACCGAAAAGACAACGGACACGGAAAAGGTCACTGATACCGAAGAGACCGCGGATATAACAGATATAACGGAAACGGAGATCCTGACAGATCCGGAAGAAACAAAAGAGCCGCCCGCCGTTTTGCGCGGCGACTGCAACCGCGACGGTGAGGTGGACAACAAAGACGTTGTGGCGCTGTTCAGATACGTTTCAGGAAACGATAAAGAAAAAGACGAGACAGTATACGACTTCAACGAAGACGACAAGGTCGATAATAAAGACGTTGTGGCGCTGTTCAGGCATTTGAGCGCGGCGCAATAAAAACAAAAAATCAAACGGGCGGCCGATGCGATCGGTCGTCCGCCCTTTATAAAATTATACAGTCATGACCGCCGGTAAACCGGCGGCCATGTTTTTTCAGTGCAGCGTACTTACGAATCTGAACAGTTCAACAACGTCCTTGTTGTTTACTTCTCCGTCCTCGTCAAAGTCATACATCCTTTCGTCTTCGACTTTGTCCATGCCGGATACGTACCTGAACAGAACGACTACGTCCTTGTTGTTTACGTCGCCGTCGCCGTTAAGGTCTCCCGGTTTCCATTCCGGCGCTTTTTCCGTTTTGTCGTATACCGCCGTATACGACGCGCCGCCTTTTACAGCGGTGACTTCTTTATCCCAGCCGCTGAAGGTATATACGTAATTATCGTCTTCCTTTGCCTGTACCGCGGGGATATTTACCTTATCGCCGTAGTGATACGTCTTTTCACTTAACACCGTGCCGTCGCTGTCAACGAATCTGACCGTGTATTCTATATACGTCTTTTTGTATTTTGCCGTATATACGGCGTCGCCTTTTACAGCCGTTACCTTTTTGTCCCATCCGTCAAACGTGTATTTATACGTGTTATCGGACGCTTTGGTCGGGTTTTTCGGCGCTTTTACGGTGTCGTTATAGTGATACGTCTTTTCGCTTAACGCCTTGCCGTCACCGTCAACGAACCTGACCGTGTATTCTATATACGTCTTTTTGTATTTTGCCGTATATACTGCGTCGCCTTTTACCGCCGTGACCGGTTTATCCCATCCGTCAAACGTGTATTTATACGTGTTATCGGACGCTTTGGTCGGGTTTTCAGGCGCTTTTACGGCGTCGTTATAGTGATACGTCTTTTCACTCAGCACCTTGCCGTCAAAGTTAACGAATTTTACAGTATAGTCGATATTCGTTTTTACGTACGTCGCGGTATATACCGCGTTTTCTTTTACCGTCTTGACCTCTTTGTCCCAGCCGTCAAACGCGTAGGTGTACGCTCCGTCCGGCTTTCTTTCCGGATCCTTCGGTATTTCCGCTGTATCGCCGTAGTGATACGTTTTCTCGCTGATCACGGTGCCGTCACTGTCAACGAATTTTACCGTATAGTTTACGAACGCGGCGGTGTATACCGCTTTATATACCGCGTCGCCGTTTACCGCCGACACGTCCGGAGCCCATGTCTTAAACGTATATTCGTAGATCTCGTCGGCTTTGCGCGAAGGCTCAGCGGGAAGCTCGGGCGTTTCACCGTAGTGATACGTCTTTTCGCTCAGCACGGTATCGTCATGATCCTTAAACGTTACCGTATAAGTCTTTGCCTCGCCCGCTGCGCTGACCGGAAGCTCGCCCGATTCATACTTTTGCAGCGTTTTGCCGTTGTACGCGGCGGCGTCAGCCTTTACGCTTATACTGTATTTGCCGTTTACGTCAAATCCGTTTTCCGTAAACAGACACATTGTTCTTGCGTACGTTCTGCTTTCATCCGCCGGATCCGCCTCCGCGTCCGGGAACACTGCAGTACACGGTATCGTATTTGTTCCGTCTGACAGCGTTACGGTTTTGTTTGTAAGAGTTGCGATATCCATATAGAGGCTGAACGTTATTTCCGCGTGCGTTTCATATATCACAACTTTTTCAACCGCGGGCGCCTCGTTTCTTACAAGCGGGATGTTTATGCCCAGCTGCACCGGCATAACGGGCAGCCAGCCTTCAGTCGATCCGTCGTCAAGGTTTGCGGCGGGATGAGAAGCGCTGGTGTTATCCGAATATCCGTCCGGCGCCGTGACTCTTACCTGCCATTCGCCCTCGGGTACGAACCACTGGAACATACCGGAGGCGTCCGTCGTCTGCGGGTTTATCTGTGAGTATTCTTCCGCGGACCATTCTGTTTCTTCTCCGTTTGCGCCACGCTCCCAGAGCGTTGCGGTTGCGCCTTCAACGGGGTTGGATAAGACCGCTTCATAGATGATACCCTGCGGGTCGTGTATCGGTTTCGGCGTTCCGCCACCGCCGCCGTTACCGTTTAAGAGTTTATTTATATCTTTGGCGTTAAAGAGGTTAAAATCTTTGTTGAAGCCGCGCAGACCATCCTGCAGCTCGCCGAGAGCTTTAAGCAGCTGCTTTGCTTTTAAATAGTTTTCGTACGTTTCGCTGCTGTAACCGTATGTTTCACCTATGTGTTCGCCGCCGTATTCTCCGAAAACATAGTCCGTTCGGGCATCCCAGTCGCCGTTCTGCGCGTCGGCGAACGTTTTCAACAAATCCGCCGCGTTTATCTTTTTGCCCTCTTTTTCGCTGCTTTTCTCCAAGTTGTTCAGAACGTCGTTTATTGCGGATTCAAGGTTCTTATAGCCGCCCTGATTCATGGCTTCGGTCAAGCCGTTATACGCGTCTACGAGATGATCGCCCGCTTCGGAATGATTGTCGCCGAAATCCTGAAGCGTTATCTGGTCAAGTCCGTTCATAAGACCGAGCTGATTTATGTTATTTGCATTGTTGCTTCCCGTGCCGTACTGGTTTTTAGAAAGATTTTTCAGCAGCGCCAGATTGGAGTAGTTGACCTGCTGACCCTTGCCGGTCACCTTCTGATGCGCCCTTGCTATCTGGTTCGCCGCGCCGGATATATTTATGCCCAACGAGAAATTTTTCGGCCTTGCGGCGGGCTTTGCGTCGCCTTTTGCTGTATTCACGCTTTTTGCGTAAACGGATATGCCGTGTACGGCTGCGTTGCCCACGGCTCCCAAATCTACTCTGTGAGTCTGCGACCGGCCGTCCGGGTCCTCCGCCGTGGGCAGTATCACCGTTGTCGCCGTGTAATAATATCTGCCGCCCTCGACCGTGAAATCCTCGCGGTAAAGCACCGTCAAGCCGTCCCCGTTCGTATCGGAGACGTATTCGCCTTCTTGCCAGCTTTCATAATCTACGTCAGCCGCCGTGCCGGTGGTGTAGCCGAAGAATTCATATAACGCCGCAAGCGATTCCGGCGAGCCGTCCAGGCTGTCCCAGTCAAAGTCGTCCGCGTTTTCATAGTATTCTTTTGTTATCTCATACAAAAGCTCTTTCCAGATATCGAATTCCTCTTTCTGTATCTGCGCCGCCTCTTCATCGCTCAGACCGTCAACGTAGTCGACAAGGCGCTCGTACAGCGTCTGCATCGCCACTATATCGCCCGCGACCGGGTCGTATATGAGTTCGTCCGGGTCGAGCTCATTGTTACGTATGAGCTTTGATCTGCCGGCGGAGAATATAACTATGCTCCACTCCGTGAACAGCAGTCTTTCATCGGACACATAGCCTGTAAAGGAGCGTTTGTCGCTGTTTCTTTCAAGCCTGATCATATACTGTCTTCCCGCCTGATCGCCTATCATCATATAAACGCTGTCAACGGAGTCTCCGTCTTCAAACCACGCGGTGAATTTATATGAGAATACGCTGCCTTTGTCTCCTACGGAATTATAGTTGTTATACAGATAACCACAATTCCGTTTAAGCTCGTACAGCGGCAGGCTTCTGCCGTTAAAATTATCGTTTTCATAGTCCGTGTACGACGTTACCTGCAGATATGTGAGCAGTGCGGGCTTGAAATCCGACGCCTTTACACATTCGATATACGACGTTGAGCTCTGCACTCCGTCCTCGGATATCGCGTACATCTCGTGCCCGCCCACGGCGCTCCATACCGGATCTACTGCGGCAAATTCGGCTCTCTGCGCGTCGCCCGCGTGCGTTTCGCTCATGCTGAAATTGAAAGTCGCGATGCCTGCTGAATTTGAGCTTGACGCTGCTATAGCCACGCCGTCCATATAAAGGGTGACGCGCTTGTTCGGCGTCGTGTATAACCACACTATATTATAACCGTTGCCGTTTTCTTCGGTACGCAGGCAATCGGATGCAAAGCTCAGAGAATTGCTCGCCGCCGTGACGTTCAGCTTCGTCTCGCCGAGCTTGGCGCTTCTGTCTATCGTGCCGTCCGGCATTCTCATAACGCCCTTTGCGTCTGAATAGTACGTTCCCGCCGTGTCCGCCTGGATGTAGTAATATATATCGCCCTCCGGCTCGTCTGTAAACAGCGTGAAGCCGTGTACGCTGCCGAGGTGGTATTCATCCTGCAGATCTATACGTACGGTGGACTCTGCGAGTTTTCCGTTTGCGTACAAACTGATGTATTTATCTTTTGACGCGACTCCGTAAGTATGACCTGCCTCATATCGCGGTATGACGAACGGGTCATAGTACGCGTATATATTCGTTCTTACGGTTATTTCATACGTCGCGCCGGGATGAGTTTCGGCAACTACGCCGTCTACCTCGTAATGCAGCTTCATAAGCACCCATTCGCCGGTCATCATATTGACCATCCCGTCCGTTAAGCCGCTGTCCACCGTAAACAGATCGCGCTGTTTAATTTCCGGCGTATCGCCGAGTTCAACGCGGCTCAGGTTTCCTTTGCTTACTTCAAACTGCTTTGATAAATACAGTCCCGCGTATTCTCCGGTAAAGTACGAAAGCATTTCGTCCATCGTCTGCGCCGGAGTTATCCAGTTCGTTTCTCTCCATGCGACGACCGTGTATTTACCGTCGTCAAGTCTTTGCGTCGTAAATCCGTATCTGTTAGTTCTGCCGCTTGCGATAAGCGCGTTATCCTTATCATATATCGCAAAATTATCGTTTGTGCCCCAGCCGGCGTTCGTTCTGATATCCGCACATCCGAATTCGGTATAAGCCAGATCAAAGCTTATATCCTCGCCGTATCTGTAATAATTGTGCGTTATCTGCAGCGTATCGCTTGATTTTGTAATGACCGCCTGCGCGTCTTCCGGCAGAGCGACCGATAACGTCAGCTCGTCGTATGTGTCGATTATACCGGCTAAAGACATGATCTCGCCGAAGACGAGACTGTCTGATTTTATTACGTAAAGCGACGGGTCTATGACCTTGCCTTTCGTTTTGTTGTAAAGCGTGAAGGTCATGCTTCTGAACTCGTTTTCAAGCTCGGCGCTGCTGAGATACAGTTTTGAAGTTCTGTTTCCGCCGCCTGAATACGGGTAGGTCCTCTGTATGTCGATATACAGCGTACCGGGCAGATCCTCCGGCTCCATAGTGATGCTTACGGGCGTGCCGAGATCCTCTGCCGCAACGGCTTTGTATACCGTCTTGTAGTTGCCTGTCTTTTCCGTTATTTTTACGGTAAGCGGGAACTCGCAGACGGGGACCGTGAACGTTCCGTTTGTACCCTGTTTCGCGGCTTCCGCCATATCGGTCCATATCGCGCTGTATGAATAGTAGCTTCTTGCGGTGCTGTATCCGCTCCACGGCGTCTGTGAGAAGGTGAATTCTATATTGTCCGCGCCGACCGCGCCGTAGTTTGTTATATTTCCGCTGAATACCGTCTCTTTGACAGCCTCAAGCTCAACCGCAAAGCTCTGCGGCGCGCTTGTCACGCGTATCTTCGTGCTCTCCGACAGCGGAACGCCTTTGAACTGCAGCCAGTTGAATACGCCCGCCCGATCCTTCGGCGCTATTTCATAATAGATATCTTTTCCGGAATATTCCGACAGATCAATGAATTTGATGCTGTTTTCCGCGGTTATGCTGCTTTTGTATATCTTTACGAAGCCGCCTTCGTCGTTTTTTGTAAACAAGTAAACGTCAAAGTCAGAAGTCGTTACCGCCTCGCCGCTGCGTTTAGTACCCGTTACGGTAAGGGTTACGTTGTTTTTAGGTAAAACGTTTTCGTTTACGGTCGTGTTTCCGAGGTCGACCGTGACTTCAGTTCTGTCAACGCCCGGGAAGTCGTAATAGTTTTCGCCCGTCATGCTGACCGTGTAGTATATCTTCGTTCCGTCGTCAAGCAAAGGTGATGTAAAGCCCGTGCTTATCCTGTAACCGTTTTCGTTATACCACGTCACGTAATAGCCCGCGCCGTCGTTTTCGGGAAGCGCTTCTCCGTTCGTTTTGACGGATACGGTCACGCTGCCTTTCCTGCCGAGCGTGACCTCGACCGTCTCCGCAGATTCGGCTAACGTAAGGCTTCCGCTTGCGCCGACGTAATACTGCGCGCCGTCTATCATAAGCTCCTGTCCCGGCGTTACGGTATACGTAATAGTCGTGCCTTTGTTTACAAGGAAGTTTTCGGGTAATACTTTACCGTCTTTTTTCCATACTATTTCACATTTATCCGTTATATCGGCGCCGTTTTTGCCGTAAACGGTTATGCTCGCGGCGCATTTTTCATACGGGATAACAGACAGCTCCGCCGCCGTATCGGCGAAGCCGACCGTGGTCTGACCTCTTTCCGTATCCGGATAGTCTTCTATGTTGTTTCCGGTCATTTTTGCTTCGTAGTATACGACCGTCCCCTCGTCAAGTACGGGCGAGGTGTATCCCGTGCCTATACGGCTGCCGTTTGCGTTATACCACGTTACGTTATAGCCCGCGCCGTCGTTTACGGGGATCGGGCTGCCGTTTGCCTTGACTGTAAGCGTCACGCGGCCGCACCGTCCGAGCGTCACTTCAACAAGCTGATCTATCTCCGTTACCTCAACGCTGCCGGAGTAGGATACGTAATACTGTACTCCGTCCGCTTCAAGCTCCTCTCCCGGCGTTACGGTATACGTTACCGTCGTACCGGCAAGCACGGAGACCGGCTGCTGCAGAACGTTGTTCCCGATTTTCCAGGAGACGTCGCATTTGTCCGTTATATCTTCGTTATCAAAACCGTAAACCGTGATCTGCGGATAGCATTTTTCAATAACGTTTAACAAGAATTTCGGATTTTTGGGACCTATGCCCGTATCGGTCTCGCCGGTGTAGTTGAACATAAGCGTGTACGAACCGGCGTCAAGAGTCTGCAGATACGATCCTTTTATTGTGACCGTATTGCCGCTTACCGTATAATCCGCGTTATATACAAGCGTGTGATCGCCGTTTGAAACGGATGCAAAAGTGAATTCTCCGTCTGATCTTGTTACCGTTATATCGTCGGAGCCGCCTCTTGCGACGTTTATGTTGGACGGTCTTACGTACGGCTGTACGTTCTTTACCACGCGGTACATCCTGCCTGTGCCCGTTCCGTCGTCCGGTATATAACCGTTTTTCTGCGCCCATTCAAGCGCGGCGGAGCCCTCGTTTACTATAAGTAATACATTATCATAGCAATATGTGAAATCTCCGTCCGGCATTGTCGTCACGGTATCCGGTATGGTTATGACCGTATCGCCGTGATAGTTTAAAAGTCCTCTTATAAGCGTATCCATTTCGCCGGGTTCTATTATCACCTCGGCGCAGCGGCTCATGTTTCTGAACGCGTCGCCGTGCAGGATCCTGATGCTTCCGGGTATCGTCAGCTTCGTTATGCGTTCCGACGATGAACCGAAAACGTCGTAAACGGATATGCTGTCTACAAAGTCAGGAAGGACCGCCTCACCGCCCTTGCCTACGTACCCGTAAACGGTATAAGTACCGCCTAAGCCGTAATTATCCGCGTATTCAAGTACGAAATCGTCGTAACCCTCTACGATATGTAAACCGCCCGAGCCGAGCGCTTTGAGCGTCTCATGCGTTACGGTGCCCATCTTTACGTAAAGCTTTCTTGATGACGGTACGTTTGATCCGCCGATGCCCGTCACGTTGTCGGGCAGCCATATGGATAAGTTGTACGTATTTATACCGAAAGCTTTCGCGTTTATCGTGCGCAGGCTCTGCGGCAGATATTTCGTACCGGGCGCGTGCACGGTCTTTAACGCACGGCAGCTGTCAAACGCCATGCCGTTTATCGTGACGACCGTATCCGGTATCGTCGCTTCAGCGAGATTTCCGCAATCCCAGAACGCATTTTCCTCGATACTCGTCACGTTGCCCGTTATAACGACGCGTTTTATCATCGCCGCGTAGTTATACCGCCAGCCGTACTTGTAATAATGCTCCGGATCGCTTCCGCCTACCCAGTACGCGGAAGAAAAGCCCTTCGGCATATCGCCCTCGCCGTTTATGGTCAACAGACCGTTCGGATCAAGCTGCCACGTCCAACCCTCGACCTCCTCGCCGTAGACGGTCTCAGCTACGCGCGGCATAATGCGGTAATATACCTCGTCCGCGTAGCTTGCCGAATATGAGCGGTAAGCGCTTGAATAATTACCGATACCTTTAACGATTATCGGATAATCTATCGTTGTATCGGGTGAGCCGGCCGGCAGTCCGTTTTCTCCGACCGCCGCCTTTGCCGCGTCTTTCCAGTAATACGTGTCGTATTCGACGGTATAATCGACGTCTTTTACGAGCGTTTTGCCGTTTGCCTTGACGGTAACGTCAAGCAGGTCTTTTTCCTCGCCGTCATAAACTATCGGCCAGTCGAAATTCGGTATGACCTCAAGATAACAGTCGCTGCTGTTCGTTATACTGAGCGGCTGGATCGTAAATTCAAGCGTGCGTTCGCTGCCCTCGTATTCGCCTATGCCGGTGAATATCATTTTCGCTTTGTTTTCGTCGGTCGATACGTTAACGTTGTTTTCGTACGATACCGTGTAATCGACGCCCTCGTAAAGCATACCTTCGCGTTTGTCGTTTGCCCACGAACCGACGTAGAGTATGGGCTTCTTCGTTATCGGTTCACCGGTGTAAGTCTCGTTTCCGAAATAGCTTCCGCTGCTGCGGTAAGACGCACGCCAGCGTACCTCGGAAATATCGCCTTTCGTCTGCGTCATAGTGAGGGTCGTATCGAAATTATCCTCATCCGTCGTTTCGGCGTAATGGATTGTAAACACGTGCGTGCCGATGCCGAGAGACGCAAGATACTGCGGCCAGAACGTTATATGACCGCTTTCATAGCTGTAATTTCTGTCATATTCAACGGGTTCTCCGTTATAAAGTACGGATTCAAACGTATAACCGTTATGCCCCCATCTGACCTCCATTACGTTGTTATCGGATATACGGCGCTCGTATTCGTAAACCGAAAGCTCCGGCACCTTGCGTTCAAGCTCAACGGTCACGGTCTTCGGACCGAAACCGACGGTAAAATACTTTGTATCGGGTGTATAATAGTTTTCGTAAAGCTCTGAGCTGTATAAAGATATATAGCAGGACAATTCTTCGCCCGCGTCGCGCAGCGGTGCGGTCTGTTCGCTTCCTATTCTGTAACCGCTTTGGCCGTACCACGTTACGGCCCAGTTCTGATTATTCTCCGCGTCCGTAAGCGGTATAACGGCACCGGTCTTTTTGTCGGTGAGCTGTAACGTGACGCAGCCCGTCTGTCCGAGTTCAACTCTTACGGGCTGATCTGCAACGGTAAGCCGTACGCTGCCGGACACTTCGGTGTAATACTGCACGCCGCCGATCATCAGCGCGTCAGTCGGCGTTACGGTATAATAAACCGTCGTGCCGGTGACTGCCTCAAACGGCTCCGTCAGGGTATTGTAATTTGCGTCGCGCCAGACTACCGTGCATTTATCCGTAACGTCAGCGCCGTTATAGCCTGTTACGGTAAGTACCGGAGATACGGTTTCGTTCTTTGTAAAGCTGATCTGCTCTTCGTGATTGCCGAACGTGACGTCAACAGGATATTCGGTAACTCCGCCCGAATACAGTTCGGCGTTTTTGCCGGTAAGCGTTATGGTTACGTAAACGACGCCGCCTGCGTTTCTTAAAGGCGAAGTATCGCCGGAGCCGATCCAGGACAGATAGCTTCCGCCGCCCGCGGCACGCGTCGCCTCGGGATAGCCGTACCAGTCTATCTCATATCCGGCATCATCGTTGTTCGGCAGCGCCGCGCCTGAATTTGATACGGGAACCGCCGTGACTGTCCCGCGCTGCGGAAGCGCGGCGGTGACGGTCTGTTCGGCTTCCGTTAAAGTTACTTCACCGGAATAAGAGCCGTAATACTGCACGCCGTTTATCTTAAGCGCGTCTTTCGGCGTTATTTCATACGAAAGAGTCGTACCGGAGCTGACGCTTATAGGTTCATTTACCCGGTTTCCGTAACTGTTATACCATTTAACGTCGCAGTCTGCCGTTATATCCGCGCCCTGATGACCGGTTACGGAAAGAACGGGCGTGCACATCTGACGCACAGTGAGCGAAAGGGTGGGATCAACGGGCGACACACCGTCAACTTCTCCGGTGTAGTGGAAAGTCAACGTACTTGTGCCCGCGCCTAAAGAAGCGATATATTCCTTTTTGACCGTCACGGTATTGCCGGCAACGGTATAATCCGTACCGGGCGTAAGGACCGCAGTGCCGTTTTTAAGACAGTCAAAGGTAAAATCGCCGTCGTATTTTGTGATCTGTATATCCGAAATATTGTTTGAATCGTACGTCGCCGTACTTGTATTTACAGAAGGCTGATCTGCCGTAACGACGCTGCCGCCTTCAGTTATAAACTCAACTACGGGCAAACGGCGGTAAAGGCTGTATTTAAAACCGCCGCCGGAACGGTCTATTTTATATATCTCAACGCCCATAGTAACTTTCATACCGGGCGCAACGGTTATCTCGTCCATTGAGCTTGTGTTATCGAACCAGTAAAGATCTTCTGCCCACGCGCCGTTTGACGTGAGCACGTTTACGTCAAAATCATCCGACCACGGAAGCGTGTTTATCCAGCCGTATTCAAAATTGTAGGGATCGTCAAGTCCCTGCGCCGGCCAGACGTAGAATTCCGCCTCGTATTCCGTATCCTCATCCGGCTCAAGCTTAAGACTGTCAGCCCAGCTGTAACCGCTTTCCGAATACAGCGCGGCGTAGCTGCCCGCCGGCGCGGCCGTCATATAAGGCATACCCGCCATATATTCAACGGTCGCATCCGTTATCGGCGAGTACAGTACCGGCACCGAGTCTGACGACGAGGTGCGATATATAAGAAGCTGCCAGCAGCAGCCGTCGCCCTGCTGTATGCAGGCGTTTGTGACATCATATTTATATACGCCTTCAAGCACGCCGTTAAAACAGCCGCCGTCTGCGGTCACGATGCCGGAAGATACGTTTGCCCTCCAGTAATTGTTGCCGAGGCCGTAGATACAGTTTGCTCTCGGATCGTCGGCAGCCCAGCCGCTTTTATCGGCTAAAAATTCAAGATTCGATCTTACCCTGTAAGCAGGGCCGGAATATACGTAAAGCTCCGCGGTATACGTGAATGTGCCGTCCGGCACATCAAGCCCGGCGGTCTGCCAGCTGACGTATACCGAAGGATGACGGTTTATTTCCGACGCGTAGCCGGAATCGCCGACGGTCCAGTCGCTGTCGGTCATGTGAAATTCCGTCTGTGTAAATCCGGGCGCAGCCGCCTCCGCCGCAAAAACGGACAAAGACATGGTGCCGGCTATCATCAAAAACGTTATGAAAAGTGAAATTGCCCTGATGAATACGTTCTTTTTCATTTGTTTTCTCCGTCTCCTTTTTCCTTTTCGTTTAAAACCTTTTGTATTTCATTCAATTCTTTTATCTGTTTTTTGTACCGGATATACATTATAAGCCATATTATAAAATACATAGCGATCTGTATGCCTGCCGTTATCAGTATTTCCGCGGCGCTCCTGCACCAGCCGAGCAGAAGCGAAAGCGGCACGAAAGGCGCTACGCATATAAAACAGTGCAACAGCGACATAACGCTTAAAGGCAGCTTTGACATCGCTTCCGAGTCGTATATAACGGTGGTTGCCATGCATACGGCGCCGTAGACCGCGACCAATAAAAGCTCGATCATAAGCGCGGCTCTGTCGCTGCCAAGCCATTGCAAAAGGACCGGCGCCGCCGTAAAACTGCCGGCTGACAAGGCGGATATAAAAACGTCAGCCGCTATACCGGTCAAAGCGCCTATACCGGCGCGTTTGAGAATACTTTTAAACAACATATATATTCACTCCTTTTCCGTAAGTTTTTTTCTGATAACGGGGATGCTTCTTCTGGACGCCCACGTTTCCATACCTCCGACAAGCTCGAGCCGAAGCGTACCGGCAAGCGTAAAATCATATTTTCTGACCTTATCCAGATTTACTATTTCATAGCGCGATATGCGCATGAATCTTAGTTTTTCCAGCTTGCTTTCTATCATCTGAAGCGACTGTCTGACGGTGAATCTTTCGTTTTCCGTCACTATCTGAACAAATTTTCCGTTTACGGAGACGTAAACTATCTGTTCAGTCATGATCTTGATAAGAGCGCCGTCCGCGTCAGTCGCCGTGATAAATCCCGGCGCGCCGCCTGATATGCGGCTTATAAGCTCGTCAACGTCTTTATCTTTTTTTGCTGCTTTTATATATACTTCTATCCCGTCCGAATCAGGATCGGTATCAAAAGTGATCTTTATCCTGTCTTTCACGCCTCGTTCTTCCCCCTCTCTTTCATCCTCGGATGTACGCATACGCTTTTATCTGCCGGCCGCTGCACAAAATACAGACAGCCGGTGCAGTCAGATACCGAAGGATCCGCAAACAGACACCATTTTTGATGGCGCCATCCCGTTTTCGTCCTGCACTCGCGGCAGACAAAAAGCGGACATTTTGATGAAATGCGTTTACTTTTTTTGCTCAAACGTCAATTTCCGCCTTTCCGCCGTATTTGTTTTGTGCTGATTTTATTCTATATATTCCGTCCCTAAATGTCAATAGCTTTGGCATAAGCGGTATTAAATACGGTATAAGCGGCGCACCGCATACGGGCGATAAGAATGAAATAAAAAACGGCTGTGAAAGCTGACGCTATCAATGCCGTTATAAAAAATATCACCGTTATTTTTACGCTTGCGCCGCGCTGCGCTTTTTCCGGCGCACGCGGTTTACGTGGCGTTCAAAATCGCCCGTGTTCAAAAGCTCCGCTATGACAAGCTGCTCAAATACCGGCGCGGTGCAGGAATAAAAGCCGAGTTTATCCTCAAACTCCGGCAAAAGCCTTTGCGGCAGGACCATATATCCGAGACGGAGCGACGGCGCGACGGTCATGGAAAACGTATTTATATATATAACGCGCCCGTCGTCGGATAATGAAAACACCGTGTCCTCGTTTTTGCGCGAAACGGTCAGTTCCGAATCGTAATTGTCTTCAATTATATACCCGTCCTTTTCCTTTGCAAAAGCCAGATATTCCCGCCGCTTTGACACAGGCGCGGTCACGCCGCTCGGGTAACTGTGAAACGGCGTTATGTGAAGCACGGAAGCGGACGATGCTGATAACGCCTCGGTCGTTATCCCGTCGTCTCCGAGCGGCAAAAGCTCGTATTTCACGCCGTTTGCGCCGTAAACGCGGCGTATTTTTTCATACGACGGATCTTCAAGCCCGTATACGCGATCCTCGCCTATAAGCTGCGCGGCAAGACCGTAGATATATTCCGCTCCGGCGCCGATTATCACCTGATCCGGCGACACTTTCATGCCGTTGCTGCGCGCAAGGTATGAGCAGACAGCCTCGCGCAGCTCTATACAGCCTTTGTTGTGCGATTTAACGAGCAGCTCCTCGCCGTAATCGAGTATAACGCGGCGCATGGTTTTTGCAAGCGCGGAAAACGGAAAGTCGCCTGTTGATCTGTGCTGCGGCGGTTTTTGAAAGACCGGCGTTTTTTTCGGCGCGTCTTTATATATAAAATCGGATTCCTTATATATTACAAAATATCCGCTCCGCTGCCGCGCTTCGGCATAGCCCTCGTCGCATAGAATGGCGTAAGCGTGCTCCGCGGTTATCACGGAAACGCCCGTTTCGGCGCACAGCGTGCGCTTTGACGGCAACTTTTCCCCGTATTTTATAACGCCGTCCGTAATATCCGCTTTTATCTGCGTGTAAAGCTGCATATAAGACGGCGCGTTTGTGTTTTTATCGATCCCGTATTTCATCTGGTTATATAAAAAACTCTCCATCTGAATATTTTATATTATCAATTTCATTGTATAATACTTTCAAACATTTGTCAAGGGGGTAATTTTTATGAATTACAAAAGAGTTTTGACTATACAGGATATTTCCTGCTTCGGACAGTGCTCGCTGACCGTCGCTCTGCCGATACTTTCCGCCGCCGGACTTGAGACGGTGATACTTCCGTCCGCGGTGCTCTCAACGCATACCGCCGGTTTTACCGGATTTACCGTGCGCGATCTGACGGACGATATACCGGGCATAGCGGCGCACTGGAAAAAGGAAAATATCAGTTTTGACGCGATCTACACCGGTTATTTAGGCAGCATACAGCAGATAAATCAGGTAAAAGACATAATAAAAACGCTGTCAAAACCCGGCGCGGCAAGCATAATAGATCCCGCAATGGCTGACAACGGAAAACTGTACGGCGCGTTCAACAATGAATACGTAATAGAAATGAAAAAGCTCGTGTTTGACAGCGATATAACCCTGCCGAACATCACGGAAGCGGCGTTTCTTACCGGAATCGAGTATAAAGAAAAATACGATAAGGCGTATATAGACCGCATATTTGAAGCGATGGCAAAAGCCGGCGCAAAGACCGTCGTTCTTACCGGTGTAAGCTATAACGATAAAACGACCGGCGTCGCCGTGTTTGAAAACGGCAAATATTCGTATTACGAACATAAAAAACTGCCTGTGGGCAGTCACGGCACGGGCGACGTTTACGCGTCCGCGTTCACCGGAGCTTATCTGCAGGGCAAGTCGATCTTCGACGCCGCCGCGATAGCCGCCGATTACACGGTAAAGTGCATAAAAAACACCGCGGGCGACGGATCTCACCGCTACGGCGTAAAATTCGAGCCGGTGCTCGGATATCTTATAGACAGGTTAAAATGATCCGATCCGGATCGTAGGGCGGGGGCTTGCTCCCGCCGTTTTTTTCAGCCGCGCGACGTCGGCCCCACCCGCCGCCCGACGCGCTGCCCCTCATTCGTAGAATGACGGGAGGGGTAAGAGGGGGTTTGGGGGTGCCCGAGGGGTTCCCCGTTGCGAACGAACGTGAGCAATGGGGGTTCACGAGAGGGGCGGGGCCACCCAAATGCGCGTTAGCGCACAATTCGTCGGCGCAGCCGACACCTCTTTTATTATTTATTCTTTCTTCTTTTTTCTTTATTATTTAACCGGGCGATCAATGATCGCCCCTACATTATTTAACCGGGCGATCAATGATCGCCCATACAATTCGGGAGGGGAGACCCCTCCCCTGCATCTATATCAAATTCCTCTTTATCCACTTCACCGCTCCCGTAAGCGGCGTGCCTTTCGGCAGGACGCAATTCGTTATACCGGCCTCCGCCAGCTCCTTTCTGATGTGCGGCAGCATAAGCGGTTTGCCTCGCTTGATATCGTGCGTTATGACGCCGCCGGAGAACGTATACGGCGCGGTTTTCTCTATTCCGTAATTTTTATATGCCGCTATGGCAAAGCCGGTGAGCGCATGCGCGGCTTCCTTGAATATGTTTAACGCGACCGCGTCGCCCTCGTCCGCCGCCTGCTCGCACTCTTTACAGAAATCCGCGACCTCGCGCGAGGTCTGCGGCGCCTCGTATATCCCGTAGACCGATCTCCGGAACGTTTCGGCTGGATACTTTTTTGTCAAATACTCCGTAAGAGCCGTTTTTTCGCCTCTGCCCTCGTATGACGCGATCGCCGCGTTTATACCGGCGCGGCCTATTGCAAAGCCCGATCCTTCGTCGCCTAAAATCGCGCCGTAGCCGCCTATGATGCCGGCGGTCTTTCCGCCTTTTGACACGAAAACGTCCGCGCCCGTGCCGGAGAGGATAAGCACGCCGTCGCCGTATATACCGGCGGCGTAAAGTCCGAGCGTGCCCTCGTCAAGCGATATTGCTTCACATCCCGCTGCGCGTGAAAATATCTCCGTGTTATACATGAAAAATCCCGCGCAGCCGAGCGCTTCAAAACCGCCTGTCTGCTCCTTCAATTTTTCAAACGCGGATACGATATTGTTTTCCACCGTCTTTTCATCAGACGTTTTTTTGTTTATCCCGCCGTCAACGCGGACCGTAGTTATAAGCTCGCCCTGCGAAGATACGGCACCAAGCTCGAGCTTGGTGCCGCCTCCGTCGGCAGCTATATATATCTGCCTCATTATTTTACAACGTAGGAGTACATAAAGCGTCCGCCCGGCGCCGTGTCGCCGTTGTTATAGACGTCCATTATATCTCCGTCCTTCTGCATATTATCGTTCCATTTGAAGTTCACGGTAAACGTATCCCCGGATATACCGAGATACGATTTCGGTATTTTTACGAGCAGATATTTGCCGTTGACCTTATACGACACCTTTCCGACCGTACTGAAATTCCAGCCGCCCGTGCTCTTTTCAAGCGTCGCTTCCGTTGACGACGGGGATACTCTGTTGAGCACGTATTCAAAGCCTTCCCAGTTCTTATTTGAATCGCCCGTGTCTATAAACAGTCTCATCCACGCCTTGTCCGTATAAGACGTTATGTTATCCGCGCATTCTGCCATAAAGTACAGGTAACTGTCGTCACGCGCTACTTTTGCGCCTGTTATATCGTTTCTTCCGGTAGTATTCGTGTAGTGTGTGGTCTTGTATCCGTCGCTGTCGCGGTCAAACGTATTGCCCTTGTAAGCTATATAGTACGGTCCGACGTTGTCCCACTGCGATACGTTTCCGTTTATATCTATTGTTTTTGCCGCCGTAGGCTCTGGTATCGCTCTTGTTCCCTTATACTTTCTTATATAAGATACGAGCTGATAGTAGTAATGGTCTTTAAGATCGCCCGTGGACGGCTCCAGGTCGCGGCTGAATTCATCGTTGAATTCATCCGGGAACGCGTTTTTGGTGCCCTGCCACTCGGGCTGTTTTTCAGCTACCCATTCGTTCCAGCCGGTTACGAACACGAAGTTGACGTCCTTTTTCAGCGCGTATTCCCATTGCTCCGCGAAGTTTGCGCCGTAGAGCTTGGCGTTTTCCCTCGTATCGTTGCCCTTTGACGTATGCGTTCTGCCGTAAACGTTGTTTGCGTTCATGGCGACGAGGCTGCCGTTCCAGTTCTGCGCCACGCCGACCGTCGTTTGTTTCAGTCCGTTCTTATCCGTATAAACCGCCTGAGGATAGACCGCAAGCCAGCCCCATTTATCCGTATTTGTCTGAGACGAGGCGTTATACTGCGGTACGCCGGGACGGAACGTAAAGAATTTGTATATCTCGTTGTCAAGCTCTTTTGATCTGTCAAGTCCGTCGGTAAGCGACATCATAAGCGGCTTGCCGTTCCAATAGAACCAGAGCTCGTTATAACCGGAATCGTTGTATGCAAGCTGATATATCTCGCGCAGCTGCGTTGCCGCGTAACCCGCGTTTCCGAACGGCAGGATAAACGATACCTTGGGCGTTTTCACGCCGTCCTCACGGGCTTTTTTATACGTATCAAGCAAAGCCAGGTAAGATCCCCGCCATGTAAACGTGCCGTTCGTATTATCAAATATAACAACGTCAACTCCGGCGTCCGCCAACAGCTCCGCCTGCTTGCGCAGTACCCATTTGTCCGTCGTAGTATAATATCCGTATATCGGCTCGTTCCAGAAGCAGGCGTGATTGTTGGCTATACTGTTCCATACGCTGTGATTGTGATCGGTTATCGCTTCCGGATACTGATCGCAGATCTTCTGCAGGTTTATCGGGTCATATCTTTCCGTGTGGTGTTCAACGTGCCAGGTCCAGTAGAACATACCTACGTATTTATCCTGTTTGGGATCGCCCGTCTCCGTGTTTGTCGGCAATACTCTGCCGAGTCCGTCCGTGGCTGCCCACGTATCCGGCATAGCGTCGCGTTCTTTTACCGCCGGCGAATCGTCAGGCTCAGGCGGAGCCACGCCGCCCGTTCCCTCGACCGCCTGATTGAACAGCGGGCTGTCTTTTCCGTAAACGTGGATCTTCATGGCTATCTCTCCGTCCGTCGCAACGCCGTTGTTTGCAAACACGGACAGCGATACGTCCGAAGGATAGAGCCACACTCCGACTTTATTTTCGGTAGCGTCGCTGAACAGAACGAGATAATCGCCCGGCTCCTGTGCTGCAAACGAAAGCGTAAGCCAGCTGTTATCATCAAAATTCTTAAACAGCTTTGTCGCGATCACCGCGTGACTCAAGGATTCGTTTACGCTTACTTCGTATTTGTAAAGAGATATCCTTATATTTCCTACGTTGTCCGACCACGACGGGCACGACACGGATATCCTGTCAAACCTTGATTTTATTGAAAAATGCTGCGTTATACGTCCGTCTGCGGCAAGCTGGACCGGCGTTTTGCTGCTGTCCAGCTTTTCGTCATACATTTTGACTTCGCGCCAGTTGCTGTCGTCCGCAAACGGATCTTTTATAAGTCCGCTTATGAATCTGAACAGCAGGATCACGTCTTTGTTGTTGAGCTTGTTGTCTTTGTTAAAATCCGCAAGCTCTTTGTTTACCGTTAGATCGCACCCGCTTACGTATCTGAAAAGCGTGACCACGTCTTTATTGTCCACCCAGTAGTCTTCGTTTGCGTCGCCGTTTTTCATTTCTATCGTGAGCGGATCCTCATACGCGCTTTCATCATACTCCGGCACGTACACTTTTGCGCGCCAGAATTCCTCTTTTGAGCCGTCCGCGAAATTGGCGAAAAGCTGTACCGTCGTTATACCGTTGTCGTCAACCTCAACGGGTATCTTGAATCTGTATGTAAATTCGCCTTTGGCGTTACCGAGAACGGCCGGTTCTGCCGCGAGTTTGAACTGAGACAAAGACATAGACCAGGCGGGTTTTCCCTCCTGTACGTATGAAAAGCTCTCTATATCCGAGCCGTCGGCGGTCAACCAGCCCCAGAAAATGGCGCAGTGCGCTCCCGACGGCAAATGCGGCGTGTCGATCTTTTCCTTTGATCCGCCGCACGTTATATACTGTCTTTCATTGCTTCCGTTGGCGCTGGTCGAGTACAGGACTTCATCATAACTGACTTTTACTATATGATTGAACCTTGACGTCACGTACGCCTGAGGCGTCGCTGATGCGGCGGACGCGGGCGTTACGGTAAGCGGTATGTATACCATAGACGCGACAAGAAGCAGGACAACGATGCTTTTTAATGCCTTTTTCAACGTTTTTTCTCCCGATCAAGTATTTTTCAAGTGTTATTTTATCATAATTGCAAAGAAAATGAAATATACCGATTAAACAAATATAATATGCGTTTTTTGTGCATTAGGCCAGTTTGTCCGTTTTGCGCGTATCACGCTTTTTAAGTACAAGTATGACGGCTCCGCAAAGCGCGAACATACCGAGTATGACGAGTATCGCCGTTATATACAGGCGCGCGCCGCTTTCTTTTCCGGCGTCCGCCTGCGTCTCCTCCGCGGTCTCAAACATCTGGGACTCCGGCTCCGGCATCGTTTCCGTCTGCGCTTCCGTTATCGTATCCGACGAGTCCTTTTCCGCCGTATATATTCCGAGCACGCAGATCCTCGGCGTTGAGGTACCGCTTATATCAAGCGGAGCAAACGTAAATCGCTTGATTTTTCCCGCGTTCTGCAGATCCATTGAAACAACGGCGCCCTCTCCGGCTTCAAGCGTACAGCTGCCGGCGGTAACGCCTTTGTCGCTTTCCGCGAATATCCTTACTTTTATTTCAGAGACGTCTTCCGGCAGATAGTCCGCGTAAAGTCTGAAATAGACCTTGCCGTAATTCTTTTTTTCATCGGGTGAAAACGCCGCGTAACCGAAGCAGCCGGACGTGAAATCAAACGCAAGCCCCGCCGCGTTTTCTCCGTTAACGGGAGCCGTGTATATGCTTTTGCAGCAATCATAATTCCACCAGTTCTGCACCGTTTCTCCGTCGCACAAAGTGGTCAGCATCTGCGGCAGCTGCACGGGATCTAAAGTCCCTTTGTTCACGTACTGCTTTGAGGCTTTTGTTATATCCGGATATACGGACGCGACGCCGTCCGGGAATCCGTCTGCGGCAAGTCTGTCCGCCGCCTCCGCGCCGTAGGTCGTGTCTATCACGGAAAACAGCTCCGCTCGGCTGTCCGTTGAGTCAATGCCGCGCACGCAGATGCCCGCCGCGGATCTGCAGCCGCAATAGAGATCAACGAGCTCCGTTGTGTCGTTTATCTTACAGGACAATATAAGTCTGAACGGGTATAAAGACGACGCTTCAAGCAGCTCCGCGGCCGCTTCCGCGGAATCCGTTTCCACGTATACGGGCATTTTTTCCGGTTCTTTTACGTCTTTCCAAAACATCCCGAGGAAAATTTCCGCTCCGTCCGCGGATACCGGCGCTATAACGGATATACCGTAAGGTGCAAGCGCGCTTTGCGCGGTGAACAAAAGATCCGCCGCGTATTTTTCCGCTTTGTCAACTAAGATCCCGCGCATTTCCGATATCTGTCTTGCGTCAAGCGTGCCGCACGGTATAACGGCGGACACCGCGCCGCCGTATCTTTTTGCAAAAAACGATAAAAGCGCCATATAATGAGAAGTTCCCGCGTCTGTCGTTATATCCGGCAAAGCGGTCTTCTCCGTTACCGAATAATATTTTTCAGAATCCGCAAAAGGAGAATATACAAAGCGAAGTACAGTATATATTTTTTCTTCGGAGCAGCGGTTTATAAGCCCGTCGTATTTTGCAAGCGCCAAATCCGAAATATACGCCGTTTTGCCGGCAAATTTGAGTTCTGTTTCGCTCTGATCCGTAAAAAGCTCTCCTATATCCACGTCCGCGTATACAGCGTCCGGCATAAGATACGATAAAACGGAGGTGTCCTTTTCCGCCGCAGCGCCTTTATATAAAACGTCCGGCGTTACGGCTTTTGACGTGTTGACGTACGCCACCCCGGCGTCTTCATAGCCTGTTTTCGTTTCATACCTGACAAGATATTTGAAATATGTGTTGTCAGTATCGCCCTCTGTAAGCGGCAGCTCGAAGTTGAAAGAGCTTGAGGCGGGCGCTTCCGCGTACGGCTCCGTGTCAAATCCGCCGGGCTCCTCCTCGTCCACGCCCGGCGTCAGTCTGTAAAGACAGATTCGCGTTGATGAAGCGGGATAGTCCGGCAGCGCGCCGTATATTTTCAGCTTGCCGCCCGCCGTCTCCGCGGTCACGCTGCCGCCGTATTCGGCGGGAAAACGGTATGACGAAAAACTTATGCTTTTTACGGATATATTTCCGCTGACCGCGCCGGGCAGCTCCAGGCGGAACGCACCTACGGATGCGCCGGAGCGGAAACCGCCTATGGGGAAGTTGTAAACGTGTTCTCCCGGGACAAGCTCAAGCGTATGCGAGTTTTCCTCCGTATACGAATACTGCTTGTCAAGCTTAAGGCGCAGCGTTACGTTCTTTCCGTCGCAGTTGTTTTCAAGTCTTACGGCAAGCGCGTTATACAAACCGTTTGTCATATACCCGCAAAGCGAGCTTTCCATATAGCTGTTCGATCCGGTAGGCGTGAATATAAGCGCGTCCGACGTATATTTTATCTCGCCTCTGTTGGCGGTAAAATCAGACGCAAAATATTTAAGTCTGTCCGGCAGGCCGTCGACTGTTGACGTATGTACGCGGTCTACAAGGCAGGACACCCTGGCGTTTGAGGCGCCGTTTGCGCTTACGTTTACCGTTATGCTCTCTATATTTACCGTGGTTTTCGTATCTATGGGCATATACGCCGCGTACCATTTGCCCGACGGCAGCGCTGCTTTTGCCGCTACGGTCTTTTCAGCTCCGGCAACGGTCACGGACATGATAAATTCCGTATTTTCCGCCGGGTCGACAAAAGCGCACACGCATAAAGAGCGCGTGTTTGCCGTGCTTCTTTTCTTTGTCAGCTTAAGCGTAAGCTCCGCCTTGCCGTTTCCCGTAAGGCGCATACATTTTTCGCCTTCAAACGCGGAGACGGACACGGAAGACACGGTGCCGTCTGATACGGCGCGTTCCGTTTCCTGTCCCTCAAAGCCGTCAAGCATGACGGCGGCGCAGAGCTGCGCCTGCTCCTCTGTTATCTCGGATATATTCAGCACGCTTTCTTCCGTTATAACGGTCTTTGCCGTCCCCTGTGCCAGGGCGAAAGGAGAAAAAACGAACAGCGCGCACAGTAAAACTGAAATACAAATAACAAATTTTTTCATAGCTTTATTCTATCATAAAAATGCGAAATATATAACGAAATATTGTAAATAAACGAAAACGACACTGTTGTGAAAATTGTTTATAAACACGGTTTTATACGTTCTTAATTTCGTCAAATTTCGCGCTTGAAAAAAAACGTTATTTAATGTAAAATATAAATAAGTATTTAATTCTTAAACGGAGGGCGCCAGCCTATGAGACTTCTGGAAGATCGCATAAGGAAAGACGGCAAGGTCAAGGACGGCGATGTGCTTAAAGTAGACGGGTTTCTCAATCATATGATAGACGTGCGCTTTGTTGCGGAATTGGGACGGGAATTTTACAGACTGTACGGTAACTGCGGAATTAACAAGATACTTACCATAGAATCCTCGGGGATAGGTGTAGCTTGCTTGACTGCGCAGTTTTTTGATTGCCCGGTCGTTTTTGCAAAAAAAGCAAAAAGCAAAAATATTGACGCCGAGACGTACGTCGTGCCCGTTGAATCGTTCACGCACGGCAACACCTCGCAGGTGATAGTGTCAAAGCAGTTTCTCGGCAAAGGCGACAGGGTACTTATAATAGACGACTTTCTTGCAAAAGGCAACGCGCTTCTGGGACTTATAAAGATAATACGCGAGTCCGGGGCGGAGCTTGTCGGCGCCGGCATAGTTATAGAAAAAGCGTATCAGGACGGCGGCGCAAAGGTCAGAGCCCAGGGCATCCGCGTTGAATCGCTTGCGCGCATAGCCTCAATGAATGAAAAAGACGGAGTCGTCTTTTGTGATTAAGGAGCTTTCCGGAAAAGCGGAATTGCCGCACATCCGGTGCTTATAAATTAAAAAACAATATTTTTAAGGAGGAACATCAAATGTTCAAGAAAACACTTGCGGTCTTACTTGTTTTAGCAATGGCTGTCGGAACGCTTTTCGCGTTTTCGTCTTGCACCACTCAGGACAAGTTCAAAATAGGCGTTATCTGCCTGCATGACCGTCAATCCACTTATGACAACAACTTCATCACAGCTGTTGAAAACGTTAAAGCCGCTCTCAAGCTTGACGACGATCAGGTCATCGTAAAGACCGGTATCCCGGAATCCAACGAATGCGCGGTCGCCGCTGAAGAGCTCATCAAAGAAGGCTGCGACATAATATTTGCCGACAGCTTCGGTCACGAAGAGTTCCTTATAGACGTTGCAAAGAAATATCCGGAAGTTGACTTCTGCCATGCTACCGGTACGCACGCCCACACCGAAGGTCTTGCAAACTTCCACAACGCTTTTGCCGCTATATATGAAGGCAGATATCTTGCAGGTATTGCCGCAGGTCTCAAACTGAACGAGATGATAGACGCCGGTACGATCACAGCCGAACAGGCGATCATCGGTTACGTAGGCGCTTTCACTTACGCTGAAGTTATGTCCGGCTACACGTCCTTCTTCCTCGGCGCCCGCTCCGTTTGCCCGAGCGCAACGATGAAGGTACAGTTCACCGGTTCCTGGTATGACGAGATAGCCGAGAAGAGCGCCGCCAACGCTCTTATGGACGCGGGCTGCGTTCTTATAAGCCAGCACGCCGACTCCATGGGCGCTCCTACCGCCTGCGAGTCCAGAGGCGTTCCGAACATATCCTACAACGGCTCCACCGTTGATTCCTGCCCCAACACCTTTATCGTCGCTTCCCGTATCAACTGGGAACCCTACTTCAAATACATAATAGAACAGAAGCAGGCAGGCAAAGCGATAGATACCGACTGGACCGGAACGATAGCAACGGGTTCCGTCGTTCTTACCGACGTTAACGACAAGGCTGCCGCCGCCGGCACTAAAGACGCCATATCAAAAGCTACGGACGAATTCAAAGCCGGTACGCTCCACGTATTCGCCACCAACACCTTCAAGGTAAACGGCGCAGAGCTTTCCGAATATCTTGCCGACGTTGATACAGACGCCGCCTTCACGCCCGACACCAACGTTATCTCCGACGGTTACTTCCATGAATCCGAGAAGCGCTCCGCCCCGTACTTCGATATCAGGATCGACGGCATCGAGCTTCTCAACGAAAAATTCTAAAACCATAAGCGGTATCGACGCCTGATACCGTAAAATCAAGGCGGGGCTTTTCGCCCCGCCTTGATTGAAATTTTAGGATACCCTTATATGCGCATAAACAGCTTTGTGCGCGTATAAGGATACTCTAATAAATAAGGAGGTCACCTTGAAACCTACGGAATACGCGCTTAAGTTAGAGCACGTTACAAAAAGATTCGGCAGCAAAGTCGTCGCAAACAAGGACGTGGATCTCGATCTGCGTTACGGCGAGGTGCTTGCCATCTTAGGAGAAAACGGCTCCGGCAAGACGACGCTTATGAATATGATATCGGGCATTTACCGCCCGGACGAGGGAGAGATATATATCAAGGGCGAACCAGCCGTGATCAACTCTCCCAAAGACGCGTTTTCATACGGCGTGGGCATGGTGCATCAGCATTTCAAACTGATAGACGTTTTTACCGCGGCTGAAAATATCGTTTTAGGCATAGACACGGAAAAATACAGTATCAAAGAGGCGATGCGCCGCATTAAAGAAATATCCGACAAATACGGCTTTGACGTTGACCCGGGCAAAAAGATATACAATATGTCCGTTTCAGAAAAGCAAAAAGTCGAGATAATCAAGGTGCTTTACCGCGGCGCCGATATCCTTATACTCGACGAGCCGACGGCGGTGCTGACTCCGCAGGAGACGGAAAAGCTGTTCAACGTCATACGCCTTATGCGTCAGGACGGAAAATCCATAATGATTATCACGCATAAGCTGCATGAGGTCATGGCGATATCGGACAGAGTTGCCGTTCTCCGCAAGGGCGAGCATATTGCGACGGTGGACACGGCGGCAGTGACCGAATCGGAGCTTACGGATATGATGGTGGGACAGAAAGTCTGCCTTGACATAGGCCGTTCAGAGCCGAAAAACACGTCTGACCGCCTTATAGTAAAAGGACTGAACCTCAAAAACGCGGACGGCGTCACGGTGCTTGACGATATAGAGTTTACCGCAAAGTCAGGCGAGATACTCGGCATAGCGGGCGTCGCTGGAAGCGGTCAGCGAGAGCTGCTTGAAACGATAGCGGGCCTGCGCGTGCCGAATACGGGAGAAATAACGTATATAGACCCCGCAAACAGCAACGCCGTAGACCTGCGCAAAAAAACGCCTATGCAGATACGCGACCTCGGCGTGCGCCTTTCCTTCGTACCCGAGGACAGACTCGGTATGGGTCTTGTCGGCAATATGGATATAATAGACAATATGATGCTCCGCACGTATAAAGGCGGCAAATCCATGTTTTTGGACAGACAGCCGTCAAAAACTTTAGCGGAGCGGATAATCAAAAGCCTTGAGGTAGTGACGCCGAGCGCGAACACGCCGGTCAGACGCCTGTCCGGCGGAAACGTGCAGAAGGTCCTTGTGGGACGTGAGATATCGTCCGCGCCGTCCGTTCTCATGGCGGCGTATCCCGTAAGAGGACTTGACATAAACTCGTCTTACACTATATACAATCTGTTGAACGAACAGAAGGAAAACGGCGTTGCCGTCATCTTCGTAGGCGAGGACTTAGACGTTCTGCTTGAGCTGTGCGACAGGATAATGGTAATATGCGGCGGAGCCGTTACGGGAATAGTGGACGCGCGTACCGCCACAAAGGAAGGCGTGGGACTGCTTATGACTACAAGAAAGCAAGGAGCGGTATGATATGAATAATGAAGCTGTAAAAAAACCGGCAAGAACTCCGCTTCTGGTGGTTTCAAAGCGCGACGTTCTTCCCTTGGGCAAAAGGATACTGATCCGCGCCGCGGCGCTCGTATCCGCCATAATAATCTGCGCGCTTATAATACTCATAGTCGGTAAAGCAAATCCGTTTCTCGTGTTTGCCGCTATGTTCCGCGGATTTTTCATAAACATACTGCCGTCCGTATACAGTGTTGCGATACTGCTCGGCATATCGCTTGCGGTAACTCCGGCGTTCAAAATGAAATTCTGGAACATAGGCGCGGAGGGACAGGCGCTCGTCGGCGCGCTGACTACCGCGATAATCATGATAGTGCTCGGCGGAAAACTGCCCGATCCGGTCGTAACGGTGATAATGCTTGTCGGCGCCGTCGCCGCCGGTATGCTTTGGGGCATGATCCCGGCGTTCTTCAAAGCACAGTGGAGAACGAACGAAACGCTTTTCACGCTGATGATGAACTACATAGCGATAGAAGGCGTAAACCTTTTGCTTGAAATATGCGGCGGACCGTCGCACGTCGTTGGCAGATCGCTTCTTGCAAACGGACGTGTTCCGGCGCTGTTCAACGAGCCGTACATAATCCCGATAGCCGTAGCGTTTTTGCTTGCCGTCGTAATGTTTTTCTATCTGAAACAAAGCAAGCAGGGCTACGAGATATCAGTCGTAGGTGAAAGTGAAAACACGGCGAAATATATAGGCATAAACGTCAAAAAAGTCATCATACGCACAATGGCGATATCCGGTGCGATATGCGGACTTATAGGATTTCTTATAGTCGGCGGCGTGGACTACGGCATAACGACGACAACGGTAGGCGGACGCGGATTTACCGCAATTATGGTGGCGTGGCTTTCCAAATTCAATCCGTTTATCATGATACTCACGTCGTTTATGATAGTGTTCTTGGAAAAAGGCGCGAATTCCGCGGCAAGTAAATTCAGCCTGATAGACGCGAATTTCTCAAACGTCTTAATAGGTATAATCCTGTTCTTCTTAATAGGCTGTGAATTCTTCCTTGAATATAAGGTACAGCTCGGAAAAACCTCAAAGGAGGTGCAGAAATGAGCTTTGCAAACATGATCTTCTACGCTATCCAGTTCGGTACGGCGCTGCTCTTCGGCGCGACGGGTGAGATAATCACGGAAAAGTCCGGAAACTTAAACCTCGGTATTCCCGGCATCATGTACGGCGGCGCGATAGGCGGCGTTGTGGGCGGATTTATTTATCAGAGCACCGGCAACGCGATCCCCGCGGTATCTATAATAATATGTTTGTTATCGTCCATGATCGGCTCGCTCATAATGTCTTTGATCTACTGCTTCTTAACGGTCACGCTGCGCGCCAATCAGAACGTCACCGGTCTTACGCTTACGATATTCGGCAACGGCCTGGCAAACTATCTCGGCGCAACGCTCGTTAAAAGAGTCGGCGGCTCGACCGCTACGTCGCTTAACATAACGGAGACTTCAAACTTCTTCACCGCTTCTCTGCCGTTTGCGGACAAGCTCGGGTGGTTCGGCAAGATATTCTTATCCTACAGCTTTATGACGTATCTTGCAATAGCGATAGCTTTGGTGGCGGCGTTCATTCTCAAAAGAACGCGCGTGGGACTTCAGCTCCGCGCCGTGGGCGAAAGCCCGGCGACAGCGGACGCGGCGGGCATAAACGTAACGAAGTATAAATACTTTGCAACGTGTATAGGCGGTATGATAGCGGGACTGGGCGGACTTTACCACGCGCTCGTCTTCGTAGGCGTATGGACGTCAGACCTTGTAGGCGATATCGGCTGGCTCGCTATTGCGATAGTCATATTCACGATATGGAAACCAGACCTCTGCATACCCGGCGCGTATCTGTTCGGCGGTTTGTATATACTCTACGATCACTTGAAACTGCCGTTCCTTACCGGTACGTTCAGACCGATAATAAAGATGCTGCCGTACCTGGTAACGATAATAGTTCTTATCGTCGTCAGCTTCAGAAAGAAGCGCGAAACGCAGCCCCCCGCAAGCCTCGGCCTGTCGTATTTCAGAGAGGAAAGATAAATATAAAAGCAACCGCAAAGGTTGCTTTTTTATACCGTAGGGGTCGGCGCGGGCGTCGATTGACGGGTCGTCGTGGGCGCCGACCCCTACATTATTTTGTATAATACCAGCGGATAGGGTTTTCATAAATATATTCGGATATCGCTTTATAATCATCTCGGTCACGTATGATATGTTCATAATATCCGCGTTGGAAAATATTATTTCCTATCTCTTTGCTGCACAATCGTTTGAACGTTGAAACAATGTGAGGCAGCATTTCGTTGGTAGGGGTCGGCGCCTTCGACGACCCGTTCTTTTGTGATACAAATTTATCGGGATAAAAAAATATGATCGCGTGTATATGATCAGGCATTATTACGTATCTGTCGATTTTCACACCGGGTATATTATTGCTTGAAAGCAAAACTCTTTCGGTTATCTTGCCGGTATCTGTCAATCGTATTTGCAGGTCGTAATTGGCGCTGTTTATCGGGTCGTCGTGGGCGCCGACCCCTACAATATCTGATAATATTCTTTTGCGGTCTTTAACACATATTGTTATAAAATATGCGCCGGCGGAGCTGTAATCATATTGTTTAAGCCGCAAATCTTTTCGTTTAGGCAATTCCATTATTTATAATACCGTAAACTCGCTATTACCTTGCCCAATACCGTGCATTCATCGACGATTATCGGCTGCATTTTTTCGTTCTTCGGCTGCAGGCGGTAATGGCCGTTTTCCTTATAGAATTCCTTTACCGTCGCTTCGTTGTCGACAAGGGCGGCGACGATATCGCCGTTTTCGGCGTAGCTGCCGGCGTCTATCACTATAAGGTCTCCGTCAAGTATTCCGGCGTCTATCATGCTTTCGCCTTTTACGTGCAGCGCGAAGAGGTTTTCCGGATCATACCCGTCCGCACGGAAGTCGACGCGCCCGTCAAAATTCTGCTCCGCAAACAAGGGAAGCCCGGCGGCTATCTCGCCTATTATCGGAATACCCGTTTGAGAAGTGCCTTCAACTCTTATCGTTCTGCTCTTGCCCTGCTCTTTTTGTATATATCCTTTTTCTTCTAATTTATGCAGATACAGATGGACGGTCGACGTACTTTTTATACCGAGCGCCGTGCTTATATCGCGCACGCTGGGAGAATAGCCCTCGTCGTTTATAGTAGTTCTTATATAGTCAAGTATATCTTTTTCTATTTGTTTAAGTTCGCTCATATAAGCCTCCTTAACACGAATATTTGTTCTTTATTTCAGTATACCATAAAAAAGCCGGTTTGTAAATAGGAAAGGCGAACATTTTTTCGTTTTTTTGCGCTTTTCTTAATAAAATCAGGTTGAAAATGCGAAAAAAACGTGGTAAAATACAGCCGAAATTAAACTTTTGCGGAGGTTGTTATGGAATTTGATGCAAAACAAACAAAGGACCGCTGTGTTAAATGGATAAGAAGATTTTTTGAAAAAAACGGACCGGGCTGCAACGCCGTAATAGGCATATCCGGCGGCAAGGACAGCTCCGTTACGGCTGCTCTTTGCGTCGAAGCTCTCGGCAAAGACCGCGTGATAGGCGTGCTTATGCCTAACGGCGAGCAGAAGGATATAGACATGGCAAAGCTGCTTGTAAATCATCTCGGTATCCGCCATTATATCGTCAACATAAAAGACGCCGTTGAAGGCGTTAAAAAGAGCATACCGTTTGAGCTGTCGGAGCAGTCGCGCATAAATCTGCCGCCGAGAATAAGGATGTCAACGCTCTACGCCGTGAGCCAGAGCAACAACGGCAGAGTTGCAAACACCTGCAATCTGTCCGAGGACTGGGTCGGCTATTCAACGCGCTACGGCGATTCCGTAGGCGATTTCAGCCCGTGCTCGCATCTGACCGTCGCCGAGGTAAAGGCGATAGGCAGAGTGCTCGGCTTGCCTGAGGCGCTTATCGAGAAAAAACCGTCCGACGGGCTTTGCGGCAAAACGGACGAGGATAACCTCGGCTTCACATACGCCACGCTTGACAGATATATAAGAGAAGGCAAAATAGACGACAAGGCGACAAAAGAGCGCATAGATATGCTCCATAAGAAAAACCTGTTCAAGCTCAAGCTCATGCCGTCGTTCGATCCGAAAATAGAAGTCAAAATATAAATTATGAGCGGCGTACGGATTTACCCGTGCGTCGCGTTATTATTTCGGATGTGCCGAAAGTTATGAGACGGCTGCGCCGTCGTTATGAGCTCGCTATTGCGAACTTAAAAAATTTTCTTTTTCCCCCAACCTTTTTTCAATCTCATTTGTCTAATAGGCAGAGTACTCGAAAAAACACGAAAGGAGTGATCGGCTACGTACAGATCATACGACGATGAAACGCTCGTTTATATGACGCTTGCCGGCGATCAGGATGCGTACGGCGAGCTTGTGCTGCGCTGGCAGAGCGCGGCTCTTGCACAGGCCAATTCCGTTCTGCGCTCGGTATATCTGTCCGAGGACGCGGTACAGGACGCTTTCGTCGCGGCGTGGCTGAAGCTGAACACGCTATCAGACCCGTCCAAATTCGGCGCGTGGGTGTGCAAAGCCGCGAGAAACCGCGCCAAAAACATACTCGCACGGTACAGCGGCTGGATGGATATATCCGCATACGAAAACACGGAAGCGGACGGTACGTTTTCACCGGAGACGGCGCTTATTGACGCAAGCGAAAAGGAAGAACTGCACAACGCGATAAAGTCACTGCCGGAAAAAGTGCGGACCGTTATTACCCTGCACTATTTTGAAGGGCTTTCCGTCGCGGAGATAGCGGACAAAATGAGAATATCCGTCGGCACGGTGAAATGGCACCTGTCCGACGGAAGAAAGAGATTGAGGGGTGAACTTATGGCAACGAATGAAGATTATAACGACACGCTGACACAGCGCGTAATGAAGAAGGTAGAAGAACTTAAATTATGGTCGTCCAGAACGGATAAAACGGGATTTGAGCTCGCTTACAAGGACGTTTTAGCGGACGTTACCGATCTGCCGGAATCCGAGAAAAAATATCACGCAATGGCGGACGTGCTTTTGCGCGGCTTCTGGTGGCTGCCCGGCAAAAAGAACGACGATCTCGCAGCGCGCATAGCTGACGCCGCGGAAAAAGGTCATAACGACGAGGCGACGGCTTTTATCTGCTCAAAGGAGGACGCAAAGCTTTCGGGTGAAGCTAAAATAGAATTCATCCGCGACAAGCAGATACCGCGTTTGATCGGCAAAGACCTGCCGGTCTCGCTCGGCTCCGAATGGTTAGCGCTTGCAAACGCGTATTTTGAAACGGACAAACGCGAAGAGGGATTGAAAGCGCTGCAAAAAGCGAAGGCAATACTGCCGAAGGACAGCGTGCAATACGCGAGCTTGGTTTACGCGGAAGACACGGTCGAGCTGCGCGACACAAAATACAAAGATAAGGACAAATACAAATTCAGAGTATTTTCGTCCGGATATGAGCTCTCTTTAAAAAACGGCTGCCCGGTGCGAACAAACGATAGTATTTTCTATTATAAAACCGAATGGGTCCCGACGGTCAACGCCTGGTTCCGTATCTTTCCGACAGCGTCCTGGTGTGACGGATCGTTTTTTGCAGAAAACGCAGAGCCCGGATACGTTATGACCGGCTCAGACGGAACAACGCTTACGCTGCTTAGCAAAGCGGAAACGGTAAATACGCCCGCCGGCGTATTTAAAGACTGCGAGCTGTGGGAAATAATACCTGCCGCTGATTATGCGTCCGAGGTATACCGCGCGTGCTACAAGCGCGGCGTCGGTATGGTAAAATTCTGCGAGATAATAAACGACGAGGTCGAGACGGTCGTTTTATCCTCTTACAGCGTCAAAAAAAGCGACAGCCTGCTGCCGCTTGATACGGACAATACGTGGGAATATACGCGACAGTCGGAATATCCGTCCGTTTACCGCAATATAAAGGTAAAAGTCGTATTCAATTCCGACGAAAAGGCGACGCTTGCGGTCTTATCCGAGACGGAGCGGCTGTATTACGACGAGCACAGCTTTGCCGATATGGCGTACGCGGTGCGTTCTGAATATTACGATCACGAGGCTAAAGTCATAGACGTACGCGATTACGTCAACAAGCTCTGTGCCAATGCTGAAACAAAGCTGCAGAAGGCGCACGCAAAGGCCGCGTCGTCCGTTATGAACAGACTGATGGACGAAAACGGCATAACCGGAGCTGACAGGTATAAAAACGTTTGGAATTTCTTTGAACATCACGCTTTAAGTGTCAGAGCCGGCAGCGTCATAAGACAGCAAAGCCGTGCATTCGCTTTTGAATTGAAGTCCACCGACGGTACGGCATATGATAATCAGGTGCTTTTCAATTATATCTATGATTTTCTGTTTGACAATTTCGGCTGCGTCTATTCGGATCAATGGGTCCCGGGCTTCCGCACCGTGAAGGAGTTTTACGATTATAACGATGAGCTTATAAAGACGGAGCTGACGTGTGAGGACGCGGGGAAAGTCATAGTTGCCTGCGGTGAATTTGACAGTTGCCTGCGTGTAACTATAAATACTGTCGGTAATATGGAATACCACAAGTATTTCGGCGGCAAAAAATCATATACTTTCGCTCCCGGGATTGGCATTATAAGATCAGAAAATTATTATGCCGAAAACGCTTTGTGCGCAGTATACGAGCTGACGGAGTACGAGGGAACGGGCGAGGGATATTTCCCGCTTGACGACGGGTTGCACCGCCATTACGATCTGATAAACCCGGTAAGAAATTACGTCGGTTACACAGACTACACGTACGTTAAGGATAACTACGGCAGAACGGTGATTTTCTGCGACAAACGCGGATCAAGAAAAAAGACGGAGCTGCCCGAATATTATAAAACGAAAGATGAACAAAAAGCCGAAGAGCTTTGGGATAAGCACGACTTTGAGGAGTATTACAGACGTCAGGGACTTGTAAATCTGAATATACAGCTTCACGCGCTGTTTGAGGCAAATCCGATAAACTGGTTTGACGGACGTTTTCCGGCGTCACACAATCAGTTTTCCATGCGCGTAATGGAGAGCTTCGGCGAGGACGGTGTTTTGCCGGAAATATGGTACGGAGCGTACGCAAGAAGGAGTCTATTGGCAGCCGCGGCTTTGTTCAGCTTCGGCGAGAATGAAAAAGGCAAACAGTATATGGAGACGGCGTTTACGTATTACGAGAAATGGAACGCCATCCCTAAAGGAACAAAGCTGCCCGTAGGCGCGCCGTGGCTGTTCGGCGACGCATTCGCGGAAAAAGGAAGCGGGGTCCTGACGCTGTCCGACGGCAGTAAGGAGCTGCTTGACGAACCCGACGTTTTCTGTGATAGACCTTTGTCGGAGATCCTCGCTGCGTTAAACAGCTGGGGCTGGTTTGACCCGGTCAAAAACGAACCGTTCTTTGCAGAGTATGTAAAGCGCGCGAAAAAATATAAGGACTAAAGCAAAAATCGGGCGAGCATTGCTCGCCCTGATTTTATTTCTCCGTCGTATAATAAAGCGGTATGCCGTATTCCTTTTCGTATATTTCCTTCCAGACGTTGTAGTTTTCTTCCGCCAGTTTTGTAACGGCTTTCGTATACGGCAGGTTTTTATCCGGCTTTATCGGTTTTCCTATATGGATCGTATATTCCTGCACGAAAAATCCGTCGTCGCCGACTATGTCCGTATCCCTCATCGTTATAAAGCACGGCAGGACGGGTACGTTGTTGCGGCAGGCAAACATAAACGCGCCGTTTTTGAGCGGCTTGGGCTTTCTGTAGTTCCACCACATGCTCTGCTCCGGATAAACGAGAACAAAGTGACCGCTCTTTAACACCGTGTCCGTCGCTTCCATAAACTTTTTTAACGTTTTATGGTTTGACGCAAGCGGCAGGGTATAGCAGTGTCTCATAAGAAATCCGTAAAAGCCCGGGAAAGACGTATAATTTCCTTCTCTTATAACACGGTAGAATCTGCGTTTTCTCTGATTTGACGCCTCGTACGCCATTTGTATGGCAAAGCTGTCAAAAGCATTGAAGTGGTTGCAGGTTATAATCGCGCCTGAGTGGAGCGAATCAAAATTTTCAATTCCCTTTATCTCTTTTATTATGAGCTTTTTCTCGGCGATCAGATTATCCACAAATCTTCTCGCCGCCGCGAACGCCAGCTTTGTTTTGGCTGCGGATAACGGGTTTCTGCTCAAATAATTTATATCGTCCGGCAAAAGAGGTTTTGTGGGCGGATCGTCCTCCACGTCCTCTGCAAATCTGCCGGCTTTTTCGTATTCTTCTATCTTTTTAACAATCGCAACTCTGCCCTGATCTCGCTTGGCGTTTACACGGTTGTAGAAATTGTCTTCCCTGTTCGTTTCCGTAACGGCAAGCGCCAGGAGTCTTTCCGCGGACTGTGCGTCGCGCTTTTTTTGCTCGTTTGTATAATTATCAAGTATCGCTTTTATCTCGTCGTATACCGCGGTTTCCTTAGCGTACGCCCAGAAAATATCGCCCATACGACAGTCGTCGTAATGCCACGGCTTGTTTACCATAATATAATGGATCATCTTCGCTTCTTCCGGCGGATACGGTATTTCGCCGAAGACCTCGGTGTTCCATCTCTGGTCAAGCCAGTATACGTGATCCTTGCAGATGAGATTCAGATAATCCTCGTCCTGCGTTACGACGAAGTTGTAAGTATTAAGATAGTGTATGAACTTGTCAAGCACCAGATGCGCTCTGAATTCGTCGCAGTTTATAAGAAGCAGTCCGGCGTTGAAGAAATTGTGGCGGTTGATACCCACGACGGACTCAACGTATTTTCCGAATTCTTCCGTCTGCACCATCGCCTGCTCGTGACACGCGCCGACAAAGCAGTCGCCTATGTCCGTATTATACAGCTCGCTTATATCGCCCTGCACGACCGTGTCGCTGTCTATATAGATCACCTTGCTGTATTCCGGATAAAGCTCGGCTATATAAAGCCTGTAATACGTTGTTTTTGAATAATAATCGCGCAGCGGGAGCTTATCCGATATTGATTTTAAATATTCGGTAACGTCGCGGAATACGACGGAAAAATGCTCGTCTGCAAGGTCGTATAATAAATTCATCATCCTGCCGGTGATACCGGTGTGAAGAACGTATATTTTATAATCAAACGCTTCAGACGCGTTCTTCTTGATCGAATAAAGCGACACAAGCGTGAATTTTACAAAGTTATCGTCACAGGCGAAAAATATGGGTATTTCTTTTCTGCTCATTTTTGCTTGACCTCGTTATCATATCTCTTCTTCAGATAAATATATTCGTACAGCACGTCGTCAAATGCGTAATATCTGAATATCCGGTGCACACGGCTGACGTCCCATTGCTTTATGTTGTCCGTATGAGGATAAGGAAGCCAGAACAAACGCTTTGAAAAGTGGCGCACCACCGTATGTTTATGTAAAAATTTCTGATCGTTGAACCGCTGCGGCAGCATTTTCTTTTTTGAAGTGGAACGGATTATCGCGGACTGATCCGCAAAAACGAGCTTTTTTGTCTTTATAAGCTCGCGCGCTTTTCGGAGCAATCCCGTTTCTTTCATTTTTTTGAGATTGAACAGCAGTACTCCGGCGTTTACGTAATCCGGTTTTATCATATACTTGCCGTAATGGTCGCGCGCCGCGGCGTATTCGTATTCGCTCACGTCAGTATCGTAGAGCAGATGTATGTCGCGGTTGAACATTATATCCGCGTCAAGATACAGAAGCTTGTCCGGCATACCGTCTATCATATCCGCAAACAGACGTATCAGCGTATACGGCGAACAGTACGCGCCTTCGTTCGGGCAGCCCGCGAATTCCTTTTTATAAATATCCGTAACGTCTATTTTTATAACGCGGTTTTCTTTATTGTAGCTTTTTATCACCGTGTCAAAATACGCTATAATGCCGTCGTCTATCGGAGTGTACGCGGGTTTTATATGCGACACGTCCATCGTATAGACGTAAAACGTGTACGGCTCTTTTGAGTCGGACCGTTTCATTATTGACAGCGCGCACGTCAGCATACCGTCAAAAACGTAGCCGTTGCCGCAGAACAGTATATTTACCATTATTATGTTTCCTTTTTTATATAGCGTATATATTCGCAGTCTGACAGTTTTGATCTTTCGCACATAGTGTTATAGACCTCGTCCCTGAGCGTCTTTGTACGTTTGTTCAAAGGCCGGCTTTCGTCCGGGAAAAACGGACCGTCTATATACGTTATTATTTTGGGGCGTTTAAATACTTTTCTTTTTTTGTAAGTGTTCGTAAAGCAGAATACGGGCGTGTTTTCCCTGCACGGATAGCCGAACGACGTTTCGGGAAAATCGCGTATGCCGGTGTAATACGGCCATATATGCGCTTCCGGATATATCACGACCGCCGCGCCTTCTTTTGTTCTCTGAGATACGGCGGATAAGAAATTCCTGTAAGCCGCCATGTTGTCCGGCAGCGGCAGCGCGCCTAAATACGGCATAAAGGCGCCGAAAACGGGCATTGAGACGTTATTCGGATGCACGACGAAATACACTTTTTTGGGAAAGCAAAACACGTTTGGTATCAGAGGATCGCCGCCCGCCTGCGTGTGATTGCCGTAGATGAACAGGCCCTGTTTCAAATACGGTCTCAGCTTATCTCTTCCAACGGTTTTCTGCGCGTATTTCAGTTTTGTATAAGCATAAGCGAGCGGCCGCGCGACAACGTTATATAAAAATCCGCTCAAAAACCGGTTTCTTATATACTTATAGCCGCCGTCGATCTTTTTCGGCGTTATTTTTGCTTTTGAAAACTCGTCGTTATGCTCGTCTGTGTAGTAAATTACTTTTTGTTTCAAAACGTTACAGTTTTATCCTTTATCGGACGATAAACGCAAAAGCTCTTCAAGCGATTTGCGGGATCTTTTTATGATTTTAAGGATCCGTTTCAGCTTTTTTTCGTTTACTTCCGGCGCCGCTTCTTCAACCGCGGCTTCTTCGTCGTTTATAACGACAAGTCTGTATTTCGGTTTGTTGTTTTTAAATATGAATACTTCTCCGAGCTTGTCCGCAAGGCGCGCCGTTTTTGAAAAATTCTGGTTTGCCTCCGATATAGCAACTATCTTTTCAGCGTTTATATTCATACTCCGCCCTCCGATATGTTCATGGCGTTATTATACATTTATTTTAGGATATTGTCAACCTATATTTCGTAAAATAATCGTGCGGTTTTTATATTTAAAACCCCTTCTTCAAAACAGGCGCTTTGCTGTGTCTCCCTCCTCGATGGAGGCGGCGCGCGAAAGCGCGACGGATGAGGCTTTGCCTCTCTCCCCGATGGAGGCGGCTCGCGAAAGCGCGACGGATGAGGCTTTGCCTTCTCCTTTGGGAGAAGGTGGCGCGCGAAAGCGCGACGGATGAGGCTTTGCCTCCCTCCTCGAGGAAAGCGGCGCGCGAAAGCGTGACGGAGGGAGTTCGCCTCCCTCCTCGAGGGAGGTGGCGCGCGAAAGCGCGACGGATGAGGCTTCGCCTCCCTCCTCGAGGGAGGCGGCGCGCGAAAGCACGACGGAGGGAGTACTCCCTCAGTCGCTGCGCGACAGCTCCCCCAAAGGAGGAGCCATAAATTGCCTCCCTCGTGAGGGAGGTGTCACGAAGTGACGGAAGGAGTAAAACTCCCTCAGTCGCTGCGCGACAGCTCCCCCAAAGGAGGAGCCTATGTTTACCTCCCTGTGACAAAGAGCTTTTCCCGAAAAAGAAACATCCCCCCGGTATTCCGGAGGGATGTGTATTGACTTTTATGAAATTATCTTAA